>NZ_JAFREL010000003.1:275-142782 GCF_017377655.1 Candidatus Enterococcus ferrettii
CAGCCACATAAACAAACGATAAAAACGACTTTGCCAATTTATCATACCGTGTAACGCCATTTAATAGAGTGTTTTATCTTGTTGAAAAAGCACTCTATTAAATGGGGCTCTTTGTACAAGAACCAATCTACTTTCCACGGATTCTCGACATTTTCTGTTGGGAGGATTGTATAGGCGATGCCTTGTGCAGAAATCCAGTCACGAATCGTCTCTGATCCGTAGGCTTTATCGCCCAAAATATGGGTTACTACAATTTTAAACGTGAGTTTATCCACCAATCTGATCCCATTGCTCATCATTCAATTCATATCGTCGTGGCTGTACCATTAATTATCCTGCTTCAATCGTTTTTATCAGAGCTTACCCTATCTCTATTGAATTTTCAGACACGCCCTAGTTCAAATAAACAATCGGTGTAAATTCAAAGAGAACCACTGCATTTGTATCCAAGTGGAAGGAATAAGAAAAGGTATCGGTAATCTTGGTGTCAAAAACGCGCAAGCTTGGCTTATTTGTCTTGTGAATATAGGCTTCCGTTTCCTCGTCCAACTCCTGGGCTTCTTGGAATTTTGAATAGGCATAAAAGAGTGCTCCATGATTTCGATCCAAGACTAACCGTTTTACTTGAAAGCGGCCGTTCAGCACCTGCCGAAGCCGCACACTGAGATCCAGTGATTGGCTGGCTAGAAACGCTTCTTCTGAAGACAGCTGCGGATCAAAATAGTTAGTATTCCATACCAGCAGCTGGTATTTCCTTCCCTGTTTGGTTAGAAGATGCTCTGGCCCTTCGGACAAAATGGTGCCGGTCACCCGCCGTGTCAGTTGCAAGCAGAAAAAGGACGGTCGGCGATGGCCGTGAAAGTGAAAAAGATCCAATCCGGAGCTGTCGGTCGAACCGAAATTCCGGTTCTGTTCATGGAGATAGAAATCCAGCCAAAAGCCATAGCCCTCCACTAATTGATCCAGCTGCAGCAATTCCTGTACAATCAGCGCTCCACGGAAGAACAACCCATTGAAATTGATTGTCGTACCAGTCAGAGTGTTCCATTCCATTAAATAAAGCGGCACATTCATTTTCGCTTCCTTCAGCAGTTGCAAAACAAAACGTGTTTTGGCTTGAACATACTGATGGTAAAAGGCGGTTTCTTCTGAAAAGTCCTGCTTTTGATGCAGCACAACATTCGGTTCCACCGTAAAGGTAACGAAATCAGCCTGACCGGCCATCTGCTTTAAAAACACTTGAGCCGTTTGCCGGACAGCCTCCTCTTCGTAAGGATCAGGCAAAGGAAAGCAAAAGCCTACTCGAAACTGTGCTGAGAAGCTTTGGATTTTTTTCCGCAGTGCGAAATAGTGGGCTTGTTCCTGCTCGTTATATTTGGCGCTCCACTCGAAATTAACCGACAGCAATGAAAAAATCTGCTGACCAAATTTATTAATCATTCGCTGCATGACCTGCAGATAGATCAAAGGGCCGTATTTATCATAGCGTTCCTTAGACAGCGTCAGCATCAACTGCAGGTTGTTTTGACAAATGAACTCCATTGCCTGATCCAGCTCAGCAAAGGCTGGAAAAGAATTCAGCTTGGCCTGCTTGGCTAAGGTATAGCTAAGCGGCAGCTCAGGAAAAAGATGGAAGCAGCTAATAGAATCCAATGCATGAATCTGCTTTAATTCCAGCAGCTCTGCTTGAATATTCTGCTTAGCCAGATCAGTTAGATTGCCGATTTGAATGATCACCTTGGCAGCCGAGCGAGGTCTGATTTCTGAGACCTCCTGAATCAGCAGCTCTTTTGTTTGCCTGAATAAATGAGTAGGTGCATGTTCCGGTGGGCTTTCCTGCAGCACACTGTACAGCAGCTGAATAATTTGTCCAGACGTCAGGTCCATCGCAGGATTCAACGCCATTCTTACAGGATGTTCCTCCAGATCGCCCTTGTTGCGGTAGGCAGTCGGAGTCATCGTGTATAATCGCTTAAATTGGTCGCGATAAACCTTTGCGCTTTTAAACCCGTTGTCCAGCGCAATTTGTTCGATACTTTTCTTGGAATGGGTCAAATCATCCATACTTTTGCGCAGCTGGATTTTTTTCAAATATTGAGACAAATACTCGCCGGTTTCTTCCTTAAAAAGCTTCGACAGAGTCGATTCAGCAAAAAAGAAATGATCCGCGATCTGCTTTACTGTGATTCCCTTAGTACAATTCTCAGCAATAAATTCAATAATTTCTTTTATTTGATGCTTCTCAGAATGAACGGTTCCTTGGTGCTTGCTAGTCATAAAATGCTGCACCAGCAACAACAAGATCATCTCTAATTTGATGGTTTCATAAATCGTGTGTTCCGCTTGGGTATTGAATTCATTGATACACAGCTCGGTCATCACAGCTTTCAATTCAGCGACTGCCTGCTGCTTTCCCTGCAGATTATGCTCAAAGGGACAAGCAAACAGACTGTTGAAGAAGGCCGGATACTGCGAGGCAAAATAAATCGAGTCAATCCGCAGAAAGAGCACGACATTGTCTTCCTCCGCAGACACAATTGAGAGCAAATGATGCAAATTAACACAATATATTGTGCCAGCATGCAGCTGAACCGGCTGTCCATCGTCTTCGATCATCATTTCCCCTTTTAACGGCATCATCAGTGTAAAAAAGTCAGCGAAATAATGATCCGCCGCTGCCAGTCGTTGATAACGGATAGAATAAGTTGTTTTGGTCTCCATAAGCTCTCCTTTTTCATCTAGTTTATCATTTTATTAAAAATATTGTTCGTTTTACTATCCTTTTCTTTCTTAAATTGACAATTAAAAGAATAGTTTGAATAGTTGAAAAATACTCCCTTGTAAAACTAACGATATCTTCTAAAATTCATAGTGATCAGAGAAAGGAGCAAGAACAATGACTCAATTAAAAGAAAAAATTTTCCAGCGGATTAATGAACGTAAGGATGAAATGATCCAGCTGCGACGCCATTTCCATCAATACCCAGAGCTCTCTTTCCACGAAACAAAAACAGCACAAACTATTGCTGAATTTTACCAAGGCAAGGATTGTGAGGTCCATACTCAGGTTGGTGGCGGAAATGGGATTTGGGTAGACATTACCGGAGGCAAGCCAGGAAAGCATTTAGCCATTCGGGCCGATTTTGATGCCCTGCCTATTCAAGAAGAAACCAATCTTCCCTTTGCGTCGAAGATACCCGGCGTCATGCATGCTTGCGGCCACGATGGTCACACCGCCTACATGATGATTTTAGCCGATACCTTAATCGAGTTTAAGGATGAACTGCCTGGCACCATCCGGATTCTTCACCAACCGGCTGAAGAAGTACCGCCCGGTGGCGCACAAACCATGATTAAAGCCGGCTGTTTGGAAGGTATTGATAACGTATTAGGCATTCACGTTATGAGTACGATGGATGTAGGCAAGGTCTTTTACCATGAAGGAGCGGTTCACACAGGTCGGGCTACCTTCTCGATTAAAATGCACGGCAAAGGCGGACACGGCTCAGCACCTCAAGATGCCAACGATGCGATTGTCGCTGCTGCTCAATTTGTTACTTCGGTTCAAACCATTGTCAGCCGACGGATTAGTCCGTTTGACAATGCTACCGTAACAATTGGTTCCTTTGACGGCAAAGGCTCTGCGAACGTCATTAAAGAAACCGTCGAATTGCAGGGGGACGTCCGCATGATGAACGAAAACTTACGTCCGGTGATCGAAAAAGAATTTAAGCAAATTCTCGATGGCATTTGCCAAGCCTTCAACATTACCTATGAGCTGAATTATTTAAACGATTATCCCGTCTGCATGAACGATCCAAAAATGACTCAATTGGTGAAAAATGCCGTAACTGAAGCGAAGATTCCGGAAGTAGAAGGCGTGGAAGATTCTGGTCCACAAACTGCCTCAGAAGATTTCTCTTATTACGCGCTGGAACGACCAAGCTGCTTTTTCTTTGTCGGTGCTCACGAAAAAGGCACACCGATTTACCCTCACCACAATCCGAACTTTCAAATTGACGAAGACTGCTTGCCAATTGCCGCAAAATCAATGGCTAGTGCCGTTTTAGCCTATTTGTTTGAAGGAGTGGCGAAATGAGAACCGAAAGTGTGACTCAAGAAGGATCCTTTAGAGGAAACAATCGCTTATTAATCGGGATTGTTTTCAGTGTATTAACCTACTGGCTGTTCGCCCAATCGCTGTTGAACATGGCGCCAGATGTCCAATCAGATTTGGGCATCTCCTCCGGTATCTTAAGCATTGGTGTTTCCATTACCGGATTAATCTCTGGTATTTTCATCGTCGTTGCCGGCGGATTCGCTGACAAATTCGGCCGAGTGAAGGTTACCTATTTAGGCATTTTATTAAATATTCTAGGATCTTTAGCCCTCATTCTGACCGGCAATGCCGCCATGTTCTTAGTTGGCCGGGTACTGCAAGGCTTCTCTGCTGCCTGCATCATGCCAGCCACCATGGCTATCGTAAAATCCTACTACCATGGAAAAGATCGCCAACGTGCACTTAGCTATTGGTCGATCGGTTCTTGGGGCGGTTCAGGTCTTTGTTCATTCTTCGGAGGAGCAGTCGACAGCTCTCTAGGCTGGCGCTATGTCTTCGTGTTCTCCATTGTGATCTCGATCCTTAGCGCAATCCTGATGCTGGGAACGCCAGAATCCGTTTCAACCGATAACAAGAAGCAAGCCTTTGACAGTTTAGGTCTGGTTTTGTTTGTTATCTCGATGCTGTCACTGAACGTCGTAGTCTCAAAAGGAACCGAATTAGGCTGGGGAAATCCTATCACACTTGGATTAATTGCCGTTGTATTGATAGGAACGTTCTTATTTTATCGAATCGAACGCAGTCGAGACAACAGCTTCGTGGATTTCTCCTTGTTTGAAAATAAAGGATACCTAGGTGCAACTATTTCCAATTTCTTACTGAATGCAGTTGCCGGAACCCTGATCATTATCAACTCCTACGTTCAACAAGGACGAGGACTCTCAGCCGCCAAAACGGGCCTTTTATCCATTGGTTACCTGATCACTGTCCTAGTCACGATTCGGATCGGTGAAAAGCTGCTGCAAAACATCGGTGCCAAAAAACCAATGATTTGGGGAGCATTATTATCCGGCCTTGGTGTGTTGCTAATGTCTCTAACCTTTGTACAAGGCACTGCCTATTTAGTACTAGTCTTTATCGGCTATTCCTTCTTCGGAACCGGTCTAGGTATCTATGCCACACCTTCTACTGATACCGCCATTTCTAGTGTGCCGCTGGAAAAAGCCGGCGTTGCCTCTGGAATTTACAAAATGGCCAGCTCTCTAGGCGGTGCCTTAGGCGTGGCAATTTCTTCTTCGATTTACAGCGGCCTTAGCCAAAGCGCAAGCTTCGCTGCTGGTGCAACCAGCGGTTTGTTTGTTAATATTCTATTTTGTCTGTTAGCGATTGTCTCAGTTGTAGTGATTATCCCAAGAAAGATGGAGGAAGCAAAATGATGAATAATGAAGAAAAAGTAAAAATTTTAGCTGATTTGGTTGCGATCCAATCTGTGAACGACCATGAAGTAACCGTAGCCGAATACTTAATTGACCTATTTAAGGCTCATTCAATTGAGGCCAAAATGATTAAATTAACCGACACCCGAGCAAATCTCGTTGCCGAAATCGGCCAAGGGGCACCAGTAATTGGTGTATCCGGTCATATGGATGTCGTCTCAGCCGGCGACAAATCCAACTGGGCCTCTGATCCTTTCCAATTAACCGAACGAGACGGCAACCTTTACGGCCGTGGATCAGCTGATATGAAATCCGGCTTAGCCGCTTTAGTCATTGCTATGATCGAAATCCATGAACAAAAGCTGTTGAAAAAAGGCACCATTCGCCTAATGGCAACAACTGGTGAAGAAGTCGGCGGCCAAGGTGCTTACCACTTCTATAAAGATGGCTTTATGAAAGACGTTGATGCCTTAGTAATTGCGGAACCATCCCAAGACACGATTATCTATTCTCACAAAGGCTCGATGGATGCGCGCATTCAATCAAAAGGCAAAGCTGCCCACAGCTCAATGCCTCAGCTTGGTTACAACGCCATTGATCCATTGATCGAATTTGTACACGAAGCCAACAACTTCTTCCGTACTACCGATAGAACCAATGCCATTATGGGCGATTTAGTCATGAACACCACCATCTTCCAAGGCGGAAATCAAGTCAATTCGATTCCCGAGGAAGCTGTGCTGGAAATGAACATCCGCACCATTCCAGAGTTCGATAACGACGAAGTAGCCAAAGACCTTGAAAAGCTCGTGGCAGACCAAAACAAAACCGGAGCCAAGCTGTCATTGGATATCTACATGTCCTTACCTAGTGTCCTAGCTGCAAAAGAATCAAAACTATCAACACTCGCAGCCAAACTAGGCCAAGAACACTTAAACCAAGAAATCCAAACCGCCGCTTCGCCCGGTGTAACTGATGCCTCAAACTTCTTAAGAGGCAAGTCAACGAACTTCCCATTCATCATGTTTGGTCCTGGTGAAACCAAGATGGCCCATCAGGTAGATGAATATGTGAATAAAGATGTGTACCTGAAGTTTATTGATTTGTATGTTGATTTGTTGACGGGGTATGTGGGGGAATAGTTTAGAACAGAAAAAAGAAGTAGCAGTAAAGCCTAGGATTGCTGCTACTTCTGGCTCTAAGTCAAATAGTGTTGTTTTAACCAAATCACCTTAAGGAAACGCTTCGGCGTTTCCTTTTTTTCGCATGATTTAAATGATGTCGCAGAGATTCTGTTGGATCAGTACTCTTTTGCGGAGATGTCGGAATGTTCGAAAGCCAAAAGCAATTCGCTTAATCACTTTGATTACATTGTTTTTCCCTTCCAGCTTGCCATTAGAGTAAGCATATTTCAAGGCATTAATGATCGCTTTTTTATGCTTGTTAAGATAAGTCACCGCTTTTTTAAAGCCTGCATTTAACGAGTGAGGCAACGTGTCAATGCGTTCAAAAAAAGCGTTAAAGTCTTTGGTATCAAAGGCATCCAGTAGATTTTGATAGCCTTCATAACTTTGACGAAGCTGTGAATCAATGGAAAGTAGATAGTCCAAAACTTCTGACTCCGTTAGATATTTTTGTTTAAACAGCGGAAATTGTTTTAATGATTCATAATTTAGTTTGGTATTCTTCTTTAACACGGTGCGCCAGTATTTTTTTAGTTTCCGATAGTTTTTTTGTGCTTGTGGTCCACTCTTTTTCAATTGGTTCATAGCTTGAATCCGTTGTTTGTTTAAGGCGCGGTTCAGCTGTTGGATCACATGAAAACGATCAATAGAAATTCGTGCATTTTTGAAAACTTGTTTCGTTACTGTACCATCAGAAGCATTCATGTCCATGACGATATGGGTCACACGTCGTCTGGCTTTGTAAGAAAAGCGTTGGAAATAGGCTCTTAATTTGAAACTTCGACGATCCTCTAGAATATCAAAGATTTTCCCAGCGTCTGCGTCACTGATGATGAAACACATCGCCCCTTCACAATCCTTCGTCCCTTTAAATTCATCAATCAAAAGATTTTTTGGTAAGTATTCAGGGTTTCTGCGCGGTTCCTTGAAAAAGGTGTCTAATGCTCGTTCAACTGTTTTTGAAGAAACCGAATAGCGTTCAGCGATATCTTTCATAGAGATTTTTTTCTTTAAGTCCACGGCAATCGCAAACTTCAAGGCTTGAGAAATATAACAATTTTCAGCGACATAATATGTTTTAGCCGAAAAAGTATGCAAGCAACTCTTACAACGAAACCGTTGTTTATATAAATGAAGATATGTAGGCTCTTCCTGATAAGGGAGCAGCTGGATTAGGCTATCTTCCCAGCCATGGCGAATTACAGTATCAAAGCCACAGAGTTCACAGCGAGGTGGTTCGTAAGACAAGGTAGCTGTAAATACGTTGGAATATTTACCGTGGACACGTTCTTTGGCTACGGCATTTTTAGGGAAAGAAATGTGGGGATCTTTGATATTTAGTAGTAATTTGATAGCTTTATCTGTATTTTCATCTTAATGAAAGACCTGGATATCAGTCTATTGGCAGTTCTTTTATCAGAGTCCTGCAATATTGGCTTTTCTCCAGTTTCAAAAGAAGGATTTGATTCTTTAAAGTATGATCGACTTGTCTATGTCAATCATCATTATATTCGAGTTGATACACTTTCAGCCGCTAATCAAAAAATAATACATGCTCATGGGAACTTGCTACCTCTAAGATATGGGGTGATGGTCATATGGCTTCAGCTGATGGTATTCGTTATGTCACCCCGTAGCGTTCCCTATATTCTAGAAGTAATCCAAAATATTTTGGCCGTGGTCGTGGGATAACATTCTACAATTTTGTTTCTGATCAATATATAGGATTCCGTGGAATGGTTGTTTCAAGAACACTTCGTGATTCACTTTATCTTCTAGAAGGATTCCTCAATCACCCCAGCAAGTTGACTCCTAATCAGATCATGACTGACACAGCTGGCTATAGCAATATGATTTTCGGTCTTTTTGGCTTATTAGGTTTTCAATTTAGCCCAAGGATTGCCAATGATAAAGGAAACCAACTTTGGCGAATCGACGCTAACGCTCACTACGGGGAACTTGATGCTTTATCTCAAAATCCAATTATTATGGAACTGATTTATACCCATTAGGAGGACATCCATCGCGTCGCTGGTTCTTTGAAATCTGGAAAAGTGAACGCAACCGAATTAACAAAGTCTCTTCAGCTTAATGGGCAACCTACACCTTTAGGAAAAGCGATAACTGAATATGGGAAAGTCTATAAAACAAAGCATCAGTTTCACTATATTTCAGATGAAGTCTATGCACGACAAATCTTGGAACAATTAAATAAAGGAGATGCTCGTCACGCATTGTGTCGTAATATCTTTTATGGCCGAAAAGGAAAACTCTATCAAACATATTATGATGGTATGGAAGAGCAGCTCAATGCATTAGGATTAGTTACCAACGCTATCATATATTGGAACTCACTGTATTTAGAAAAAGTCTTTGAACAAATGAAAGCTGAGGGTTTTGACTGTTCCGAAGAAATGATACGCAAGCAATCGCCACTAATTAATGATCATATCAATTTTGTTGGCAAGTACACGTTTAGATATGGAGATGGACTATCCAACGGCAAATTACGTCCATTGAATGTAGAAGAATTCTAGTAATGTTCGTCTTTTGTATGCTACCGCACTTTTTCGTTTCTATGTTCCATGTACCCCTTAGTGAATACGCTTCTGTTCTTTCAACTTACTTATACTGCTTTTAAGTTACTAAACCCATAAGTTTGGAAAGAACCAATTGGGAACATATCACTTTTCTTGGAGAATATAAATTTGATTTGTTATCTATTTCCAAACGTATAAGAGAGTTGAATATAGAAAATAAAGAACCCCGTAAGCATTGATCTAGAGGGGATTTGTATGCCTATGCCTTATCGATACAAATTCCCACTAGGCGCTCGGGAGCCCATAACTCCGTCATTAGTTTTGAATATAGCCGAATTTGTAATTTAAATAATCATTGCTATTTTTCAGTTGTAACGCTTACGTTTAAAGATAAAGATACTGGATAAAAAAGCAACCGTAAATGGTGTTGCGATCCTGTATGGTCTAATAAATGCATTAGTCATTTGAATCTGAACATTTTTTTTGACTCCGAGCCTATATTTTTTAACTTGTGGGCTGATTTTTTCAGTTTGCTTAATATTATCGGATGATCCTTCAGAGAAGTAAATATCATGATAAGTTAAGGTGGCTATCTTCTTTCGCTCATTTTCTGACACACAAATTTTTTTTACACTATTTTGTGCATCATCCCAGATTATTCTTTTGGCTGTTACCAGATTATTCGATAAAGCAGTGACAAAAATAGCGACTGCCAAGACAGTTCCTATTTGTCTGAAAACTCCAGTTACGCTTTGTGACGCTGTAAGAAGATCCCCAGTAAAGTTCCCTGCGCTGAGAATGGTTATTGGACCAACAATGATTCCATAACCAATTCCAATCAAAGAAATTGAAACTGCTAATTGCCAGTAAATTGTTAGGTTTGAGACCGACATTCCAACATAACCTGCAATAATAGCTAAGACTCCTGTGGTAATGAGTAGGCGAGGACCAATTTTTTTTAGAAGCAGACCACTGAATGGTGAAAAAATTAGCACCATCAACGTTGCTGGTGTAATCATTATTGCGGCCTGCAATTCAGAATACCCTTGAATTTTCGTGAAGTAACTAGGCAAGATTACTATGATTGCAACGAAGAAAATACCGGAAATGACAGTTACGACAATGGACCCTACAAAATGTCGATGCTTAAATAGATCGAGCTGAATCATTGGATTAGTGCAACGTGATTCATGTAATAAAAACAAGATCAGCGAAATACTAAATGTCGTGAATAATCCTAAAATACTAAAACTAAGCCATCCCCAGGTGCTTCCTTGAACCAATGCCAAAGTCAGAGAAAATAAGATAATTCCCGACAGAATCATGCCTAATACATCCACACTGGTTTTGACACGTGATTCATTTTTGAAGGGTAATAAAATGAGACATAAGATTAGTGAGAGAACTGCAAAAGGAACATTAATAAAAAAAATACTCCGCCATGTCCATAGTTGAGTGAACAGACCACCAAAAGTTGGTCCAAAAGCAGCAGCTAATCCTTGAGTGAGACCAAGAATCAAAATAGCCTGATCACGTTGTTTGATGTCAATCGTATTAATACCTATTGTCATGCTGGTGGGAAAAATAATCGCAGCTCCAATGCTTTGTATCCCTCGACCAACAATCAATAGATTAACTGAACTACTCGCTCCAGAAATCATGGAACCTACTATAAATACAAACAGACCGATAAGATAAACCCGATTCTGCCCGAAGTGATCGGCAAGGCGCCCTAGCGGTATTGTCAGAGTTGCAAAAGTAATCGTATAAATATTAAGTGCCCATTGTAACTTATTGAGATCTGTATGCAATCCAGTTTGAATAGCCGGAAGCGCAATATTCATAACAGTTGTATCAAGAATGCACAAAAAAATCCCAATTGCCATCGTCAATAGAGTAAACAGTTGTTTGTTTTTCAAATTTATCACTCCTATCAATATTTGACATTAGTATAAAGAATGATAAGCTTTAAGTATATCTAGACGTTACAGAAATCAGGAAAGTTGTAAACTATGTCCCCACAAGAAATCAAACAATTAAAATTATCTGCCATATATGAAGCGCTACTCGAATTATTAAAAGATCATGAGCTGTCAGATATTGGTGTGTCTGAATTATGTCGCCAAGCAAATGTATCACGAACTTATTATTATCGAAACTTTCAATCATTTGAGGAAATAATTACCTGTGCTCAAGAGAAAGATATCTACAACTATCTTCGCCGAATTCCGCATAAGAGTCACATGAGTTTTGAGGAATTAATGACGATTTATTTTGAATTTGCTCATGATAATAAAGCTCAAAAGTTACTTTTACTTAATGCCGGACAGACAGATACACTGATTAAAACCTTCAGAACGGTATATACTTTTTTAGTGCAACAAGGGTATGTTAATATACTGAGAAACAAACGTGCTCGAAGTCAATACTTCGCAACATTTCTGTCTGGAGCGGTAGTGTCGGTTGAAACACAATGGATCCGGAATGGTATGCGAGAAAGTCCCAAAAATATGGGAAATACCTTGTGCAAGCTTATTGGATTTGACGATAAGTAGATTCTGTAGCCACAGCTATACCAGACAATAGAGGATTTTTACGTCTCACAAGGATAGTTTTGATTCCCACACCAAGATCCGGCTAAGTGTTTGAATTGTTCTTTGAACTCACGATTTGAGATAGATAGAAGCGGTGTCAATTTTGGATAGAACTCATCGACTTTTGGCTCCACTTTTTCGTGAAAGTGAAAGTCTTTGCTGCGGTTGTATGGACATATAGACAGATGGCTCTTTTATCTACCAACAAGCATTAACGGAACAGAAACAGTGTACAATGGATATGATACAGAATTTTTCTTGAGGAATACTGTGCCAGTAAGGGAAACAGTATCTTTTTTATAAACAGGTTATTAAATGGAAATCTATCTTTCCGATGTCTACCTGCTATTAGCATGCCATGGTAATCTGTCAGGTTGCTTCGATAACACATAAAACAAGCCATTTATTTATTAAACTGACATACTTCCTGATACTTGTCATTCTTAACCTCATGCCTTATAGAATAAGAGTATTGTCTATAAAGCTTAGGATGTCTTGCTATTCCTATAGTATGTATCGTCAACGGTTTTAACTCTAACTTTTGTAAATATATTTAGTATTTAGCTAACATGAAACTCGTTAAATCAGTCTTCACTCAGTTACAAGAAAAGCCTACCAATTCTGTTGGTAGGCTATAATCTAATCGGTTTATTTAGGTGTCTGCCACCAATGAGCTTTTACATCTCACATTAGTATTGGAATTCTTTTGGTTCCTGCAACCGCTAGGCCGTTAACTCCTAGATTTTATCAGATTGACAATGAGCCGATTGCTCATCAGATCAGTTGTTACGTGAGACTTTACAATTTCAAACAGTCGTTCTCTTGATTAGTTTACTACTTTCCAGATTTATTTGAAAGAAGGATATCGTTTGCTTTATACGCGCTAGATTCTGTTAAAAGAACTGAAAAATCCATGCCTGCTCGTTTAGCCAAAGTATCTCCCTATTTAGGGATAGTTAAATTTTTCTTGATCAATTCAGTATTAATCATATATCCCTTTTCCATAAAATGAAGCAATTAACATTTTTTGAGATCTCACAGACTTTTAAGTGTAAATGACTCCCAGTACTATTTCTGATACTTCCTACATAATCAATCGTTTGTCCTTGTTCCAATATATTCCATCGCCCACTTAACAAAATATTAGTTTTGCTGCATCTTTATTTAAATAGGTCCGAATGACTTCCTGTCCGTTCAAAGATAATTGTATTCTGTTCAAAAACGTAGTAAAAGATCAGTACCCAATCGCTATTTCTACCATCGGTATGTATATCCCACCGTTTAGGAACCTTGCTTTTAGGCTCTAACGGGTGAAGTCTGTACTCCTGCTTCAATTCCGTTTCATTTACCAATAAGTCCATTGCTGTTTTTAGCTTTTCAACTGGTCTTCCTTGCTTTATTAGTTTCTTCAGGTCTTTGTCGAAACGCTTTGTTGTCCGGTAATTAAGCATTTGAATTTGCTTCCTTTGCCATCCTATCAAAGTAATCGGATAAGCTCTCATTGTTTTCTTTCAAATCGTTTTGCTGAATCATTTGCTCGGTTTCTTTAAAAGCTTGAATTGTTTCCTGATTAGGCCTGCTTTCTGGCATCTCAATTTCAAAAGGAAATTTTCCCGTTTTAACAAATCTAGTCAAAAATATTTTCACTGCAACGGATGTATTCATACCAAGTTCATCAAACATTTCATCAGCTTCTCTTTTTAACTTGTCATCAATTCTAATTGTCGCCATCGCTCATTCCTCCCACCTTATTTATATTCATTATGCAACTTATTCGTCTTCATGTATACGTACAGCTATCATTGTATACATAATATCTGTATTTTAGGTTTCTTCTGTCTTCTTCTCTTTCATCACTACTGGCACGTATTTTCTGTCAGTTTCTCATAAGCGACAATGTCAATTTCTTGCAACTTATCCCTCAGATCTTTCATATATATTTTTCATTTTACTCTTGTCTGCTTGATGTTACTAAAATAAAAAAGATATATGACAATTGTTGCGTCCGGCATCGAAGGAATTTTTTCAACCAGTTTATACAATGATCGTTTACATGTTCTCATCCAACTTGGATAACGGGAAAGAGAAGTCAACCTTAGAGAAACCAACACCAAGCAAGCATCTGAGTTCCTCACCTATCTTATGATGGAGCTTCTCATATTCTTATATGTTAACCATGGCCTGTCCTGAGGCCAATTCTGATTCCTATGTTATGTGTGCAGATGATATCAGAGGACCAGGGTCTGAACCGATCTTTTTAGCGGCAATGTTCTTAGGACAGTTTCGCTTAGAATTCATGGTTTTCGAAGTAATTACTTTTATTGAAACATTAATTGGAAAAAACATCCAATTTGGATGAAGTGGTGGAATATCCGCTAAAGAAAGAAAAGACTCATTAGCTATCTTCGCTTCATGGTCGGATGTAGAGATTATTACTTAACTTCTTATGTTCAGATTGCTATGACATGTTACCCTACTTTAGCAGCAATAAAAGATATACAAAAAAATTGAATAAAAATTTTGTAGTTCAGCAGTTAAATAATCAATTTAGGCAAAACGGTCCATTTTTTTGGGCTATTTTGCTACTATCATGCACATACGTCTCTCACAATTTTTCTCCATTGAGAATTGATAAAATGTCTTTGCAATTGCGCTAGGCATTACACCCCGTCTCATCCACACCAGTTTTTAATCCATGTGACAGGATGTGGTGTCTATGAGAAAGCATGAAAAGGACTTAGGCAATTGGATAAGTTAGACATAACTTATAAAATTGTAATATTGCTAACAGCCTTGTACAAGCTTTTAAAAGCAATAAAAAAAGATTCTAACGTCAAACGTTAGAACCTAAGACTAATTAATGCTTATCAATTGCAAACCTGCAATGTCGTCCACCACGACGGCATTGTTCGCAAAGGTATCTTATCAATTTTCTTTTGTTTTTGCAAGGTTTCTACTATGATTTTGGGAAAACACTTATCTGGTGAAACCAAGATGTCCCATCAGGTAATTGATTTGTTGACGGGGTATATGAATAACTAATAGCTAATGAAAAACACACGATTCAGAATGGGGATTCCGGAGCGTGTGTTTTTGGATGGATCAATTTAAAAGCGTAATGAGATTGGGATCCAATTGGATAGGCTTACACTAGACTAGAAAGAAAAGATGTGGTGTGTAAACTAGAAGGAAACACCTTATGTCAAACAGACAGCGACGAGCATTCACTAAAGAGTTTAAGCAACAAAAGGTTGCCCTTATACAGCTAAAGGAAAGTCAAGAGTATGTATAATCCGAGAATACGATTTGACGCCCCCGTCATTTGATAAATGGCTGCGCTAAACGAAACAAAGCGGCTCGTTCCAAGAAGCTGATAACTTAACACCTGCCGAAAAGGAACTGATCGCTCTTCGCAAAAGAAACTAGCAGTTGGAAATGAAAAATGATATTTTAAATCAAGCAGCGCTGATATTCGGGCGAAAAAACAAGTAATTGATGCCAACAAGCACGAGTACTCTATATCAGCGATGTACGAAGTCTTTAATATTATCTCCAGACAAACATACTACTACCAACCAAAAGAACAATCTTACGAGGCTGATCTGCAATTGTAGGTGTTTAATTACGTGAATTGGTGGAATCACCTACGAATCCATGGGTCACTTGGTTATGAAATGCCAGTCGGCTACCGAAATTTGAGTTTGGCTCAGCCCCCTTTATAATGAGCCTGGATGTGTTAGAACTGGGTAAGGGCAAGATTCTTGAATACTCGCCACGCACCGAGGTAATCACATCCAGGGCGGCTCGTTGTCAAGGGCAATCGGACTCGGCACTAAGCAGATAAACATGCACTACATAATTTTTGTCAAAATAGGAGTTACTATTTCAACCTGATAGAATAATTCCTACAAATGTTTATCAACAAGTTCATTGGCTACTTCATCTAACTCTTTTATATAATCAAAAGTTGTGAGAACCATTTCTCTTATTTCTTCAGAAAAGATATCATAACATTTACAATGATAGATGACTCTAAAATTGTAAAACGAAAGTACATTAGATAAAATCCTTATTGCATGACCGAAGCTTAATTCTAATCTATCTTCAGAATAAGCATTCAATATTTGTGACTGTCTTGTTGATAGTCCACTCCAATCATAATGAATTAAATGACTAGAGAATGAGTATGCTGATAAAGTAGCTAATTGAGATTCAAATATAACATCCGTTTCGGCTAACTTATTAAGTAGTTTTTTATAAGACCATCGGCCACTTAATTTTCTTCGATTATTTTTTGAGTATTTTTCCTCTAGCTCTCGAATTCGCTGCTCTTCTAAAATATCTAGCTCTAGCGTTTTAACACTATAATTTGAAAATTTTTTCAAAATTGCTATACTTTCTATCGACTTTTCATGTTCATCAAGTTCGTTAATCTCAGTCAAAAACACTTTATACTCTTTATATTTAGCTTTTCGTTGTTCTTTAGTTCCTGAAAGTAAATAGCAAAACTTTACAGTTCCTTCCATAACTGTTCTTAATAAAACATCAGCATCATACAGCGCGCTCTCATTAAATGATAGTAAAAGTATACTTTCACTTGTGGAATGAAGCGATGTAAATAGAAAGGTCGTTACATCTTGAAGTTCATCATTGAACTCGTCTCTGTAAATTGGGATTAAAATTTCAAAAAAATCTTTTATAAAGATGTTTGCAAGAAGTATATACTCTTTTATTTTGTCTCGATAGCTACTATCTTGTATCTTGTCCATAACTCCCCCTAAACTTTAGAATCTAAAAAGGATTTAAAACAGCTAATTGTAGCACTATAAAAATTGTGCTCCTCTTTATTAAACGTTTCGAAGCTGGGCATTCGTTCTATTGATTCCAATTTTTCTAAAGCAGTATCTGAAGTTAATCCCCCGAAATCATCTTGGAAAATTTCTTCATATAGAATCGTCAAGTATATAAGGAATCTCCCATAATGTGTTGCTTTATGAGATTTCTTTTTTACTTTACCCGATACATCGGTCAGCTTTTGAGCATAATTTCTAAACTCCCAATACTCTTTATCATACAGTGCACGCTTTTCTTTATAGATAGGTTCACTCGCGGCTATTTTTCTAAAGTTTGACATAAAATTTACACCTCTTTCTATTACCCCATAAAAAATTACTAATCTCTCAATTTTATTGAACACTAAATGTCTATAACATCCAGAACATCCAGTTATTCTTTGCGAAAAATAATAACTTATGTATCTATTAATTACCAATATAAGTTTTCTCATCTCGATTAATAATAACAAACGTTTTTTTAAGGGGATGCTCATTAATTCGAACACCCCCTTGCTTACTTTTCCATAATAAAAAAACTATAGTTTTTTTATTTTAACTTGACAGTTATTAAGCTTAGTTATTTCGACTTTTTTATCATTCATGCACTTTACAATAGTAATAGTCTTATTCAGACAGATTGTCGGAAAATGCTCCTCCTCCAAATATTCATCCGTACTTAATACCTTTAAACTTTTCAAAACATCTTGTAAGTCTGCAGCGTCGACCCACCAAGTTAGTTTATTAGTAGAATCATTGTTATTTCTTTCTGAGGAAAGTGTCACATCAAAAGGAAGTTTCACTTTTGTATTGCTTTGAACTTCTGCCACAAGTCGCTGTTGCCTAGTTAGATTAATAGTATCAAACGGATGACGACCACGATAATCAAGGTAAAGTTTATTAAGGTATAAAGAATAGTCTTTATTGATTCGACATACTCTTTTTAGGCTGTATATCATTTTGCCACCCTCAAGATTATAATTATTAAGTTTGATCAAACGTGGACAAATATTAGCATCAAATATTGTTCTAAAAGCAGTTTCGTCCATATTATTTAACTGATTAACCGAAGAGAAAAATTTTTTTAGTTCCTCATACTTCTCAAGCAAATATGGTTCTATGAAGTCAGTTACTTCCACTTCTAAATTACCTTTTAGATCAATACCACACTGTCCATTTTTGTTAAAAGTTGCTAACTTCATTATTGAATTATCTATAAATTCTCTCTGATCATAGTTAATCCTTATTGTATAAGACTCTCTATCAGTCTCTTTCTTTTTAAAACTATTGATGCCCATCTCATACTGATGGACTTTTTTATTTTTAGTTATTTTATAAGGCTCTATTTTAGCTCTCAGTAATTCTATTACTCCATTTCTAATATCTCTTTTCTCACCAATCATCATGTCGCAACTCTGCCCTATTAAGACATAATAATTTTCCTCACCGTCTACGAAAACATCTCCGGGTGCTAATGGTTCGTGAAATTCATTTACTTTATAGTCAAAAGCTTCAAACGTGTTTACTTTTTCCAGTTCTTGATTATAGCTTTCTTCATCATCTAAAAACTTTATAGCTTTAGTCAGTTTGATTATATCTTTAATTTGATCATGTGTATTCAGATTGTAACTAAATAGTAATTGAAACCAGTTAGTTACAACCTTGTAATTTGTAATTCCTTCAAAATTTGCCATTTTGGAAAGGTAAGCTGCTATTCCGTTATTTGTGATAATTTCATTAAAGGATTTATTCATTGAATCTAGATAAACTAATTTTAGGTTCCTTAAAATACAACTGTACGCACTCTTAGTTATAGCCTTTTTTAGATTCTCGTCCGGATCTTTTGAATTTTTTTCGACAATCTGAATGTATACATTTTCTGCTGTTTCAGTTATTAAACTAGTTGGATTTGATGTAAAGATTGTAGCCATTATCTCTAGACCTTTACTATTTTCTTCTTCATTGTCTTTACTTACATCGTTTATTTTCTTTATAATTTTATTAGCACAATTTGTTCCATTCAATTGATTATCGATTATACAGATTACCCTTGAATTACCTTTCGCAATTCGAATTAGATCGTTGTCAAAACTTTCTTCTGTATCAGCATTATAATTTTTATAGATTTTGAATTTTTTCCATTGTCTATCCTTACGCAAATAGTCATTGAAAATATTATTGTAAGCTTTGGAAGAAGTTATCCCCATTCCATAAGAAGACAAGTATCTCAAAAGATCTTGGTCATTAGTAAAATCAATTGCATTATAAATCTGATGAATATTCTCGTTGCTTTTACGTTTTAAAAAAGACCAAATATCTCCTTCTGGGACTTTCTCCCAGTCCATCTCGGGAAAATCCTCATTGAAAGCATTGTTGAATTCGATCAGCACCTCAATATCAAACCCTATTTTTTTTATGTCTTCCAATAATACCTCTCTCAATTCTGGATTAATTCGAAGAAATCCATACAACAGCGCTGATTTGTCAGGCTCAAATGGAAAGTCATCTTCAAAAATAATGATTTCTTCACAGTTGATAATACTTAAAAAATCTGTGTAATTCATTAGACCCCTCCATTAATAAAAGTATCATCTGCATCATATGTGATCATGAATTTATATGGATTACCTAAAAAGTTTTTTTCTTCTAAAAGTTCAATATCTGCCCCAAATGAGTTTAATATTTTTTTTACTATATACAAGCCCATACCTCTGCCTTCCCCAACTGGTTTTCCTGACTGTAACGCTTCAAAAAGTATATCTCTCATCTCTGGAAGAACACCTGTGCCTGTATCATGAACAATGAACGAAAAATCATTTTTATATTCAATAATTATCTTATCAATATCATCATTTATTGAGTAGCTCTCGTCTTTACGTGCATTACTTTTTCTCTTATTGATCCAGTAAATAGAATTATTAAATAAATTGTAAAAAACGTGCAATAATACTCCCTTAGGAACAGACCAAATTAAATCGTCGAATTCGCATTGAACTTCTATTTTGCCTTCCTCAAAAGACTTTAGTAAATTTTCTTTAACCTTAAAAACTACCTCAGTTATATTTTGCTCATAGAAGTCATCATATGTTCCCTTTTTGATAAAGGTGTTTTCCAGAAACAAATACAAATTTCCAACACTCTCTATTTTATCAGCAATGACCTTATAGCTATTTTTTATAGGCTGGACATGTTTATTAAACATTGGAACATCTTCATGATCTAAAAAATATTCCTTAAGGACGTCAAAATGTTCTACAGCATTTTTATCCATCGCAGTTTTACTAACTGAATGCAATTCATGAGTAATTGCTTCAGTAATAATCCCATTAGCCATCAATTTGTAGTTATTATATACCTCAACTTCTATTGCTCTTAATTGATCACTAGCTTCATCTAATAATTTTGCTGCTGCCTTTTTAGTTGCTTCATCATCCTGTAAGTAGGTAATAGTTCGACTAACAACTTGGCTTACGGAATTTAGAGTTTCTTTTCTTATTTGTTTCGTATCTTCTTCTAAGGTTACGATTAACTCATCGTTTAATTTTTCTAGATAGCCTAATAATTCACCTGTGTCCTTAATCGACTTCTTTATGTTGCTAGTCCTTTTCTTTATTTGTTTACCTAAATTTTCGATTAATAATCCGTCTTCTTCTAGTATAACTTTTACTAAAGCGTTTACCCTTTGGTTCAACTTATAAAATAATTCATTGAAAACAATATTCAAAATACTTTTCATAGCTTTAGATACAGGTGCTTGGTGATTGATATCCAGGCGAGAACTAATTTCTTTAATATTTTCTTGTTTAGGATCATTTATGGAAATAAATCCTAATGTATTTCCTAGATCAAATCTGAAAAATTGTTGTCCTTTAGTTCTGTACTGTTGCAATTTAAGCCAATCACTCTCCTGATCTCCCAAAAAACCAATCCTATAATTCCCTCTATACAGTTTGATTCCGTTATAATCACTCAAAAAACTTTTCAAAGTTCCGATTTCAACCTCTGGACCCACTAATCCTTCTTCTCGTGCTGAGTCAATAATTATACTGGACCCCACAGCAATATTCTGTTTAAAAGAATACACAGAACCTACTATAGGACAAACCTTTTCCACATTTTCTATCAGGTCAGAAACTACTTTCTTTGAATATTTTTCCCTATCATCGGGGTCTCTTATAGTATTTGCATAAGTTTTGTCTAATTCATCAATAATAGAATCAATAATTTCTTTTTCATTTATGCTCAACCTAGCAACATTCTCTATCCTTTCCAAATTTCTTTCTAAAAGCTCTTTATAGTAAGAATGCTGCCTTTTCAACCTTTTGAAAGGCTCCGGTTTTACCAAAACTCTATGCAATCTTTCTAAATACCACGGTTTTAATTCTATAGAACATGTTAAACTTACACCGTCTTCACTTGTAGTTAGCTCAAATGAGTGCTCACTTTCGGATAAAGACAACATATCTATAGGAAATGAGATGTCCAAAGCTTTTCCATTATAAAACATACTCATTTTTGGTTTGTTTGCACTGCTATCATAAGGAGAGATCAAAAATGAAATTGCTGAGCGTAGTTCACTGATGACAGGGGTTGCTCCATCAACAAAATCAAAACTGATTTGATCAGGAACATCTAAAAAATCAGAGATCTGCACACCAAAAATCCATAATTTTGTGTAGTATTCGGTTTCTTTAGGAAATTGGCGATACGGCACAAAGTATTTCCTATTTCCAATAGTATTTGATTCAACTATATCTTCCCAATCAATAAATACAATTGATCCATGTTTTTCATTTCTTGAAGCAGTTTCCACTATTATGCTTTTACCTAGTCTTTGCGTTGCTAACCTACCTATCCCTTTTTCACCAAGCGTATCACTTTCTTTATCATTAAATTTTATATCTGTACCAATTTCTAAAAAGCCATTCTCTAAAGTGTAATCATCCATTCCCTTTCCATTATCTTCAATAATACAAAATGAAGACTCTAGTACGCCTTTAGGTAATAGCTCAAGAATTTCATTTCTTATTCCCTGGTTTTCTATTTTTTTAAATTCTTCAGCATCATCATACAAATGAATACTTATATTACTAGCTTCAGCATCGATCGAATTCTTTATTAATTCAATTAAAGCAACGCTAGAATTAGTAATCAAATCCGTACCCAAATGTTTGATTACTCTAGAGTTCATTTTTAACTCCTTTTGTTTATCCATGCTTAACCTCCGTTAGAATTATTAATCTCAAATAGTATTTCATGTAAAGTTTTTGCGATGCTTTCTGCCATCAAATAAGGAACCCCATTACCTATCATTTTGAATTTTTTAGTTAGCGAAACTGTTTCAGGTAAACAAAATTCTTTAGGTAACGATTGCACTGCCATTGCTTCTGCTACAGACAATCTTCTTTTTAAATAAGGATGTAAATGAACTTCATTATTTCCATATGCAGCAGTTGGCGAATATCTCCACCTGTGCAATCTTTTGAATGATTTTCTTCGTACATCACCTTCAGCTATTATTTCCATTTTTGATATCCCCTGTCTCACTTTAAATTGATCAGTCCGATTAGGGTGGTCTGAAATTTTATTTTTTTCAAACCAATGATTCACTGTTAATTGTATAGGCCCTTTATAATTAAATTCTCTACTACTATTCTCGACAAAATTTTCTTCAGATGGCCATTTCATTGACAAAATTTTTGCCGCATCATACTTTTGATTTTTCTCCCAAGGAAAATTGAATTCTCCATTCTCTTTTATATCAAATTTATGTATAGCCTTTAATTTTTTATGGAGAATACCAATCATTATTATCCTTTCTCTATGCTGGGGAACTCCATAACTTAGAGAATTGAGGAGTTGGTCTGAAATTGCATATCCAGATTCCGCCATATTCTTTCTCATTTCCATATAAAATATTTGGTGCTTTTTAGTTCTAATTAATCCCTTTACATTTTCGAATAAAAAGAAATCCGGTTTGCACTTAGTTATCAATTTAAAATACGTTTCAGTTAGAATTCCATTTTCTCCTTGTACTCCTTTGTTTTTACCGGCTACAGAAAAATCTGGGCAGGGTGGCCCACCAATGAATCCTACTAGATTGCCCTTCTTCTTCTCATTAAAAACCATTTGGTAAAGATTTTTAGTTTCTTTCTCTTCTAGAAAATCTGAAGCACTTCTATTTATATACCCATAGAAAGGGTTCCCTTCTTTGAGAATACCTCTGACGTAAGAGTACGATTCTATAAAGGTTTTTTCATATTCATTTACAAATACCACTTCATAATTACTATTTTCAAATGCTAAATCCAGCATTCCTGCTCCTGAGAAAAAGGAAAAAATCACTATTTTTGACATTAAATCACCTGTTCTAATATGAATTGCTTCACTATATTTTACTTACCTTATATAGTAACAATTTTCAAATGCTTTTAATAGAAGTTTATTCGATTTACACTAGCCATAAAAGAAGGGATCATGTATTTTTTTCATTAACGAACTTTATACAGCAGTATTTGATATTCTCAATGCGAAAAACTGATTGTACCCAGTAACTTTTGTTAATCATCACAATTGTATTGTTCCATACCTCTCTTCTGAATCATTCATGCCAAATTAGAAATATTATCAATCTTATTTAAATTATCATAGTTTCTTTTGCATGGGTAATTCTTGTCAAAATCGTCCTATTATAGTTCAAAATCAATCATTCTACTTTATTATGAACACTTAGATTGAAAGAAAAATAGGTGAGTCCCGATATACAAATAAGATATCTCTATTGTTATCGATTTATTTTCAGTTACAAATAGATATACCTCATTACTGATCGCTTATTATTCTGATATACTAAAATCAATTAATTTTAGTCAGGAGCTTAAAAAATGAACTGGATTATCCTCCCCATAATTCTGGTATCCACAGTCGTGGCATTACTCATTATCAGCAAAAGAAAAACAACAGAAACAACTATTAGACAAAACAATTCTTTTGATTTAGAAGAAGCTGCATTAACATCTGCTAAAAGTATTATCATACCTAAATCAATAGAGTTGAAAATGAAGGAATTTTTATATGAGTTAGAAATAGCCTTTTCTTCTGAACAGTATATGAAGAAACGGTTTATTCGCGAGCTTGAAGAAAAATATGGATTTTTTTCCAAAAGAATCTCTTTGAGAATCAGCAAGCATCCTCTGGCAAAGGAATTTATAGAGACGTACTCCTTGATGCCCGATTTAGTAAAACATCATAACGAAGAATATATTTCCAAGAAGAAAATTGAATACCAACATTCTTTGCCAGTAATTAATGGCCATGAGTTGGATGATTACCAAAAAGCAGCAGTGCTTAGTAAAGAAGAGAATATTTTAGTAAATGCTGGAGCAGGTAGCGGGAAATCCACGACTATTATTGGAAAAGTTAAGATTCTGATTGAAGAAGAATCTGTTGATCCCTCTCAGATACTTGTTTTGTCGTTTACCAAAGCAAGTGCACTTGATATGAATAAACTACTTTCTGAAGTTTTGCCTGAATACAAAATTCAGGCCTCAACCTTCCATAGTCTGGGAAGATCTATTATTAAAGAAACTACTGGGACATCGGTTAATGTCGAACCCGGTCCTTCTAACAACTTTCTCCCTTCATTTATAACGTACTTGATTAGCGGGCAAAGTCCTAACAGTAGCCTTTTTTATGAATTTATCGCTCTTTATTACAACATTCCTGAAGATGTGAACGACTTTTTTGACGAAAAATTCCGCGAAAAATACAATGACACTTCCTATAACTATGAAACACTTCGCAATCAGCTAGCAAAGAACGGCGGCTTTTCTAAAGAGTATGAAACACTTAACAAGCACTATGTTAAGAGTGTCGAAGAGTTAGTCCTCGCGAACTATCTTTTCTTAAACGGCGTTAACTACGAATATGAAAAAAACTATGCTGTTGGTCGTGAGCAAGGATGGGACTACGGATATGGTTGGGACAGATATCACCCTGACTTTTACCTTCCTGATTACGATATCTATTTAGAGCATTTTGGAATAAGCAAAGATTTTAAGGCTCCGTGGTTAAGTGATACAGAGGGGAAACATTATGTAGAAAACATCTATAAGAAAAGAGAGATTCATAAACATAATCAAACAACATTGGTAGAAACTTATTCCTTCTATAATACGGAAGGTCGTTTGGTCGAAGAACTAGAAATACTACTGGATGGTTTGGGAATTAAACGATCTACAGAAAATTTGAAATTATTATATGAATCAGAGTCGCTTAGGAATTCAATTGAAGTAACGAACTTTACTAGCCTACTGTCTACTTTTATAAATCTGTTTAAATCGTCGAATAATTCTATAGAGATATTTGATGATTGGTTCCACCAAGTTAGAGCACTTCCTGACTTTACACGTAAAAGAGAAACCATCTTTCTATCGATTGCTAAGGAAGCACTCATTCAATACAGAGAAAGCTTGGAAAAAAATCGAAAAATTGATTTTCACGATATGATTAATCAAGCTGCTGAATTTGTTAGCGAAAAACGATATAAGAGTCCATTTGCTCACATAATTATCGACGAATACCAAGATATTTCCAACTCTCGCTATCACTTAGTAAATGAATTGAAAAAACACCAGGATGCACAGATATTCGCTGTAGGGGATGATTGGCAAGCTATCTATCGCTTTACTGGAAGTGATCTTTCATTATTTACCGATTTTGAGAAGTATTTTGGTGATACAGATCATCGTAATATTGTAAAAACCTATCGAAACTCTCAGGAGCTCATTGATATATCAGGAAAATTTGTAATGAAAAATCCAAAGCAAACTTCTAAGCAACTGATCTCAGATAAATCATTGCAACACCCGATTATTATTATGGATGCAAAGAAGGAGCGTTATTCACAAATTCTTGAAACGATTTTTGATCAAATCATTGAAGATAATGCGGGTAACGAAAAGGTTGAAGTCCTATTTTTATATCGTATGAACAAAGATTTAGAAGTACTTAACTCCGTAAAATGGATCGTAAAAGCAAAGGATGGCTTGACCCTGACTGATGGGAAATACAAAAATATCCATATTATGAACAAAACAGTTCACTCATCCAAGGGTTTACAAGCAGATGAGGTGATTATACTAAATATGAACGATAGTCTAAATGGCTTCCCTAATAAACGTGAAGATGATGACTTATTACGCTATGTTAACAATACAAAAGATGATTTCGAATTCGAAGAAGAACGCAGACTATTCTATGTAGCATTGACTAGAACGAAAAACCATACTTATATCCTTAGTGATCCGATAAAGCCTTCTGTTTTTGTCGAAGAATTGCTTGATAACTCTAAATATCCAGCAGTCTCTCATGGAAACCAAGAAACTGAGGTCTCTGCTCATAAAACGAAATTAAAATGTCCAAAATGCAAAGTTGGAAAATTACTCTGTGGTCCTACAAAAAAAGGAACCTTGTATTACAAATGTACATTTTCTAGATGTGGGTTTACCTATTTTGATAATACCAAATCACCTGAAAAACTCCCGATTTATATCAAGTGTGATAAATGTGGCGGCTACAGAATTAAACTACCTGGAGTAGGAAAATATGGAGATTATTATAAATGTGAGTACGGGTGTGGGAATTTGAATGCAGAACAGTATATGAATGATTTGGAGGATTAACTTATGTCAGATGACTCAGAAAATCAGATTCATGAACAAAAATTGGAAACAGAAAAGTTCTTATTAGAAAAAGAAAAATTTGAGTTAGAGAAAAGGAAGCAAAAGCTCCAATGGATTACTAGTATCGTCTCTACAATAGTACTCATCTTCTCTCTGGGTACATCGCTCGCAGCCGTGAAATCCCAAGAAAAAACCATCAAACTGCAACAAAAGAATATAGAAATACTGAGTGATGCTAATGAATTTGAAAAAAGTAATACCCATCCTGTATTTGAGTTTTCAGAAACCAAATTACCCGATAAATCTATTAAACACGATTTGGTTTTAAAAAGAGGGGAAATGAACAACGTCGATTTTTCGATATCTTTTATAATTCGGGGAACTATTTTTTATGAGGGATTAAACTATGAGTTCCATCAGACAATAATGACTAACGATTTTGACAGAAAAGGGAACGAATTCAGTGTAACCTCATTTGTAAACTTGAACACAAAGACTCTTATAGATGAAATAACGAAAATGGCACATTTAGAAGGATTGGATGTTTCAATGAGCCCCACTACTAGTTCCATAAAATATTACACTGTTAGCTATATGAATTTTGAACATCAATTGAAAGAAGAATACTATATTGCTTATAACGGTAAAGGTAGAGCTACTGAATCTCCTTACAGTGAAAAAAATAGATTTCTTAATTCTGAAACTCATAATACTCTATTCTTTGGCGGCGGAACAACTATTGGTAACTCTAGTGATGGAAACCTCTCAGTAGCAAAAACTATATACGAAAAATTTAAACATCAATTAGATTGAGACACCTGATACTTCAAATCTTCTGTATGATTTCCAGGCATATACCTATGGATAAATTGAAATATTTTCAGGTGTCGGATTATCTTCATACCATTCCTCAAAATTTAGTTGCGAATATTGAACATCATATACTCTGTGTATCCACGAGTTGAACGTTTCTGTTCCTCGACCACTTTCTTCAAATAATTCAAACCAACTAGGGGTTGAAAGAACTTGATAATTTAAATTACCTAAGTCAACATAAGTATCATCAGGATTTTTACGGTACCAAGTTGCAAAGTCATCTGTGGTATCTTGTCTCTCGTAAATGTTAATAATGAAATCATCAAAAGGACACAAGAATCTATTATCCTGATAAACATGCTCCCAAAAATCATTCGCAGCAATAGTACTCCGATCAATCTGATTGGGTTCTTGTTTTGCGTTGATAGTAGACTTATCTCTTGAGTTGCTTTGACCACTGCCACTGTTCAGCAATGCTTTGCTGCTGGAAGAATTGGTGGACTCTTTTTTTACGTTTATATGTTCTTCATTGTCAATACGATTATTGCAAGCTGTGAGCGATATCAAAAGCAGCAAAGAAATAACAACTCTTTTCATATTCATCCCCCCTAGTTTCTATTCTTTCACAATAAATTTAGAACTACAAAAAACTATACACTGACCATAACATCCATTAAAAACTATTCCGACTAGAATAGCGATTTCTTGATTCTCACTTAACAATATCATTGTACCACTACCCTTTAATGAACTCACTCTTAGTTTAAAAATGACAATCCACTAAAACATATAAGCAAACAGTCCTTTCGTAAGGAACTATCTGCTACTCCTAAAAATAAAAAATATAAATGATGCTGAACTGAAAAATTTTTCTGGAGGAGGAATAGTAAGCAGTGTGGGGGAATGGGTAGGAAATTCTATTCATAACTCTGCTATCAATAGAGCACAACACCTTATTGATCATCCAAGACGTCGAGGATTACCGAGACGTTAAAACAAGAAATTGCCCAAAAGAATTTAATTGTTTTGGGCAATTTCTTGTTTAGATTCTAGGAACAACGCCAGCGTTAAGGCACACCAAATCAAATCAAATAGCTTACTTACAAGCCCCTCACTATAATACATCCCGAGGCCAAAAGTTATCACTATAAAAATAACAATAATGTGCTTTAGCACTTGGCTATTTTTCCACTTGGTTGTGTACAATCCAAAGAGTACAGTACTGAACAAGGCACCAGGAAAAACTTTAAAATCAGACGATAAGACATATAAGAATAACGATAAAATAAAAGACACTCCTAACCATTTTTTGATAGTTTCCATAATCATACTCCTTTGTACTAATTAGTGATGCATGTATAAGACTGGAATACTAGTAAATACTTTTTGACTATAACTCAAAAAATAAAGTAATGGATTAATCAGTCCTGAACCATAGGGGAGTCACTCCTGAAAGGAAGACACAAAGTAGATTCATTTGTGGAAAAGCCTGATAATGAAAATAAGAAATTTTATTATCTTGGTAAAGCCCACTCATGAAGGAAAAGAGCAGAACGTTGTGGAGATAGATTTGCGATTAACGGACGCTGTGGATACGAAGTTGTTTCAGTATTTGACTTAGGTTTTCATTAGGTCAAGCATATGTACTAGTCCGGAATGTTTTACTTACCATGTGTTTTTTAGTCTTAGGAGGATTTCCCTACTTCAAAAAACCTAGTCTCCATAGATCAAAAAGAGTATAATTTTATACAAACATCGGATCAGCATAGAAAGGAGCCTCAATCATATGAATACACTGATCAACATACTTGCGATTCTCTTCATTGCTGCCGGTTTCTTTACGTTTGCGGTGCATTACCATCGGAATTTACGAGTGAAAAATAAATTTTTGAAGCTTCTATTTTCAGGATTTATTGCACTTTTAGAGCTGCTATAACAAATATAAATTCAAAGGATCGGTACACTTGCCGATCCTTTTTTTGACAATTCAAGACAAAAAAGAAGCTCCTCATCGTCGAGAAGCTTCTTTTTTGGACTATTTATTATGCTTCATCCTCATACAAATAACAAGCAACCCTATGCCCCGAAGAAACCTCCAAAAACTCTGGTGCCTCCTCAACACATTTATCCATCGCAAAAGGACATCGGCTGTAAAATGCACATCCCTTAAAATCACTTGTTCTAACTGGCTGTTCTCCACTAAAGTCAGGGGTTTGCTCTTTTCGAATATAAGGATCTGGCACAGAAGCAAACAGCCCCTTGGTATAAGGATGAAGAGGATTGTTAAAGAGCTCATCGGTATCGGCTTCTTCTACTAAAGTCCCTAGATACATTACTCCAATTCGGTCAGAGATATAGCGAATCACTCCGATATCATGAGAAATAAAGAGTAAGCTTAAGTTTAGATCCTGCTGCAGTTCCATCAAAGTATTTAAGATTTGTGCCTGAATGGAAACATCCAGCGCGGATACTGGTTCGTCACAGATAATCAATCGCGGTTTGATCACTAGGGCACTGGCAATTCCCAATCGTTGGACTTGTCCACCGGATAATTCATGTGGGAATCTAAAATAATGATATTCAGACAAACCAACTTTCTCCAAAACTTCAACCACTTGATCTCGCCTTTCAGCTGCATCAGATACGCCATGTACTTTCAAAATATCCTCGAGAATACTGCCGATTCTTTGTCTTGGATTTAGTGCTGACAAGGTATTCTGAAAGACCATCTGTAAGTCTTTTCTCAATGGGAAAAATTCTTTGTCATTAAGGGTGCCTAGGTCTTTTCCTTCATAAATAATCGAACCGTTACTGGGCTTTTCCAGTCCAACGATCATTCGGCCGGTCGTTGTTTTTCCGCAGCCTGATTCACCTACTAGTCCGTAGGTTTCGCCTTCTTTTATATGGAAGGATAAGTTATCCACTGCCAGCATTTGTTCTTTCGGACCAAAAAGAGCAGCTTTTTGTCTGCGCACAGGAAATGATTTTTGAAGGTTTTTAATCTCTACTAAATGATTTTCCATCGTTAATCCTCCCTTGAAGCAGTAGATTCGTCATATCTCCAGCACTTTACAAAGTGATCTGGCCGCGCTTCGATCATCGGCGGTTGTTCTTGGAAGCAACGTTCGTCGGCATATTTGCAGCGGGTACAGAAGTGACAGCCTTTTGGTATCTCTGAAAGTGACGGAACCGTTCCTGGTATGGTTGGAAGAGGTTCTCCACGTTTTGTCTCCAGATGAGGGATACATGAAATGAGGCCCTCTGTATAAGGATGCAAGGGTTCTGCAAATAGTTCTTCTGTTGCGGCATCCTCGACAATTTGTCCTAGATACATTACTTTAATCCGATGACAAAGTTTAGCAACAACCCCCATATCATGAGTAATAAAAAGTACCGACATCCCTAGGGTTTCGTTCAACTCTTTGATTAATCGCAGAATCTGCTCCTGAATCGTTACATCCAAGGCAGTTGTTGGTTCGTCAGCAATCAACAACTTTGGTTCACAGGCAAGGGCCATGGCAATCATTACTCGCTGCTGCATGCCGCCGGACAGCTCAAAGGGATATTTTTTTAGACAGGCTGCCGGATCAGGAATCCCGGTTAAATTTAGCATTTCAATACTGCGCTTTTTGGCTTCATCCTTGGATACTTGCTTGTGCAGCGTAATCACTTCACTTAACTGCTTTTCAACCGTATGCACCGGACTCAATGAGTTCAATGGATCTTGAAAAATAATGGAGATGTCATTTCCACGAATCTCTCTAAGCTGCGCTAGTGAATTCTGGAGTAAATCATTGCCTTCAAAGAGAATCTCGCCCTCATATTGTACAGCTGTATCATGATCTCTCAGCCGCAAAATCGATTGGGACATCACACTTTTTCCCGAACCTGATTCTCCTACGATGCCAATAATCTCTCCGGCATGAATCGTTAAATCTACTTCATCTACTGCTGGAAGCCACTTTTTATGAATCGGGAACTTTACTTTGAGTTGCTTGATTTCTAGTATTTTAGTTACTTTATCAGCTGGCTTATTCACTATTTCTTGTTCCCTCCTTTTACCCTTGGATCAAGGTAATCTCTAATCCCATCACCTAGAAGGTTTAGGCTCAACACACAAATGATGACTGCCAATCCTGGAGCAATCATAGTCCAAGGAGCTTTGGAGAAGACCAGCTTGCTATCCTGTAACATATTGCCCCAGCTTGCTGCTGGTGCTGGTATACCTGCCCCTAAGAAGCTTAGTGAGGCTTCGGCAATGATCGCTTGAGCAAAAATGAAGGAAGCTTGAACTGTCAGCGGCGAAATAACACCTGGCAAAATTAGTTTCCATAGAATTTTAAAATTGCTGAAGCCTTGTACCTTAGCGGCCTCTATATAGGGCTGTTCTTTAATAACCAGCGCGCTAGCTCGAACGGTACGAGCGACACTTGGTGTATATACGATGGTCAGTGCCCAGACCACATTCCAGCTTGAGGTGCCGAAAGTCGTAATCAGAGAAATGGCCAACAGAATCCCGGGAATCGCAATCAGCGCATCGCAAATTCTCATCAGAATATGATCCAACAGCTTAAAGTAGCTGGCATATATTCCAATAATCGTGCCAATCACACAAGAAAATACTGCTACAGAACCTCCTACCCACAGGGAAACTCTGGCTCCATACATTAAGCGGATCAAAATATCTCTACCGAATTCATCCGTACCAAATCTATGAGCAGCGCTGGGAGCATTAAAACGTTCCGTCACTGCCATGGCATTAGGATCGGTCGTATTAATGATGGGAATAATCATCGCCGCTGCAAAAATGGCCGCAAAACCAACCAGTCCAATGATGAGAGCTGGATTCGTGAGTAATTTTTCCTTGCGAAGCTGCTTTTGTTCCTTGACAATCGCTATACCTGCTTCAGACATACTTTTTCTTGTTAAAAACATGCTCTCACCTCCTACTTCCGCCCCGGCTGCAGCCTTGGATCAACAAATCCATACAGCACATCGACGATCAAATTAACGAATACATATAATAAAGTCACAAATAAAACGACTCCTTGGATCACAAAGACATCCCGACGATTGATGGCAGACATTGTGAGCATTCCCAGTCCTGGAATATTAAAAAGGGTTTCTGTAACGATTGTTCCAGTTATTAGGCTGCCGAAGGACTGTCCGATTGCTGTCAATATGACAGGTGCCGCATTCTTCAATCCATAGGTTAAGATGACCCGCTTCTCTTTTAATCCCTTTGCACGAGCAGTTTGAATAAAACTCTTATGTAGGACCTCTAGCAACGAGGATCTTATCATCCGGGTTAGATACGCTGCTTGCACGATACCAAGTGATAAAGCTGGAAGAAATAAGTATTTCAAGTGCTCGCCAATTCCTGCCGAAAGATCCGCATAACCAGCAACTGGAAACCACTGATTGTACACGCTAAAGGCCAGCATTAAAAACATACTCAGCAAAAATCCAGGCAGAGCTGAGCCTAACAGCGACACAGATACTGATGCCACATCAATAGCTGTTCCCCGTTTGTAAGCGGCCAATATCCCTAAAGGCATGGCAATGATAACGGCTAAAATTTGAGCAAAAATAGCTAAACTAAGCGTAGGTCCAAAATACTCGCCAATTGCAGAAAGTACCGATTGCCGTAAAAAGAACGATTCGCCCCAATTCCCTTGCACGATGCCTCCTAACCAATCCACGTATTGAACGAGAAATGGCCGATCAAAGCCCATCTGTGCATTCATTTGACTAATCTGTTCAGGACTTGCTTCCATCCCTAGAATGGCCGTAGCTGGTCCACCTGGTATGAGATAAACGATCAGAAAGGCAATAATTGATACGATAAACAAGACCGGGATCAATGACAATATTCGTTTTACTATATAAGAAACCATAATGTGCTCCTATCTATACTTCTGTTAAAAAACGGCGAGCCGCCGTAGCAGCTCACCGCGTCGATCGCTTATTCTGAGACTGTTGCATTCCAGAAGATTGGGAATCTCATATATTCGTAGCCGTCTACATTATTGCTGACCGCATTCACCCCAGTAAAGTGACCAAGGACAGTTGCGCCGCCATATTCATAGATAAACTCTTGTAGATCATCCCATGCTGCTTTTGCCTCCTCCTGAGAATTGGCTGAGCGCATTGCTTTAATTCCGTCCGTAACCTCTGGTCGGTCCATCCCAGCCCACGTCTTATCTAGTACCGTTAATTGAATCGGAAGAACGTTGTAGCTGTTGCTGGTGATAAACATACTGCATTGGTTAGGATCTGCTCGGTGCTCCATAAACGTACTGAAGTCATAGCTTTCAACTTCGGCGTTGATTCCCACTTTTTTAAGCTGCTCTTGTACAACTAACGTGGCATTGTACATTTCTGGATAGTCTGGTGTCGTTACAAGTACCAATTTTTCATTGTTGTATCCAGCTTTTTTCAATAGCTCTTTTGCTTTATCCGGGTCATTTTGATTGTAGTATTCTTTCCCTGCTTCGCTTCCCCATTGGGCATCCTCTGGATTAAACCAGCCTGGATTTTCTTCAAAGAGCTTCTTGTTTCCATAGCTGGCAAGCAAAATATCATCCATATTAAGTGCTGCCAATACAGCCTGTCTCATATCTTGTTTTTCCATGATTCCTACTGTAGTGTTAAGGAACAGGTTCAGAGTTCCGCCTTTAGTAACATCTAGTTTTAGGTTGGATGCTTTTTCTAATTCTTCATAATTATCTTGAGGAACTTCCTCTACAATGTCATACTGTCCGTTCTTAGCACCGGCAATTCGCGTTGACGCATCGGTTACAATGTCAAAAACAAGCTTATCGGTAGCTGCTGTCTTTTTGCCCGCTAAACCAGTAGTTGCATTCTCTCTAACTTTGTAATCATCAAATTTTTCCAATTCAATGTATTGATCCTGCTTCCAGTCGGCTAATTTATAAGGACCGGTTCCAATGTATTCACTGATACCTTTTTCGCCTGCTTTTTCTACGATTTCAGCAGGGTAAATAGCCGCAAACATAATTGGATTCGCAAGTACGGTAATCACATCCGATGACGCTTCATTGGCAGTCATCTTCACTGTGTAATCATCTACTTTTTCAAATGTCGATCCACCAATCAAGGTGCTTGCTTTTTGTGAGTCTTTCACCCAACGACTTAGTGATGCCACTACATCATCAGCAGTCATTTCTTTCCCATTATGGAATTTAACACCCTTCAAAAGTTTGATCGTGTACACTTTGCCATCCTCGCTTACTTCATACGAATCAGCAAGTACTGGCTGGGGTTCAAAATTCCCATCCATCGCAAACAACGGTTCAAAAATGTGGTACCCGATTTGGGCTGTAATATTAGAGTTTGCGATCTGAGCATCTAAAGAAGGTGGATTCGCAGACACGGCAATACGAAGCTCGTCTTTTTTAGCAGACGCTGCATCTTTGCTGCCATCGGTTTTATCCCCTCCGGAACCACCACAACCGGCTAATAGTACAAGCATACAAAATGATACAGCTAAATATTTCCAAACTGACTTTTTCAACACTAACATCTCCTCTGATTTTTCATTCTTAGTAAAGTAATTTAAAAGATTGGTTGATTACAAAAAAACAACTCTGACTGAAGCATAGTATATTGATTCACAAGAATATCTACTTTTCTAAGGGCCTATTGGCGCACGAAAAAAGCATCCCAAATCAACAGCATGCTTTCTCATCTATTCTCAATAACCAGTCAGTGGACGAAGCCCTTTAGTAAAAACGGTTTTCGAACACATCAAAAAAAGCCAGCATTCACGGAACGTCACCAAAAATAAGACATTAGAAAAAATGGGCGCAAAAAATCCCCCGAGAATAGCGGTTTATCTATCGGATAGAATAAAATGAGAAAATGCCTCTTTACATACTGACTTAGAGCACGCTAAGATTTCAGTGCTTGTTCAGTAATAACGAATGGTTTTATTGGAATCAACGTTCAAGATCATTTTCTCACCTCATCTCTTCATGTTTTTATCAGCGTTTTCTAATGATAATAAAACGCTTTCGACTACCAAAAAGATTAGCATTCATGTTCAGTAGTTGTCAAGAAGATATTGACTGATTGAATGCTCAAAAATAACGAAAGAATAACCAAGGGATAGTCACAAAAAAAATTCTTAAAAAGTCCTCTAAACAGCCTTTCAACATCCGTGAGCTAAAAAATACATTTTGACGAGCACTAACCGCGAGCAATACAGAGAAACTGCCTATCAAGAAATGCAGCAACGTTCTTTGGCAGCTGCCTAAAAGGGAGGTGCTGTTAGACCTGTACCCGCTCAGCTCATTTCGTACTATCTTTATGACATGGTACTTTAACAAATTTTTTATAATAAAGCGATACTTTTTATACGCCCTACTTTTTCCGATAACGCTCATAATAACTTTTAGCTTTTTCCTGATGAATCTGGAAAATGATTCCATAAAAATGTGTTTCCGAAGTCGCGGTCTCACTTAAGTGCTGCAGCAAGGTTTTCATTTTAGGCTGATAAACCGGATAATCTACATAAAGCTGCAACAGATTCTCACTGAACTTCAACTGGATCATCAAATGTAGGTTATCTGACTGTTGAATCGTTTGCTGATACTCATTGAAGACTGTTTGAGCAGTTGGAACATCATTGGTGATTAACAAGCTTTGGACTCTGTTGAAATACAAATCGCCCATTTCCTCATAGTAAACTTTGCTGTCAAATGACTGATATTTCTCCAATTCTTGCCCAATCCGCTGGTAGATCGCGCCAGCTTTTTCTTTGTCCTTTTCAGAAAGTGACAACAATACCAGCTTGCTCAGCTTGATTTCTTTCATTGTCCACATCTTGGCATTTTCTAATTCAGCCAGAATTTCATTAAAGGGTTCTCGGGAAAATTTATAAAAATTGGTGTTGGTAATTAGTACTAAGAGGTAGGCCTGAATCGCTAAATAGCGCAGCTCGATCGCTTGGTGCTGCTTATATTCTTCGTAAATATCATAAAGCACCTCAAATTTGCCACTTTTATAAAGCTGATCGATTTTGTCTTCCAAAGCTTTCACTTCATCCTCTTGTGATTGCTTCTTGAAATACTCGAATTCTTGATAGGTAATCCCTAAATTTTTGATGAACCCTTCAAACTTAGTAATTTCCACAGAATATTTTCCGGCCTCAAAATCACTATAGAAGGTTTTTGAAACGATGCCGATATAAACTTCTTTTTGCATAAATCCTTTTGCTTTCCGAATTTGCTTGATGATTTCGCCGTACATAGCTATCTCCATTTCATAATTCCTGTATACAGGAATTATAGCGGAATTTCACTAAGAAGCCCATGCTATAGTGTAAAAAACGAATTACAGGAGGAACAAAATGAGTAAAACATATTTTAAATTGGTAGGTTTAGCAATCGGATTAACACTGGTTATTAGCTTGTTTTCAGCAGCAAGTGTGATTTTAGCAATGGATACTAACGGAATTATTCTGTCTCAAATAGCGGCGTTTGCATTGTACGCTCTCTTTTTAATTTTTTATATGAAGAAGAAAGAGCTTAGCCTGAAACCGTTTGGCTTTAAAAAAGGGACTGTGCCCATCTATTGGATAGGCTTCATCGCACTGATCGTACTTATTCAACCAGCGATTTTGGGCCTCAACCGTTCCTTGCCGATTTCAACCATTTTATTGATTGGGCTTCAGATGCTTCTGGTAGGTTTTGTAGAAGAAACACTCTTTCGGGGAATCTTTTTCTATTTTTTGAAAGACAAAAGTCCAACGTTTTACTTGCTGTTTTCTAGTAGTATCTTCGGTATTTTGCATATCGCTAGCGGACTGAATCCAGATACAGCGTCGGTATTGGTTATTCTGCAAATCATTAATGCTTTATTATTAGGTGGTGTATTTTCGCTTATGTATTATTCAACTGGCTCACTTTATTTAGTCATCGGTTTCCATGCAGCATTCAATATCTTGGCCTCATTATCTATGAGCGGTTCTTTACAGCAAAACATCTGGGCGGTCTCTCTTTTATCTGTTTGCTACATGGTCTTTTTGATTGTTTTCCCTAAACGTCAATTACGTGGGAAAACGGCTGTTTAGTTAAAGGTATGTTAGGTGAAAAATAAAGCTGAGAAAGTAAATTAGTTGAGAAGATATTGCTAAATTTTACCAAAGTAATCAGCGTTTCTCACATCAAATTTATCAATAAATGCAGCAATGTTGGATAAGCTAACTCCTTGGTGTATTGGTAAGCTATTCCTAATAACCAGCCCACTGAACAATAAATGAACCAGTTGATATCTATCACAAACTGGTGAGCAAAGCCGAAGACTATTCCAGAAACGATAATTTTAATAATGGTATTTAGTTTGGTTTGTTTTGGAAAAAACATCTTAAAAAATAGCCCTCTAAAAAGCAGTTCTTCCACTGTTGGAGCGAATAAATAGTTACTGATAGACACAAGTAAAGGTACCTGCAGATAATACTGGTTAATTAGCTGCTGGTTCTCTGGCAAGGCTGCTGTATTGTAGTGTCCATCCAAATAACCGATTAACAATACCAATAACAGCATTCCCAGTGTAATACTCAGTTTTCGCCAACTAATTCCAGTGAAAAAGATCACGTTGCCATTCGATTCTTTGAAGAACTTGTATTTAGAAAATTTAGTAAAAAGTAAAATGATAAACAGCCAGATTATTAATTCAATGAAAACAAACGATGTCTCATGTGCGTTAAGCCATACAGAATCAATACCTAGAATTACTTCCAAGTGTAAAAAGATTGAAGCTGCACATAGTAAACTAAAATAAAAGATACGTTTTGTTATGCTCACCATAGTTCTCCTCGTAATGAATAATTAAGAGTATGACACGTAATTGAATTCTCTATTCAGTAAAAAAGCTTTAAAACGCCGTTCACCTACTGGATACGTTTTAAAGCTTTTTGATTATAACCCTGACCAAGCTTTCGGCATTCGTATCACAGAGAGCAAGTCCAATAACACTTTGGGAGTAGAAAATCCATTTCTAATCGTAAATCTGCTAACTGCTGGTTGAAATTCTTTCTTGTAATCATAAAAAAACTCCCCCTCAAGAACACTCATTTTGCTTCTTTCTAAAATACTGCAAAGTACTTTAACTTTCTGGGTATCAGAATCTTTCAAAGCTGTTTTAGTTAGTGTCAAAACATCACTCAAGTAATCCGTATTTTTCACGATACTCACCTTTCTATTATCCCTTTATCCTCCAAACAAGTAAGGAAGAAACATCAGTGAATTATTCAAGCAATGGATAAGAATAACAATCTCAATCCTTTTCGTTCTTTGATAGATTATCCCCAGTACTAAACCACCTGATGCATAAATAAGTAAGCTGACTAAATCAGTTGGTTGATGGAATAAACCGAAAAGCAAACTACTAACTACTATTCCCACCTTATAATTAGCAAAAAAATAGTAATGAATCAGAAATCCTCGAAAGATAAATTCTTCCATAATTGGACCAACAATTGCGATCAGTAAAAATTGAAGCCAAACAGGATGAGCAGCATAAGCACTTTCCACCAGCTGCTGATTATGAGTCGCTGTCTCCCCCAGTAGAAACAGAAGTGCCCCACCGGCTGCTTTTACTAGGATAAAAATCAGGAACCCGATTAGGACTAGCTTTATATCAGACAAATGAACTCGCCAATCTCTGAGCTCAAAAATTCCAAGACTTTGACATACAAGGATCATTATCCATAAAAGTGAAGCAGCGATTAGCGGTACCAGAAAATCCTTAAGAGTTGTTTTTGCGCGTAAAGCAACCATATCCGGCACCTGTGAAATAATCACCATCCCGAAAAAAGTGACTATTCCTGTGGCGTATTTCTGAATCTTTTGGTATAAAATTGTGCCTCACCTTTCTTCCCTCTTTACTGAGTTAGACCGTCCATTAACCCCTGTAAAAAGCTGGTAGCAACAGAGCTGGTGGCAATTTCTATAATGATGATACAAATAATAGCAGCGATTAGCAGCCAGCGATAATTTCGTGGCAGAGTCTGCTTTTTATTGTTGATATAGACAATTAATCCAATCAGTACAATCAATAGCAGGATTCTCAATAAAAACATTTGAATTCCTCCTTTCTATCTTTTAGCCATTCATGACTAAGAGCTATAGTAAAACAAGTAAGTTGTTTATAACGTGGGCAGCAATAGAATATTCCAGTCGGTCACTGGCGTAATAAATCCAGCAAAAGGCTATTGATGGACCTAAGTAGATCAGTATTTGCCCTAGACTAGTTGGGCGATGAAGCGCAGTAAATAGGACAACACTTACTAAAAAGCCCAATGGTTTATGCTGCTTAAATATGTATCCCATGATGAATCCTCGAGCAGCCAGCTCTTCTAAAATAGGACCGCTGATTACGGCAAATAGTGTAAAAATTACTTTGGGTATTTCTCCTAACAATCCTTGAATCGCCTCTTCATTGTCTGGTGTTGTGTAACCAGCCCAATAGGCCAGAAGTCCAAAAAGTATCTTTAATCCTACTGCTAAAAAAGTATAATAAAGCAGCTGCTTCAAGTGAATCCCTCTAATGGTTAATTTTATAGCTGTTATCTGTTCAAAAAAATAGATCGCCAAGTAGAGATTTATTAGAATCACAGCAGCAAAGAATGCGCTAAGTCCATAGGTGAAGCTGAAGCCCATTTTAGTAATAAAAAGATAAATCCAAATTTGGGGAATAAGTGCAAAAAGAAACTGGATGATAACGAATAGATAGCGGCTTTTTTTCATTGGTTCTCTCTTTCTAAACGCTTGTCCTGCTCAAACTCTAGACAGACAACGGAGAGCTTGGGGAATTGTCTGCCTAGGGTTTAAGTATGTGGGGAAGCGAAAATTATTTAAAAATACTCCAGATTTCAAATCCTTTTCTTACGATCGTGCCTACTGTTTTTCCAATCTTGTAACCCGTCTTATCGTATTGACCGCCACCAGTAATTGCTTGAAGATCCTTTTCATTAAGTACTTGATAGTTCATCTCTTCTTCACTCCTTGTTTGATTTAATTACTTGTTGAGAAACTTAACCGACTAAGCCGTCCCACAATCCTTTGTAATAGCTGCCCATGTAGCTAACAAAGTTTTTCCAGGTTCTTTTTCCACCGACAGTTGCTCGTAATTGCACAGCAGATAATTGTGTATACTTGTCCATATTCTCACCTCCCTTTATCTGGTACCTCCATCGTACTTCTTTTCTTTCGAAGCTTGAGAAAAACATCCTGAACCTGTATTTTTCCATCCTAAACGATTATTTTCTGCTTCATCAACCGTTCAAGACAGCATTTGGCTACCTTCAGGACATATTTTTATATACAGGAATGCTTTATGCCATACTAATTTCAATCAATGAAAGGAGTGAGCTTATGAACGTTCAACAATTATCGGAAAAGCAACTAAAGCAAGTACAAGGGGGAAACCGTGGACAATTCGGTAAAAGCTCGGGTAATCCTGCACAATGTTTATGGTCATTTTTTAGAAAGTGTTAGATTTTACTGCCTCTGATATACTCATATTCAAGAGGTGAATCAAATGGTACAAATTGATACGAAAGCGTACATTTTACGGATGTTTTTATCTTCGTTCTATTTTTATGGCATCTTTTTCAGTCTATATCGTGGAGTACCCCTTAAGAAAAAGATGATCTTGTTACTGGTTCTTTTGCCAATTACCTTTTTAGTAGAAGTATTCAGTGATTTTTCTGATGTACTAACAATTGTTGGATGCTACTACCTGCTAAAATCGAAGAAAAAAACAAACTATATTCTTTTGAATACAATCATTTTGAGTATGCTGCTCAGCTACTTTGTTCCACTCCTAGTTTCTGCTGGAATAATTCCATTTATTTCGTTTTCAGGAGTAAAGGGCTGGACATTGGTGATAGGAGAGATTGTTCTTGATATTATTGCCTTACTAGTGCTTCTCTTTGCCCTTTACCGCTTTTCAGCAGAACGATTGCTCAAGAAATACAGTTCTCAGTTTTCTTCCATTCTCTTAGGGTATTTATTTTTAGTAGCTTTACTGATTACTTACGCCGCTCATTATTATGAAGCCTTTGATCGGTTTGTTGTCGGTTTGGTCATTTTCTTAGTGGTTCAGACCATTTTCCTGCTTATTGTTTTTGCTCGCGAAACAGCTCACCAAAAGGAAACCTTCGAGCAGCAATTATTCAAGCAGCAGCTAACTGATCTTAAGGAATACGCTGATCAATTAGAAGAGAATCAGCAGAAAATGCGCAAGTTTCAGCATGACTATAAAAATCTAATCTTAAGCTTGAAAGAATCTTCTGTCGCAAGTCAGGACACAGAGCTGCTGCAACAAGTAATTAGCTTGGAGAATTATTCGGATAGGTATTTTGCTTCAATTGCTTGGTCCTATAATGACTTGAAAAACGTAAAAAATACGTATCTGAAGAGTCTGCTAATTAGTAAACTGTCGGTCATTCAGGAGCATCAGATTGCTTGTTCTTTTGAATGTCGACAGGAGATTGAAGAGCTGCCGATTCCGGTATTTGATTTTATTCGTATTCTAGGAATTACACTGGACAATGCGATTGAAGCGGCCCAAGGGCTTGAAAAACCTGCGCTTTCCATTTTGCTTTACCAGGACAATCAGCAACTGGAATGTTTGGTACAGAATACGTATCAGGAATCAGGTGCAAGTATTCCTCAGCTGATGCAGCCTGGATTTTCTTCCAAGCAAGATCATTTAGGCTTAGGACTCTCCAACATCCAAGAACTTAAAACAAAGTATCCAAACTTATATGTGCAGTATGAAAAGGATGAACACACCTTCTCAACTCAAATTATTACCGTTTTTGAAAGGAAGTAGCTGCATGAGCTATCCAATTATTATTTGCGAGGATCAACTGATTCAGCTGCAGCAGCTGGATACGATCATCCAAAACTATTTGTTGTTTCACAATGATCCCTTTGAGGTAGTCTTAAAGACTCAGAATCCGCTGGAGGTAAAGAAATACCTGCAGCAATTTCAACCAAAAAACGGGGTTTATTTTTTAGATATCGATTTGAACCATACGATTGACGGCATTGACTTGGCCGAAACCATTCGCAATGCTGATGCACAGGCGAAAATTATTTTTATTACAACTCACGAGGAGCTGGCTCCCCTTACTTTAAAAAGGCGAGTGGAAGCATTAGGCTTCATTACTAAGGACCAACCATTGGAGGATTATCGGACGGAGATTATGGAGCTGTTGTCAGTAGCTCAAGAGCGAATTGCGACAGCTAAGAATGATCAGGGTCAGAATTTTACCTTTTCTATTGGTACTCAGACCTTCAACCTTAATTTGGCTGAGGTTTTGTTCCTAGAGCCTTCAACTATTCCTCATCGTGTGGTTTTGTACACTGTGAATGGCCACTATGAATTCTACGGCAAGCTGCAGGATTTGGAGAAAGCTTATCCCGCATTGTTTCGTGCCAGCCGTTCTTGTTTGGTGAATTTAACAAAGGCTCGAGAAATAGATTTTGCTAACCGTACAATTCATTTCAATGCTGAGCTAAGCCGTACCTTTGCTTTAGGTAAAGCTAAGAAGCTAAAGGAACGGTTAGAAAAAATGAAGTAACTTATTGAAGGGAGTAAGCCTTGTTCAAATGACTGCTATCTCATTTATTCCTCAACAGGATGAAAAGGATTGTGGCGTTGCTTGCATCGCTATGATTCTAAAGCAATACAAAACCGAAATACCGATCCATAAGCTGCGGGAGCTGTCGGGAACCGATTTAGAAGGAACCTCCGCCTTTGGCTTGAAAAAGTGCATTGAGCAGCTGAATTTCGACTGCCAAGCGATTCAAGCTGATCAATGCGTGTGGCAGGAAAAAGAGCTGCCTTTTCCCTTAATTGCTCATGTGATTATTGATGATACATATATGCACTATGTTGTCGTGTACGGCGTAAAGGGGGATACCTTACTCATTGCTGATCCTGGTCAAGGAAAGCTTAAAAAGAAGATTACCGATTTCGACCATGAGTGGACTGGAGTACTTTTGCTAATGACTCCAGCAGCAGAGTATCAGCCGAGCAAAGAAAAAGTCGCTGGCCTGACCTCTTTTCTCCCGGTTTTGTGGCAGCAAAGAGGACTTATTTTTCATATTGTTCTAGCAGCCTTATTTATTACCTTGTTTGGTATTGCCAGCTCTTATTATTTTCAAGGAATACTTGATTTCTTTATTCCGAATCAAGCAATGTCTACCTTAAACATCGTCTCAGCAGGATTAATCGCTGTGTACTTGTTTAAAGTATTGTTTGAGTACAGCCGTAATTATCTGTTGGTGATTTTAGGGCAGCGAATGAGTATGGCAGTTATGCTGCGCTATTTTAAGCATGTGCTGACTTTACCGATGAGTTTTTTTGCTACGCGGAAATCAGGGGAAATTATTTCTCGCTTTTTAGACGCGAATAAAATTATCGATGCGCTTGCCAGTGCCACATTATCAGTATTTTTGGATATCGGGATGGTTTTCATTGTAGGAACAACCTTAGCGATTCAAAACGGACCGCTTTTTTTGATAACCTTGGCCTCTCTTCCTTTTTATTTGGCTGCGATCTTAGCCTTTGTCCACAGCTACGAGAAGGCGAATCAGGCAGAAATGTCGGCTGGTGCAGTTTTAAATTCCAGTATTATTGAAAGTTTAAAGGGGATTGAAACGATTAAAGCCTACAACGGCGAAGAAAAAGTTTATAATCGGGTGGATCGGGAGTTTATCCAATTGATGAAGACCTCCTTTAAGACGGTCACTTTAGATAATGTTCAACAAGGAATCAAGCAAGCCATCCAGCTGGTGAGCAGTGCCTTGATTTTGTGGCTAGGGTCTTACTACGTTATCGATGGCTCAATTAGTATTGGTCAGCTGATTACATACAATGCACTACTGGTCTTCTTTACTGATCCGCTGCAAAATATCATTAATCTGCAGGTGAAAATGCAAACAGCTCAGGTTGCCAATAAACGGTTGAACGAAATCTTTGCTATTTCTTCTGAAAAGGAAGAACAAGGTGCTGCGAAACACTTCTCTTCTGCTATCTTCCAGCAAGGAATTCAGCTAGACCAGCTTTCTTTCTCCTACACGATGAAGCTGCCTACCTTAATCGATATTACTTGCACGATTCCACCTAACAGTAAAATTGCGATTGTTGGTGTCAGCGGTTCAGGAAAATCAACCTTAGCGAAGCTGTTGGTTAATTTCTATGCTCCTAGCGAGGGGCAGATTCGTTTTGGCAACGTCAATATTCTGGATATTCAGTCGCAAGAATTACGGCAGCGAGTGACCTATGTTCCCCAGGAGTCTTTTTTCTTCAGCGGAACAATCTTGGAAAATCTTACCTTTGGCTTAGCATCTCTGCCGCCTTTTGAGCGAATTTTAGCAGTATGTGAGCAGGTTCAGCTCACTTCCTTTATCGATCAGCAGCCTTTACGCTTTGAGACTCTATTAGAGGAAGGCGGCGCGAACTTATCTGGTGGGCAACGCCAACGTTTAGCGATTGCTCGAGCACTGCTGCAGGATGCAGATATTCTGATTTTAGATGAAGCTACCAGCGGATTAGACACCTTATTGGAGCATGCTATTATGCAAAGCTTACTGCAGCTAGAGGATAAAACGATTCTATTCATTGCCCACCACCTATCCTTAGCTAAAGCCTGTGAACAAATCCTGGTTATACATGAAGGTCAGCTGGTAGAACAAGGAACCCATGAAGAATTACGCTGCAATCATGGAATGTATCAACGCTTGTGGGAAATATAGGAGGACTCTGTGATGCAAAACAATCAATGGATGGATCATTCCACCGTCTATGCCCAACACCACTCTACCTTCTATCGCTGGGTTATCTATCCAGTAATTGGGGTCTTAGTATTAGGCAGCTTGTTTTTGTTTCTTGGCAAGACCGAGGTAGTCATCCGCACCAAGGCTCGGATTACCTCCTTAGAAACAAAGAAGCTGCAAACACCAATAAATGCAAAAATAAAAGAAAATCATCTAACTGAAAATAAAGAAGTCAAAAAAGGTGAGCTGCTGCTGTCCTTTGATACAACCGGGATCGAGATTGAAAAACAGCAGCTGGAGCAGCAAAATACTTCCTTACAGGAGCAGCAGCAAGCGATTCACACCTTTATTGACAGTCTGAATCAGGAAAAAAATCTATTTACGGCAGAAGATTCTTACGGTTATGCCAATCGGGTAAATGCCTATTTAGCAACAAAGGAAGAAATTCAGGAAAGCAACCAACAGCTGCGAACCAATCAGCAGCAGCAACAGGATGCCTTCAACAAAACCAATACTCAGTTGACGGATCAACTGAGTAAACGACAAGCTGAACAAAGCCAATGGCAGCAGGTTCGATCTGCTTGGGCCGGCCAGCAAGCTTTGGCAGGCTTTCCTTCAGACATTACGTCTAAATATCAGACTTGGCAGGCACAGCTGGCTGCTAGTCCTGATGAGCAAAAGGAAGAGCAGAAGGCCAATATCTTAAGCACAATCGATACACAGCTAAGTCAGCTCAAAAATGAAATCGAACAGCTGCAGCTAGAACAAGGAAAGTTAGCAGCACCTCCATCGGCTGAACACGAGATCAATGGACAAGCCACTAAGAATACCCAAAGCAAAGAGCAGGCTATCTCTGAGACAAAGCAAAAACTATCAGAGATTACCGAGACAATTGCTCACAACAACAGCAGCCTGCAATCCCTAAACGAGCAATTAAAAAACAGTCAATTGCTGGCTCCCTCAGATGGTGTTCTTCACTTAAACGAAGAAAATAAAAATATCTCTGAGCTGCCAAAGGGAAGTCTGGTGGCAGAGCTGTACCCAAATCAGCCAAAAGACATGATGGCTTTTACTGCTCAAATTCCTGCGAACCAAATGAGTCATGTCAAAATAGGGATGCCTGTTCACTTCAAGTTAGATAAAAAAGGGGTTTCTGAAAAAAGTATCGATGGCACACTAACGCGAATTGCGGAAACCAGCGATCTGACAAAAGACGGCGCCTTCTATCAGGTGGAGGGACAACTCTCCATCGAAGATCAGGCAGCCACTCGTTATGGATTGACTGGCGACCTGTCCTTAGTTGTCGGCAAGAAAAGTTATTGGCAGAAGATTAGAGATATCTTGTTAAATCAAGAGTAAGGGTCTTTTTATGGAGGGAGATCGGCTTTATTGGCCGGTCTCATTTTTTGTGGGGTCATAATCGGAACATGGAAATTGTCTTTCAGAGGGTAAACGCGTGTGGTACAAAAAAGAATCCTGCATTTAAAGTCGTAGCTGCAAGATTCTTACGAGTAGTTATAAAATCAGAAATAAACGCCTTGCTAGTTTATCCATTGTTTTATGGAGTACCAAAACATTTAAAAGCAGAAGACAAAACAGAAGAAAAGAATTGCAGAACACAGAAAATAGCGTGGGTTCAATTGCTAGAAATAATTGATGGATACTTACGAATAAAAAAGGAAGTTGCATGACTGCTGTAACTACTCCCGGTACATAAGTATGATACTGCAGGCAAAAAAACAAATGTGCGACCAGATGCAAAGTATAAACAATCATCACATAAAAATACAACGAATTAGTGCCTGCATAAGAGCTATACAATGAAACACCAACCAATATCAAAAGTTCTTCTACTACTCCGATTGCCAGCACTGAGCCGTCCGTAACTCCTCCAAAAAGCGGTCTTTTTTTAGAAAAGACTTGTTCCTTATGAGACATCACCCACTTTGGAACCGTGATGATTTCTTCAAAATCATGAATGACAAACAAAATTGGCAACCACAAATAATTACTTAACATAATATTCTCCCCTCAAAATAGACTCAAGTGTGTCTACTATGATAAAGTATCCTTATGGTGAGTTCAAGGAAATTGGGAAATAGATACATATTGCTTATTTTGTGTCTACTTTAGCAGGCTAAAAGGAGGCTCCAATGAAGAATAAAGGAAATGCGAAATCAGATTATTCTAAAAATCAAATTCTTGTTTCGTTAATTGACAACATGCGCAATCAAGAATTTGAGAAGATATCTATTAAGGAAATAGTAGATCAGGCGGAAGTTTCTAGAAAAACCTTCTATAGAAATTTTGATTCTAAAATCGAGGTGTTGGTATTAGAGGTTGACGCTATCGTTGCGGCATACATTTCAAGGATCAATGAAGCGACAAATTTGAGCTTTGAAACTGTCGTCCTATTGGTATTCTCAACAGCTGAAGAGCATGCTCTATTTATCGAGTTATTGGTAAGAAATAATCTTCTTTACTTATTAACCGATAGGCTGTATGAAGAGATACTTTTGATTTACGAAAAGAAGAAAGCAGAAATCTTCGAGCAGTTTGGAGAAATGACAATCGCTAATACGCTGCTTTTCAGCTTTGGAGGATTTGAAAAATATATCAAACAGTGGATCAAAGAGACGCCTCGAAAAACGCCTCTGCAGGTTCAGGAGGATTTTAAGAGAATCATTGAGCTATTTATAAAGTCCTCGGAAGGAGCCTAATAAATTACGTTACGATCCTGCCTCTCAGACCCTATCACGATCCATGACTGTCACATCACTGATCACTAGGATACTCACATAGAAATTGAATGAATAATTTGCCATCCATTGTAACAGTTGATTAACAAGACTAAAATGATCACTCCTTGAAAAACCAAGGTCACTTTTTCTGGTGATAGGATAGTGCGAACTTTACTTCCTAATAGCCCTCCGATAATTGCTGCTGGGACAAGAAAAGCCAGCATGGATAAATCATAGCGGGCAAATCCAGAAGTAACCGCAATTGTCACAAGCTTAGACAGTTGAGAAAAGAAGATTGTGGCGATAGAATAAAGCGTCGCATCTTTGATTGGCAATGAAAATAGCAGCATCAAAAGGGCTACATTGATTGGTCCGCCGCCAATCCCTAGCAGGCTGGCTAAAAATCCTAAAATCAGCCCACAGGCTAAATACCATAAAACACCAGAAAATTCGAAATTTTTCCAATCGTACTTCGTGTACAAAAATGCTAGAACTAACGTCACGATCGTCAAGATAATCTGGATCAATTTTACTAGTGCTTCATCTGCAAAGACTTGCAGGAAAAATTCAAAAGTTAAATTCCCTAGAACACCACCAATGATTGCTCCACCAGATATCCAGCCAATCAAACTCCAGTTGAATTTGACGCCGCTCCCTATCTGTCGGAATGTAGAGACCAATGACATGGTGAATACCGCAACAGTCGAATAGAACGATATTGTTGCTACCGAATCAGCCCCAATAAAGTCAAAGACAGGCTTAATGATGACACCACCGCCCATTCCAGAAATGGCCCCGACTGTATTGGCTAGTATAATCACAATGAAATAGAGCAACCCGACGATCATAACTTAGCACCTTCCACTAACTTCATTATTTTAGGAATTTGCGGAATAAAGCTTTTTAATAAAGCCTGATAACCGCAAAAATCTGTTCTTTCATCTATATACATTGCATCCTTCATTCGTTTGCAGCCGCCACGACAAAGATCGTTAAAAGGGCAGGTAGTGCATTTTTGCGGCAATGTCGTTCGGGAACATAAAAATTCGCGCGCGATGCCCTTTTCAAACAACTCTCGTAATGTGCTTTCTTGAATATAGCCCATTCGATACTCATCTAATACATAGAAATCACACGGGTAAACACTGCCATCTGCTTCTATTACATACTGCACCTGGCAATTTCCTAGTATCCCACAGGCCGTTACTTGACTTCTTGCTAGCAGGTTAACAATATCGTCGAACAGCTTAATGCTAATGTAATGGCCCTGTTCCAATTCTTTCAACCACAAACACAGCAGCTGTTGATAAAAATCGGCAAAACTTTCTGGTGTCAAAGCATACGTGCTTCTCTTCGTCGCATTCAGATCATCTAAACAAGGAATGAACTGGATAAAACTAATCGTTTGTTCTTTGATAAACTGGAAAACTTTTTGAGGTTCTCTAGCCAAAGATTTCGTTAATACACATAAGATGTTGTACTCAATCCCATATTCATCGAATAGTTCCTTAGTCTGCATAACCTTTCTGAAGGTTCCACGTCCACGCGGATCTACTCGGTTCATATCATGATACAGCGGATGACCATCAATCGATAAACCCACCAGAAAATTATTTTCTTTCAAAAAATGACACCACTGACGATTGATGATGACGCCATTCGTCTGTATCGCATAGTTAACTTGTACTCTTTTTTCCTGTGCATTCACTAATGCCACAACATTCTTAAAGTACTCCAAGCCTGCCAGTGTGGGTTCGCCTCCTTGAAAAGCCAAAGATAAAGAATCCCCATTTTCCAAATCAACAAAGATGTTTTTGATCATACTTTTTGTAACATCCATCTTCATTTTTCCGTAAGAGCGTACTTCTCTTAACGAACTAATATTAGCATAAAAACAATAGCTGCAGCGCAGGTTGCATAAGGATGATGCAGGCTTTATCAGAACTGAAATGTGCTTCATCTTGTTTCCCCTTGTCTAACTTCCTAGTTAATTCTTTTCCATACTCGACTGTATGCGATACTCCCTGTGGTTGTAAAAACAGGCAAAGGTACTCACCGTTCCGTGCAGCACCCTCACCTTAACTACTAATAAATAATCTGCTTCATCTTATTTGCCAGCTCACAATTGAATGTGCCTGTTACACTTTGGAAATCCAGATCGGTGATCCCCAGGCAACCTGCCCATCGCTTTGAACAACTTTCGCAAAATAACTGGTTTCTTCTTTAGTTATCGGTACTACAAATTGATCCGAGATTGCATATTGTTCTTCAGTAGCGGCTTGGTAGAGTTTCACTTTGTACGCATTGTGATACCAACTGTCGCTACGATAGTACTTCTCTAATCCAACACGTTCCTTCAGCAATTCTTTCGCTTCATCTTCAAAAACAATTAAATGACTGGTACGAAGCAGGTCAGAGATTAGATAGTCTTCTTGTCGTCCATTGATCGTTAAGCTCATCTTAGCCGAAGGGAGTGCTTCAATTTCAAAGATAAACCCTTCATTACGCATAGCCGCATCTCTCATCCAATGATCGCCGCCATTTTTTTGTGATTTTGCTTGAAAAGCGACTTTCTGCTTATTAAGCATTTCATACGAATTATCAAAACTGCTATAGACCTGCTCAACAGAGATTACGTCGCCATCGACCGTAAGTTCTCCCTGCCAAATCTTTTCATTAAACTCAGGGAAAAATTTGATATTGGGTCCCCAACCGCATTCCAGGCGAAACTTCACTCTAACCGGAGTATTAGTATCCGTCTGGGTTGCTAGCTTTCCTAGATGAATCTGATCCAATTCACCATTTTTGTATAACTCTACTCGTTCGATTTTTCCATTCGCTACTGTGGCAATGTCCAGAGCCAGCTCTTTCTGATCAGTAGTAAAAATACTTCCCATTGGATGATCGTCACATTGCATCCAGACACTAATTTTCGAATCTGTAAATCCATAGGTTCTTCTCTCAGTGAAGGCCTCCCAGATCGCTTCTTTTGAATATTCTGCCGCCCAAACACCTGCTCTGCCATTTTTTACCATTGCCGGTACCTCATGGTTATCGCCAGAAGCAATGATGCCAAAATGTTGGCCCTGCTTCAAGCCTGAGACCACCGATGTGTCTTCTATTCTCGGTCCCATATGAATATGGCGTTCCATCGTTAGATTCGTCCTGTCTCGTTCAGAACTGCCGTGGTGCGAATAGACTTCTACAAACGGAGAAAAACGCTCATCATGTGTCCGCCAATTTTTACCGCGATTTCCTAATGAATAAGCTAAGTGATGAGGAATACCAATCACCGCTTGAGCCTGAAAAAGTTTTACCAGATCCTGGTAACGTGGGGATAACTGGATATTCGCCTGCTGGTCGTTCTTAAAATAAATGTTATGATCACCATCTTCTCCAGTTCCCTGCCATTCATAACCAATAAAGCTGATATAATTTTCTGTTTTATTTTTAGTCCCCAGACAGTCCTTGATAAAATCCCATTGCTCTTTCATCAGCTCAGAATCAATCTCTTCTTCTGCCTTGAAGCCTCCAGGACACTGCACCATATGATACGGATAATAAGCGAGAGTAAAGAAGTCTACTACGCGTTTACTATGTTCATACCACTTAGGCAATCGCTCAATTTGATCAGGATGAAGATTCAAGTGCAAATCAGTAATATAATCTTGATAGTCCATTCGTTATCCTCTTTCTCCTACATAATACCTAGCGCAACCATGGCAGCAGCAAATACTAAAATACCCACTAACAATTTATTGGTTGACCAGCCTTTTTTATCAACTAATAAATAGCTGACAAGTGCGACGATTAACGGCATTAAATTGGGCATGATTTTATCAAGAATCTCTTGAATGTTGATCGTCATGTCCCCAGATACGTATTGAAAAGCAATAGGTGCTTGAATCGTGCTAGAAGCAACTCCACCAATTACGATTAACCCAATCATGGTCAAAGCCGTAGTAATTTTGACCTTCATTGCTTCATTAGTCAGTACCTTCACTGCATCCAATCCTAATGAGTAGCCCTTCACAAATAGCCAATACTTCATCGTGACGACGATCGCTAACCAAGAAATCAAGAAGGTCAAAGGACCTACAGCAGAACCATTAGCCGACAAACCGATTCCAATACTCAGTAAAATGGGGTTCAAGGTTCCAACTAAAATTGAGTCTCCGATTCCTGCCAAGGGTCCCATTAGCGCATTTTTTGTACTCGTTAAAATGTCTTCATCAAAGGAATCATCGTTCGCGTATGTTTCTTCCAATGCTAACGAAATTCCTGGAATGATCGCACCAAGTTGCGGTTCAGTATTAAAGAACGCCAAATTCCTCTTAAGTGCCGTCCGCAGCCCATCCTTATCATCCTTGTACAATTTCTCCAACGATCCCGAAAGTGAATGAGCAAAACCAGTTCCCATCATACGTTCATAGTTATGAGAACTTAGGGCAAAAAACATCCAACGCCATGAAGCAGCCGATACATCTTTTTTTGATAGTTTCACATTAGTCTTCATAATTTCCCTCCTCGTCTTGATAAAACGGCAATGAATCATTCATGGCTGCCGAAGTCGATTGTGTCCCGCTATCATTTTTGTTGTATCTAGCCATCACATAGATCAAGGAAATTGCGATTGCTATAAAAACTAATGCTGTTGTTGTAAGTTGGAAAGACGAGGCAAACACCCAACCAAAAATGAATAGAAAAATCATCCACTTCTCCTCAACAATTTGCTTCAACAAAATGGCAAAACCTAGGGCCGGCAGCATACGTCCACCAATTTGCAAAAAGTTTAAAACAAGCTCTGGCAGCGAATTCAATAATTTTTCAGCAAATGGTGCGCCAAAGTAACAAGTCAAAGATACAATTAGAAACCGTTCAGCAAAGGACACCGATGTTCCCATAATATTAGAGATGCGAACCCCACGTGCATCAGCCTGCTCCGCACAGCGGTCTGCTCTGTGGGAAAATGCCGCTTGAATAGTCATAGTAAAATTGTGTAAAGCTACACCCAATGCTCCTAGTGGAACAGCAAAAGCCACTGCTGTCTCAGCACTACCGCCAGCTGCTATCGCTAGTGGAATCCCAATGAAGCCTGCAAGGTTCAAATCAGAAGGTACTGCTCCGCCAGGTGTGATCTGTCCAATAAAAATGGCTTGAACGGCTACCCCGCAAAGTACCCCAGCTTTCACGTCACCCAAAATCAACCCACAAATCAGTCCTGCTACCAACGGACGGCCAATCCCATACCATCCACCCGTTGTACCGAACAACCACGGTACCTGATTACGTCCAAGATAAGCAAATAACCCAATTAAAAGTGCTTGCCATAATGCCATTTTTTCTCCTCCTGTTATCCCTTTTTATTTATTGATAATTTCATCAAAATCGACCTTCGCATCATTGGGAACCATTTGAGCAGTAAAATGCGTGCCATCATGGATCAACGCTTTAATAATCGCTACTTCTTCTTCCGTCAGGTGCACGGTCTTCCGATAAGAAGTGGTTCCTGGACGGTTAGGTACATTCCCCACATTTACATCAGCAAAGCGATACCCCAGCTCCGCTAACTTCTTCAGGGTTTCAACCCGTTGAAGGATCACCAATAACTTTTCTCCAGGATAAGAATCCTTATTGCTCAAACGCTCCACCGCTTTTTTAGAAGATAAGATCGACAGCTTCACTGAATTCGGCTTAGCCATTTTTAACGCCATCTTCTGCATCTCGTCCTTCACCGCACAATCATCAATCACCATAATTCGATCAATGTTCAGTTTAGGCGTCCAAGCAGTCGCAACTTGCCCATGAATACCACGTGCATCAATTCGGACATTCTTAACTTCAAACGGTTCTCCGCTTTTCGCCCGAGCTGACTGAGTAAGGTGTTTTTCTGTTTGAACTGGTGCTGTTTGCTGAGGATTTTTTACGTTACTAATTCCAGTCTTGCCTTCTTGAATAATCTGTTCAATGGGTAAATCTCCTAGTACAGCCGTAACCGCCATTGGAAGATTCATTCCCGCCGCTATTTGCACTTTTTTATTGTCAAAGTACCTCTCAACAACCCCGTTACAAGGTGATCCACCAAGTAAATCAGCAAAAAACAGTATTTCTGTATACTCAGTCAATTGAGAATCTAGAGTGGCTAATTTGTTTTGAAATTCCTCTTTCCCATCTTTCGGCGACAACGAAACTACAAAGATATGTTCTTTCATGCCAGTGATCATCTCAATGGAATGCTTCATCCCTTTAGGCAAATCTCCATGACCTACAAAAACTATTGCTCTCATATAACTCCCCCTTTTCTAACCCCCGAAACTATCATAATCATTTGCATTTTTTGATCCCGCTGAATAAGCTTCTCGTTTGTTCACTCTCCATTCTTTTTGTACTTCAATTGGTCCTTTTAGAAGCGGATCATTCGTACGGACCATAAAATCCTTCAACAGGTTTCTCATCTTGAGCAATTCATTTTTGTGCTGCTCATCTTTTGCTAAATTATTTTTTTCATAAACGTCGTAATAAAGATCGTACAGGCATTCTGTGTCTTTGGTTACTTCGTCCAATCCATTCTCAGCATAAAACTCTTTCACTGGGGAGCTATCTATATTCGATCGATTGACCTTCAGGTACTCTGTATCGAAAAAACGAATGTATTTATATCTCTTTGTTCTTACAGAACGAACGGGTTCATAAGACGTATGGAAGTTAATCTCTGAAAAAACAGCATCGTCTCCCTCGTAGTCCTCTCCTGTAAATAATGGAGCAAAGCTCTCTCCTTCTAAATATTCGGGCTTATCCAGACCAATCAAGTCACATAACGTTGGCAGTACATCAATATGAGAAATCAGGCCGTCAAAGCTCTTCATTCTCTGTTTAGAATCAGGCACACGCATAGCTAACAGCACGCCCACTCCACTATCATTCAATGTACATTTTTCAAACGGATAAGCCAGCCCATGATCGGTAGTTAAAAGAATAATTGTTTCATCATACAAGCCGTTTTTCTTAAGCGCTTCTATTACTGCTCCAACATTTTCATCCGCCGTTCTCAAACTCGTTTTAAAGCGGGCATAATCTTCTCGTGTCAGTTCGTTGTTAGGAATATTAATGGGTGGCTGGGTGTAATTAGGATCCTCCCCTTCGTGTATCTCATCTGGAAATGCTCGGTGTGTTGCATGCATCCCATAAGAAACGAAGAATGGTTTTTCAGAGTCATATGCAGCAAGCCAGTTCACCAAGTTATCCGCATTGGCTTCATCCCAGTAAATTAAATTCTTCTCAGAATAGTTCGAATGATCCCCACTCAAATCCTCTTGGTAACCCAACGAACCGATGGCCATTTCATGACTTGTATAGTAGCCGATCTCATGTTGTACGCCGCATAGTGCTGTACGATACCCATTTTCTGCTAACAAATGTGCGAGATGCAGCTCCTTATCTAAGCTAAAGCCTCTCTGAGCAAGTCCCAGCATGCCATTTTGATGAGGAAATACCCCTGTCAACAAACCCGCACGACTAGGTGAACAGGTCGGTGCAACGCTGAAAGCATTTTGGAATAAAAGAGACTCTTCACATAGGCTCTGATAGTTTGGCGTATGCACGCCATAACCGTAAGAACTTATCACCCGTCCTGTATCGTGGGTATGAATATAAATGATATTCATAAACTTCCTCCTTCTTTTGATTTCACCTGAAATATAGCACCCTGTGAAAACGATAACAATAGATCACGGTCATTTTGATACAATAAATTTTTTTGGTATAATACAAATTGTAAAGAAATGAGACAAATTTCCCTATAATTGCTTATTTGATCCCTCTATTCATCTTAACAAAGTAAGAAAGGGTTGATACCAATGACTTCAGAAGCACTCTATAAATCTATTTTTAACGATCTATGTAAACAAATTGAAGAGGGGATTTTTTCCAAGGGAGATATTTTACCAACAGAAGCAAAATTAGGAAAAAAGTACAATGTCTCCAGAGTGACCATTCGCCAGGCGATGCAGCTGCTAGCTGAGAATGATTATGTAAAAAAAATACAGGGAAGCGGCAGTCATGTGACCTACTCTCCTGTAAAAACAACATTGGATCGTTCTTCAAAAATTCGTTCCTTTTCTGAGGAAATGCTCAGCATTCAGAAAGTTCCCTCAGCTCAGGTTCTTAAATTTGAATTGGTTTTCGCATCAAATCAATTATCAAAAGAGTTGGATCTAGAAGAAAAGGCCCCCCTTTTTTATTACGAGAGGATTCTGTTTGCAGATGAGGAACCTTATTGCTTCGAATATGGCTATATGCCAACAAAATACTTTCCCGATTTTACTATAACCAATCTTACAGGATCAAAAATGAAATACATCGAGGATGAACGGAATTTTTCCCTAGTTTATAGCCAACAAATCGTACACGCAATTCTTGCTGATGAAAAACTGCACAATTATCTTAAGGTTTCACTGAACTCTCCTCTTCTTGAGGTTACTCATTTTGCTTATACTAAAGAGGCCTTACCTTTGCATAAAACATGTACTATCTTTGATTCTACAAAGTACCAAGCTCATTTTATTAAAATAAAATAGTCGACAACTTTATTATCCAATTGATCCCTTAGAAAATAAAGAACTTTTCTAGTAAAAAGTCGTGTATCAGTGTCGTCCCTTCGCCAAACCAATACTAAATCTACTCCGTTTAATCGTAGTAGATTTAGTTCTAAAAACATACATCTACAGTTGCAAATAAAGGTATTCTTCGTTGCTGACATCACAAAAAAAGCTAAACCTCTGTGTGTTAGGTTTAGCTTTTATGCTGATTAGCAGCTCTAATTTATTAATAGCCATATCTAATGTTCGATAGAGAAGATAATTTTTCCAGCTTGCTCGATTGACCCATCGATAAAGCAACTCCATCTTCTTTAAGTGCATTTGAAATATCTAGATTCATCCGACTCAAAATGAAGGGCACAGAGGATTCTTTTTGGGTTAACTCTTCTTTATAGATCCCTAACACCTGCTGCAGGGACTTATTGTCTGAATTGTTAGCCAATTCATTCAATAAGTCGGTAATGATAGCTAGTGCTTGTTCTCCTCGATCTTTTCCGCCCGAGAACCATTTCAATTTGCTCATACTCTTTCACTTCCTTCAAACTGCCTGTTTATCCCTTAAAACCCCTATAAAAAATAACTATCTCAACTGCACACAGCTATCCTTTGTTCCATCCAGCAGCTCCACCTGTAGCCCAATTTGCTGCGGCATTATTCCCGATAATTCCAATCGCTTTGCCCCAATCTACTGAGCACGAATGTTTCCCGCAGGACAGACCGTTGCCGTAGTATTTTCCACCAGTTATTTTTCTCAGTTCTTTAACACTTAATTCTTTAACGTTTTGCATATTTCGGTATGCTCCTTCAAGTTATTTTAGCACAAAATTACTTTATCACAGCTAGTTTATTCGCGTGAAAAACCATCATGAACCCAGAGAAATTTATCTTAAAGCATCCTTTGTTTAGTAAAAATGTTCTACGTCTACAGAAAAAGCCTTACTCAGATTGAGTAGGCTTTGCTCTTTGTGTTTTCTACTTAACTAAATAACAAAACGGAAGTATTTCTTTAACTAACAAGTCAAAATTTATATTGTTGCACTCTTCAATCAGCCTTATATCTTCTTCTGAAAAACAATTGTTCATCCCTCCGCAAATACTTGTCGACAAAGCACCAATCGTATCTGTATCAAATCCTATCTCGGCACTTAATTTAGCTGCTTTAATGGGATTGCCGTTAGCAAGCTCCACTATAGCCAAAACTGCTGGAATAGTTTCGATAGTTTGTACCCCACTGCCTAGTTCATTAACAATCCGTTCAAAGGCAATTTCTGGTGATGATTCTCTAACAATTGTCTTTGCTTGTGATATTCGATAAGAGAGCGAAGGGCTCGGAAAATCGTACCCAATATTTTGGCATTTATCTACAGTTTCCAAGCTAATAGTCCAAAGCGCTTCAATTTCTCTTCCTCCAGCTACAACATAACTGATGCATGCAGCAATGATGGCCGCTCCTGTTAGTGCTACGTTCGTACTATGTGTCGGCAAACTAACATCATACACTTGCTTTATTAAATCATCCATTTTTTTATAATCAGCTATAATGCCGATAGGGGTAATCTTCATCGCTGCACCATTCGTTGTTGACAGTATTCCTGATTTTTCAATTGGTGTTCCTTGCTGAATAAGTTGTATTGCTCTTATGGTAGACGGCCCTGAGACCGCTTTGGCATCCTCAGCATTTTCTAGCCAATAGGACAGTTCCTTGATATATTCTTCTGTGCTTAAGGAGCCTGAATTTTTTACAATCGAACGAAGAATCATAATTGTATTCATGGTATCGTCTGTCACTGTTCCAGGTTCTAGTTCTCTAGTCATTAATTCGTTATTTTGAGAAGGTAAGAAAGAATGAATACCATCTGGAAATTTTTCTTTTATTTGTTCTCTGCTCCAGCACTCAGTTGGCATTCCAAAGGCATCACCAAAAGCTCCACCTGCCAAAATACCGTAGATTCTATTCGCAATCGTATCCATTAACGTCAACTATTCCCACCTTCACTTTCCAATATAGGCAAATTTTCTGCAGCATCCATTTTTTGTCTCTTCTCGACTGAAATAATTTCCTGTCCATAATCAATGGATTCATTTATCGTCATCAAAATGTCCTTGTAACTGTCAGAGTTCGTAATGACAATGGGTGTTTCAACCGTCAAGCCTTCTTTCACAATCTTGGAAATATCAAATTCTAAAATTGATTCCCCTTTTTTTACATAGTCTCCCTGCTTTTTGAAAGCCTTGAAATACTTGCCATTTAATCTAACTGTATCTTTTCCAATATGAATAAGTAATTCAATTCCTTCATTGCTGGTAAAACCAACAGCATGTTCAGATGGAAATAAAGTGGTAATTCTCCCATCAAAGGGAGCAACAACCTTATTGCCCTCAGGATAAACTAAAATGCCTTTACCTAACGCTTCATTCGCAAAGGCTGAATCTCTTGCATCTGCAAGGGGAACAACTCTTCCTTTCATAGGAGAATAGATGACTACTTCACCTAGAGCAGTAGCCGGCTGTTCTTTAATTTCTTCTGCTAAGATATCGTTGGGATTTTCTGAAAAAGTAATGGCTGTTAAAACAAATCCCACGATCATTGTTACCCCACAGGCAATTAGACTGATGATTACTCCTGACATATCTCCATCTGGTTTAGTAAAGGACATGAAGCCAAAGATTCCTGAGCCTAATCCATATTTTCTAACTTTAAAAGCAGTGAAAATGACCGAGCCAACTGCTGCTGCTAACATTGAAATGCCAAAACGCTTTTTAACAGGTAAAGTAATACCATAAATTGCCGGCTCAATAATCGCGAAAAATCCAGAAACAATGGCTGGCAGACTGATTTGTTTGGTCAATTGAGACTTAGTTCTGAAATAGACTGCCATCACGACAGCTGTTTGTGCGAAGGAACCTGTATACAAAATAGGACCAATAAAATCCGAACCTGTCGTTGATATGTTTTGAATAGCAATCGCAATCAGTGGCCAATGCAGCCCTAAAATGACAATTGGCTGATAGACGAGAGCCAGTAAAAATGAAGTAATGATTGGAGAAATTGTATACAAACTTTCAACAGCGTACCCAATAAAACTGCTTAGAACATCTGTCACTGGACCAATAATTAAGATGGCCAATGGTGCTGTGATAACCACCGTAAGGAACGGAACTAATGTGAAAGCCACAACTTTAGGAATACGTTCATTCAAAAAATTGGACAATTTTGAAGCAAAAAAGACGATAAAAATAATTGGGATAACGGTAGAACCGTAACCCATCTTAGGGAAAATAATTGGGATCCCAAAGAAATCATTGTATACAGCTGTTTCTAAAAATGTGCCAGTAAAAAGTACGTTAGCAATTTCCCCTTCGTTGAGACTAGCAGCTAAATTAGGGAACATCAAAATTGCTCCTAAAAATATCCCAATAGTTGGATCAAGCTTAAATGCTTTCGCACTTGTATAGCCTAGAATGACTGGGAAAAACTGAAAAATCGCTTGTCCCATAGCATGAATGATGAGATAAGAGCCGTCGGTTATCTCAATTACTCCAGCAAAAGTCATAATGTTAAGCAAACCTTGGATAAGTCCACAAGCAATCATTGGACCTAAAGCCGGAGTGATAACCTTTGTAATTATCTGGATTACTGAATTAAGAATCCCATCTTTCTTATCGTTTCCGTTTGAGCTTGCTATATTGGATATACTTAAAATATCGTTATAAACTTCAGCAACATGGGTACCAATAACTACTTGGTACTGACCCCCAGATTCTTGAGCGGTCACAATCCCCTTGGCAGATTTAAGAGCTTCTTCATTTATCATTCCACTATCTTTTAATGTAAACCTTAGCCTAGTAACACAATGAGTAAGAGACATAATATTCTCTTCTCCTCCAACATTTTCAACAATAAATTTTGCAAAATCTTCACGTTTACTCATCGTCGTTCCTCCTAAAAAAATATAAAAAAAGACAACACTTAATAAGCCCGGGTACTTACTAAGTGTTGCCTGATTTAACAGTTACAACCTTATACTTCACTATTAACAATCCTGTTTATATGCAAAACCAAGTAAAACTTTTCCTCCTCAAGAACACGAATATCCAACCTTCTTTCCAGATAGGAAGATATCTTATCTACACAAGAGGTGATTTCAGGTAATTTATCACATATTGATTGGTAATCAACAATGCTCACTGAAGTTTCACGTTCCTTACTAAATACTCTTCTCAAAAAAAATTTTAAGTGGGATAGAAATCGGACATAGCTCATTGAATCTTCGTTAATAGTTATTTTGAATTGATACCTAAGAATTGTAATAATCTCATGGATCACTTCGGTGGTGATGATCGTCTGATTCATTTTTTCGCCATCTTTTTGTGCATTGACAAAATGCAGGGCTATGAAAGCTGCTTCATCCTCTGATAGGTCAACGTTTTCATAATACTTAATAATTTTCAATGACTCCAGAGCTGCTTCAAATTCTTTTTTATAAAATTGCTTTATTTCCCATAACAATACATTATGTAGATTATTTCCATTTTTCGAACGTTCCAACGCATAATTTATATGATCTGCCAGACCAATATAGATGCTCTCATTCAAATCTACTTTAAGCCTTTTTTCAGCTGCTCTTACCACCTGATTAGTAAGCTCCAAGTAGTTTACTGGAATCTCATCAAGAAGCTTTAAAAAACTCTCAATCGTGTCTTCTGATTTTAAAACAAACGTTTTTTCAATCGTTTCAGGATCAACCTCATCGCCAGCATTCTTGTTGAACGCAACACCTCTTCCAAGTACAACATGTTCAAGTTTTCTGCCATCAGCTACTAAAGCTATATTATTATTGTACTTCTTCTTAATAATCAACGTTCTCACCCTCCTTTCATAGCAAGCAAGAAACAAAAAAAGATCAATTAACAGAGACCTGCCCTTCAGCGAAAGGGTATCCTCGTTAACTTGATCTTGCCTGCGTACAGTTACAATTCAAAGTTGAACTTTAATTATTTAATTACCATCAGTTTACAATCGAAAGCGTTCTCTGTCAATATTTTTTTAATACATACACTACAGGTATTAACTTTTATAATGTATTCAAGCGTATTAAGACAGGCCTATCTGGCATTTACGGATTGATAAATTCTTATTTCTTTAGTGTGTTCTTTTTCCAGAGAACGAGCTGCTTAGAGTGATTGCACTCGATAGCAAGCTTTTTGTCTACATTTGATAATTTGGTCTTTCGTTGTTCCACTTCATTCTACTAATCAACACAAAACTCTTTTTCTAACGTCTCTGATCTAAACCAATCAAATCTACCGCATCAACACGCCTTGGTTTAATCGTTTCGATTGATTCTCGACATACCCAGGTTGAAAGTTTTTCAATAAACCACTCAATAGGCTCATCCCCAGAAATAGCTGAGCAATTCCAGACAGGATATTCCCACCATCTTAACTTCAATAGAGCGTGACAGATATCATCGCTAAACCGATAACGAATAATTTTAGCTGGAACTCCTCCAACAATTGCGTATGGAGGAACATCTTTGGTTACTACAGAACCAGCCGCAACTACTGAGCCAGTTCCAATGCAAATCCCTGACTTCAATAATACATCTTCCCCAATCCAAACATCGTTCTCGATAGTTATTCCTGTTTCGTTACTTTTTTGTTGATCAAAGGATGTTTGAGAAAAGCCACCGACTTGGGCTTTTTGGTCAAAATTCCAAGATTGACCAATAATTTCTCTAGGGATAGTTACAGGCGACGTGGTAAATCGAGTAAGTGGATGCTGTGCGGACATCAGTTTAACATTCGAAGCAATTGAACAATACCGTCCAATGATAGTTTTTGAAGGAAACATACTCGAGGAATAACTGTATATTCCCATAGTTGGTAATGTTTTATCAAATGAATTCACTGTATAAATACAATTACTCTCCATAAAAAAAGCCTCATCAATTGTTAAATAATGACTATCTGCCAGACCTTCCTGCTTATATACTGAAAAAAATATTTCTTCTCTTTTAAAATAATTCCTAATTTCCGGGGTGATTTCAATCGTTCTCATGCTTTCTCCCTAATCAGCTCAGAGGTTTGACTTATTTGTCCCCTCATCCATTTTCTTTATTGTATACAAATAATCCCAAAAATCTCTTTCCCACTGATCCAGTGCAGAAAGATGCTCCCAGGGCATCGAATGTTTTTCAAATTCAACAAAATGTCTTACTTTTACCTGTTCTCTAGCCTTATGTATTTCTAAGAATTTGTTTGGATTTGTACTTTGGGCCCAATTAAACAACCAACGATCGTCTTTTTGATAGTTATACTCATAAGGCAATAAGCGAACACTTTTTTCACAAAGAATATTTAGGATTGTTTGATCTAAATAAAGGAACTCGTTTTTGTTTATCAGACTTAAAATTTCTTCAGGAGTGATCAACTCGTTGAACTTAGCAACATTAAAAAGGATAAACCCGGAATTAAAATAGTTCTTCATCGTCTGAACACCGAAATGCTCTGCACTATCCTCTTTATCGCTAATAATCGTAAAATAAAAATCCCGAACTGCAGCAATCGCCTTTTCTTCGGATATAAGCTCAAAAAAGGTAGTTGCATCATCATAAACAATCGTATCATTATCTAAATACAGAATACTGTCGTAGCTGCTGAAATATGAAGGCAGAAATAATCGCCACAATGTGACTTCTGGAAACCGCGAATTATTATAATTTTTTATTCCTGTTACTATTTCAGGGGGATACCAGATACTAATAGATACGTTTTTCTCTCCATAAAATTTAGCGATACTTTTCAATTTTATTATTTCTTGGTTTCCCAGCTCACTAACAACAACTAGTATATCTAGAGGTTCTTCCCCCTCATAATTGTGTACAACTGAAGCAATTGATACTGCAGCTAATTGTATGTGAGGCCCAGTAACACAGTAAACGACTGCCTTTTTCTTCATAATTCACATCCAAAAATTCTTTATAAAAGACTTCTTGCTCTCCCTAGTAGAAGATCTTTCTACTTCTATCATATAACATAGTTTTTTTGATCTACTGCTTCTTCCCAAACTTGGGAAACAACCGGCCAATACCAAAAATTTCAATACTATGTTGTATCCTATTAGCTGGTTAAATTCAAAAAAGACTGAAAAGCTGGATCTAGTGCACGATCAGCTTTTCAGTCTTTTATTCTAGTATTTCTACTTTTACAACCTTAGCAAAAATAGCTGGATATACCTCCAATATGGGTCCTTCATAAGTAACCTTCACATAACTGCCATCCGGAATCTCAGTAACCACGTCATCTACTCTATACCACATATACCCTGATCCTGCTATCGCATCCGTTAACTCACTAGAAAATAGAATATCCTTGTACTCCTTTTCCTCTAAAGGATTCTGAAATTTTTCCCGCTGATCCAGGTAACCCTCCCAATAATAGCCTTCTAAAGAACTACTCTCTTCTAACAATGTAGAGTTGCTTTCAACTGGCTGGCCACTAGCACTGCTACTTGAAGAAGAGCCAGATGATCGGTTAGGGGCTGGCACAGAAGAATCTTTTCCAATACTGCTCATTCCAAAAAGTATAAATAAAAATACGATAAAACCAACAACTATTAATCCATTCCTTTTCCTCATACTACTCCTCTTTCACTTTTAGATAAGCAACTTGTCAGTGATCGATCAAGACAATTATATCATCAATCATCCTATACCTAAATCTACCGAAAGGATCTTACTCATTTATCAGGAAGAACAATCATTCGAAAAACTATTCACGATTGATTCTTCATAGGTTCAGGATTATTTTAACTATACGGAAACATTAAACCGTATAATCAGCTTGTATCAAAAAATTAGCAGGACAGAAAGTGAGTATCTATAAAAAAGGTACACAAATTAACTATCCGTGAAACACAAAAAACCATTGGTGGTATCTATTATGGCAATGGAGTGAACTGCGGAAAATATACTTGTACCGTTAATTGGGGCCAATCGTGGAATGAAAGCTTAGATCGGTGGAGCAATTCTCTTATTGGCGGCTTGCAAAGTATACGTCAAAAATAAATTCTGGGAAGGAAGTTTTTTATTTGAAAGACAGTGAACTATTCGAATTGATTGATAAATCATACAACGAAGATCTCTCAAATCAGCCAGCAAAGTACAAGGAAACCCTTTTGGAGAGTGCAAAAATGCTGCATGAGGATTCTGATGAGCTGAGTGTTTGTGCTCGCATTTATAAGAGCTATAATGAGAATTTTATGGTACCTATGAGTTTTCCGAAAGAAAATAGACTGTTATATCTGTACATCCTCGATAAACTAAAAAAAACAGATCAAAGAAGGTTGCGTGATTTTACTATGGGATATGGTCTTATTTCAACTCATATTACTTTTAAGCCCTTTTAATTCGATGAATAGGGATGTCTTGCCTTCACAAATATCAGTACAAAAAGAATGGATCCCTAACCAGAGCCCTTTTTTAGCACCTTATATTATGGATTGCTATAAGAGTAGAAAAAACAGCGTAGATCAGTTCATTATCTACGCTGCAAAACATATCTATTTCATCATTGATTGGTATAATTCAATAATTTCATCTAGGGTTGCATCTCGAGGATTACCTGGAGAACAAACATCTCGATACGCATCTTCAGCAATCTTAGGAATATCCTCTTCTTTTACTCCTAATTCTTTTAAGCTTTGAGGAATACCAACATCAATTCCTAATTGCTTAACCGCCTGCACCGCAGCATCCCTAACATCATTAAGAGACATTTCTTTAGCACCATCAACATTCATTTGCACTGCAATGTCTCGGTACTTTTCACCAGTATGTTCTTTGTTAAATTCCATAATTAGTGGTAGTAAAGTTGCACAGGCTACTCCATGCGGTGCATTATACCAAGCACTTAGCGGATGAGCCATACCATGAACCAGGCCTAGACCTACATTAGAAAACCCCATCCCTGCAATATACTGCCCTAAAGCCATTTCCTCACGAGCTGATTGTTCTCCAGCAACTGAGTCTCTTAAGGATCGACTGATAATTTCAATTGCTTTGATATGAACCATGTCCGTCATTTCCCAAGCACCTTTAGTAATGTAACCTTCAATGGCATGTGTCAAAGCATCCATTCCGGTTGAAGCGCACAGTCCTTTAGGCATTCCCATCATCATATCACTGTCTACAAAGGCAACAATTGGAATGTCGTGAGGATCAACACACACAAATTTACGAGAGTTATTTTCATCCGTAATTACATAATTAATCGTCACTTCTGCGGCAGTTCCTGAAGTTGTCGGCACTGCTAAAATAGGCAAAGCAGGATGTTTAGTCTCGGCGGTTCCTTCTAAACTTAACACATCTTCAAATTCTGGATTTTCCACAATGATTCCAATGGCTTTTGCGGTGTCAATTGGTGAGCCGCCACCAATGGCAATAATGTAATCAGCATTCGCCTGCTTACATGCAGCTACACCCTTTTGCACATCTCGTATCGTAGGATTAGGGACAATTCCATCATATACATCATGGTCTAACCCAGCCTCATTAAGCAGGTCAATTACACGAGTAGCTACTTCAAATTTAATTAAGTCCTTATCAGTCACGACTAAAGCTTTTTTAAAGCCTCTATTTTTAGCCTCGGCGGGAATTTCATTAATCGCACCTTTTCCAAAATAAGAGGTTTCGTTTAAAATCATTCGATTGATTGTCATATCATCTCTCCTTAATTTTTTTGGAACATAATTCACATATATGCTCTCCGACTTGCTCTCTCAATAATTGGTACAGTATTCCTTTATTAGCTCCTCGGCTTCTTTCTTTCTTTTGAAGAAAATTTTTCAGCTTGGACACTCGTTTCTATCTGTACATAATATTGATTGTCTACACTCCTAACAGTCATTTTCTGGATACATTTCACAGGAATCAATTTGAATTGACCATCTATTAAATCAAACAAAAGAAAACTTTCTGTACCTACTACTTGCCCTTTGTTTGTGACAAATCTACGGTTATTTTTAATTTCCTTAATTAGTTCTTTATCTAGCTTTTCGATATCACTAAACTCAGCAATCTCAAAATATTGCTTAATCGCATCTACAAGAACACTGTCTTTTGAAAATTTCTTTTTTCGTCTTAAAAACAAAAATCCTAGAAAAACGGCTAGATAAAGCGCCGCTAACAATTGAATATCCGATGCTTTAAAGTTTTTTTCTAAAAATAATCCATTAATTAGATACATCAGCAAAATCATTAAAGCACCCTTCAAAAAAATTTGCAGTTGGTTCAATGTTTTATCCAGCGTAACTTTACGCAATAAAATTCCTTGACCTCCCATTTCAATTCCTCCCACAATTAACCTCGAAAAATTCATGAATTTCCTTTTCATAGCGCAGATTTTTCATAACAGAAATAAATTCCTGCTCTTTCGTGAGTTCATATAGCCGTGTTACAGCCTTAATATGACTCTTTTTATCCTTTGGAGCAATGACAATAATAAGACTGATAAAAATGCCTTCAGCAAATTCAACTGGTTCGTCTAGCTTCAACAAAGACATTCCAATTTTAAAGACACCATCTTCAGGACCAGCATGAGGAATTGCCACATCGGGGGCAATAACTGAATATGGATATTCCGGATCGTGATGGTCTATCACCTTTTCAATATAGTCAGGAGAAACATACCCTTCTTTTATAAGTGGTCTTCCTGCAATCCGAATTGCTTCCTCCACCGACGCAGTCTTTCGATATATCTGAATATGAGAGATTGGCAATAGATCGACTAATGAAGGATCTCTTTTTTGATAGCCTTTCACCTCTAAATTCATTTCAGAAGAGAGTACGCAATTTTGCAGTTCCTTAATCAACCTTTCTTCATCCACTACATTCGTATTTTTCTTGACGATATTGATGACATTTTTGATTAGTTCTTTGTTTTCTGAACCAATTCTTGATCGATCAAAGTTCACTCTTCGTCGAACTTCATTCTTTAGTTGAAGTTTGTCTTCATCTGTAAGTAAATGATTTACGATAAATAATTCTTTCGTTGTATTTACAGGGACAGTGGAGAATACAATATCGATCTTCTCTACATCTTCTTGGTAAAACTCCCTCAGCGACATGTTTTGAATGAAATCAATATCCTCAAAAAGAAGCTTTAACTCCCCTAGCAATAATTTGGAAACAGATACACCGTGCTGACAAATGACAACTGCGCGCTTCTTTTTATTCTTATTATCCAGTTCTTCATTAATAAAGCTGAGAAGAATAATAGATATGTAGATCAACTCACCTTCGGGAAAAGAAATATCTAAATACGCTTCAATCATCCCAATAGACTGTTTAACTAAAGGATGAATAAATTCATAGTTTTCGATACTATCCAAGGACAACATTTCATTATCTGGCAATCCAAATTTGATACGATAATAGGCCGGAATGAGGTGTTGATACAATGCTTCTTCTAAATGAACTTTATTCTTAATATCCGTAATACCTAAAATTTCGAAGTTGTTGATGAAAGCTCTTATTTTTTTTAGCAACTCTAAATCCTTATAGGAAGAACGAATTTTGATTAGACTCGTGCTTAGCAGCTGAATAGAAATAAAATGGACTTCGATCCATGAATTTTTTTCTCTAAAGAAAGGCTTCAAGGCAGAATAAACTTTAGAATAGAAATCTTTTTCTACCATTTGAATATAGCTGCCTATCTCACCTTCACTGATCATATTTTCCTGTTGAGATCGTGTAGAGCACATGTAGCTAATCAAATAGAGATCTTGCAATTTTAACTCTGTGAATTCTAACCCTAATTCGTGTTCTAAACGATGAATTCTTTCTTTAATCTTTTCTAACACAGCTGTTTCAACACCAATAACTGTTAAATAATTCTCTAAACTATCTTCCGTTTTTTCGATTTCTCTAATCATCTTAATCCCAAAACGACGAATTTCCACTTCGTTTCCTTTTAGATAGAATCCCTTTTTTCTTGAGAAATCTAACTCAATTCCCAATGGAGCTAAATGCTCTGCCTGCAGCCGTTTCTTATCCTTAATGACTGTGTTTTTACTAACGAACATCTTTTCAGCTAATGTCTGTAATGTTTCCTCTTGGTTTAATAAAATGATCATGTAAAGGAGACTGCCTCTTTCTTTATCAGAGAAATGGATTGTTGGGGATACTTTAGCCACGTAGCTTTTGATCTTTTTTACGTCTCCAGTGAGTGTAAAAAAAACTCCTTCTTTTTTTATCTTTCCTAAAGAACCCATTTCAAGGTCCATATTGATCTTCCTTATTCGGTAATCAATTTTACCTTTCGACAGATTAAATTTTGTTTCCAAAGAAGTTGAAGAGACGCTATTACTTAAAAGAATCGTCTTCAGCAACTGTATCTCCAACATATCCATGATTATTTCCTCCTTGGTCCATTGGTTATAAACGGATCAACATATCACTTGTTCCACGTTCAAAATAATCATTTAAAACATCCCTCAATAAATAAGGAGAACGTGGAATCGCATCAATTGTATCTCCTGCAATATGTGACGTGATGATTAAATTATCCAAATTTAACAGTGGATCCTCTGCCTGGATTGGTTCTTCCCAAACAACGTCTGTTGCTGCGCCGGCTATTTGATGATTTTCTAGCACTTCAATGAAATCCGCTTTGTTAACAATATCTGGTCGTGCAGTATTGATTAAATAGGCAGATGATTTCATCTTCATAAGTAATTCTTTATTGATCATATTTGTGGTCTCAGGTGTAACCCTCACATGAAGTGAGAGAATATCGGCTTGTTCAAATAATTCGTCTAATTCCATAAATTCAATTGCCAAATTTTCAGCTTTGATTTTCTCTTGATCGACAAACGGATCATATGCCATAACTTTGACTCCTAAATTATTCAATCGTCTGACGACTAACTTTCCAATATAACCTAGGCCAACCAATCCTACTGTTAAATTAGCTAGCGTAGTTTTATAGGGGTCATTAGGGAATTGCTTTGGCCACTTTCCTTGCATAACTTGCCGATGAGAAAAAGCAATATTTCGTGTTAACGCATAGATCAATCCTATTGTAAAATCAGCAACAGGTTCTGCATTTCGAATCACGTGAATCAAAGGAATCTTTCTTTTTTTTACTTCTTCTAGCGCTATATGCTCTAAACCACCTCGACAAGTCCCAATTAATTTCAAGTTAGGGGCAGCTTCTATCATCGCTTTTGATATTGGAGCAATATGAACTAAAAGATAGTCTGCATCTGATAAATCCGATAAAATCCCCTCAGGTATATCAACTTTTTCTGGTCCATTTTGTTCAATTAATTTTATTTTTTCTTGAAACTGTTCTTTATTCAGTTCACTGTACCATTCATATTTTTTTACCTCAATTGGCTGTTCAATAGACAATTCAAGCGCTGCTTTTTCTAATACGTCAGCTGACACTAGCCCATCTCCAACTACGATAACTTTTGTCATGGCTATACTGCAGCTCCTTCCTCATTAATCAACCCAGCTTCTTCCTCCAATTTTGCCATTTTCTCTAAATAAGCATGAATCGATTCTTTTTTCATTCGTACAACGACGTATAAAACAATGTAGACAATTACCGATAAACCAATCCACAACGGATTTTGGGTCATAAATATCAAGAACAATATTCCCATAATATGATTGGTCATTACCGCAAAGCTACAGATCATCATTGCTCCCTCAGGCAAGTTCACACCTACTTCTGTTGCGACAGCTGTAAATATTGGGGCAACTGCAGTAATTATATATAATCCGCCTGCACACCAAAGGGCACCACTAATCAATGATTTAAAAATATTGCCATTAGAAATACAGATAATCAATTCTATCATGTAAGGGATTGCAATTAAGTCCACCATTGGAAGTGTTTGATTTCCTGGTAAGAAAATCGCCATAAGCAATACAATTGGGATAAGCAGCATACCTGTTAAAATTGTTGCTGTTTCTCCGTAACCCGCAGCGTCATTGATAGCTAAATACCAAACACGATCTTTTCCACCAGACTTCGCTGTCCGTTTTGATGCATCGGTGATTGTTGTAAATGCAGAAGCAAAAATTCCTGCGATTTTCGGAAAGATTGCCATGATAGCAGAAGTCGCAATTCCGATAATCATGATGTCTCCCCAACCTGTTAATGTGTCCAAACGCATAAAATTACCTGCTAGACCTAAAGCAAGACCAAGAATAAATCCTAAAGAAGTTGGTTCTCCTAAAAATCCTAATTTATCTTGCAGCGTTTCAGGATTCCAACGGACTTTGTTTGCTCCCAATTTAGTCAAAATAAAGTCCATAACCATTGCCAAAGGAACCGAGCATATATGATGGGGTGCAGTCATCGTACATCGTGGATATCCATAATAAGTTGACCATCTCTTTGCAACGATTTCTGAAAAAACTAAACAATAAAGATTAGATAGAACCATTAAACCAATCGATAGCCATAAATTCTTTGTTGAAATAAAAAGCATAGACCCCCATAACATGAAGGAGTAATTATTCCATAGATCAGACGGCATAAAAATGTCGGTAAACTTAACCACGAATAGAACTGCTTGCAAAATCAAACCTAGAGCTAAAAAAATCATCCCTACTTGAGTCGAGTAAGCAACCACACTTGTTGCTTGCCAGCCTGTATCCAATATACGTAAATTTACTCCTGTTTCTTCTACCATCCGATTGATGGCTGGTGTAACAATTGGTGTATATGCACCAATGATCATATTAAATCCGGTAAGACCAATTCCTGCATTCAACGCAGCATTAAATGCTTTCTTGGGTTTTACCTTCATGATTAAAGCAATAAAGAAAATGATAACTGGTACAACAATCGCTGCACCAAAAGCATCCATTATATTAGACAAAACACCTAACATTGCACTTCCCCCTTTCGTTCACTCTTAATTAACTAATTTTTCTGCTGTTTCTTTTAGCTCTTCAAAGAATTCATCTTCTCCCATGCCAGATAATAATCCTACTGCATTGATTGTAGGGATAGCATATTTCCCTTTTAAGGGACTTGTATGAACAATTAAGTCCCAGTTTCCTGAAGCCATTTCTCCATCAACTCCACCAGGATTCACTTCCACCGTTTTTGCTTTAATTCCCATATCATCCAAAAAGTCTTTTACTTTTCCCGCTACCATTGAACTTGTTACAGTTCCTGAACCACATACTGAAATTACATTTAATCTTTTTGCCATTCTAATTCCTCCTAATTTTTTCGATCTTCTAAAATTCCCGCTTTCGGGGTTACACCAAATTGATCCGCAAGAGCCCATAATTGATCGCTAGATATCTTTTGCTTAAAGCCTCCCGGAACGGATATTACACGCATATAAATATCTGCTGCCTTTTCAACTGTTTCTACTAAACCAAACGCATCATCCATTGTTTGTCCGGCACCCATAATGCCATGATGAGGCCAGATGACTACACGCGAGTCACGCATCTTTTCAGCTGAGGCCAAACCTAGCTCAACCGTTCCTGCAACCATCCAAGGTAAGACGGATACACCATCCGGGAAAACAACCAAACATTCGGTAATCATTTCCCATAAAGAACGAGTGAATTTCTTTTCATCCAGTTCGTGAACAAATGTCATTGCTGAAATAGCAATGGAATGACAATGTAAAATTACACGATGATTTGGATCCTGTGCTAGACGTGCTGCATGACATTTTAAATGAGAGGCTAACTCACTTGTTGGCACACCACCATCCTCTAAACCCCACAAAACACGGTACTTTTTCCCATCGTCAGTAATTCTTACAATAGCCAAATTCTTTGCAGGGTTCTTACAGATGTTTTTGAAATAACTGCCTGAAGCAGATACTAAGAAAATTTTACCTGCCAGCTCTTTTACTTCAAAGTCTAATTCTGCTTCATTAATGTTACTTTCCAAATCTAAATACAGACGTACTTCCTCTGTATCTAGCATGTAACTGATATTACCACCATTACGTTCGTCCCAGCCATTGCGCCATAAATTTTTTGTTACTTCGCACATTTCATTAATAAAAGGTGCTTCATAAATATCATGGATGATCATTTCTTTTCCTTCTTTCCCTTTTTCTATTCAAAAAAATTAGTCACTATTTCCAAAATTTTTGCCTCGTTTGTCTCAGATTCTAATGCACTCATCACTTCACTATTTGTAAACATTGCCATTAAAGTCTGCAAAAGTTGCAATTGATCTTCACCTTTGTCAAAACCTAAGAAAAATGCATATTTCGCCTGGATAAATTCCTCTGTGGTTCCCATTTGACCAAAAGAAACTTCTTGTTGCAGTTTGACAATGTAAATGAACGGTTCCTTAATATGGGTTGGATCAGTATGAGGAATTGCGACTGCAAAGGTTGGTGTTTCCAATCCAGTTGGATATTCCTTTTCACGTTCTTTAATCGCCTTGGGATAACTGTCCTGAATAAAGTTCAACTGACTCAATTTCTGTGAAACAAAATCAACTAACCCTGAAAAATTAGTTGCCTTTTCGTGAATTGCTACAAGCTCCGGATGAATCATTTTTTTAGTAATAATCATTCATTGTCCTCCTTCCTATCAGGTTATGCTGTTAGCTTACCATCAGAAAAAAGATCATAGTATACGCTTTCATCACAAAAAAATCTCCCGTGTAAAAAAAAAGTGTGACGTTCTCTTGTTTCATTAATTATTCAAGCTATGAAATAATAAACACAAAAGGGAAGCTGCTTTCACAACTTCCCCATAGGACGGTACCGTTTAAAAAATTAGTCCCTTCCTTTTAACTTTCATATAAGCAATTTGTCAGCGTTCGATCAAGAAATATATCATCCTTTACCTAAATCATACAAAAAGGTTCATAAAGGATGCTTTTGTCATTTCCTAATCTTTACTTACATTTTCTCTTTCCACCAATTGATATATTGTACAATTTATTGTACAATATTAAAAAGGAGGTTTTCTCAATGCAAGCAGTTGCTTATTCTAACTTTAGAAAAGATATGAAGACTTACATGAAAAAAGTAAATGAAGACTCTGATGCAATTATTGTCACGTCCAAAAACATAGAAGATACCGTGGTAGTTATGTCGAAAAAGGATTACGACTCCATGCAAGAAACGATGAGAATACTTTCTAATCCATATTTGATGGAGAAAATTAGAAAAGGCGACGAACAGTTTGAGAATTCAACATTCGAAACTCATGAGCTGTTTGAAGTAGAAAATGATGAATAAAGCCTGGACAGATGATGCTTGGAAAGATTATATGTATTGGTACAATCAAGGGGACAAGGCGACCATAAAAAAAATTAATATGTTAATTAAAGACATCGATAGAACTCCTTTTGAAGGAATTGGTAAACCAGAACCCTTAAAATTTGATCTCAGTGGTAAATGGTCACGCCGGATTAACTGTGAGGATCGATTAATCTATAGGGTAGAAGATGATACGATATTTATTTATTCTGCCAAAGATCACTATTACAAATAATTTCATACTAGCAAGAGGCTTGAAAATTTGATCAAGAGATCGATTTTTTCAAGTCTTTTACACTAAGTTTGGCCTCATTAAATGCCTAAAAAAGCCCCAATCGCCTACTCTCTTTTCTATGCTATCACCAATAAAAAGCAACCCCTCCATCACCTTTACAAGTCCGGACGAATCGCTATTTTTCTTATCCAAAGTCATACTCTCGATTGGATTTCACCAATCCGATTGAGGTGGCAAAGAGCCAAGATTTGGCCTCAAGTTCGATCCTCAATTTTTCCAATTCTTTAAACGTCAGCTTGTTTTCTTTAAGCTGTTCTCTTTTTGGTGCAAATAATTCTTTCATCATTAATTCCTCCTACTCCGATAGTAAAATCGCTACTTATTCTAAAAGATACCTTTGATTTTCAGCGCGAAGCCCTCTGATTGAAAACAATCCGCTTTTGAATCGTTTGGTGCGGAAAAAATCAACATTCATATCCTTTATTCCTGATCAAATACTGGGAGGGGCACGAATAATTCTTTACTGACAGTCAAATAATCCTTAAGCTTCAATCGTTTCCAGCGTATCAAGTCGTTTCGTCATCCAAAAGAAATCAATCGCTTGTCGCTTGAAAGAAAATAGAAAAATATGGTAATCTCTCTTCAAATAAAACAAGCTTGAAACCTTGCGAGCTGTTAATACCAATCTCGGATGATTGTGTGCCTTGGCAAAAGCTTCACAACTGGCCATCAGCTGATCACCGATAGATTGGCCTTGATATTCTGGTAATACAGCGACTTGCCGCACACGGGCGACCCGCCAGCGGTACAGCTGGACAGAGGCTGTACCGACGACTTCCCCATTTTCAATTGCTACAAAAACAATCAACTTTTCTTCTTGTTTATAATCGATTTTGCTGCCGAGTACTTGTTTTCGCAATTTCACGGCACCAAAATGTTCTTTACTAAAATGTTCAGCAATTCTTATCTCCATCCACTAAACCTCCTTGCTTTTTACCAGTTTTCCCAATCATTTTCATGGGGGGCTTGATCGTCAGAAGCATTGTTTCTTGGATCATTGTCCCAAGGTCCAAAGTGATTAGGACCAAAACCCCGACCCCGAAATTCATTGCGCATTTTTTCTTTCCACGCCCGTTTCAATTTACGTCGTTCATGGGGCGTCATGCGGCCGAAATCATTCATCATTGGATCAAACTGCACCCGAATTTCTTTTAAGGCTTCAATGGCATCAAAAGGATTGTTTGGGAAATCAGGACCATCACCAAACTCTTCACTCCAACCAGTAATTACTTTATTCAACAATTGATCCAATGTATGTTGTTCCTCTACCGTTAGACCAGCAAAGAAATTTTCTGATCGTTCTTCTTTTTGCTTCGAAGGACTGACCTTCTTACGACCTTCGTCTGTGATATACACACGCTTAATCCGTTTGTCTGTTTCATCCTCGCGTCGTTCAATTTCCCCACGTCTTGCTAATTTGTTTAACACTTCCGTTAATGAGCTTGGTCGAACATCCAGTATTTCTGCCAAAACACCTGAAGTTAATCCATTTTCCTCTGCCAAAATATCTAAAATAAGCTGTTGTGTAGGGGCTTTTTTCTCACATTTTCCAGCATCCATCACTCGACGACTAGCCTGACCAACATAGGACAACCGCTGCAATAATTCTTTTGTATACTCACTCATAGTGATTCCTCCTTATTTACTTAGGTACCTAACCTTTGATAAATCGAATTATACTTAGGTACCTAACCTTTGTCAATGAATTTCCTTATCTTTTTGTTTAAATAACCTAATTATCTAATAAAAATCTATCAAATAGACCCCTTAAAGTATTAAAAAAACGCATTACTTTTACTTGCAACAAACGTATCAAATCTTGCAACAAATCAAAAATAGATATTTTCATAAAATTTCCCGTGCTATTCTAAATTCAATCAAAAGAAAAACTTATTTGGAGGAATTCATTATGAAAAAAAACAGTGTGAAATTTGGACAGGCAGCGTTAGGTATATTTGGTTGGTTAACGGGAATTATGGTGCTAGTAAGGGGAACAGACCAACTGTTGGGAATTCTGCTAACAACCGTAGTTTGCGGAATGATTGCTAGTAGTGTACTCACGCTTCTTTATCCGTTAATTTGGGAAGGTACTAAATTGAATAGAGCTTGGAAAATTATTATTTCAGCAACACTCAATCTTGCGGCAGGTTCTGCGATTATCGGATTGCTTATACCTGCAATGCTGATGATGCTTTTGCCTTGGATGCCTGCAATGCTTTTACTAGGACTTATCCTGCATTCGCTTTGTTCACTGTTTTATCCGCAGATGGGATAAACAGGTAGTTAATAAGCGACTAGCTCAAATTTGATCTGTTTTATCCGACAAACTTTTTTTAATGAAAGAAGTAAACCAGCTTTAAACAAGTAGTCTAGATACAATAAATAACCAGACAGAAAATCTGTCTGGTTATTGTATATTGCTGGCTTTTCCTATCTGGTATGACTCAATTTAAGAAAGTTGCTTTATGCTGGCTCATCTGCAATCTGATTGGTATCCTCTTGAGTAATAACAAAGTTCACAAGCTCTGATCCATCAGGTCTCAGATAGATTACTTGCACTTTGACATCTGGGAACATACCCTTCATTCCATCAATTACTGGTTTCAATCCTTTTACCATTGTTGGCTTTAATGCTTCGCCATCAACCTCAACTCCTGGATCTTGCGCAAAGGTATACGTATAGATAAGCGTACTATTTTCTCCCTCAGAAATAGCAATATCTGAATACATGCCTCCTACTTGCTGCATCAAACTTGGAACTTGCGACTGGGCAGCTTCCACCATTAGGGAGAAATTACTAGAATTTCCAAATGAACTAGTGGTTCCAGTCTCTGGCAGCTCTGAACTAGATGATTCTAGTAATTCTGAGCTTGATGTTTCCTTTGTAGATTCAACAACAGTCGATGAAGTTTCTTCCGTTGACTTGGGCCTAGATGCCCTTCTTGGGTTGCCTGTACAGGCTGTTAGACTTAACATTGTTACTGTGACAAAAAAAATACAAACCATTTTCTTTTTCATAATTAACCTCTTTCCAATTTCCATTTTTTCTCTCCCATTTATATTTTACATGAAAATTACTCGTTTTCAATTTTTTTAGGTATAATCTTACCAGAAATTTTTAGTCCGTTTTATTTGAGTACAAAATATAACGCAAAATAAACAGATTTCAGATTTTTATAAAATGAATATATTCCTTTCGTATTTTGTAGCTTTTAGCCTGAATTTACTCTCTTCTAATTTGTATCTGAAGAATTTAGGACTCTCATCCATAAAAAAAGACCACAGATTTTACTCTGAGGCCTCTCCTTCTACTGTTTTCCTTTATGCATTGCTACTCTATGAACTTCGTTGCTCTGAGCAGCCTTTTTCTTCCCTAAATGTTTCATGGTTGCCCGAATAAGAAGCGATGCTGTGAAGCCAACAGCTGCGAAGAGTGCAAAAATTCGCAGAACTGTTGTATACGAATGAAACAGCTCGGTAATTTTTCCCAAAAGTAGGTGGACGTTGCTTTTTTGACATGCTATTCTCCCCTCTGCAGCGCGGTCAGCAGTTCTGTATTTCGTTTCAGCTGTTTACGCAGCTGCTTCTTCTCAGATACAAATTTCAAGTCCATCATTGGAATTCCTCCTCCGCCTTCTCTCTAGTTTGCCCTATCTATAACGCTAGTCTCGGCATTTCTTAAGAAAAAATTAATCCTTCTTATCCACAGATGATCCCTTATTTTTTACTATTCAATAATACTTGTTATGCTATACTTATTTTTAAGGGAGTTGGGGCAAGATGGATTTAGACCTTATTATGAAGGGGAAAAAGCTTTCGGCCAATGAGCAGGAAATACTTGAATACTTGATCAGCCATGTAGATCAGTTGGAAGGAATTTCCTTACGTGAACTGGCTCAACGCTTATTCACTTCACCAGCAGCGATTGTCCGTTTGGCACAAAAATTGGAATTTTCTGGCTATCTGGAGCTGTTCTATTTTCTCAAAAATCAGTTTCGTCCCAGCAGCCAAGGCGTTTCAGCGACCATCGACTTTAATATTGATACTAAGAAGATCGAACCTTCCATCCGCGTAATGAAGGAAATTTACGCCCTTAATAAGGATAAATTTGTGACTATCTACGCCACTGGCTTTTCTAGTATTATTGCCGATTACTTACATAAGAAGCTGCTGGTTAATGGGATCAAAACATTGTTTGTCAGTGCAGGGGATTCTTCGGGGATCATCAGCAACAATACCGATAATATCAGCATGCTCATCAGTATTTCCAAATCAGGTGAAACTCAAAAGGTGATTGAGAAGATGACCTTCTGTCAGGAAAGGAATATTCCCAATATTCTTTTTACTGGCAATTTACATTCACGAGCAGAACAATTGGCTACTATCAGCTTTGAGGTAGCAGATGAGCGACCGTTAGATAGTCAAAATATAAAATACAACAGTTTTTTTGGGAAGTTGATGCTGTTATTAGAATATATCGTTCAGGAATTTGTTCAGGAATGAGAAGTTGGGTTAATTAAAAAACAAGGAGTTTTTGGCAAATGAAAAAGTTGTTGGCATTTATTGTCTTAGTGATTGTTTTGGCTGGGTGTTCCAAAGGCAAGGTTGAAAAAAGAGACTTGCAGATTGACAGTAGAAGTGACGGAAAACCCGTAGAAATATCCTTCTCAGCAGTTGGGGACAATTTGATTAACGATTTTATTTATAAAAACAATCAGAACGCAGACGGAACTTACCGTTTTGATTATATGTACGAACCAACCCGCTATTTAACCAGTGAGGCTGATATTTCCTACATTAATCAGGAAACAATTTGTGGCGGCGAAGCACTAGGTTTATCCGGCTATCCATCCTTTAATGGTCCTACAGAAATCTTGGATGCCGTTCATGGCGCAGGTTTTAACTGGCTGGCAACGGCTTCTAACCATTCAATGGATCGCGGTGAAAACGGTGTTGTCAGTCAGTTGAATTATATAGAACAGAATTATCCGGATATGACGGTCACCGGCTCGCAGCGATCGGCACGGGACAGCCGCTTGAAGGTAAAAGAAATAAACGGAGTAAAAGTTGGGTTTACCACCTATACTTATGGCTTGAACGGCTATGCGCTGCCCTTAGGCAAAGAATACTTGGTGAATCTTATTGATGATGAAACAATGAAAGCAGACATGGAGGAGCTGAATCAAATCAGCGATGTCCAAATAGTCAGCATGCACTGGGGCCAAGAGTATCAGTCTGTTCAAGATGCCGAACAAGAACGCTTGGCACAACTTTTAAGTGATGCAGGCGCAGACGTAATTATTGGCGGACACCCTCACGTAATTCAACCGATGGATTATATCTCTGGCAGCAGCGGCAATGAAACCTTAGTAATCTATTCCTTAGGTAATTTTCTTTCTTCTCAAAACGAAAGTGACCAAATGCTAGGAGGGATGGCCCGTGGGAAAATCAGCTACAACAAAGCCACGGAAGAGGTCAGCTTCCAAGATGTCACTTTTTGGCCAACCATTACCTATATCGGCGATAACTATCAAACTTATGAAGTTTATGCTTTAAAGGACTATACAGATGAATTAGCTAATCAGCACATGCTGCATATTTACAACGGACAAGACATGTCACGAGACTACTTCATCAATCGAGTAAATGAAATTATGAATGATAAAGTAGAGCTGGTTTATTAAAAAAACTTCCTGCTGTCTCAAGAGGTTCTTTCTGAAATTTTGGTACACAACTTCAGAAAGAACCCCCAAAACAGTAGGAAGTTTTTGCTTTTACTCCTTAAAATATTCCTTTGCAAGCATCTGATACTCCTTGGCACAAGACTCATCTGGCACAAAGGTCTTACCTGCCTCTACTATCCGCTCGGGCTGCTGAATCAAATAATACAAACCAAAAAGGGGTTCGTTTTCTTCCGCATACATACAAGACAGACCTAAAAGATCCGCAGTCATCTGAGTTAAAGCTGACGTTTGAAAAAATCCGCCGCTAACTGATAAAGCACCACGGGCACCTACCATACCAGTTAGGATACGAACATTCATCAGCATGCCCTCTAACACTCCACGTATCATATCGGCCTTCGTATGTTCAATCGTCAAATGTTTAAATTCAGCCTTTTTATTCGATGACCAAAAAGGGGCGCGTTCCCCATTTAAATAAGGGAAAAATCGTAAGCCTTTTGCTCCAAGAGGAGAGGCTGCCAAAGTTTTCGGCAGCTGCTGATAAAAAGTAGCTGGCTCACCGATGGCTTGAGCTGCCCAAGCTAAAACACAGCCGCCATTATTAGACGGTGCACCAATTACATAATGCTTGCGATCCAGATAATAACAGAAATTCTGCTTTTCCTCATCAAAATGAGCTTGCTCGGTAATATTGCGGACAGCCGTGCTGGTTCCGATGGTTAAGCTGCTGGTATTACCGGTACGATAAAAGCTGGCATAGGCTGTCAAGCAACCGTCACTGGCTCCTGTAATAACCTTTGCTTCAGCAGGCAAACCTAAATTAGCTGCAGCTGCTGAATGAATAGGAAAGGCCGCCGTTGTGTCCGTCAGTTCTGCCAATTGCTTTGGAGCTACCTCTAGATACGCCAATATTTCCGAATCCCATTTTTGGGTTTCCAAATTAAACAAGCCAGTGGCCGAGGCGATGGAATAGTCCACTCGAGCTTTTCCCGTAAAGTATTCCATCAACAGCTCCTTAATCCCCCACCAATGAACATTTTTCGGGTAGCTTTTTTGTTGACCAAAGTATAGGATTTTGGCAAACGGTGACATAGGATGAATGGGTGTACCCGTTCTTTGATAAAAATGCTTCGCCAAGTCAGTGTGCTTAAATTCCTCGATCACCTGACTGGCCTGTTCGTCAGACCAGATAAAAATCTTTCCCTTCACACCATCCACTACCGGCATGACACTGTGCATTGCTGTACTAAAGCTGATTATTCCAACCTGTTGCCGCAGCTCAGTGGGAATCTCTTTAATCCCCTGAACAAACGCCTGCTCCAGCTCAGCCGACTGTTGGTATTTTATCGGTCCTTCTACATAGGTTTTCAAGTTAATCGCCGTCTGATAAAGCAGTTGGTTTTCAGCGATTATTCCTAACTTAATTGCCGTTGTTCCTACATCAATTCCTAAAAAAGCCTTTGTCACTTTGCTCACCCTTCAATCTCAAAAAAGGCAGCCCGCGGCGTGCCTTTTTCGCTTCTATTTTAATTCTGGCCAAAAATCGCCATTTTCAATAATGAGATCGTCCAGTAATTCTTTAGCAACCTGAGCACTTGGTACGGTCTTAGACAACGTTAAGGCCTGCCACATTTTCTGATAGCTTTTTTCTACATACGCCTCAACCACTAATTTTTCCACCGTAACCTGTTGGAACATTAATGCTTGTTGGAAGGCTGGAATATAGCCCTGTGTCAACGGCTCAGGTCCATCCACGCCTACAATACATGGTACTTCTACCATTGCATCGTCTGGAAAGTTGGCAATTGCCCCATTATTTTCAACGATCATAACCATCCGTTCATGAGTATTGTAGGCGATTGCTCGCGCTAAGTCTACAATAAACGACGCATGGGCATCGATATCAAAAGCAATTCCTTTTGCTGAGCCATTCTCAATAATGTTTTTTGCATGATCAAAAACAGTTTTCTCCCGACCTGCCATGACTTCGTTAGCCCGAGTATATTCAGGATGCTCCTGCATATGATCCGTTACGTAATCAGGATATAGGTAGTATTTCAAATAGGTATTTGGTAAATACTCCGGTGCCACAGCCAAAATATCTTTAGCCTTTTTGTGCGTTTCTTGCCAACTTGGATCAGTGTGCTGCGTGTCTACTTCAATCTGAGTCAAGTACCCATTTTCTGCGACATACTCACGAATTTGATCCAAATACTCATTGCCTTCTTTGTCCTTCACGCTGGTCCACCAGCCAAAGTGATTCAGCCCGAAATAGCGAACTTCTAATTCTTCTGGCTTTTTACCGACAATTTGCGACATTCGGCGCAGCGTTCCTACTGGCATATCACAGATATTCAGGACTTTAGAAGCAGGACGCAGGACACGACAGGCTTCTGCTACAATCGCTGCTGGATTGGAATAGTTCAGCATCCAAGCCTCAGGTGAATATTTTTCCATATAATCAATGATCTCCAGCATGCCGGTAATACTGCGCATGCCATAAGCAATCCCACCAGGTCCACAGGTTTCTTGGCCAAAGACACCATGCTTCAATGGCACCTTTTCATCTTTTTCCCGCATAGCATATTTTCCGACACGAATGTGAGCCATACAGAAATCGATGTCGCTAAAGGCCTCTTCAGGATCGGTAGTATAAGAAAACTCTATTTCTGGTGCCTGCTCCTTTAAGAGAATCGCCAAGGCCTCACCTAAAATCCCTTGACGATCACCATCATTATCGTACAGCTTCAGCTTTCTCAATGGAAAACGATCACTGTTGTCTAGTAACATCATCACAATACCAGGTGTAAAGGTGCTGCCGCCACCGGCAATTACTACTGAAAATTTATTCATCATTTATTCGTCTCCTTCTGGGTCTCTGCCTAAATATTTCTCTAAGTCTTCTCGCACTTGCGGTACGGTCAATCCATAAACCACATGAACATTTTCACCATTTTTGATGACACCCTTAGCACTGGTTTGATCCTTTAATAAGGCTTCATCTACCAGTTCAGGATTTTGCAGCTTCAAACGTAATCGGGTGTAGCAATTATCAATGGTTTTAATATTGGCTTCACCGCCTAGGCCTTCCACGATCGTTGCTGAGATTCCTGCATCAGCGGCTTCTAACGCAACAACGGATACCCCAGCTGGAACTGCCGCATTTTTTTCGTTGTACTCTTTTTTCGAATACAGCTTCGTTTCTTTTCCACTGTCTTCTCGACCAACTGTTTTCAAGTTCAGCTTAGTAATCAACAAACGGAAAGTGAAATAGTAGATAAAGAAGAACGCAATGCCAACCGCGATATAAATTGGCCAGCGGGTCTTCTCTACTCCCAACGGTAAATTGTAAAGCAAGAAATCAATAAAGCCGTTGGGACCAATTGCTCGTGAACCAAAAATGTTTAGTACTACCATACTTAATCCGCTTAAAGCCGAATGGATCACAAATAAAATCGGTGCAACAAACATAAAGGAGAATTCAATCGGTTCTGTAACTCCAGCCACGAAGGAAGTAACTACTGCTGGAATCAAAATTGCTTTCACCTTCGTCTTATTTTCAGGCTTGGCTGTTTGATACATTGCTAAACATGCACCAATCAAACCAAACATTTTAGAAATTCCGCGAGCATCCCAAATCACACTGCCAGATAGTACCCGAACAGCTGGATCCGCGATTTCTGCAAAGTAAATGTTGCGGGCACCTTCGAAAACCTGCCCTCCAACTTCTGCTACTCCACCTAATGAAGTGTACAAAAACGGCGTATAAATCAAGTGATGCAAGCCTGTTGGAATCAGCAAGCGTTCCAAAGAACCGTATAAGAAGATTCCGAAATTGCCGGTTTCTTTGATCACTCCGCCTAAACTGTCAATTCCTTGCTGAATTATCGGCCAGATAAAAGAAAGTGCAATCGCTGACAAAACTAAAATTGGAATCAATACGATAAAGACAAAACGAGCACCGCCGTATACCTGAAAAGCATTATTAAATTTCGTATCAATAAAGCGATTATGGATTAAGGCCACCACAATCCCCAAAATGATTCCTAGAAAAACCCCCATATCCAGCACTTGTATTCCTAAGACCATCGCTTGTCCCGAGCCTTGCAATGCATCTGGTTCCACGAGCATGCCTCGCAGCTCCATAAATTTATTCATAGCATACAAAAACACTAGGTAACCCAATAAAGCAGTAAAGGCTGCCTCTGCTTTTTTCTTATTGGCTAAACCTAAGGCAATTCCGACACAAAATATAATACCTAAATTCGTTAAAATTGGTAATAAAGAAGCTGATAAAATACTGCCGAATCCCATCGTGATCGGATTATCTAAAAATGAAAATTGCTCAATCAATCGCGGATTAGTAAATACATTCCCAATTGCGATCAACAAACCAGCAATTGGCAAAATCAAGACGGGCACAAACATCGCCTTGGAAAATTTCTGCATGGTATCCATTATCTTCGCTTTCATTTCACTGTCTCCTTTTTGTCTTTGATGGATTCATTATAGGGAAGAAACTTTGTAAATCATATAGATAACGCTTACACAGGAATGCGTTTCAGTTTTTGGAATCTGTTTCAGAAAAAGGCTCCCTGATTTTGATTGATCAGGAAGCCTTCTAATTATTTTGCTCTTTTTCCATTTATCCAATTCGTTATGTTTTCACCTAAATTACTGTCCAGAGTCAGCTGTTCTCTCGCACTGATTGCCTGTGTCAGTTGGGTAAACAACTCCATAGATTCTATCAGAGCCTGCCAAAGACTAGCCAATTCAAAATTTCCATACGTACCAGCAATGGCCTGATAAAGGTCTGGCTCGACCCACTTTTCAAGAAACCGACCACCGTGCCAAGTATCGTACTCCAAACCATGTAACGACTGTTCATACCATTCAATTACCTGCAAAAGAATCATTTTGTATTCCATTTCACGAACCTTAGCCGACCAATTCTCTTTTCGCAGCAATTGCTTAGCGATATACATCGTTACAAACCAAAACATTTGATTAACCTGATCGAAGTTCTGCTGGTTAAGCGGCTGTTTTTCCGGCAGTACTGTTTTTTCTGGCAAAAGCTTAGCCGCTGTCCCTGTATTATCTACAATTATTTGTGTTCCCCGTTTAAACAGCCAGGGAACTTTCCCTTCGGTAATGTAGCGTTCAAATTCTACAGCCGTTTTTACCACTAGATCTACCTGATAACCACCCTCAAAAAGAATTAATCGTTCCGCATCATTGCCTAAGGTTTTAGTAGAAAAAGAACTCCAAATGGTTCCAAAGGAAGAGACAAAGTCAGCTGCTTCCAAATAATACTCTGGCTGATCCGTGTACAGCAAAATATCCAAGTCAGACCACTGATCGGCTGGATACTCTTTTCTTGCGCGAGAACCAATTACATAAGCAGCTTTTAAATCAGATCGTTCTTTTCCAACAGCCGCAAATCGCTTAATGAACTGATCATAAAAATTATTCTCCAACACAGTCCCTCCTTCTACGTGACACTAACTATTCATTTTATTATAGGCATTCCTTTTCAGCTAAAGCAACATCGGTCTTTTTTATGTTAGATTTTCATTTCAGAATCTCTTTTACACTCTTTAGTCTCCCTACTTCAAAACCTTAAAAAAGAGATCATTTTCTTTCAGTAGTCTTATTTCTAAAGGCAGTCCACATCTTCTGGCAGGTAAAGTCGCCCCCGCTCTATACATTCACCAACTATTCTCTTATACTATCAGTAAAGAACTCATTTATCTCTCACCTACATAAAGGATAGTGATTAGCATGGATATCTATTCAATTCAACAAATTGCATTTGCAGGCCTTGCCTGTACGGGAATTCTCTTGCTCTTAGCTATTTTAACAAGGATCACCAAAGGACTTTTTCTTGCTCGATTCCCCCATGAATTTATTAAAGACAGCACTGATCCAAAGTATGAGCTTGAACGACAGGCTGGCAAAAAGTTTAGCCATTTCATTCTCAAGTATATCCCACCCTTTTTCATTGGATTCCTGATTATTTTGCTGCTTACCTATCTTTATTGACTAATCTTTCAGCTAGGAGTGGATTCGATGTTTCATGTCATACTCGTTCTAATGCCGTTGATTCTCTTCGTTCTTTTGGCAATTGTTGCTTCATTAATCTTATTTGGGATCGTAACGGTTGTTCTAAGTCTTATTGGTGGTGCAGCGGCCATGACGATTAAAAATAGGACCGTTAAATATCTGCTGCTGGTGAGTTTCCTGATCTTATTTTTGATTGGGGTTCAATGTCTATTCCCTTTTGTCGGTGCTTATTTTTCTATGGAAGTTGGACTTTTCCCGCTCATTAGCATGAGTTTGTTTGGTTTGATTGTCCTGCTTTCTGTTGGCGGCATTAAGCTTTCTACTACTATACCTAACAAAACTGGTCGAACTTTGCTGATTGTTCTATTTAGCCTTTTTGGTGCAGCAGCCTTAGCATTGGCTTTATTTGTATTTTCACTTAGGTGATAAAATTTACTGGATATTAAAAATTTATTGAAGCTTTTGCCTTCGGAACGTTCGTATGTTGTTCAAAGCGATTTCCTTTTATTCACAGGTTATCCACCGATTGTGGATAACCTGTGAATAACTTGTGGAAAATACCTTATCTATCCACACTATCCCTCCTCATTTTCTCTCTATCCACATGTGTAAAACTACATATAGAAGTTGAATTTGACCTAGAATCAAAGTTTTTCTGTTGAATTACCTTTGATTCTGGGATAAGAGCTGCAACCCTGAATCTTATTCACATCTTATCCACAGGATAAGTTCTAAACTTTAAATAGAAGAACAATTCTGTTCGTATTTTTTTCTGACTTTTTATGCTATATTGTGAGTCAATACTTACGAAACGAGGTTTCCAGAATGCCTATCTTAGCGATCTTCATTGACTTGATCACCGCGGCTGTCTATTTCTTGCAATTACGCTTGCCCTTTAGCGGTGTTTATTTACTAGGTATCGTCTTCCAAGTGCTGTTCACACTGATTCTTCTAATCATGAGCTTCAGCTATCAAGGAAAACGCTCGGCCAAAATCCAAACAAATCTGTCTTATCGCTATATTTCGATTCGCTATGCCCTGATTCTTTTCTCAGCTATTATAAACGGTCTGGTACTTTTTCTATATGTACTTAATTTCATTGGTGTTAATGATTTGATCTTCTCACAACTTTAATTGCCCTTAAAATTGAAGGACGTTTTTTTCGTTCAACCTTGATTTTAAGGAAGAATATAAGTCTTCATCCGCCGCTATTGTGTGTGATTTTAGACTTACGTAGATGACAAAGAGAAGACTCCAGGCTTCTCCTTTACGCTAGAATTGCCTGCCCGCGAATTAGCCGGATTTTTCTGTATAGTATCTGAGCGCTAAAAAAAACCATCACTTTTTTCCTGTGTTTGGCAAGTGATGGTCTTTTTATTTAGTTCACTACTTGTTCTTTTACATACTCAGCATACAACGGATGGGTTTGCATCAATTCACTATGAGAGCCATGTCCGGTAACCTCACCTTTTTCGATGAAGTAAATCTGATCAGCATCTACAATAGTAGAAAGACGATGAGCAATCACTAAAGTTGTTCGTCCCTCCATCAGTTGTTCCAGTGCTCGTTGCACCTTTTCCTCAGACTGGGAATCTAAGCTGGCAGTAGCTTCATCCAGCATTAACACATTGGGATCTCGCAAAAAAGCCCGAGCTATGGCGATCCGTTGTTTCTGACCACCAGATAGTTTGACGCCTCGTTCTCCTAACTCAGTTTCCAGCTGCTCTGGAAAGTCTCGTACAAATTGGTCTGCATAAGCCAAGGACAAGCCGTGCCACAATTCTTCATCGGTCAAGGTTCGTTCTAATCCATACTGCAGATTGTCACGAATACTCCCCGCAAAAACAGCACTATCTTGAGAGACGTACCCTATTTGAGAACGCCAATGAGTCAAATCAAGCTCCTGAATATCCTGACCATCAATCAGCACTTTCCCGCTGGTTGGTTGATAAAAACGTTCCAACAAAGCAAAGATGGTTGATTTCCCGCCACCACTTGGTCCAGCAAAAGCAATCACCGTATTAGGTTTGGCTTCAAAAGAAACGTTAGATAAAACAGGTCGTTCAGCAGTATAACCAAAGGAGAGGTTTTCAGCCCCAATGGTTTTTCCTGCAACAACGATTTCTTTGCCTTGACCTACTGGTTCAACTGACGTTTCTAGAATTTGTTCAATCCGTTCTGTAGCACCCATAGCTTTTTGTACCTGTGAAAAGAAGGTAGCAAATGTGGCTGCTGGCATAATGATATTGAACAAATATAAAAGGAAAGCTACTAATTCACCGCTGCTTAAAGTACCAGCTTGGACCCGAACCGCACCATAGCCAAGAATTCCGACGAATAAACCCAACATTGCAGTCATCATGATTGGCTGCAACACAGCTTCTACCTTGGCATCTTTTACCCCAAGGCGAAAAATACGATTGATAAACTCGCCACCACTGCGTTTCTCAAATTCTTCACCATTACTGGATTTAATCAAACGGATTTCTGACAGCTTTTCGCTAGCTTCAGCATTAAAATCTGCCGTAGCTGCCTGAAGCTGCTTGCCTATTTTCATCATGATTCGACCAATTGGCAGCATGATTAAAACCATCACTGGTACCGCCAAAAACATCAAGGCTGCCATTTTCCAATCCATTACAAACAAAATAATCATGGAGCCAACTAATTGAATGGCTCCGGTAATAAAGTTAGGAAATTGAGAAGTCACCAATTCTTTAATTACCGATGTATCATTGACCAACCGCGAACTGCTTTCACCAGATTTATGATCATCAAAATAGCCCACTGGTAATTTCAATAGATGACTCCACAATCTTTCTCGCAAAGTCTTTACAGCACTCTCACCAACATAACGCAATAAAAAACCGCCAATGGTTCCAAATCCCAATTGCACAGCAAAGGCTAAGATCAATACAACCAGCATCTTACTGTCAATTCGGGCCAACTCACTAGTATCAATCAGTCCTTTAGTCAGCTGCGGTACAATTAAGCTGGCTCCACTCGTGACTAAGCTTAAGCCAATACCCAAAAAGAATAAAAACTTTTTAGGGTTGACACTGTTAATTAAGCGAATAAAATCTCTTAATTTAAAGGCGGGTTTCCCCGTCATTTCCGTTACCTCTTCAATCCTTCGATCCATCTTGAATCCTCCTCTTCTGAGATATTCATCAGAAGTCTTCTCTATTAAAAATCTTTCCATTCATCGTTTTCATCTGTACGATGGTCTTCGTCAAAAGGCTTCGGTCCACGAGGGTCGCCACCAAAGCCGCCACCCCAGAAATCTTGTGGAAACTCAGGCTTGCCTCCTCGTGGAAAACCATTCGGGAATCCACCGCGACGTCCCCCACAAAACGGATTGTTTCGCATTTCCTTACGCATCTCATCACGGAATTTACGACGATCGTCCCGTGATAAATTGCGCCAGTCACCACCAAAATCACCAAACTGTTCCCGGAAATCCTGCATTTGCCGCAAACGGTCCATCGGGTCAACAAAGCGCTCGGCTTGTTCTTGGAACTTTTTATCCCAGCCAGCTGCAATCTTCTGTAAATACTCGCTGAACTGCTGTTTTTCCTCCTCAGTTAGACCAGCAAAGAAATCTTCGCTTTGATCTTTACCACTGCCTGCTAAACTAGAAATTTTTTCTCTGCCTTGATCAGTTAAAAAAACCCGTTTCAAACGGCGATCCTGTTCTTCTTCTTTGCGAACAACATCGCCACTTTTTTCCATTTTCTTCAACAGCTCTGCTAGCGAGCTAGGACGCAAATCTAAAATTTCAGCCAGCTGGCTTTGAATTAATCCATCTTCTTTTTCTAAAATAGCTAAAACCCGCAGCTGTCCAGTCAAGTGTTGTTTTCTTTGACTCATGAAGGCATTGCTTGCTGAACTGATGAAACGCATCTGTTTCATTAAATTATCGGTAAATTGACTCATAATAGATTCCTCTTTCCTTTTTAGTTCGGTGCCGAACTATTTAACGTTCTTCATTATAGTTCGGTACCGAACAGTTGTCAACTGATTTCGTTCCTCAAAGTAAAATATTCAATAAAAATCGAATTCCTTGCTATAATAAGAGGACTTGTTCTATGGATTCTAGTAGAATATGGATTGGATTTATGACAATTGGAGATGTTTGAATGGTTTATGTAAAGAATAGTTTTCTGCACTTATTTCGTTTTCTACGCAGTACGACGGCCTATTTTCGGGATGTTTTACTGCTGCACGGCTTTATGCTGTTTGTACTTTTGCCCTTTTTAACCAGCCTAATTAAGTTTATTTTAAGGCGCGGGCACATTGATTATTTATCGTATGATTCTTTGGGAATTATTTTTCGAGATCATCCGGGAGTATTGGTTTCCTTGATCGCCGTCTTGTTGGCGATTTTGATTGGGGTATTTTTCGAATTTACCTTTTTGCTGATTAGTGTTTTCTTTATTAAAAAGAAAGAACCCATTTCCTTAAGGCAGCTTTTAACCGGTACTTTAATTCAGCTAAAAAAAATTCGGGTATCCACAATCTTATTTTTCTTAGTGTATTTCCTGTTGATTTTACCCTTTAGTGGATTGAACTTTAATTCGGATTTGCTGGCGAAGGTAAAAATTCCCGCCTTCATTTTAGATTATATTTTTGCTAATCGAGTGGCCATCATTGCTTCAGTAGTAGTAGCTTATCTAGTCTTGATCTACTTTTCAATTCGTTTCATTTTTGCTTTACCGGAAATGATTCTGAGAGATCGCCGGTTTAAGCAAGCCGTTAAGGAAAGCTGGGAGGCTACTAAGGGTTGGAATTTCCTGCGGATCTTGGGACAATTCCTTTTGATTAGTGCATCTGTTGTACTTTTGGCCTCACTTAGTTATGGTGCCGTCTTCTTAGTATTAAGCCTAATTGAGATGAAATTGCCTGAATATGCTCTACCTAGTGCAGTGGTTGCTATGACAGTAATGCAATTTATTTTCTTGGCGAATATTGTTCTTTCAACAGTTGGTATTTTTTACATTACAATTTCCTACATGGATGACAACAATTTGCTAAACACACTGCCTGATTGGTTTCAACAGGATACACCTAAGGAAGTCTGGTCTTTTGGGAAAGTTTCTTTATTTATTGTTGTAGCTGTACTCTTTGGAATCGGTGTTGGTACTTACAATACCAACTACCTTAGCAATTATTCCTTAAAGGCGCCTCAAACAGTTTCCCATCGCGGTGTTTCTGACAGTAATGGCGTCCAGAACAGTTTAACTGCACTGCGCAAAACTGCGAAATTGCACCCTTCTTATGTTGAGATGGATGTTCAAGAAACCAAGGATAAGCAATTTGTCGTCATGCATGATTTCAATTTGCAAGCCTTGACAGGTGTCAACAAGCGGCCTAATCAACTGACTTTGACTGAACTAGAAAAACTTAAGGTAAAAGAAAATGGTCAAAGTGCTCCACTGGTTTCTTTTGACGATTATATGGCAGAGGCTGAAGCAATCAATCAACCTTTGATGATCGAGATCAAGGCAACTCCCCAGGACAGTCCTGATATGGTAGATCGTTTTATTGAGAAATATAAGCAGGCGATTTTAGATCATCATTCTATTTTACAGACGTTAGATTTCAATGTTGCCACGCAATTGAAGGAAAAGGCCCCGGAATTTTATGTTGGCTATATCATGCCTTTCAATATTGTCGGTCCTCCGATTTCCAAAGTTGATTTTTTTACGATGGAATACACCACCTTGAATCGCAACTTTATTGATGCTGCTCATGATGATGGCAAAGATGTTTTTGCTTGGACAGTGAATGACGAGGACACCATGACTCGGATGATGTTTTATGGAGTGGATGGTATTGTGACAGATAATTTGGAGTTGTTGAATCAAACGATTAAAACTGATTTGAAGGATCCGACTTATGCCGATAAATTATTCTATTTTGTAACAGGGATCGGCTAAGAAAAAATGAGCGATACGCCTTGGCGTACCGCTCATTTTTTATGAATGCAGCTTAGCTTCTCTAGCTAATGCTAGGCAGCCAATCGTTCCCGCGTTGTCTTCCAAAGCTGGGGTGACAATGTATTTAATCAGTTCAGGTACTTCCACGTATTGATTCATCAGACGTTCGAAAGCCCGATGAACGTTTGTCATTAAGTGGTGCTGCTTCATCACACCACCACCAAAAATAATTACGTCTGGCGAAAGCATCAAGGTAGTATTGTATGCACACTGGGCAATGTATTCAGCCTCTATTTCCCAGAAAGGATCATCATGATCTAAGGCTTGCCCCTTTTTACCTAACCGCTCTTCAATTGCGGGTCCAGCAGCCATGCCCTCTAAGCAATGACTATGGAAAGGACAACTGCCGGCAAAATCATCGGCTGGATGATTTCTTACCAGCATATGTCCCATTTCTGGATGGCTAAAGCCTTCAACAAATTTACCTTCCTGTAGGGCCCCACCCCCGATTCCAGTACCAATCGTATAATAAACCACACTAGCTAATCCTTTGCCATTTCCAGCAACATACTCTCCAAAACAAGCCGCGTTTACATCAGTCGTCCAAGCAATTGGCAAATCAAAATTCTGCTTCATGGTTCCTACGAAGTCAAAATTCTGCCAAGCCAATTTAGGAGTCGAGGTAATATAGCCATAGGTTTTGGAAGCACGATGAATATCAATCGGACCAAAGGAACCAATGCCTATGCTTTCTAACTCAGCCTCGTATTTTTTGAAAAACTCTATCACCAACAGCAAAGTTTCAGCTGGCGTGGTAGTAGGAAAGCTTTCTCTGGCAATAATTTCTAAGTCGCTGGTTCCAATTGCACAAACAAACTTCGTGCCGCCAGCTTCAATTGCTCCAAGCATCCCTTACCCTTCTTTCCTTAACAAATAAGCTTTACTTTCATAAGGACGCAGTGTAGTACCTAAGTCCGTGTCATAGTTAGCAATAAGTGCCTTTGCATCAGCCGGTATTGCGAAATCACGAGACACTGTTTGATCAGTGAAATTATTAATAACCACCAGCTGCTGATCCTTATAATTACGAATATAGGCAAATACTTCTGAATCTTCAGCATTCAACAATTCATAATCTCCGTAAATAATGATTGGGTATTCCTTCCGCAGCTGATTAATTTTTTTGTAGAAGTAAAAGATTGACTCTGGATCTTCTTTAGCTGCAGCAACATTAATCTTCGTATAATTTGGGTTCACTCCCAACCAAGATTCCCCCGTAGTAAACCCAGCTTGATTCGTATTTTCCCACTGCATTGGTGTACGAGCGTTGTCCCGGGAAGAATGGTGAACAAACTCCATCATTACTTTTGGTGTCAACCGTTTTTGTTCCTCAACCAAATCATGATAAGCATTCAAAGTATCAATATCACGATAATCCGTAATCTGATCAAAGGCCACATTGGTCATTCCAATTTCTTCACCTTGGAAAATATACGGTGTCCCTTGCATAAAGTGCATGGTTACTGCTAGCATTTTTGCTGATAACTCACGATATTCTGCTGAATCATCGCCAAAACGAGAGACCACTCGCGGACGATCATGATTATTCCAATATAAACTGTTCCAAGCTTTGTTATGAAGCTCCACCTGCCATTTAGACAGAATCCGTTTCAGTTCGACTAAATCAAACCGCTCATTGCTCCATTTTCCAAGACCTTCTTTGCTATCATCAATTACTGCATGTTCAAATTGGAAAACCATTTGCAGCTCATCCGAATTAAAGCCGGTATAACAAATTGCATCTTCAGTAGAAACGCCCGGTGTTTCACCTACTGTAATAATATCTGCCTTTGACAAAACTTTTTCATTCATTTCTTTTAAATAGTGATGAACATTAGGTCCATTGGCAACCATCTCCATTGATGAGCTGTGTTTTCCATAATTCACGGAAGGGTCATCTGGAAAAGCTGCGTCCTTGGAAATCAAATTAATCACATCCATTCGGAAACCATCTACGCCCTTATCCAACCACCAGTTCATAATATCGTAAATTTCTTGACGAACATTGGGGTTATCCCAATTTAAATCTGGTTGTTTTTTGGAGAAAATGTGCAGATAATATTGTCCAGTTGTTTCATCATATTCCCAAGCTTTGCCACCGAAATCAGAAGCCCAATTGTTTGGTTCCTTGCCATTGACTGGATCCTTCCAAATATAATAATCGCGATAAGGATTATCCTTAGACTTGCGGCTTTCTTCAAACCAGCGATGTTCATCAGAGGTATGGTTTACCACTAAGTCCATCATGATTTTCAAACCCAGTTCGTGAGCTTTTTCAATCATCGCTTCAACATCCTTCATCGTGCCATATTCTGGTAATATAGCTTGATAATCGCTGATGTCATAGCCGTTATCATCATTGGGTGATTGATAAACTGGACTCAACCAAACCACATCGACTCCCAAATCTTTTAAATGAGGAAGTCGTTGAATAATGCCCGGGATATCTCCGATGCCATCGCCGTTGCTGTCTTGAAAGCTGCGAGGATAAATTTGATAGACCACCGCTTCCTTCCACCATGTTTGTTCCATTACTGCTCCTCCTTGTAAACTACAGATTAATCTGACAAAATTCGATTTTTTCTTGGTTGGGTCCTTCGATGATGAAAAAACGAATGCCCTTTTTCCAATAATGCAGAGATTCAATCCCATTAGAAACAATTGGGTATGGCATTTTTTTAACCGCCTGATATAGTTCATCAATCTTAACTACATCTAAGGCAATATGATCAATTGCACCAATCTGACGCTCTTCCTCTAACTCCCACAGCTCAATCACTAACCCTTTTAATTCCATGAAGGCAACCGCTCCGCCGCTTACCTGATCTTCTTCATTTATTAATTGAAAGCCCAAGTTTTCGTAAAAGGCGATCGAATCCGCCATTTTTTTTGTGGGAATTCCAATATGCTGCAACCCTTGAATGTATTCCTTAACTAGCATATGCACAACTTCCTTTCGCCTCTGGCTTAATTTCTACTGCAATCCCACAATGATCAGAAATCATCGGGTAATTTTTATTATCAAAAATTGTTTGATACGAAGCTACTGGCAGCTTCCTTGACGTAAACACATAGTCAATCCGCAGCTTCTCCTGGTTCTCATCCCAACCAGCGATTTTCTTCGTTACTGTATGTTCCCCTGTTTTTTCCTGCGCTGCATGAAAGCTATCCTGCCACTGCTGCTGTGCTTGAATTAGTTGATACCCTTCAGCTGCTTGCTGTGCATCGTTGTTAAAATCCCCCAATAAGTACGTGGGCTGCTTCAGACAAGGTTGGATCGCCTGTTCAAATGTTTGCCATTCTTCTGTAAACAAAGTCTCTCCTTCAAATTCCCACCAAGAAAAATGAGCGGAGTAGAACCATTGCAATTCCCCCTCCAATTCCACACTAGCTCCTACGACTGTACGCCGGCGAACATCTTCAAAATCCAGCTCTGAACGGAAGGTTATCTTTTTTGTTTCCTGAAAAGGCACCCGCGATAACAGGGCAGTTCCTTCTTCGTAGATATCAAAGCCAACATGGCAATCGCCCCAAATACCAAAATATTCTATACCCTTATTGGCCAAAATTTTTAGCAGCAGATGAGCAAAGTTGTCTTCTTTAATCGGAACCTTTGACAAAGAACAAACCTGACTGTCTTCTACTGACTGACTGCCGCGGAATTGATTGACCTCCTGCAAGGCGATAACGTCGAATTTTTCTTTAACAATTGCTTCAGCCAGCTGATGCAGCTTAGCAATCTGATCTGATTCTACCCAGCTATGGGTGTTCAGGGTTAATAACTTCATGGCAAATCCTCACTTCTCTTTGATAACGCCGATTGCTTCGCCTTGCTGAACGGCCTTGGTTTGAATCTCAGGTAACGGAAACTGCTCACTGTTAGTCACAATCAGAATGACATCCGTTGTCTTGCTGTTATCTTCAATTTGACGCCGATTCATTTTAGCGACTGGTGATTCGGCAGTTACCTGCTCACCTTCCTTAACCAAGATTTCAAAAGGAACACCTTCCAGCTCCACTGTATCTATACCCATGTGAAGTAAAACCTCTGCCCCATTGGTTAATTTAAAGGTAACTGCATGTTTCGTGGGAAATATACTAATCACTTCTCCAGCTGAAGGAGCGAATATCTCATCTGCTTGGGGCTCAATTGCAAAACCGTCTCCCATCATTTTCGTTGAAAAAACTTCATCTTCAACCGCTGTAATTGGCTTTAAGAGACCCGCTGTAATTGCGTATAAAGAAAGATCAGCTGGTTTCGCTGATTTTTTGAAAAAATTGAACATATCTTATTCCTCCTGTACAAATTTATTAGGAACACAAAAAAGAATCGTCCTAGTGATAGCTCCACTATACGTGACGATTCTTAACTATTCTTCCCATTTTTTGTCCTACTTTTTCCCAAGAATTATCTTTTGATAGCGTAATGGGGGAATCCCTTCCACCTCTTTAAAAACTCGATGAAAGGTTTTTTCACTGGAAAAACCGGAGCGCTCTGCAACCTGGGTCATAGGAATAGTCTCTTTGGACAAAATATACTTTGCTTTGTTGATGCGGTATTCATTTAAAAAACGGTGAAAGGGAATTCCGACATTCTTTTTAAAGAAACGCGAAAAATAGGTGGGACTGACATTCAAAATCGCCGCAACCTCTTCAATTCGTATATTTTCTAAATAATTCGCATCAATGAACTGATAAACGCAATCTAAACGTTCCAAGATTTCTTGATTATTCAAGGTTTGAACACTAACCTTTTGCATTTGCTGCGAGCTTTGAGGCAACTTTGCTAGAGATGCAAACAATTGTGTTAAATTGGTTAGCTGATCCAGTTTTTTTAAAGGCTGGTCTAGTTCTTCCCCTTCATATAATGATAGAATCAATTGACCCAGCTGCCATTGCTGGTGCTTCGGCCAATTCTTACTGTGACTTTCACTATTCTCAATAGAATGCTGTAGAAAAACGGCCTCTTCTATAGAAAGAAACTCGTTGAAAAGTCGAGTATCGACTTTGACAATAATATATTCTGTCGCTGGTGAAGCAAGATAGTAGTGACTGATACCACTGTGGATGATATACATTTCTTCTTCCAGCAGCTGGATCACCTCTTGCTCAATTCCAACGGTTAATTGTCCTTCCACGACATAAATCATTTCTAGCTCTTGATGCCAATTCGGTGCGATTCTTTCCTCGCCAGTTTGGTAAAATAGCTGCAGGTTGCTTTTCATGCGAAGCACCTCCCAATTTGATTATAACGAGGCCTTCTTGGAAAAGCTACACTGTCATAAATTGTGGAACTTTATATCACAACCTGACACTAAATTTCTACTTGGCTGACTTTAGTCCAGAATACGCTAGGTCTATTGTAAGCGGATTACATTGCGTGCTATAACTAAGTCATAAATTTCGAAAGAAGGTGTTCTCTACATGATGGAGAAAATTCAGCGCTTTGGAGGCGCAATGTATACACCGGTACTTTTATTTTCATTTGCCGGAATTGCAGTAGCTTTATCAGTCGTTTTCAAAAATCCAATGCTGGTGGGCAGTATCGCAACAGAAGGCTCAGCTTGGTACAATGTCTGGTCAATTATTGAGAATGGTGCTTGGACTGTTTTTAATCAATTAGAGTTGCTTTTCATTATTGGTTTGCCTCTTGGTCTGGCAAAAAAAGCCAGCGGACGTGCAGCCATGGAATCATTTGTTATCTATTTAACTGGTAACTATTTTATCAGCAGTATTTTGCAATTTTATGGTGATAGCTTTGGTGTGAACTTCGCAGCAGATCCTGGCGGTGAATCTGGTTTGAAATTAATCGCAGGAATCAAAACATTGGATACTGGTGTCTTGGGTGCTATTGCCATTGCTTCTATCGCAGTGTGGCTGCATAACAAATTCTTCGAGAAAAAACTGCCTGATTGGTTAGGGGTTTTCCAAGGCTCGACCTTCGTTTACATCTTGGGATTTGTCGTTATGCTGCCCGTTGCTTTACTTATCTGTCTTATTTGGCCAAAAATTCAATTAGGTATCAGCTCAATGCAAGGGTTCCTCGTTTCTTCGGGAGTTTTCGGGGTTGGTTTGTACGCCTTTCTGGAGCGGGTGCTGATTCCAACCGGATTGCACCACTTTGTTTATACACCTTTCCTATACGGCCCAGCAGTAGTTGAGGGTGGAATTGCTAAATACTGGATGGAACATTTAAACGAGTTTGCTCAAAGTACGGCTCCTTTAAAAGAGCTGTTCCCACAAGGTGGTTTCTCGTTAAACGGAAACTCAAAAATTTTTGCGTCTCTTGGTATTTCAGCAGCCTTCTACGCTACAGCAAAGCCAAGCAAAAAGAAACAAGTTTTGTCTATTTTGATTCCAGTTGCTCTAACTGCCGCATTAATCGGGGTAACTGAGCCGCTTGAATTCACCTTCCTGTTTATTGCACCACCATTGTTCCTGCTGCATGCTGTTCTAACGGGTTTAATGGCAGCAACGATGTTCAGCTTTGGGGTTGTCGGCGATATGAACAGTGGCTTAATTGATATGTTAACCAGAAACTGGTTGCCTCTAGGTGCCAACCATTGGCAAACTTACTTGATTCAAATTATTATCGGCTTAGTCTTTGTGGCGATTTACTTTATCTCCTTTAGATACTTAATTTTGAAATTTGATTTTGCTACACCAGGTCGGGAAAAAGATGATACCGAAGTAAAACTTTACAGCAAAAAAGATTACAAAGAAGCGAAAAAGGATACCCAGGGAACACCGATTAGCGATCCTTATTCTGAACGGGCTCAAGTTTTCTTGGACGCATTCGGTGGAGCAGAAAACATCAGCAAAGTGAACAACTGTGCAACCCGCCTGCGTATCAGTGTAAAAGATGAAACAAAAGTTGCAGCTGACACCGTTTTTAAAACTGGCGGAGCTCACGGCGTTGTACGAAAAGGAAATGCATTTCAAGTAATCGTTGGAATGGATGTACCGCAGGTTAGAGAACGTTTTGAGCAATTATTGAATTAATGGATTTGCTCCTAGTCGCTGTTCGTTTCTTACACTATAATAAAAGAAATGAATAGGATTAGGAGCTGTTTTTCATGAATCTAAGAGATTTAATAAATTCGCGGCAGGAAAGTTTCAGCGAAACCGAAAAAGAAATTTTAAGCTATATGTTGGATAACCAACCGGCCGTTGAGGTTATGACAATCAGCTCACTCGCCGCTGCAGCTCATGTTTCCAAATCCTCGGTAATTCGCCTAACTAAAAAATTAGGATTTTCCGGCTATTCCGAGCTGAAGTACTTTTTGAAAGCTTCAAAGGATAATCCGAACGAAAATCTGTACGATGTTTTGTCCAATCAACGCAAGGATCTGGAGGACACCCAAAAATATTTGGACCAGTTAGATTTTGAACCATTAATCCAATTACTAGCGAATGCCAACATTGTTTATTGTTACGGAACCGGCTACGCTCAAAAAAATGCCGCCAACGAATTCTCCAAATCCTTACTAGGCTGCCAAATTCGATCAATGGTCTTACCTGCCAGAACTGAATTCGACGTCAGTATGTCTGCATTTACCAAGCAGGACCTGGTTATCTTTATTTCTCTCAGTGGTGAAACCGATGAAATGAAAGAAGACATTAAAATTCTGAAGCTGCGGCAAATTCCTTTTATTGCTATTACTGAATTCAGCCAAAACTACATGTCATCATTGGCCAACTATAGTTTGCATTATCATGTAACGCCGATGGTCATTCATGGTCAAAGTCGTCAACTGCATTCTTTTATTACTCTAAACTTATTGCTTGATACCGTTGTCCGGCGCTACATTGTCTCATTAGGAAAAGAATAGGAGAATTCAACATGCTGCACACATTGAAACGCTATAATCCCATCACTATTTTGCAAGGTTATTGGCTAGTTAGTCCGTTAGTAATTTTGCTTTATCTTTACTTGACGACCTTAAACTTACATATCAGCTTCACTGAACTTTTAAATCAAGCACCTTTTGCCTTTATCTTTTTGAATGCCTGCATTGCCTTCACCCAAAGCTATTGGCTAAAAATATTACAAGGTAAAAACCAAAAACGCTATTTATCGCTGGCTCTAATTCAGCAGCTGGTTAGTCTGAATGTTCTCGGTGCCTCCTTGGTCTTCCTATCATTAAAACGGACATCTAGCGAGACTTCTTCTAAACAACCAAAAGCCTTTTTTCTACTAGGCTCTTTCGTTCTATGCCTGTCAATTTTAGTTTCAAGCTTACTGCTTCTTCAAGCCTTTTAACCGGCTAAGCTAAGGTGCACTCGTCCTTTTGATCTTAAGGCTAAAGCATAACCAGCGAAGCAACTTGCTTTATTAAGCAGGTGCTTCGCTATTTTCTTTGATTATTGGCAATGATACGATACGTGTCAGCTTTTTTTCCCTCAGACACATAATTCATCTAGTATCTTTCTCCTTTTTTATCTACACTAACATTGAGGAGTGAGAAAATGATTATTGGTGAAAAAATTAAAGAGAAACGAACCGAGAAAAAGTGGACCCAAGAAGAATTGGCTGAACGATTGCACGTCTCACGGTCAACAATTTCTGGTTGGGAGGTGGGGAGGAATTATCCAGATCTGACAACCATTGTTCAACTTAGCGACCTGCTAGATATTTCACTGGATCAACTGCTGAGAGAGGATCATAAGATGACAAATCACCTCTCGAAAAATTTGAGAGCTGGAAGGATTTACCAACGAATCATTATTGGCGCCATTATTCTTCTTTTGGTTCATATGATATATGGTCAGTATTTGACTAAACAAGCCGATCATTATAATGATTATTTGTCCCAAGAAGGTTGGACACCTAATGAAGAGTATCTAACCGTCTATGAAAAAACTGAAAAAGAAATTACTTATCTTGCTTCTACCACGCGTGTATATGCAGCGAATCTATTCTACTTAAAAAATCAATTTACTCTAGCTGCTAAAGTGGACCACTGCGAAACTCAACTTGATTCCGCAGGTCAGCTCTATGTGAAAATTCCTAAAGAAGTACTCTTAACAGATGCTGATTATCTTATGGAAATTGATAAAAAGGGCCATTTATTACCAATTACCTCTCAAACTTCTATTGAAACAGCCGAATTAATGGCATCCTACATGGAAGACAATCAAACAACCCATCAGAAGCTTATTGATGGGTTGCTAGCAAAAAAAGAATTTTCAGCAGGAGAAAACTAAGGCAACTGTTCATTCAGCGGTAAAATAGATTTCACTTTAGAATAGACAGCAAAAAGACAACTCCTCTTTTTCTTTATTACAGAGGAATTTGTCTTTTCTTTCTATTGTGTAATAGGAATATACATTTCGGTCAAAAGCTCCGATTCAGGCCGGTCATTGTCATTCAGGTAGTGATAGTATATGCCACCAGCTGGCTGACACCCATGAGCAGGTATCCAGCTCATCAATTCCTCCACTACAGGATCTGACTGCTCATAAGGACCTAAGTCAATAGCTGCAACAATTGTCCGAGCTGACAAGCTGGCACTTTTAATCCGCTCTGTCCCCGCAATCCTTTCAACCACTTGAAAACCAATTTCAACGTCCAGCTCCTCTAAATCAATCGTGTGAAAGCAAACAATCGGGCCACTACTAGGAAAGCTGTCGGCTTCAGCAATCAGTTTAGAAATCTCCGTCACAGCTTCTCCCACAAAGTCCGAGTACTCCTCAAAGAAATGAATCGTTCGTCGAAGAGAAAGCAGTTGCATTTCCGGCAGCTGCTTCACCATGATTTTGCTAATCCTCGTCATTGTTTATCCTCCATTCTATTTGATGCTGCGGCTCCCGACGCAAAGCTATCAGCTTCAGCGTATCTTCTAAAACTGCCATCTCTTTCATGTCCAGCATTAACCATTTTTGACCCTGCCCTACTTTGGCTCCTGTAAATACTTTTTGAACATAAGGAGATACTAGCGGCATTAGCTCCTCAGCTGACGCCATCTCCTTTTTCCCAATTACTACTAATGAGATAAAATAGCCCTCCATTGGATAAAGCGTACATAAAGACTTTCCAGATTTGACATACTTTATATTCCAACCCGCCTGCATGGAACAACCACTGTAACTATACTTTGGTTCTACTTCATAGGCCTGCTGAAGATAATCGTTGAATTGAAACCAAAGGGGATTATCAATGAAGGCAGCTATTTGCTCCTTAGTTGGCTGAGTCTTAGCCGGAAAACATTTCTTCCAAGTCATTTCATCACCTGCTTTTTCTTTTATCATACCCAATAATCTCCCCCTCGGCTTGCACTCCAATGCTCTTTTTCCATAAAAAAGAAGAGCTAGCATTTTTCCGCTAACTCTTCTTTGGCTTTCTATTTTAAGTTATTTCAACATAGTTCTCTTTTATTCGCTGACTTTCAGTACTTACTTCCAATCCACGGCCACAGCATAAGATTCCGCGAAACGAAAAATAGTAGTCCGTTTGAAACAGCTGCCTGCAGATCATTCCCTAATAGACGGTGCTTTGGAAAATTAGTCTGTAGACAAACTATTATTGGAATGATAGACATCAATAGTGAAAAAACGCTTTGACTGTTTCGTATAAAAGCATCGATTTTTTTCTTCTTTTCTCTGCTTTTTGCAACAAACACTGCTTCCTTTGCAACAAAACAAATAGTACTATTGCTAAATAGGCAGACTTGCTATGCTTATCTCAGAAGGAGGAGCACATGAAACTCAATATTATCTGGAATAACCAAAAGGGAAAAGACTGCATCGACATTATTAGTCATCCCATCAATCATGAAATAGTGACCCATTGGCAAAGTCAGTGGATGCAAGCTGCGACCTTGCAAGCCATTCAACCATCCAATCAGCGAACTCTGCTGGTAGCTTTGCAGGAGATAGAAGCGATTGAAACCATGGGACATATGAGCAAAATTCATATGCTTTCTGGCGATGTTCTTTGGCTGCAAAAGAAATTAAAGGAACTTACCTATCTGGAAGCATCCGGCTTTTATCGCATTAATAATTCAACCATTCTAAATATTCAGCAGATCTCTGCATTCTCGGCTGGCCAGCATGCCCGGCTAGAAGTATTCACAAAAAATCAGCAAACATATATTGTCAGTCGTCATTATGCCAAACTATTTAAGGAGCAATTACAATGATCAAACACTTAAAAAATAATTTTATGCAGGCTGCATTTGGCAGCACTGTTTGGATCGCTTTTCTCACGTTGCTTTTCACTAATCAACCAACCGTGCCCGTTTCCTTTATTTGGCGCTTGTTAGCCATTGGCAGTTTATTGGGATTAGTTTTTGGTGTTGTTTATCCATACTTATGGGAGTATTCCATTTTCAAAGCACGAACAACTATTTTGCTTAGCACTCTTTTTAATACGCTTTGCGGCTTCGCCGTTGTTTATCTTTATTCTGTCGAGCTATTTAGCCAAATCCGATCATTTTTCTTCCCTGTCTTGCTGCTTACTTTGATTGGTCATTTGATCGGCTTTTATTTCTATTCTAACTATACCAACCGTAAATTAGCAGCTGCTTTAAATAGCACAAAAAAAAATCAGTAGTTTACTATTAATAATACGCACGCGGAATGCTTCTGTGGATAGTCTTCTTTTCTTCGATGACATTCCTGCAAACCATCATTTTAACTGCTGAAAAATTTATTTTTCTACTTCTGGTTGTTTCCTAGACCATTGCAGGTTCCCGTTTTCTCCCCATCAAAGTGCGTTAAAAGAATTTGGTCTTATACCACAAATCAGTCTTTCTAAACTCGCTAGAAATATTAGGAATTTGATTGAAGTCGAGAAGCATCGAAACTCAGTTCCTTTAAGCTTGTAGTATTGTAATTATGACATCTGTTTATCGTATTTTGATTCGAGCAGCAATTAGGGGCTCGAGTAGCAGATGTAGTCGATAGTTTGGACGTATTTAGTCAAACTGGTGAGACATCCTTTTTACAATAGGTAATACTACCTCCTAATCACTTCTCTATCTTACGGTTACGAATGAACTTGTAAGCAAAAACAGGGATCAAAATCGTAAAAGTGATTTTGATCCCTATGCTTTTATTTAGATTTAGAAATTATGCCCCAATCGTTTTTTTCAATAAATAAATGAACCCACAGCGATAATAATAATCTCAGCAATCAGCGTACCGCCAGCGACTGTAATAAAAGTTTGTTTGAACCCAGTTTTATGATTTAACCCAGTCAAACTTAAGAAAGTTAGTAGGACACCACTTTGCGGAACAATCGTCAGAATATTCGAAGCGACTGCCGCCACGCGGTGAATCATCTCTGGATTTACCCCTTTATCCAAATAATATTGAGCGAAGTTCGGCATCACAATACCTAAAGCACCAGACGAAGAGCCGGTAATCGCCGACATAGTTGAGGTCAAAACAGTTAGACTAATTAATGGGTTTCCCGGAATATTCAAAATCAATTCAGAAAAAATTTCAAAACCTGGTGCAATCATCACTACTGCGCCAAAAGCAACCGCTGAAGCAGTAGAAAAAATTGGCCCGATCGCACCACTGGCTCCGACACTGACTGCACTAATTTTATTTTCAATGTACCGATAGAACAGCAGCAGTGCCGATAGAATCCCTGCCAACATAGCCACATAAATAATATTTTTTTTCACCAAGTCATTACCGAAGACACTTCCTCCGATAGCAATAATGATCAACAAAAGTAACGGCGTAATACTAACCATAAATGGTGGCAAATTCTTCTCCACTGTTTGCTCGCCTGCACCAGTCGTATACGTACTATAGTTTTCTCCAGCTGCTAAGCTTCTATTTAAGCAACGCTTCATGTAAAACAAGCCAAAAATCACACAGCCTAAACTTCCCAACAAACTAGGAATACTAGCTGCCGTCAAAGAAGTATCTAAGTATTGAATTGGAATAACATTTTGAATCGCCGGTGTTCCTGGAAGCACAGTCATAGTAATGGTCGCAATACCCAACCACAAAGGTACTTGGATCAAGTTCCAAGCAAGATCCAATTTTTTAAACAACGAGCGTGCCAACGGCAAAACCGCAAACATGACAACAAAAAGACTAATTCCGCCATAAGTCAGAATTCCACTAATCAAGGCAATCGCAATCAGCACACGATACGGATTATCGTAGCCCACTTTTTGCAAAATAAACTCTGCAATCGAAATCGTTGCCCCACTGCTTTCCATCAATTTTGCCAAAATCGACCCTAGCAGAAAGATAGAAAAATAGTTTAGTATATAAGTCGATAAAGCACCCATGTAATTATTAGCGCCATTTCCCAAAAGTGACTCGATCAATGGCATGCTGTTCAATAAAACTACAATTGCAGTGGCTAGAGGTGCTGCGACTAAAATACTAATTTCTTTCAAAGAAAAATAAATGATCGCGACGACACCTAATAAAACGCCAAAAGATGCAAGTAAATTCATACATACGCTCCTTTAAATCTGCTGCTGAACTGAAAGCAGCAGCAGTCGCTTTGCTTATTGTGCTGTGTAGCCGCCATCCAAAAGAACAGCTTGCCCAGTCACACCTTTAGCCTTTTCACAGGACAAGAAGGAAACATAGTCAGCAATTTCTTGTACATCAATCAATCGTTTTTGTGGAACTAATGGGTATAAAACTTCTTCCAATACTCTTTCTAATGGGATGTTGCGAGTTTTCGACAAGTCATCAAATTGTCCGCGAACCAATGGTGTATCAACATAGCCTGGACAAATCGCGTTTACTGTCACTCCACTGTCCGCAGCTTCTAAGGCAGCAACTTTAGTCAATCCAATCAGTCCATGTTTGGCTGAATTATAAGCCGATTTTCCAGCAAATCCAATAACTCCGTTAATGGAAGCCATATTGATCACTCGTCCAAAACCTTGTGCCTTCATGATTGGAAGAGCTCGTTTAATAGCAATAAATGGGGCGATCAACATGATGCGCAGCATAAATTCATATTTTTCAGTTGGAAAGTCTTCAATCATTGCTACATGCTGCAATCCAGCATTGTTGACTAAAATATCCAAGCGGCCATATTTTTCAACTGTTTCATCAATGGCTGAATTGATAGCTTCTTCCTTCGTCACATCACAAACGACTCCATGAGCCTCCAAGCCAGCTTTTCGATAATTCGCAACAGTTTCATTTAAGGCTTGCTCGTTTACATCAGAAAACACGACTGCTTTGCCTTCTTTTAGAAAAGTCTCTCCGATTTGTCTTCCAATCCCACTTGCTGCTCCAGTAATAAAAACTACTTGTTGTTCTGTCATTAGTCATTCTCCTCGTATTTTATTTATTAATTAGCTTCGCTTCTGTTGCTGCTTGAACTTCCTCAAAGGTAAAATCTGGATGAATTTCTTCCACAACAATGCCTTCATCTGTCACAGAAAAAACGCCCATTTCAGTCACAATCGTATCTACTACATTGACTGCGGTCAGCGGCAAAGAGCACTGATTTAAAATTTTCCACTTGCCCCTGTTTGTATGCTCCATTGCCACAATGACTTTTTTTGCACCGACTAACAAATCCATTGCTCCTCCCATTCCAGGTACCATTTTCCCTGGAATCAGATAATTCGCAATATTGCCTTTCTCATCAATTTGTAAAGCACCTAATACAGTCGCATCAACGTGTCCTCCACGGATGATACCAAAAGAGGTAGCGCTGTCAAAAAATGCTCCATCTTGATTGATGGATACTGGTTGTCCTCCGGCATTGACAATTGTAGGATCCACGGTATCTCCTAGTTTTCCTAATCCGATAAAACCATTTTCAGATTGGAGTGTCACAGTGACTCCTTCTGGCAAATAATTCACCACTTTTGTTGGTAAACCGATGCCTAAATTCACTAAAGATTGATTTGGCAGCTCTTGCGCTACTCTTTGGGCGATTCGTTCCTGCATTTCTTCTTTGCTTAGATCTTTCATCCTTACTGCACCTCGCTTTCCACAATGTAATTAACAAATACATTTGGTGTGTGAACCATATTAGGATTCAGTGTTCCACACGGTACAATTTTTCTCGCCTCAACGATCGTAACATCTGCATTGGCTGCCATCAATTGATTAAAATTATTCTCAGAACCTGCATATTGCAAATTCCCTGATTCGTCAGCAACATTTGCTAAAATTAATGCTACATCAGCCTTCAACGGTTTTTCTAAAAGATATTCTTTGCCATCTACTGTGATTTTTTGTTTTCCTTCTTCTACTAACGTGCCAATACCTGTCGGTGTTAAAAAACCGCCCAAACCAAAGCCGCCAGCGCGAATACTTTCTGCCAAAGTTCCTTGAGGGACCAGATCAACAACGGTCTCCGCTTCATTCATTTGACGTCCAGTTTCTCGATTTAAACCAACATGTGAAGCAACAATTTTAGAAAACTGCTTTTTCACGACCATTTTTCCTACGCCGCGATCAACAAAGCCAGTATCATTACAAATCAAGGTTAAATTTTTAACTCCTTTTTCAACAAGGGCATCAATGATTCGTTCAGGTGTCCCATTGGCCATGAAACCGCCGACCATAATGGTTTGTCCATCTTGAACCATATCTATTGCCTGATCCAAAGCAACAATTTTGTCCATTTTAAACTCTCCTCTATCTTTCAATCAGCAAAGAAGTTCCTTGACCGCCACCGATACACAGCGTAGCCAGCCCTCGTTTTACTTCTCGTTTTTCCATTTCGTGCAACAAGGTAACCAAGATACGGGCACCACTGCAGCCGATCGGATGTCCCAGGGCAATCGCACCGCCGTTGACATTGACTAAATCAGGATTTAAACCTAGCTCCTCCACTACTGAAATTGCCTGTGATGCAAAAGCTTCATTGGCTTCTACTAGTTCTAAATCTTCCACCGTCCAGCTTGCCTTTTCCAGTGCTTTTTTCGTTGCTGGAATCGGTCCTGTCCCCATAATTTCTGGTGCAACGCCAGCACTCGCATACGCCTTTACTGTTCCTAAAATTGGTAATCCTAAGCTTTCTGCTTTTTCTCTCGTCATCACCAATACTGCAGCCGCCCCATCATTAATTCCCGATGCATTACCAGCAGTTACAGTTCCTTCTTCTTTTATGAAAGCTGGACGTAATTTACCAAGTTTCTCCAAAGTAGTTTCCGGCTTAATGTATTCATCCTTTGAAACGATTAAGTCCTCTTTTCTGCGTTGCGGTACCTTCACTGGCACAATTTCTGCTGAAAATTTGCCTGTTTGTGCTGCTGCACTTGCCCGCATTTGACTTTGCAAAGCAAACGCATCTTGTTTTTCACGTGTAATGCCGAATTGCTTGGCAATATTTTCGGCAGTTACTCCCATGTGGTATTGATTAAAGCTGTCAGTTAAGCCATCGTTCACTAATGTATCGATCACTTTTCCATCGCCTAAGCGTCCGCCCCATCGATAATCCTTCAACACATAAGCTGTTTGACTCATATTTTCAGTTCCGCCAGCTACGACAATTTCAGCGTCACCGCAAAGAATACTTTGAACCGCTAGTTCGATCGTTTTTAAGCCAGAACCACAAACCATATCCACTGTGAATGCTGGCTTCTCTACTGAAATCCCTGCATGAACAGCAACTTGTCGAGCAACATTTTGTCCTAATCCAGCATGAAGTACATTACCAAAAATCACTTCATCCACTATCTCTGGGTCTATGCCCGCTTTTTTCATCAAGCCTTGAACTACTGTCACTCCCAAATCTACGGCAGAAACTGTTTTAAACACTCCCCCAAAAGAGCCAATCGGTGTTCGTAATGCAGTAGTAACGACAATCTCTTTTTCCATTAACAATCTCCCAATCTATTTTTATCAAAGAAAACGTTTTCTTTCTCGTGCATAGCTTACGAGTTTTTCGTTGAAAAAGAAAATACTAATTTTTTGGGAAGGTATAAAAAAATTTTATAGTCGATTATTTGACTTTTTCTCTCAAGCTATTTTAGTATGTTAGTAAATTCCAGTTAAGGAGAAAACTATTGGATATCAAGCATCTTCGTTATTTTATATCGATTATTGACAATAATTTCAACTTAAGTCACACAGCAGAGGAACTCTATATTTCTCAGCCTGCCTTAAGCTATATGATTAATGATTTTGAAAAAAATCAGGATGTGAAGCTATTTACTCGGAAAAACGGAAAGCTTTCAGGTTTGACCTACTCAGGAGAAGTTTATTACCGAGATGCTTTAGAAGTCATTGAAAAGTATGATACGATGCTAAAAAATTTGCATAACCTAAAAGTGAATCTAAAAGGAGAAATCACCATTGGTATTCCGCCATTAGTCATTTCTGCCGTTTTTTCAGATTTTCTACCAGATATCATTTTAGAAAATCCCGATATCAAGTTTATCATCAAAGAATTAGGAGCCCATCAATTGAGAGAAGAATTATTGATTGGCAACGTTGATCTTGCAGTGTTATTAAAACCAGAACGTATTCATAAAAATCTCATTGATTCTTATACGATTCAGAGTTCTGAGTTAGCCGTCTTCGTTTCGAAAAAAAATCATTTGGCCAAAAAGAAACAGATCACTTGGCAAGACTTGCATAAAGAAAAAATGGCTATCTTCGATGAATCTTTTATGATACATCATTACGTCAAACAAGCCTTTGAGCGACACCATGTGAGTTTATCTGTCTCCTTGCAATCTTGGTCCTGGGACTTTTTATTGAATTCCACCCGAATTAATCGCGAATTGTTTACTTTGTTGCCTAAACCAATTGCTTCTCAATATCCATTCGATGACATTGTCATGATACCTATGAAAGACCCGATTCCTTGGACAGTCACCATCTGTCAATTGAAAAAGGAGACTTCCTCTAACGTAGAGAGTTACATTTTGGAATCGTTATTGAGTCATTTTAACAGTCAAAAAAACTAGCAAACCTTCAAAAGCAAATTCTGAGATCTCTTTGATTCGTTAGGCTCTTCATTTTTGATCACGGATCATAAAAGCTTATCCGAATGCCTTTTATGCTATTGTGGCTACATCTTTACACTGCTACTGCAGAGCGTTCTCGGCAGCTAAATTTTTTGATAGTTTCTTCTATGCTGCAATTAAGAGAACTCGACTAAATAATGCCAAAAATGTTTGTCCTTAAGAAAAAGCTGGATTTATTTCCCAGCTATTTTAAAAGATATGCTTTGCAATAAAAAAAGATTCCTCTACTTCTGTTATAAGTAGAAAGAATCTATTCTAAACACTTAAACCCTTCTCACAAAAGGATTACCTATTGCTGCTAAAGAATTTTAGATAAACTAATTCATCAAGAGCGGAACCAAAAAGACAATCGCAAGACCTAAAAACCAACCACCTAAAATATCAGTGAAATAATGAATACCCAAATATACTCGACTAAAGCCAATTAGAAAACTTATGATTAGAGCGGGAATAACCAACCACCAAAATTCACCCGCATATAAATAACCATTAAGAAATAATCCCATGTAAAAAGCCGCTGCTGTAGAAGCGTGTCCGCTAGGAAAGCTATGATCTTGCTCTTCCACTAAGCGATTTTCTCTGGGGCGTTCACGTTTGAAAATTCGCTTAATTATATAAGTAAGTCCCGTCGTTAGCATAATGGTAATCCCTACATTTAAGGCAACCGTTTCCCGGGTTCGTGTAAAAAGAACCAGCAATAAACAAAGAAAAATAGTGGGTAAAGCTTTTCCAAGTTTGGTAAAGAAAAGAAACATCCGAGTCAATCCATCTTGTCTTTGTGCAATTACCTTTCTAGAAAAAGAAATATCTGCTAGTTGGATTTTTTTACCCTGCACCAAAATAAGGATAAGAAAAAAAATGATTAATGAGCCGACAGCTAACCACAGCATAGTAAACTCCCCCTGTTTTGTTTCTCACTTTCATCTTACCACAATACGTTATCCTTGTTTTACCAAATAAAGTTTCTCTTTTTTACTTAAAAAAATTTTTGAACTTAGCCCATGTAATCTTTACGTCGTAATAATATGACTCCAATGACTGTAACGATTACTGCCAGTAAAACCACGCCTAATGACCCTAAAATTGAGTCCTTCCAAAGTAATCCCCCCGTATTAATTCCCCACAAGCTGAAAATTAATGTTGGAATGGATATAATTAACGCTGCCGAATCCAAATATTTCATCAGGTGATTCAACGTATTATCCATTAACGCTGAAACCATGCCGCTGGTTGAATCAACCAAGCCTCGATACAAATGAACCAGTTTTTCTACCCGCCGACAGCTAATCCGGACATCGTTCAGTACATCTTTAGAAATCTGATTGATAATCTGTTCGTTTTCCAAAAGATGATCCGTTGTCTGCTTCTGATCATCTAGAGTATGCTCCAGGTAAACGAGATTTTTTTCAATATCTCGCAGCAGGATTAAATTCTCTTTTTCTGTACTATTTTTTGATACATCATTCACTTCGTCAATCATTCGTTTTTGCTTATTTAATGCGACTAAATAATTGTGATAGGTGTAAAGGAGATAGGAAATAATAAATGGAGCTACTTCACCTTCACACTCCTCAAACATCCGTTGGATCTTCAATCGTTCAAAGTTTCCAGAAGACACCGTAATTATCAGCTCATCGGAGAATAAAAAAGAGATCGGCAGCAATGCGCCCTCCACCGAATTGGAAACATCTTTTTCAACCTGATAGCTGACCAATACCAGACTGACACAGTTCCCCAGCTCATTTGATGAAAGTGTTTCTGCTCTTGAGACCTCTTCCGTAAAAGGATGCAACGTAAAAATATCTTTTGGCAAATCGAACTGGACCGTGTATTGCTGAATTTGTTCTTCCGTTGGTTCAATAATAGACAGCCACGTTCGCGATTTTCCACCTGTGTTGATAACCTTTTTTTCTAACATAATTTTACTCCTTTGCAAGCCGTTGGTGTAAAATCATTATACGCTACAATTGCCAGAACAATGGGCTATGAGGCTTTTAACCAAAAAAACCAGCAGAAGAAATGCTGGCAAAGTCTTTTTTGTTTGTCCGATTTCTAGACAAGTATTTGTTCCCTACTGAATGTTCTTTAGGAAAAATTGTTTGATCTCAGTTGCCGTTTGCAAACCGAATAGTTCTTGCCGGTACTCTTCCTTCAACATACAGTTATAAAAAGCTTGTACTGCTGTCTGGTGAAGATAATTATCAACTGGTGCAATCATCAGCAGAACCTTAGCAGAGAGTTTGTTCGAAAACCGTACTGGGTAATCAAGCTTTAGCAAACTAAATCCCAGCTCATTTACGCCATCATTAAAGCCAGCATGAGGAATTGCTACCCCTGGAGCGATGACAAAATAGGGGAACCGTTCATCATATTTTTCAATAATCTTATCAACAAAGGCTTGTTCAATAAAACGACTCTTAAGCAAAGGTTCAGCAACACATTGAATCGCTTCATTAAATGAAAATTGCCGCTTCGATACCTTAATCCGTTCCTCTGGTAATAAACGATGGAATTTTGAATCCAAGACTAACTGTTCTTGTTTCTTTGGCAAATTGAAATACTCATTCAACCGGCTTCGTAGTTTCTCTTCATCCGGCAAACGAACTTCTTTCTTAACTAGGTTTAAAATGTCTTCCACGCTTATCCCTTGCTCTCTATTGTAGAGCTCTTTATTAACCATGCGTATTAAACGCTGCCGATCCTCTTGCGTAAGTAAGGGGGACACTACAAAGATTTTCTTAGTCGTTCGTAAATAAATGGTGGAGAAAACAACTTCAATGTCTTCATAAACTAAAGGATTTTCATAAAATTCACGGGCAGAAATATTGCAGACAAAATCAATCATGGGAAAACATTGACCAAGTGTCTGATAAAGCAAGTTTGAAACAGATACACCATTCTCACATACGACGATTGCTCGTACTCTTTGTTGCTGCTCCATTAAGTATCCTTTAGTTAAAAAACTTTGGAAAATCAATCCAACATAAACCGTTTCTATCTCAGTAAATTGAATTTGGTAGTAATTTTCAAGGGGACGCAACGCTTGTTTGGCCATGGGGAAAACAGCTTGATATTCCTTAATTATTGGTTCGATGTCATGATCTTCATAAGGAATTCCATACTTTATTCGATAGATAGCTGGACCAAGATGCTGATAAAGCATTTGTTTCAGTCGTTTTCGATCTTCGAAAAAGATTACTGACCGTCTTTCGAAGCGTTCAATTACCGCATCAATCACTTCCCCTAACTGGGGCATTTTCTCTCCGCGACTTTTGATAACATTCGCACTTAATAATTGAATGACTAAAAAGGCTTTTTCCTTCTTAGATGCTTCATTGCAAAGATTCGCACCAGCCATCGCTTGAGTAATCCTTTGATAATCTGAGGCAGCTATAATTTGGATAATTGCTCGGTATTCTCCAGTTGAAATTTCCTGATAGTTTAAACATCGTACTCTTAACAGAGGGATTAATAAACAAAGCAGCTTCAATTGTCGATTTGAAAATTGCGTGTGCAGCAACCTTTCCAGCTTAAGCAGTTTTTCTTTTTCTTGGTATATTTCAGTCAATTCAATAGTTGTATAGGTTACCAACAATTTTTCCTGCGCTTTTCCGTCAATCAATAAATGGAGCTGTCGAATCAGCATAATTCGAATGGCAATCTCTTTCCCTAAAAAATAATAGCCCGTTTTTCTAGAATACCCTACTTGAATATCCTCTTTTACTAGCTGCTCCTTAATTAAGGCCAAATCATTAACGATTGTATTTTTACTTACATGCAACTGATTTGCTAATACGTTTAAGGAAGTGTATTTTTGTGTAAAAATAATCAATGTCATAAGGATTAACCGGGTTTTCCGACTCAATGCATAGAGCTGTTCCGTTTCCACCGAATGCTCCAGTTGTTCTAATTCTTCTAAATCTAAGCTGACCCATAACCGTTTGTTTTTCCTGACAATCGGCGGGTATCCATGCTCCTCTAACAGCACATTAATTTTCTTTAATATTGTTTCACTTTTACCTGTATCTAAAACTAGCTTTTTTTGCAAACTACCCAAGCCAATACCTGGTGAACGAACAATTTCGGCTAACATATCAAGTGTTTCATCTTTCATCACGTATCGCCTCCAAAAACAATAACAAGCTGGGATAAAGTCAACGGACTCTATCCTAGCTTATCATTTATCGCACTTCCATATCACTATACCCTTTAGCTAAATAATCATTAACAACTTTTTTTAATAAAAAGGGAGATCGGGGTATCGCATCTATCGTATCTCCTGCAATGTGTGGCGTTAACGTGACATTATCCAATTTTAATAGTGGATCATCAGCCGTAATTGGTTCCGTCCAACTAACATCCAAGGCTGCTCCAGCAATTTTCTTTTCAGCTAATACCTTTATCAAATCGTCTTTGCAAACTAAATCTGCCCGTGCTGTATTAATTAAATAGCTGCCAGGCTTCATCAATTTCAAATAATGTTGATTCACCATCTCTTTTGTCTCTTCTGTCACTCGCATATGAAGGGAAATAATATCTGCTTGCTGGAACAATTCTGCAAGATCTGAAACAAACTCCACAAGTAATCCCTCTGATTGAACTCGCTGCTGATCTACAAAGGGATCATAGACAATTACCGGAACCTTTAGCCCGTTTAGTCTCTCAATGACTTGTTTTCCGATATACCCCACACCTACAATCCCAACCGTTAAGTTAGGTAAAATTGTTTTGTAAGGATCATTGGCAAAGCTTTTTTCCCACTTGCCATTCTTGATCGCTGCATGTGCTCGTGCGATATTTCGTGTTTCTGCATACATCAAACCCACTGTGAAATCGGCTACTGGCTCGGCATTGCGAATTACGTGTAGAAAGGGCAACTTTAACTCTCTGACTGTCTCTACATGAACATTCTCGATTCCACCTCGACAGGTACCAATCAGCTTGAGTTTTTTCCCCGCTTCAAGCATCGCTTTAGATATTGGTGCATAATGGCAAAATAGATAATCAGCTTCAGGTAAATCCGCTAATATGCCTTCTGGAATTTCTACTGCTTCAGGGCCGCCACGTTCAATTGCCAAAATGTGTTCTTGAAATTCATCTTTACTTAATTCAGAATGCCATTCATATACAGCAATATCTAATGCTTGATCTTTAGCAAACGCCATCTCTTTAACTGCCTCAATCAATGTTTCACTTTTAACCAAGGCATCTCCAATTACAACGACTTTCATATCACAAGCTCCTTTATATTTCTTGTTTAGCATCAAGCTTTTCTGCTTCTTTTAGTTCACCCGCTCGTTCTAGATAGTCTGTAATGCTTTCCTTTTTCGTTTTTACTAGGATAAACAAAAGAACATACACCACAACTGTCAAACCGATAAACAAAGGATTTTGAGTTAAGAAAATCAAGAACAGTGAACCCAAGAAATAATTTCCTAACACAACAAAACTAGCAATCAATAACGCGCCTTCAGGGATAGACACCCCGACACTTTTGGCCACTTCAGTAAATATCGGTGCAACCGCAGTAATGATATATAAATTAACAGATAGAATAATAGTTCCAGAAATCAAGGATTTAAAGATATTCCCTTTCGAAATCGCGATAATCGGTTGAATAATATACGGGATGGCGATTAAATCTACCATTGGCAAGGTCTCATTTCCAGGCAATGCAATGGCTAATATCAAGATAATTGGAATTAACAATAAACCAGTTAGAAGAGTAGCTGGTTCTCCATAACCAGCTGCATCATTGATAGCCAAATACCATTCTCTGCCTTTGCCAGAACTCTTCGCAGATTTCTTGGTCGCATCGGTAATACTGGTAAATGCTGAAGCAAAGATACCAGCAATTTTTGGAAAAATTGCCATAATAGCAGCTGTTGCTATTCCTACACTAGCAATTTCACCCCAGGCTGCCAGATCGCTCAAACGCATAAAATTCCCTGCCAAGCCCAGTAGCAAACCTAAAACTAGACCCAATGTTACTGGTTCACCTAGAAATCCTAAACGTTTTTGGACATTTTCAGGATTCCATTTAATTTTATTCGCCCCAAGCTTATTCAAAATCCAGTCCATTACAATTGCATAGGGAACCTGTGTTACATCATGGGGGGCTGCAATAGTGGTTCCTGGATAGCCATAGTAATTACTCCATCGTTTTGCTAATACCTCAGTGAATAGTAATGTAAATAGATTTGCTAATATCATTAATCCAATGGATAGGATCAAATTACTCGTCACGATATATAGCATAGAACCCCAAAGCATAAACGAATAGTTATTCCATAAATCAGAAGCCATAAAAATATTCGTAAATTTTAATAAGAATAAAAGCACTTGGATCAACAAGCCAACACCTAAAAAGATCATTCCTACTTGAGTGGAATAAGCTACCACGCTCGTTGCTTGCCACCCCGTATCTAAAATCCGTAGGTTCACTCCTGTATGCTCAACCATTCTATTAACTACCGGCGTAACGATAGGGGTATATGCGCCGATCAGCATATTAAATCCTGTCAAACCAATTCCTGCATTCAAAGCAGCTTGAAACGCTCGTTTCGGTTTTACCTTTAAGAACATTGCAATGATAAAAATCACAAATGGAACAACAATCGATGCACCAAAGGCGTCCATAATATTTGATAATACCTGTAACATAATTATCCCCCTTATCCCACTAAATCTTTAGCAGTGGCTAACAACTCTTCGATAAACTCTTCTTCTCCCATCCCGGTTAAAAATCCCACCGCATTAATCGTTGGAATATCATAAGTGCTGATTAACGGACTGGTGTGAACAATCATATCGTATGACCCGCTGCTTAATACTCCATCTACCCCCCCTGGATTCACCTCTACTGTTTTTGCATTGAATCCATTGTCCTCCAACAAATCCTTTACCTTATTGGCAATCATGGAACTCGTTACAGTCCCTGACCCACACACTGAGACAATATTTAATGTTTTCATTTTACTTTTCCTCCTATACACCCAATTTGTTTACTTAGCAGTTCAAACAGTTTCTTTTCAGTATCTGCCTTCATCAACTGATCCATGGCAGCCTCATCATTAAAAATCTTCATCAATGTTTGCAACAATGATAATTGCATATCGTTTTTACTGAATCCTAAAACAAAAATTAACTCTGGATAGACGAAAACTTTGTCTTCTGGGAAAGTTCCCATTTGGTGAAAAACAATTTTTTCCGCTGGCTTCAAGACATAAATAAAAGGTTCTTTGACAAACAACGCATCTGTATGAGGAATAGCTACTTCAACTGTTTTCGTCGCTAAACCAGTAGGAAAAGAATCTTCTCTCTTTTGAAGCTGCTGCCCATATTCTTTTACAACATATCCTTTGTTGAACAAATGATCAGATATATACATAAATAGATCTGTCCGACTAGTTGCTTCTACAGATAAATCAATCAGATCTTCTCTCAAAATCTTATTTAAGCTCAAACTCATCCTCCACCTAACTACACTATTTTTGACCGTAAGACTTAAATTTTTCCAGCATGAATGCTACTTCATCATCTTCCAAAATTACTGGTACGCCCACCGATTTTGTTCGCCAATAGACTTCTGCCATTCGTTCTGTTTCTTCAGCAATTGAAAAAGCATTTGGCAAATCGTAGGAAGCTGTCAACAACCCATGATTGGCTAAAAAGCATGCATAACGATCTTCCATTGCTTGATAAGAATTTTCTGCCAGCTCCCACGTTCCAAAGGATGCATAATCAGCACAACGAATATCCTTGCCACCTGCGATAGCAATATAATAGTTGGACGCTGGCAAATCCCAACGTAACGTAGCCATCGTTGTACTAAATGGTGAGTGTGTATGAACCACAGAACGTATATCTGGCCGTCGCATGTAATAAATGCGATGCATGTCTAGTTCACTAGATGGCTTGCGCTCGCTGTCAACAACTTCACCAGATAGTTTTGCCACCACCACATCTTCTGGCAAAGTTTCAAAATAATCAATGCCGCTTGGACTGATGGCCATTAAATCCAACTCTGGATCATAAATACTGATATTCCCTCCTGTACCCTTAGTTAACCCACTAGTAATCAGTCGTTTACCATACTCTACAATTTGTTTTCTTTGCTGCTCCATCAACACGATTTACTCCCCCTTTGTGTATCCATAGTCTAATAAAAATTCGCATCCTTTTGAATACGTTTTCAGACCAAATATAAACAAATTGCAGTTATTCACTGGTACGTTCTACGTATTTTATGATGAAGTATCTGAAAAAAAGCAGTGAAAAAGACAAATAAAATCGTCTTTTTCACTGCTTTGTGTTTAATAGTTTTACAAAAAATCTTCGCGAATCGGTGTAAAGGTATCGATTAATTCTGATCCAGCTTCTAATGGAATACATCCATGACGAACATCCGATTCAAATCGGAGGAAATCGCCAGGACCTACTAAATATTCTTGATTCTCTTCAAAAAATTTGAATTTTCCTTTTACGATATATGTTACCTGTTCTTCAGGATGACTGTGCAAGGTAGTCTCCTCAGCAACTTTCTTAAAACGAACGCGAACAGCCATTATTTCCTCACTATGCGTTACTACACAGCGCTCAGTATTTTCATCTACTTGCTGGAATACTTGATCCTTTTGATAACTAATCATGAGATATCCTCCTAATTTATAATGCCTCCGCCGCAGTTCGCAGCTGCTGAACCCTTTGAGGGACATTGTTTGCTCTCATAATATCGCTGACTATTGATATACCAACAATCCCTGAATCAGTCAGCGCTGAAAGATTTTCTAAGTTAATCCCGCCAATGGCTACTACTGGCAAAGCCGCTGACTTCGTAATCTCTTTTAACGTAGCAATGGGTGTCAGCTGGGAATCTTTCGTCTGTGTAGGAAAGATTGCTCCAACTCCTAAATAGTCAGCCCCTTCTGACTGGGCTTCTAGGCTTCGTTCCAGTGACTTAGCTGATACCCCTAGAAACTTATCTGGTCCCAATAAATAGCGGGCTACCGACACAGGAAGCTCGTCATCCCCAATGTGCAATCCATCGGCATCGACAGCTAAACAGATATCTAAGCGATCGTTGATAATCAAAGGAACACGATAGCGTGATGTAACTTCTTTTACCTTTAAAGCTAGTTGATAAAAGTCGTACGTAGATAATTCCTTCTCCCGAAGCTGAACAAGGGTCACTCCATTCTGACAAGCCTCTTCAATGATAGTTAAAAACTGTTCCTCTGTGAAATCATAACGTCCAGTAACTAAATAGAGTGTTAGCAGCTCTTTTTTCATCGTATTATCCCCTTCACTTGTTTGTACCATTCCTGATTCATCAATAGTGACAATTGGTTCAATGTAGCTTGACGAAAATCAGCCAAGCCCTCTGGCACCAGCTCCTTCGCCTTTTCACCGCAACAATTAAAATAGCTTACTGCTGCTGCAACCGCTGGAAAAGCTTCTAATCCTATCCCTAATAATGCCGCAATTAAAGCCCCCACGATATCTCCAGTTCCGGTAAAACAGTCAAGCTCAGACACACCATTTTGCAGCAAACAATTAGTCGTCTGATTTACAACCACATCTACTGCGCCTGTAGCAAGAAAAGTCGTGTGTGGATACTCGGCGGCTAAGACTTCCAGCGCTGCTGTTAATTCTTTTAGCGCTGCTTCCGATTGATCAAACGAACTCCCGTCAACTCCTCGTCCATGGCTTTCCAACATACATAATGCCCGCATCTCAGAGATATTCCCCTTCACTACCTCAGGCTGCTTTTTCATTAATTGCAGCGTCAGCTCTGCTCGCAAAGGACTGGCTGCCAAGCCAACCACATCTATCACCGTCGGCTTATGATTCTCCTCAGCAAAACGGCTGGCTTCTAAAATATTGGCCTCTCGCTGTGGCGAAATATGACCTAAATTCAACAATAAACTGTCTGTTTGCTGGAAAAAGGCTGGAAATTCACGGGCATCATCTGCCATTACCGGTTTAGCACCGATATATAATAAAGCATTTGCCATTGACTCACAGGTAATTTCATTGGAAATGCACTGAACCAACGGTGATGTTGCTAAAGGAAAGATTGTTTTGACCATTTCAGATAATCCGTTCATGATTGTTCACTCCTTAAAAATAAGTGCTGACATCTTTTAAATACAGGCACCCGATACAAAAGTTTCCATACAAAGTAGGCGACCAGTGATCCAATCAAGGTAGCCCCGACAAATCTAGGGGTGTAAATCAGCCAGTACATTCCCTGCTGACTTCCGGTAAACAAGACCATTACTGGATACGATAGTAACGAACCAATAATTCCCGTTCCGATAATTTCTCCCAAAATAGCTCCGTATAAATTATTGGTCATTCGATACAACAGTCCCGCTAAAAATGCCCCAAAAACGGCACCCGTTAATGCCAATGGCGGAATTCCCAACAACAACATTCGGATAATTCCACAGCACAGTGCCATCAAGGTTCCATATAAAGGCCCTAGTAATCCCCCTGCCAGCACATTCATCACACTCGACATCGGCGCCATCCCCTCTACTCGGAAAAGTGGCGACAAAACTACATCTAGAGCAATCATCATTGCCAACAACATCATTTTCTGCAGCTTCTCTCTTTGCAACCTTCAACATCCTTCCTTAACTTCAAAAACAAAAAGACTCCTCACTAAATAGAAGCAAGAGGAGTCTTAAAAAAAGCCCGACCAAATAAATGGACGGGCGAGATTCATGGTTGTACGACATTTCCCTGCGCCAGTTCTAACTGTTTCAGGTTCCATGGGTATAATCTCAGCTTTGCAGCACCCCAAATGTTTCTATTTATGAAATTGTGGTTAAAGTATAGCATAATTTTTTTCATTCTAACAGGTATCTCAGCAGATTTATCCTAAAAGCTGTGCTATCCTTACCACATAGAAAGGAGCTTTTTATGCAAGAGCCAACATTTTCCACAATCCATCATGTTGCGATAATTGTTTCTGATTACCAAAAAGCTCGCAACTTTTACGTGAATATTCTGAAGCTTCCCATCTTAAGAGAAAACTATCGAGAGGAACGTCAGGACTATAAATTGGATTTGCAGCTGGCTAATGGTGCTGAATTGGAGATCTTTGCTCTGCAAAATCCACCAAAACGCCCAAGCTATCCTGAGGCTAGTGGTTTACGTCATTTAGCCTTTAAAACAGATACCATTGAAGAAACGATCGCTTACTTAGAAAGCTGCGGAGTCGCCTGTGAACCCATCCGCATCGATGCATTTACTGGTGAAAAAATGACCTTCTTCTTCGACCCTGACGGCTTGCCTTTAGAATTACACGAATAAAGTCAGCAAAAGCTGCTGGCTTTATTCGATTTTCTTCCCTAACTCTTTTTCCAAGGAGAGATCATTTACTAAATTTTGGATGACTACTAAAGCCTTTGGCGTAACATATGGGTCCATTACAATAACCGGGAAATCATCAGGAATCCCTTCCACTGATCCCGTAGTAATCAGTCCATCATATTGAAACATTTCTTCGTACATTCCATGCTTACGATCGACCACGTTCTCAAAATATGAAATGTCAAAATTACCATGAACAATTCGTCGGATATGCTTGGCTAAAAACGATTCTTCTGTCGGCGTCAAATCGGATAAGAGCAGGAGTCGAATGGTCTGATCTTGTTCGACCAGCATCTGTAAGCTGTCTACTTCTGCTGTCAAAAGCAGATAGATATAATTCATGATAAAATCTTTTTCGCGATACATTTTGTATTTATCTACAAAATCCTGAACAATGTTGGACACTCGTTCAATTGGTTTTTGATACATGATCGCTGTCATCTCAAGGAAAGTATCACGACTTCGACGCAAAATCGAGATAAATGAACCAGCTTGATCATAGAGATAGTAGTCATTCGATAATACGGAGGCCATATTAATTAACCGCTGCTTGCTCATTTTCCCGCCTGACAGCTCGTTAAAGCTTTCAGCCAGCTCGTAATGTTTGGCATACAAATCCTGATAAAGTAAGTTGTCAGACAATGCTAGCTTTCGATGCTCATTACTAAAAACAACCGCATCCGCATATACCAGCCACATACAATCTTGCATAATTTCATCAGTCATTCGTATGCGGAATAATTCATATGCTGTCTTGCTCAGCGCATCATAGTATGGCTTAGCTGGAACAACAAAACCTGTTTTGCGTAACTCTGATGGTGGATACGCATGGCGATTCTTTATACGCCACAAACTGACATAAATCGTATAAATCAGGCGCTTTTGAAAGATATATTTTTTATACAGGTTGTTTTCTTCAATGAACTCAACCACAAACTGCTCAATAGCATTGAATTGGTAATCCTTCAGCATAGGCAAAATATTTTCAAAGGCATTTTGCTTTTCGATAAAATAGCGATAATAGAAATGTCTTATGACACTTTCTTTTCCTTCAATCCTTAAAGGACGATATTGAAGATACATTCCTGCCTTTTCCAGTGTGTACTTTACCTTTTTCAAGTAACGTTGCGTATTTGACACACTTAGATACAGCCGTTCTGCTAAAGATGTGATATTGTCGCATTCCTCATACAGTAACTGCTCAATAATCTGAAATTCCTGCGATCGGATAAGCATATCTGCATACAAATTACCGATACTAACCCTATCCTTCATCGTTAAACGATAAAGTCCTTTATACTTGTCAATATGAAAATAGCCCAAACGTTCATTGATTATTCTGACATCCTCTAACAATATTGGCAGTGAACAATTCAGTTCACTCAGCAGCTGATCACTGGGCAATCCATCTCGCTTATAATATAAGAGTTCAACCAATTTTAGCTTCCGTTTATTACCTGTACTAAGAATATCGCGAAAGTCCATTCCTATCTCCCCCTTTTAAACTATCCTGCAATTTGAGAGTATCAGGTTTTTATATTTTTGTAAATTTCACTTGTGCAAAAAGTCTAAATTATTTACCAAACCGCCATTTTTGAAATATTGCATGCCAATCATAATGGAATTCTTGTTATACGAATAAGTGACCATTCAATAAAAACTGAAACAAAAAAATCAGCAGATCCCAATCTGTTCGATAGCCGGACTCCCTGCGACCATCGAACAGACTAACATCTACTGATTTAGTTCATTGTATTTTTGCTTGCTGCTTTTACTTTTGGAAATTGGATATTTTAGTGCATTCTTAGCTAATTTCTCCGTAATAATCTCATCAATATCAAAATCTAAATTATCAGCTAACATATAAGAATAAATTAGTACATCTGCTAACTCTTCCTTCAAACGTTCAGGTTTTTTGCGTGCCTCCTCGGAGGTTTTCCATTGAAACAGTTCCAATAATTCAGCAGCCTCCAATGAAATAGATAAAGCTAAATCTTTTTCATTGTGAAACTGGCGCCAGTTGCGCTCATCTCGGAACTGATTGACTTTCTCCATACTGGTCATCGATCTTCTCCCTTTCCACGGCTCCTATCACTGATAGGCAATCTGTAAAACTGTTTTATCCTAGATTCTGCTTGCTTATAAAAAATACCTACCTTGTCCAACCACTCGCTTACATTAATTCTTCTAAAAACCAGCGAGTAACTTCTTCTAACATACCTTGATAATCATTCATTAAATCTTTTAGAAGGATTGTCTCAGTAAAAGTACGTGGTAGAAAAACCTCCAGCTGCAATTCGTTTTCACCAACATGTGCCTCCATTACCAGCTCATCATCGGTAGCCTCTTCTAAACGATTACTCAGTTCTTCAAAAAATTTATCTGCTACCTCATCCACTACCTCACTAAATACTTCTTCCAAAATTGCTTGAACCTGCTGAAAAGGAAAGTGAAGCAATTGATCCAAGGTCGGTGAAGAAAGCCGATTTTCGTAATTTATATAGACGAAATCGATAAAATCTTCCGCTTCACCAATACTTTCCAAAAGTTCACGCCCTTGCTGAAGCAGCTCTACACAGGTATTTTCTAATTCTTGAAATAGCTCTTCTCGTTCAGTTAAACGGAAGGTTTTGTTTACTTCAACTGTTAACAGCTCTCCTAATAAGGGTAAGCTGGCTTTTTCAAAGGTTAGTGTTGGTGTTTCATGAACATATAATTGAATCGTAGTCATTCATTTTCCTCCTCCTTGAACCAAGAGAAATCATCTGGTGTTTCACCATCGTAGTAGCGCAGAAAGTCTTTAGCACTCAGTAACGTCTCCTCATCCTCTTCTTCCTCCTGCTCCGCCCGATACGTTTGATACTGCTGAATCAGTTGCCGATACAATTCCTTTTTCGAATGGCCTTCACCTGTAATAAAAGGCAGCTCCTTTAGATAGCCGGAATACACAGGAATTTCTGCCGCCCATTCAATGGGCAGTTCAATCACACTTAAATGAAGCTCTTGGAAAATTTCTTCGTACATTTATGCTTCCTCCTGTTCTTTGCACTTTATTCGGTACATACGAGGTGTCATCCCCACCACTTGTTTGAATTTTTTATAAAAGAAGGCTTTGTCCTTATAGCCTAGATGTTCCACAATTTCTTGTACAGACAGATTGGTTTGGGACAAGTTTTTCTGTGCCAGCAGGAGCCTTTTTTGTAAAACAATCTCAGTAAAGGTCTGCCCAGTTTTCTCCTTTAATAAAGCAGATAGATAATTCGGATGAAAATGGAAATACGCCGCCGTTTCCTCCAGCTTCACGACCCGAATCATCGTATCTATATAAGCTAGCACCTCTTCAATCAGCTGATCATTGGCAACATAATGATCCTTTCTCACGATGGCTTGGTCTGCTCCCTGACTGATCTCAACAATCAACAAAACAAAGGCGGCCTTCGTCACCTTATTATTGAAATAAGACATCTTAACTACCTGCTTCAACAGCAGGAGCGAATAGACATGAACATCGGTCAGCTGATCAAAATGAAAAATCAAATAGCGGCTGATCTGCTGGAACTCTTCACTAATCGCTTCAACAAAAAAGCGATAGAGCCGCTGTTCTTCGACAAATTGTGTCAACAGGGAATCGGTAAAATAGCTGTCTTTAAAATAGAAGCACACAACTGCTGTATCCTTACTTTCTCTATAAGTTATTTTCGTACGAGAATTGCTCAAAAACAAATGTCCTGCTTGATAGGTGTGCTCGATACCATCGATTTCTACCTGAGCAGCTCCTTCTAAAATATATAAAATCCGAGTATAGCCTTGCGGAACCTCGATTTCTCCTTGGGAATACTGAGAAACGAATGCCGCAATTTCCCGCTTAGGATTATCAGCAAAGTCAGATACTTCCTTGGCCATTGCCCTATTATCATGCAAGTAACAATCTAAGGTTACTAAAAATTGATAAAACGCCTCATAATGGGCTTCATTGAAATACGCCATGGTTACACCACCTTATAATCAAACACTTTTTACTTTATCTACACTATTTCTCATCGGATCAAAAGACTTTATAATAGCTCTATCAGTATAACATGGAATATTTGAATCAAACACTTTTTGGAGGGATTACTTATGAAAATTGGATTTATCGGTGCTGGAAATATGGCTTCTGCGATCGCTCAAGGCGTCGTGGATAACGGCTTTAGTAAAGCAGAGGATTTATATCTTTATGATATTGCGACAGAAAAGGTTCAGGCCTTTTGTGAAAAATTAGGAGCTCATGCTGTGGCTGATCCTCAGGAATTGATCCAAACAGTTGATATGGTCATCCTGGCAGTGAAACCGAATGTAATCAAAGGCGTACTGTTGGAAGCCAAAGAAGAAATTTTGACTAATCAGCCGTTGGTTGTTTCAATTGCAGCCGGAACAAGTACAGAAGCTATTTATGACGTATTTGAAACGGATCAGCCAATTCGCATTGTTCGGGTAATGCCGAATGTAAATGCGATGGTGGGTCAAGGGGCTGCTGCTGTTTGCGGGAATCCACATGCCGCGAAGGAAGATGTGGACAAAGTGATTGCTTTGTTCAATGCGATTGGAAAAGCTTGGCCGCTGGATGAACATTATTTCTCCATCTTCACCGCTATTGCTGGCAGTTCACCTGCCTACGCTTTCCTATTCATCGACTCAATTGCTCGAGCAGCAGTGAAGAATGGTATGCCAAAGGACATTGCTCTCGAAATGGCTACCCAGGCAGTTCTGGGAAGTGCTGAAATGCTAGCATCCAGTGGAGAAAATCCTTGGACTCTCATCGACCGGGTCAGCTCACCAGGTGGAACAACCGTAGCCGGTATTGTCGAATTAGAAAATAATGCCTTCATTTCAACCGTCATTAAAGGCATTGATGCGACCATTCAAAAAGACCTGGAATTGAATCAAAAATAACTGTAAAGAGGGACTGACTTGGCAATCGAAATTGCTAGTCAATCCCTCTTTGGCTATGAAGAATATGATACTTGCCCTTCATAACGTGGACTGTGAATTTACCTAGTAATCAAAGGTTTGAACTGAGAAATTCTGATAATATTCCCCACTGCTTGCCTCAAATTTCAAGACTGTAAAATCCGAGAGGCCTTCTCCCTTAGCATAGTAGATTTGATACTCTTCTTTCCAAAATGGCTGCTTGTCCTCATCTGAAATAAGAACCTTCATTTGACCCAAAAGCGTTACCCCTTCAAAGGTTGCTGGATTACAAACGTATAGACAGGCCTTCTCGTTTTTGATTAATTGCTGTACCTTATTGGAAGAAGTATTGGTATGGAGATAATAACTATTTCCTTCTATCTTAATGGGTTGAAGCATCGCCCGAATCATGGGATAGCCTGCTTCGGTAATAGAACCTAGGTAACAAATCCCTTGCTCCTGCATCAGCCCTTTAATCACTTGCTGCATCCTGTTTCCTCCGTTTTTATTTTGAGGATAGCATGAAACTCACGGGCTGTACATTGCTTTTTTCGTGGGTAATTTCCAAAGGACAGGTATAGTCTTCCCTTATTTTCATGGCTAATTCTCTTTTTCCTTGTTTTCTCCCATTATTCCAAAAGTTCTGCTGTGATACACGCAGGCAAAAAGCATGAACCGCTGTCCATGCTTTTTAATCTTACATATGAATTGGCAATCCTAAACCAACTTCAGTAGCATCCATTACCATTTCTGATAGGGTTGGATGTCCATGAATGGTTAGAGCAATATCCTCCAAGGTTAAGAAAGATTCGATTGCCAAGGTTACTTCAGCAATCAGATCGCTGGCGTTTACTCCAATGATTTGAGCACCCAGAACCAGTTCTGTATCCTTTTCAAAGACTAAGCGCACAAATCCCTCTGTGGCATTTAATGACAATGCCCGACCATTGGCTTGCATTGGAAAATTGACGGACTTAGCTTTGATTCCTTGTTCTTTGGCTTCTGCCAAGGTATAACCTACTGCTGCGATTTCCGGATCGGTGAAGCAAATGGACGGAATCGCCCGATAATCCTTCGCTACGTTCTTGCCGCCGATTACTTCAGCAGTAATCTTCGCTTCATAGCTGGCTTTGTGAGCCAAGGCTAAACCGGGAACAATATCTCCAATTGCAAAAATGTTCTTTTGGGTAGTACGGTATTGTTCATCCACTTTCACTAAATTACGTTCGGTAACTTGAACGCCCGCTTTGTCTAAACCAAGATCATCAGTGTTTGGTCTGCGGCCAACAGTTACCATAACATAATCGACCTCAACCGTTTCCGTTTTGCCCTTAACCTCGAACTCAATAACCACACTGTTGTCTTTTTCAATTGCTTTGTTCGCTTTGGCGCCCGTGTGAACCTGGATACCATTTTGCTTGAATTTCTTAGTAACCATTTGCTGAATATCTGCTTCGAAATTAGGCAAAATACTTGGTGTACCTTCAATGATAGTTACTTCTGAGCCAAGGTTGGCATACGCTCCACCTAATTCAGAACCGACAATCCCTCCACCAATAATCGCAAACCTTTTCGGGATTTCCTTCAGATTTAACCCTCCGGTAGAATCTAAAATTCGTCCACCAAATTTAAAGCCAGGAATTTCGATTGGTCGACTGCCAGTAGCGATAATCGCATGTTTAAACGCTAGTTTTTCTTTACCCTTTTTCGTTTCAATCTCTAGGGTATTTTTGCCCGTAAAACGAGCACGGCCATCAATGGTTTCTACACCGTTTTTCTTCAAAAGCATCGCAACACCTGAGGTTAAGGTTTTTACTACTTTTTCGTTTTTCCATTTTTGAGTTTTCTCAAAATCTAAGGTAACATCCTTGGTATTCAAGCCTAAAAAATCAGAATGCAGTGCTTCTTGGTAACGGTGTCCTGCTGTGATCAGTGCCTTGGATGGAATACAGCCAACATTCAAGCATACACCGCCGACATGCTCCGCCTCGACAACCGTTACCTTCTGTCCCATTTGTGCGGCACGGATCGCAGCGACGTAGCCGCCAGGCCCCGCTCCGATTACCACCGTATCAGTTTTTTTCGTCATAGCTTACTCCTCGTATTCACGTAGTGTGGTCTTCTTTCCTATAACAATAGACTCATCGGATTTTCCAGCATCTCAACAATCATACTTAAGAAGGCTGCTGCTGGTGCACCGTCAGCAACACGATGGTCAAAGGATAATGAAAGATTCAAGGCAGAAATGGTCTTCACTTCACCGGAAGCATCTAAAGCAAGCTTATCGTACATTCCACCAACTCCTAGGATCGCTACTTCTGGTGCATTGATAATTGGATTGAAGGTCTGAACTTTACTGCGACCTAATGAGCTGACTGTAAAAGTACCGCCGCTCATTTCTTGTGGTAATAACTGACCGTCACGAGCTTTTTGTGTTACTTCTTTGACGGATTTAGTTAAGTCGCTTAGGCCCATACGGCTGGCATTTTTCACCACTGGAACCACTAAACCTTCAGAAACAGCTACTGCTACGCCCATATTTACTTCGTCAAATCGCTGGATACCTTCCTCCAAAGCATGAGCATTGAATTCAGGGTACGATTTCAAGGCAACCATTGAAGCTTTGATGATAATTTCTAAGAAGGAAATACGGTTACCGGTTTGTTCTTCCACCATCGGTAATAATTGCCCCCGTAATTCTTTCAGCTTCGTCATGTCTACTTCTGCATTCATGGTGACATGTGGAATCGTAGTTTTACTGTTAAGCATACGATCTGCAATCACTTTGCGCATACCACTCCATGGAATCAACTCACCACTGCTTGTCTCAGCAGATACTGCTGGTACTGCTGGTTTTTCTTGATACTTAGCAACATCTTGTGCCTGGATACGGCCTTTTGGACCAGAACCCGCTACTTTTTGTAAATCGATCCCTTTTTCTCGGGCAATTCGACGAGCTGCAGGAGTCGCACGAATATTTTTAGCAGCAACTGGTGCTGCTTCGACAGTCTTTTCTTCAACTTTTTCTGGTTCTGCCGCTTTTTCTTCGGCTGGCGCTGCTTCTTCAGTGCTGCCTGGCATTTCATCTGGGACTTCTTCTCCCGCTTCACCGATGTAGGCAATCACGGAGTTAACTGGCGCACTTTCATCATCGCCAATGTATTTCTTCAGTAGAATTCCTTCTTCATAGGCTTCTACTTCGATCGCAATTTTGTCAGTCATGACTTCGAAAATTGCCTCGCCCACTTCAACTGAGTCGCCTTCTTCCTTCAGCCAAGTGGTGATGGTTCCCACATCCATCGTCGAGCTTAATTTGGGCATTAGTACTTCATGTGCCATCGTTTTTCTCCCTTCCTACATTAATCCGCGGCAAGCTTCAACAATATCTTCCACCTGCGGAACGGCTTTTTTCTCTAGTTCAGGATGATAAGGCATTGGAATTTCTTTCCCAGCCAAACGAATAATCGGTGCATCCAAGAAATCAAAGGACTCGCCCTCAGCAATCACACTAGCTAATTCAGCACTGAAACCGCTGCGTTTTACCGCTTCAGTAACCACAACAGCTTTTCCAGTTTTCATAACAGAAGCAACAATTGTTTCTTTATCTAGTGGCACCAAGGTTCTTGGATCAACCACTTCAATATCGATACCTTCTTCAGCTAAAATATCCGCTGCTTCCAATGCTTTATGAACCATGATTCCTGTTGCTACGACGGAAATATCGGCTCCCTCACGTTTCACATCTGCTACACCGATTGGAATGGTGTATTTGCCTTCAGGTACATCGCAAGAAGTTCGGTAACACAATTTATGCTCGTAGAACATAACCGGATTGTCGTCTTCGATCGCTGCATGCAGTAAGCCTTTCGCATCATAAGCAGTTGCGGGTTGGATTACTTTCAACCCTGGAATGTGCGCTGTCCAGTTTTCTAAGCTTTGGGAATGCTGAGCAGCTGCTCCTGTTCCCGATCCGCCTGGTGTACGCATAACCAAAGGAATCTTCGCTTTACCACCGTACATGTAACGAATTTTGGCTGCTTGGTTAACAATTTGGTCCAAAGCAATCGTAATAAAATCCGAAAATTGAATTTCAAAGATCGGGCGCATCCCCGTCATGGCTGCCCCCACAGAAGCTCCCGCAATAACGGACTCAGCAATCGGTGTTGAACGAACTCGCTCTTCCCCAAACTCTTCATACATTCCTCGGCTAACCCCAAAAGCCCCACCATATATTCCAATATCTTCGCCCATCAAGAAAACGTCTTCGTTTTCTCGCATCGCTTCAGACATTGCTTCTCTTACTGCTTCTGAATAAGTAATTTCTCTCATCAACTTGCTCCTCCTTGTTAATACTAAGGTAATCATTTTTCTCTGAAAAATGAGTCTGATTTTAACGCCGTATACCATTCCACTAAATAGCTCGTAATTTTATTTGCTTTGTCATTTTTGATTACTTTCGAACGGGTATTTACTGCGAAAAGTGAAACTGGCATCCTTATTAATACTAAGATAATCATTTTTCTCTGAAAAATGAGTCTGATTTTAACGCCGTATACCATTCCACTAAGTAACCCATAATCCCATTTAGCTCGTAGCTTTTGATTTCAAAAACGCACGATTAACCCGAATAAACATCCTCGTACATACTTTCGAGTTCTGGCATTGGGCTTTCTTCAGCGAATTTTACCGCGTCTTCGATGGCTTGTTTGGATTCAACGCGAATCGCTTCAGCTTCTTCTTCGGTGAACAATCCAGCGGCAACAAATTTGTCCTTTGCCAGCTTGATTGGATCACGGTTTTTGCGCCAATCTTCTTCTTCTTCCTTAGTACGGTATTTCTTAGCATCTGATTTTGAATGACCCTTCCAACGATACGTCATGGCTTCGATCAAGGTTGGTCCTTCTCCACGACGAGCTTTTTCTACTGCATCATAAGTTGTGTTGATCACTTCGATTAGGTCGTTGCCGTCAATTGTGATCCCCTCAATACCATAAGCTTTTGATCGATCAGATAATTTATCAACCTTCATCATTGTTTTAAATGGACCGCTCATGCCGTATTGATTATTTTCAATAAAATAGACAACTGGTAAATCCCAGATAGCTGCTAAGTTTACTGCTTCATGGAAGCTTCCTTCATTGGTAGAGCCATCGCCAGCATAAGCCAAGGCTACGTTGTCTTGCCCCTTCATCTTAGCTGTTAAGGCAGCACCGGTAGCAATCGGGAAGCCGCCACCAACAATTCCGTTGGCGCCCAAGTTTCCTGTATCTAAATCAGCGATATGCATTGATCCGCCTTTGCCGTTGTTTGTGCCAGTTGTTCGACCGAAAAGTTCTGCCATCATTTCGTTGATGTTGCACCCTTTGGCGATCGTTTGACCATGTCCTCGGTGTGTTGCGGTAATCCAGTCGGTTTTACGTAATACTGCCCCGCTCCCAGCTGAGGATGACTCCTGCCCAACTGCTAAGTGAGTCGTTCCGTGAATTAACCCTTTTGCAAACAATTGATCCACCTTTTCATCGAAGTAACGAATTTCCCACATTGTTCTGAATACTTTTTTGAGATCTTCGTCAGTCAAACCTGCACGATTCGGTACGGACATTCTACTTGTCTCTGACATAATTTACGCTCCTTTTCTTGATTCATCTATCACCAATTTCACTGATTCCAGTAAAATCAAAGTGGACTTCTTTGTATTTCTACTTAAGTAAAGTTTTTGCTGTTTCTTCGTCGGTAATCAGTACATTAACCAATCCGCCCTTTAAAGCCGCTTGGATACCGCCGATTTTTTCTTTTCCACCCGAAACACCAATGCGAATCGGAATCTTTTTCAACTCTTTCAAATCAAGTGCCAATACCCGGTTATTCCAAGTACAAGCAGCTAAATTTCCTGACTCATCAATAAAGTTATAACAAATATCTCCGGCTACTTTGCGATCTGACAGCTCTACCTGAAGCTGATCTGAATCAGCCAGCAAATACGTTTTAGTCATGGTTGAGTAAGCTGGCAAACCACCAATACCCACCAAGGCAACATCGACTTCCTTCGCTTCCTCGAATACTTGTTTGATAAAGGACTGTTCCATGAATACTTGCTTGGCTTCTGCAGAATCTACTGTAATCGGGGCATGCAGCTCAACTGCGATACCATCGCACTTCTTAGCGAACAATTCACAGACAACATTCGCTTGTAAGGCCATATGCTGCTGGCCCAATCCACCAACTAATGGAATAAATTTCACTGACTCCAATTGACTCTTGGGTGAGAAGTTCATGGCTGCTTCGTGAACCACTGTACCTGCTGACACCCCCACCGTTTGATTGGGCTGTAAGATTCTTGCCAGGTATTTTGCGGCCGTTATTCCGATGCGCTTGCTTAACATCTCAACACCAGTAGGGGCAATACAAATGACTTCCTGCAACTTAAATTTTTCAGCAATTTTTTCTTCTAATCCTCGGTAAGGGTGAGCCATATCGTCATGAATGATGATCTCTACTAATCCCAAACCACGAGCCTTCGCCAAATATTTAGAAACCAGCGAGCGGCTGATGTTAAACCGTTTGGCTACCTCAGACTGTTTGGCTCCTTCTTCGTAATACATTGATGCCATTTCCGTCAACAGCCTTCGATCATCTGAATAACTCATGTCCTACCCCCAAAAAACTTTTTACTAAGCAGCATTTGCCTACTTTGTGCACAACCGAACATATGTTATATACCGTGACATATGTTACAATTTAATAGTAGGTCGGATTGAGTCTGCTGTCAACGCTATTATGACGCCAATGTAAATGTTTACAGTATGTTCTATTTTGAGATTATCTAGTGACATATGTTACGTAGTATAGTAAAAGTGACGAGAGGAAGCCATTGAATCCACGCAGTAGAGCTGACTAGAAAGACAGTCTACTATCGTTTGGATTCAATGGCTTTATCTGCAGAATGCTTTCTATCTATTACTGGATTGCCGCAATCAACTGATCACAACAAGTTTCCATCCCAAATTTAGTAATAAAAGGAGTCCCGTCTACTTTGGGCACATCAATGGCAAATTTGGGCTGACCAATTACGACCACAGCATCAGTTGAAGGGTCTAGTGCTTCTATTTCATAAATACTTTTTCCGGTAACCGTTGCTTCTATACCCTTTTGAGTCAAATAGTCTTGGATAAAATTGACCGCAAAGTTGCGTTTGTTATCGGAGGTTCCAGCTGCTACTAAAATATTCTTCATGCATATTCTTCCTTTTCCATTAATATGTTCTGCCGCCATCGGCTAAAATGATCTGCCCATGGATATATGAGCTCTCTGGACTGGCTAAAAACAGAGCCAGATTGGCAATATCCTCCGGCTGTCCAATGCGTGAAATCGGGATCTTCTTCAACAGCTCAGCTCGACTAGCCTCGTCGGGATACAAATGGTCCAAAATTTCTGTTTGAATTACCCTTGGTGCGATGGCATTCACATTGACGCCCTTTGGTCCCAGCTCTTTTGAAATGGTGCACATCAAACCATGCTGACCGGCCTTGGAGGAGGCGTAGTGAGCCCCTCCACCTGTTCCAGTGATAGCCGATCCAGAAGTGACGAAAATAATCTTGCCTTGATTAGACAGGAAGTCTTCATAAAAAGCTTTGATGGTATAAAAGGAACCGTCCAAATTGATGTGAAGAACTCGCTGCCACTCTTCGATACTAATCTCTTCAACTGAATGACGATAGCTGATCCCAGCATTAATAACCAACACATCTATTCGCCCAAATTCCGCAAAAACCTGCTCTCTTACCTGCTGTAAATCTTCTGCAGCAGACACATCTGCTTTGACAAACAATGCTTGCGCATACTCTTGACTTAATTGCTCAGCAGTCGCTTCACCAGCCGCTTGATCGAAATCAACAATAACAGCGTGTGCACCGGCCTGCGCAAATTTTTCCGCAATAGATCGCCCGATTCCTTTAGCCGCTCCGGTAACAACCGCGACTTTTCCCTGCATATTTTCCACTAGGTCCACGTCCTTATTGCAAAATTTCAATAATCTTTTTAATGTCTTCATCCATGCCAACACCGGTCAAAAAGGATAAAGCACGAATAACTGGAATGTCGTTGCTTTCATAAGAAGTCGTGGTTACCACTAGATCGGCATTGCCGATTTTTGAGGGCAGCTCAGCTACTTTGCATTGTTCAACAGTTGCTGTGATATTATTTTTCTCTAATTCTTCTTTCACTCGCATACAAACCACCGTTGAAGTTGCTACCCCAGTTCCACAAGCAATTAATACATGTTTTTTATTCATTTGTCTCGACTCCTTCTACATTCTTTTTATCTGGTTCAATGTTGAATTGTTTTTTGATATCATTTCTTGTCCAGAACCAAAGGCCTCCATACATTACCAGAGCAATCACACCCGCAGCAAAAGCAGGTACATTGGATGGATCAATTAATTTCAGCATAATCCACAAGGTAATGTGGCAGCTCATATCAATCCCTGAAATCATAGTTGCTCCTTCTGGGAAGGCAAAGCCTACTGCGTGAGCCATTGTTGTAGTCAAAGCACCTAGGTTAGTCGCAATGAAGAAGACGATACAAACAGAGACAATCGCATTTAACAAGCCGCGGAAAATATTTCCTTTGGAAGCGGCAATTGACCAAATGACCGTAAATGGCAATACAGCTAAATCAGCAAATGGCAACAACCGGTTGTATGGTAAAGTAGCTGCTAACAAAATAGTGATTGGAACCATAATCAAAGCAACAGTGATAATCGCTGGGTGAGCCGTAACAACCGCTGCATCCAAACCGATATATACTTCTTTTCCTGGGAAACGTTTTTGAATGAAGGATTTTGCTGCTTCCGCAATTGGAGACAAGCCTTCCATTAGAAGCGCTACCATTCTTGGCATCAAAATCATAACCGCTGACATTTGAATCCCTAATTGAATAATTGCCTGTGAATCATACCCAGCCAAGAAGCCCATACCAACCCCTAGGATCAAACCGATCATCATCGGTTCGCCGAAGATACCTAATTTATCCTTCAAGTTATCCGCATTAATATCAATTTTGTTAATACCAGGAATCTTATCCCATACCCGATTTAACGCGTACGTGATCGGTGCAAAGTTGACCGTCTCCCCGTGCGGCAGCGAGATTCCAGGTAAGCCGTAGAAATGCTCCACTGCTGGTGCTGTCCAGTCAGCCAGCTTGAAGATGACAAACGTATTAATCAATGCACAAACAACGGCAATAACAATCGAATCTGTTGCATAATAAATCATTGCTCCAGGGAAAATCAAATGCCAATAATTCCAAATATCCACGTCCATTGTTTTCGTTAGATTAAAACGCAGCAGCAACATATTAAAGATAAAAATGGTTGGAATTAGCAAAACCGCAATCGGTGTCGCAAAGGTAATCGCCGCCCCTATCGGCCAACCAACGTCCAAAATATCTAAATGCAAGCCCAATCGTTCAATCATAGCTGTTGAGGCTTGACCAACCGAATCAGATAGCAAGCCAATAACTAGATTCAATCCAGTGAATCCAATACCAACTGTTAAACCTGCTCGAAACGATCGGCTCAGCTTTTGGCCTAGCACAACCCCAAAAACTGTTAAAATAATCGGCAGCATTGCCGCTGCTCCTAAATCCAAAATATAGTTAACCCCGCCTTTGATAATATCTAGCATTTCATTCATCCCCTTATTCCTATTAATGAAATATTTTTTGTTCCAAAAAATAGTCCTATTTTCATGCCGTGTACCATCCAACTATGTGGTTCGCATGATTGGTTAATTAAAACTTGCTGCAATTTCTTCGCACTTTGTCTACTGTGAAAAGTTGGACTGGCATTTTTATTCTCAGTAACAACCCTAATTAATTGTCTCTAACAATTGCTCTACTTCATCTACTTGTTTCCCTTGCTTCAACAGGTGTAAATTCTTCTCATCTTGACATAAAGCAATCAGCCGCTGAAGCATAACCAGCTGTTGTTCGGGTTCTTTAATCGCTAACATGAACACTAGCTCGACATCCACATACTCATGATTACTGGCCATGATTTCAAAAGTCACTGGCTGCTTCAATACCCCAACTAAGAAGCCTTCCTTTTCTACATGATCTGAATCTGTATGAGGTATTGCAACACAGATTCCAGCTGTAGGCAGTCCGGTAGGGAAATTTTTCTCCCGTTCAATCACTGCTTCCTGATAGCTGGCTTTAACGAACCCGTGATCGTACAATACGTCGCTCATTTTTTTTAATAGCATTTCTTTGTCGGTTTCATCAAAAGTACAATAAAGGTACTTTTGCTTTTCATCACATAATATTTTTTTCATAAGAGAATCCCATCACTTTGTCTTCCATTTTTTTTAGTTCAAGCATGATTTCTTCTGGCGTTTGGCATTGATCCATTCGTTCTAAAAAGTTCTCGGTTGCCAGTATTTCAGTAAAATAATACAAACAAGTGCCTATTGATTTTCCTTCTGGCAAACTAAAAGCAATCACATATTTCACCGGATCGTTTTGCTTATGGTTAAAACAAACTGCTTCCTTCAAGCGCAATAGGCTGGCGCCAATTCGTCGTGCTCCTTGGGCGGCTTCCGCATGAGGAATCGCAACCCCCGGTGAGATGACAATATATGGATCATTTCCTTCAATAATATCGATCATTCCCTCAATATATTCAGGATCAATGTAGTGATCCTTCTGCAAAATCTCTCCTGCCTGGCTTACCGCTTTCTGCCAATTTGGTGCTGTTTGATCCAACACAATATGGTCCAAACGCAATATTGAGGATAGCCGCACTACTTCTTGAGGATCCATGGTCATCTGCTCGTTCAAACGGTAAAACTGTTCCAAATCCCGCAGAAAGTTTTGCTGATTTTCTTCATCTACATACTTCTCAATCACCGGTAAAAAGCTTTGTATCAATTTCTCTTCCTTAGTAATCAAATAATTCTGATCAATAAATTGCTGCGGTTTAATTTTATAAATTGCTTTTTGTATCGATACGATATCTTCTTCCGTTAAAATCGGGTGAACCAAGACTACTGGCGACTTTTTAAATTGCAAAGGAACCGTGGAAACAATCAGGTCTTGATTTTCCGGCTGAATCTTCTGCAGCGTGTGGGAAGAATCCACTGAGACAATTTCCAAATGAGGAAAGGCCGCCAATAATTTCACTTTGATCAGCTGGGCCGTTCCGCTGCCAGAGTTGCAAACCAAGCGAATCCGAATCGGTCCTTGAAACGTAGAGTTGATCGTATTTTCCAGAATCGCCATGACATACATGACAATGAAAGACAATTCATCGTCGGTTACCTCTTTGCCTAAATACTCTTCAATTTTTTGCAGGTGCTTTTTTACCAGCGGAAAAATATCGGTGTAGGAGTGATAAACTTCATCATATAGAGCATTTTTCACGCTGCTGTTTAATTTGATACGGTAAATCAGTAACTTGAGGTGATTTTCCAACAATTCAAACAAATCACTGTTCAGATAATACTTAATACCCAGCTCTTTAGTTAAATTGAAAATAAACTCATTAATTAAAATTTGCATTTCAATCGAGTCGATCTTACGACTGTTGTTCTTGATGTAACTTTTGCTGCGAAGAATTGAGACTAAATAGTCGGTCTCCCCTTCATTAATTGTCGTTGCATATTGTTCACTTAGCTTCTTACTAATCGCCTGAGCAAAGCCATACTTCGAGCTCTCTCTTAAACGGTGCAGTTCGTTGGAATCAGCAATCTGGAACCCCAGCTGCAAACGCTCCAACATAATCAACAGATAACAAACCACTTCCTGATAAGAAAAGTCTGACAGCTCCACGCCCTCATACTTTTCCACCTCCAACAACAGCTGCCCTACTTCACGATAACGGGTTTGCTTGTCAATGATATCCAGCAGAAGATTTTGGAAAATGTTATTCTCACTGCTAAAGGCATAATCATAGTCATTGTCAAACAATCCATTAAAGATAATCAGCTTGGTCATAGCTGTCCGAATCCTTTGTTCATCACCCTTAACCTTGTAGCCCTTACCGACTGCTGAATATAAAGTGAGGTTATTCCGTTCAAACCACAGCTTCAGCTCTTCAATGTCGCTGACCAATGTATTACGACTGACCAAAACATATTCTGATAAATAATACGTGGTTACATAGTCCTTGCTGGTAACCAGCAACAAAGCTAAAATCGTCCGCCGCTCATCCTGAGATAAATGATAATCCTGAAAGGAACCGTACGTTTTCAGCAGTTCGTTCAGATCAACCTCCTTTGAAATCTGCAAATGCCCTCCTTCATCAAAAATGATGCGGGCATCATTGTCCTTCTCCAGTTGAAAATTGATTTCCTTGATGTCATTACGAATCGTTTGCTCGGAAACTTTGAATAAACTCGCGTAACTGTGCAATGTTTGCTTCTTCTCATGCAAAATATCCAATAAAATTTTATTGATTCTTCGATTCACACCTATCACCTCTACACTTCTCATTATATTTTTCCCCAGATTATTCACAAGACCAATCCTTTTTACTGCGCGTCCAAAAAAATTGTACTAGAACAATTATTGTCAAAAAAAGCCAGCCATGTTAGGCTGAAACCAATGAATGCTTCTCTCTATAGAATAACACATGTCCCTCTACAATAAATTAAGGATGTTATTTATATGAAAGCATTGAGAAAAATAAAACCAGGCTATGGAAACATGGAAATTGTTGATTTAAACGAAATATCTCCTACTAAAGGGGAACTGAAGATTCGGGTACTTGCCACCGGTATATGCGGGTCAGACATCCATGCACTCAAGGGAGAATATAACAAACAGATCCCTTTAACTCTAGGTCATGAGTTTGTGGGAGAGGTGGTCGAGGTTGGAGAAAATGTAACAGCATTTAAACAGGGAGACCGATTAGTTAGTGAGACCACTTTTGAAGTTTGTGAAAAATGTGAGTACTGTTTAGCCGAAGAATACAACCTATGCAGCCAGCGAAAAGGAATCGGTACTCAGGTGGATGGCAGCTTCGCCGAATATGTTATTGTCAAAGCTGCTCGCTGTCACCTAGTACCCCCAGAAATTGATACAAAGGTGGCTGCTATGATGGAACCCTTGGCCTGCTGTGTCCATGCGGTGATGGAGAAATCTACCATTATTCCAGGCGAAAAGATTGCTGTTTTTGGTCCAGGACCGATTGGGATGTTATTAGCTGCTGTACTGGTCTCATTAGATGCCGAGGTCTTTCTCATCGGGATTACCAAAGACCAAAAACGACTCAGCTTGGCTTCTCAAATAGGTGTTCAGCACATTATAGATAGTCAGCAGCAAGATTTGGAAACCTATATCAGCGAACACACTAACGAACATGGCGTTGACCAAGTCTTCGAATGCTCAGGCAGTCCAATCGCTGTCCTGCAGGCGATGAAAATCTTGAAGAAGAAAGGTCGTTTAATTCAGGAAGGATTATTTGCCAAAGATATGAACGAAATCAATATGAGTTTGTTGATTCATAAAGAGCTTGAGTATATTGGTTCTCGGACCCAGAAGCCAACTTCCTGGAAGCAATCGCTGGCTTGGCTTCAGGAGCAGAAGGTCGATCTCACACCAATTGTGACCAAAACATTGCCCTTGGATCAATGGGAGGAAGCTTTCCAGCTAGCGATGAATGGGGAGGAATTGAAGGTGTTGATGATTCCTTAGTAAGAGCATCAAAAGGTACGATTAATTCGAGAATAATGACTTTTAGGCCACCTACGAACTGTAGGTGGCCTGCTCTATAACTTGATTCGTGCAGTTAAATAATTTAAAACTTGGTTTACAAGCCTTGGTTTCAAAGGTATCCTTTTTCTAAAGGAGTGATTAGGAACATGATTTTCTTACAATTTATTCGGCAATACCTTATCTTGGTTACAATAATGCTACTTATTTATTTTTTCAATTTGTTAACTTACAAGGCGCTCATTCTATATTCTATACTAGCATTTCCGGTTTCCTTGATCATTTTTCTTTTACAAAAATGGATACGCAAACAGAAAAAAATAGTTTAGCTTCTCCTTTACTATCCATAACTTCTTCATAAAATGAAAAGAAGCGATCATGTATATAATTAGAGAGGATAGCTTTGATGACTAACAAAACAGTAACTGCCCAGGTGGCACAGCATAAGCTCGAACAGCTTATTCAAGAAGTAAATGAAACCGACACGATTGTGGAAATTATTGATGAGTCTGCCGGCAACAATGCCGTTTTAGTAAGCTTAGCTGATTGGAAATCTATTCAAGAAACCTTATTCCTCAGTCAGACCGGAACTCTAAATACCGTTAAAGCTCGCGAAAAGGACGATAGTGGATCTACCCCTGTTGACGACATTGATTGGGGAGCTTTATAATAAGTCATTTTAGCTAAGCTGAAAGACAAAAAATACCCATTGCAAATGAGTATTTTTGCAGAACTGATGCACATTATTCTAATATAGCTAATCCCAATACAACTCACTCATCTCCTGCACCCGTCGTCGCATTCCCTCTCGAATATGCTTTGGCTCTAAACACTCACATCTATTCCCAAAACTAAGCAGGATATTGTAGCTGTAGTCATTTTCGATAAACGGAAAACGAGCGATATAATACTCTTCGCCATCCGTTGAGAAGTTCTCATACGCACAATACTCAAGTACCTGATCCATTACAGATCGATGAACACGCAGTGTAATTTCCACCTGCATCGTGGTCAACACATCATTAAATTCCAACTGAGGCTTTTGATATTCCCGTGGAACGAACGTTTTTTCCAATAATTGCAAGTTCGTCATGCGGGTTAGTTTGAATAAACGGTAATCCTTTCGCTCGTGACAATACCCTTGCCAATACCAGTGTCCACCCTTCAATACTAGCTGATAGGGTTCGACGATTCGACTGGTTTTATTTCCGTGGCTGTCAGCGTAGTCAAAGGAAAGCAGCTGGCTTTTCAGCAAAGCCGTCTGGATCATTTCTAAATAAGGCTGAATAGTGCGATTACCTGTCCACGGACTCATATCTATATGCAGCTGACTAGCCTTTACTTCAATGTCTTTGGCTCGATCAGCAGGCATAAAGCTCTTCACCTTTGCCATTGCGTTTACCAGATCATTTCCTCGCACCAGATTTGAGACACTAGAAAGTCCCATTAAAATGGCTGAAAGATCCGTCGAAGAAAAAACTTTTTTATCCATCTTATAATTCTGCATGATTTCAAAGCCGCCGCCTACTCCTGAGGTTGAGCGAATAGGTATCCCTGCCAGATTGATCGAATCAATGTCACGATAAATAGTCCGGGGTGACACTTCAAACATTTCTGCCAACTCCTGTGCACCTACTCGCTCTTTATCTACCAAAATCATAATAATACTAACCAGCCGATCAACCTTCATCTAAGAACCGCCTTCCGAAATTTCTTTTTTCCATTGTAGGATTGTTGCCATACAGGTGTCAACAATTGCCAGGTATACTAAGGGTATAAAAAGGAAATCGGAGGAAATTTATGACTACCATTTATGTTTATATTCTTGATACTTTAGCAGACTGGGAATTGGGATATGTTACTGCCGAGTTGAATTCCGCTCGCTTTTTTAAGAAGGATGCACAGCCTGTATCCCTCAAAACAGTCGGCTATTCCAAAGAACCCGTGAAAACAATGGGTGGAATGACTATTGTGCCTGATTGCCTGATCGAAGATATTGCTATGGACGAGACCAGTGTGCTATTGCTGCCGGGAGCAGATACTTGGAGCGATCCGAAGCATAGCGCAATTATCGAAAAAACAAGTGAGCTTCTTTCCTTGGGTGCGACAGTTGGCGCAATTTGCGGAGCTACCGTTGCTCTAGCCAATGCTGGACTGTTGGATAGTCGGCCCCATACCAGTAATGGTCCAGGATTTCTTGACATGTTTGTTCCTAACTATAAAGGACAAGAATTCTATGTAGATCAGCCTTCTGTAGCAGACAACAACCTCATTACAGCAAGTTCTACTGGAGGTTTGCTCTGGGCAAAGCAGTTAATCGAGCGGCTGGATGTTTTTCAAGAGAATACTGTGGAAGCATGGTATGACTATTTCAGCATTGGTAAGCCAGAACACTTTTACGCGCTTATGCAAACCTTGCCAGCTAATAACGAAAACTGATTTACTTCTCTAATTAGATAATCAAAAATCGTAGCTCTCTCTTTAATTATTGCCATAGAAGAAACGCTCAATTGCAGACATTGAGCGTTTCTTTCATTAATTCATAGCAGAATAATACTTTAATTCTTCTAGTTGCTGTGAGCCTTCTAACCAATATTCATAAAACGCAGTGCTTAATTTATATCCTCTCCCCCACAAGGTGGTTATCGTTTCGCCAGTAATGCCGTGAAGCTCGAATTTATGCTTCAATTTGTTAATTAAACAAGACAACTGACTCATATTCGAAGACGTACTGCCATCTTGCCATAGACAGTTGCATAATTCTTGGCGGGATAGAACGCCACTAGTGGAATAGGATTGGATCAAGCATTCAAAGACACGTTTTTCCGTCTTAGAAAGGCTCTTAATTAACAATTTTAGACTATTCGGTGTGGTGTCCTCTCCTTGCGTAGTAGGGAAGGTCAGAATTTGATTGCCGGTTAC
>NZ_JAFREL010000030.1 GCF_017377655.1 Candidatus Enterococcus ferrettii
AGCAACAGTGACAGTGCAAGTATAAGTACGTCGATCAGCGAATCAATCAGCACATCGATTTCTGACAGTGCGAGCGAATCAGCAAGTGAATCAGGCAGCTTTAGCGGAAGTACGTCAGTAAGTACAAGCGACAGTACCAGCACAAGCACATCACTAAGTGATTCCAGCTCAATTAGTACAAGCATTAGCAACAGTGACAGTGCAAGTATTAGTACGTCGATCAGCGAATCAATCAGCACATCGATTTCCGACAGTGCGAGCGAATCAGCAAGTGAATCAGGCAGCTTCAGTGGAAGTACGTCAGTAAGTACAAGCGACAGTACCAGCACAAGCACATCACTAAGTGATTCAAGATCAGATAGTACTAGCATTAGTGATAGCGACAGCACAAGCTTAAGCACGTCACTAAGTGACTCAAGTTCAATTAGCACCAGCATTAGTAACAGTGACAGTGCAAGTCTAAGCACATCGATCAGCGACTCAAGATCAGACAGTACCAGCATCAGTAATAGCGATAGTACAAGTCTAAGCGCATCGCTAAGTGACTCAAGCTCAATCAGTACCAGCATTAGTAATAGTGAGAGCACAAGTCTGAGCACATCGATTAGCGCAAGTGAACGTAGCGAATCCGCAAGTTACAGCGGAAGTACGTCGCTAAGTATCAGTGAAAGTACAAGTACAAGTACGTCAGTGAGTGATTCAAGATCAGACAGCACAAGTGGAAGTAATAGCGAAAGCACAAGTCTAAGCACGTCACTAAGCGATTCAAGTTCAATCAGCACAAGCATTAGTAATAGTGATAGTGCAAGCGAATCCGCAAGCTACAGCGGAAGTACGTCGCTAAGCATCAGTGAAAGTACAAGTACAAGTACGTCACTAAGTGATTCAAGCTCAATCAGTACAAGCATTAATAACAGTGACAGCACAAGCACAAGCACGTCATTAAGTGACTCAAGCTCAATCAGTACCAGCATTAGTAATAGTGAGAGCACAAGTCTAAGCACATCGATCAGTGCAAGTGAACGCAGTGAATCAGCAAGCTACAGCGGAAGCACATCAGTAAGTATCAGTGACAGCACAAGCACAAGTACGTCAGTAAGCGATTCAAGATCAGACAGCACCAGCATTAGTAATAGTGACAGTGCAAGTGAGTCTGCAAGCTATAGCGGAAGCACATCGGCAAGTATCAGTAATAGTACAAGTACAAGTGCATCAGTAAGTGGTTCAATCTCTGACAGCATCAGCATTAGTAGTAGCGAATCAGCAAGCTATAGTGGAAGCACCTCAGCAAGCCTTAGTGACAGTACAAGTTTGAGCACATCGATCAGTGCAAGTGACCGAAGTGAATCAACTAGCTACAGTGGAAGTACTTCAATTAGTTCTAGTGAGAGTACAAGTATGAGTACGTCAGTAAGTGATTCACGATCAGACAGTGCAAGTACAAGTTCTTCAAGAAGTACGTCAGCGTCCAATAGCGCGAGCATGAGTGTATCTAGTTATGGAAGCACAGGACGTTCTGAACTTCCGAGCACTAAGGGATCTCAAACAACACCAAGTACCCAAACAGGAGCAGCTAGACCTGCTGTATCTGGTGGAACGGGATCTTCTGGTACAAGTTCTTCAGCAAGCGGAAGTGGTAAAACTCTTCCACAAACTGGGGAAAATGATATCCAAAGTAAAGGATTGACATTTGTTGGTTTGGCATCAGCCCTGGCAGCTATTGCTCTTCTGAAAAAGAAAAATGATAGTCAACAGGAACAATAAGCTTCAATCAATCAACGATCCTTTTCAAACAAATAAAAACAATTGAATTGTTTATCCAAAGGAATTAATTTTCCTTTGGATTTTTTCTTATTCATTAAAATGTATTTTTTATTAGAGTAGAAAGCGGAGGAAGAAAAGATTGAGCAGGAGAGAGAAACACATGAGCAATTTTTTTATAGTAAGACTGGCAAAGGATTTCATAGATGACATAACAGAGGAGAGCTACACTCAGCTTAAGGAACGCATGGATGATAAAGAGACGGAATTTTTGCAATTGCAACAAACCTTTGAAAAACGTGAGTCAGGAATAATTGAGGCTTATGATAGGAAGGAAATAGATTTGTGCCAACAGTTAGTCGATTATCAATTAGAGATCGAAAGCTATAAAAATCAAATCAATTCACTCGAAGAGCAAAGCAAAAAGCAGCAGGTATTAAATAGTAGAACAGAACAATCCTTTAATCATAGTCTCAAACAATTTAACCAAGTCAGGCAGAAGCTTGAAACAGAACGGAAAATTCTAAAAGAGCAATACATAAGAATAACAAATAAATACAATCATGAGTTAAAGGAAAAAGAAGAGCTAATCGAAGAATTAGGAATCGGTAGTTCAAAAGACGGGAAGCTCAAAGCAAATGCAACGATGTCATTACGATATGGGCTATATGAACTGAAACAGACAAATGGAAAGTTGAAAAGTCGTGTAGAAGTTCTTAGAAATATGCTGGCAGAGGATAAACAAGTATGAGAAATTATTTACAATAAGCATTCATACTAGGTATTTGACGTGATTTTTATAAAAAACTAATACTTTTTGGATAAAACAGACATTGCAACTTTTCCCACCCTTAAGTTCTTACATCAAAGAATAGAAATAGAATCACAATGACACATTTATTAATAAGTATTTGGAGCAACGACAATAATATGCAAAAAAACGACCAAACTGTTTTGTTTAGTCGCTTAACGAATATCTTATTTTAGGTTCTTCTTTTTCTCTAAATGATGGAAAAGAGTTGTTGCTGTTAGTACAGTGGCCATTCCTAGAAGTGACAGTTGAGAATTTAAGTGGCCCTCTTCTCCAGTTTTAGGTAATGTCTTAGCTGAACCTCCGGCCGCATTTGAACCTCCTGATCGTGTGGAACCACTGCGGGCTGCAGAGCTACCAGACCGGGTGTTGCCAGACCCTTTCGTGGAAGTGTTATTGGAAGAACTGTTAGACACTGATAGTGCTAGCGATCTACTTTCACTTGCTGAGTTAGATGCTTTTCCGCTCATGCTAGTGCTATTTGAAGCAGAAGTGGAGTCTAAAGTGGAGGATGATGTGCTTTCACTCCAATAATCACTTAATATTTCCGAGTTCAAATTACTTGTGCTTTCGCTGCCAGATAGTGAAGACATACTCGAATTACTCTCACTGAAAGACATTGAGGTACTTTCAGAACCACTCTCACTGTTGTATTCACTCAATATTCCTGAGTTCACACTGCTTGTGCTCTCACTTGTTGAATTAGAGGTACTTAAGCTCATACTGAATGACTCAGTAGTAGATCCACTAGTGGATTCGGTTGTCGATGTACTAGTAGATCCAGTGTTTGATTGGCTTGGAGCTTCAGTAGTGGATTGACTTCCTGATTCAGTTAAGGATGCACTAGTTGAGTTTGTTGTTGACTCACTGGCCGACTCGGTGATAGAACCACTAGTAGACTGAATGGTTGAACTTGTTGATTGTGCAGTAGAACTAGCCGGAATTGTCGTTGTTTCTTTATTGGCAAGTACTTTGGCAGTATCTACTTCCACTCCAGCCGTTGCTTGTGGAGTTGCTTCAGCTGCATGGACTCCCGAGGCAACGCCAGTAACTCCCATCACTCCTCCCATAGCTGTTAAGGTGGCATACATCCAATTTTTACTATTATTTGTTTGTTGCTGCTTCCTCATTCTTTTTTGCTCTAATTGCAGTTTTTTACGTAATTTTTTACGATTCATTTTTGTGAATTAGCTCCTTTCTTTTCCTGTAGAATAATGATTTGACACTCTGAAATCATTATCTCATAACCCAATTACCTAAGATTAGAACGTCTCAATATTGGGAATTTATTCGATAAATTAAAGAATAGAAAGGAGGAGATTAATTAGAAAAGGCAGTGATCTAAATAGAAGAAGACTGTTAACATTGTGCTTTCTCTGAGAGAGTGACTTTCTAAGTATAGGACCTAAGCCCCTTTTCTATAAATTGTCGAGTAAAATTGAGAAACAAGCTAGTAAGTGAAATGACATACGAAAATAAGTACGTTTAAAGTGTTTGTATTTATTAATAGTCTTGAAGTTTTGTTGGTGTTTAGTTAAGCAGTAGGATGGGAGGCGAAATAGTCAAAAATGCAAAAAAGTAGTGAGCCCTTTTTAGATATACTCTTCTCTAATATATTAAACTACGAATAAAAAATAGATATATAGACTACAGGCTATCAGTATTTAAATGATGATCTGTAGTCTTTTTGATAAAAAAATATGGATCCATACACCCAATATGAAGAGGAAAAGATATATAGTGATTTAGCTCTTTGAAAGTACTTTACTTATTTATTTGAATGATTTTTTCTTCTGACCATTTATTTTGTGCGAGCTTTTTACTTCGTTTTTATTCGTTTCTGGATAAACAGAACAATAAAGAGTTATATAAAAAGCAAGGGAATCCAAAAGTAAAAGCACTGGAATTTGAGAAATATCTTAAGTGATGTAGTTAGAGGTGTGACTTCAGGTAGAAAAAGAAGAAACTATTTTTCAAGACATTGAAAGTATCAAAGAAATTACCTGTAGGTTTTTAAAAAACAAGATTCCCAAAAAGGTCTATAAAATACCATGAAATCTGCTGTATTTTTTTATATAAAAAAATCGAATCTTTATATTAATTTTAAGTGAAAAACATTAAAATGAAATGAGAATAAATTATCTGTGGGAGAGGAAGTTTATTTCTTGGTTTTAAGTAGACTAAGGAATACGTAGTACGTTAATTATGATTGTTTTTAATTTATAGAATCTTAACAGGCTTAATTATAGATTAGGAAGCAAGAATACGCAATATCTTTTAAAAAAATAATTAAAATAATTTCTTGGACAGATTTCTAAACCGCCTGAATTCCACATTTATCTAGGAAAAGACGAAAAAAAAGAGTGTTTTATTTGCCGTCAAAAAAATCGTCGTAGAATAGAAAGGAAAGTGTAACATGCGCAGAGGTGAAAATATTTATCGTCGCAAAGACAAACGTTGGGAAGGACGCTATCCCAAAGGTAAAAAAGCAAATGGTAAAACAAAATATGGTTCAGTTTATGGAAAAACTTTAAAGGAAGTACGTGAAAAGCTTTATCCTTTGAAGCTAAATTATCAGCTTATCCAAAACAATCAAGGTAAATCAGCAATTAGTTTCAATGAATGGGCTTATCTGTGGTTGCAGGAGATACAACCCGATGTTAAGCAGTCTACCTATGCCAATTATGAACATAAGTTAAATCATTATGTACTAAATGTGCTTGGGGAATATGGATTGAACGAACTGAACGAAGATGCAGCAGAAACCTTATTGAGAGACTTGGAAAAACGTTTGCTGAAACCTTCGACAATTCATGCTGTTTTTCGTATTACTAAACAGTGTATCAATCTGGCTATTCGAAAGAAAATGATAAAGGAGAATCCTTTTGTTTTAATACGATTGCCGAAACTAGTAAAAAGTAGGAATCAGGCGCTTACTAAGCAAGAACAAAAACGTCTAGAAATCGCTGCTTTATCAGGAAGAAAGGGACAAGGAATCCCAACTTTGCTAGCCCTTCATGCTGGGTTGAGAATTGGTGAAATTTCCGCACTAACCTGGGAAGATATTGATTTTGAGAATAACTTGATTCATGTTCACTCAACAGTTCAGCGGATTATTGGTCTGTTTAATGGAAAGAAGACTGAATTAATCTATACCAGTTCAAAAACCGCCTCATCAACTAGATCAATCCCTATGAGTCAGATACTTAAGCGTGTTTTATTAGAACAAAAGCAGCAGGCGAAAGGTAGATTTGTCCTTACTAATAGCGAACAACCAGTGGAGCCGCGGCTGATAACTTATCATTTTCATCGGATTCGAGGAGAGGCTCAGTTAACAAAAATTCATTTTCATCAGCTGAGACACACGTTTGCCACTCGTTGCCTAGAAAGCAAGGGAGATATTATGAGTGTCAGTGCTTTAATGGGGCATAGCTCGACTCAGATGACCTTGGATACTTATGCAGCTGCATTGATGGAGCAACGCTTCATTGTTGTGAAACAAATGGAAAAAGCAATCAGATAAATCGTTTTCAAAAAAAGAGGTTTCTTTTTTTGGGGTGGTTTTTTTTCATTTTTTCTAAGTAAGCGCTTCCTGTGAAAGTGGCCAAAAAATTTTTGTTTTTTTATGCCGATAATCGTCGCTTGCTCAATTGATAAAAAAAAATAAGAAATCTGACTGTATGTGTATCCTCTTATTGATTTTTATGTCGTCAACTACCGTCAATGTCGCCTCTTTTTCATTAATAAACCAAGCTGTTCACCCACTTTTCTTGGTCTACTTAAGACTAAGAAAAGTGAGTGGATTTTTTGCATTCTTTTAAAGTATAGATGAAATTGAAAGAATTATCAAAAATTAGTATTTAGTGACCGGTGAATAGAGGAGGAAGTAGCATGTTTGGTTTTGGTAAGCAGAAAAAAGGTAGTTTTGAGGAAACAAATCAAGATGACTATTTTTACGATGAGTATGATGAAGAGTATGAGGATAATTATAGGTATGAGCCTTATAGAGAGGAAGAATATGAGCGTCCAACACAAGACTATCGGGAGTACGATCAGGATGAGCAGCGTTTTAGACATAGAGCATTTTCTCCCAATCTAGAACAGCATGACGATAGATACAACGAAAAAGGAGCTTTTTTGGAACCAAAGTTAGAAGAAGCAACCGAGAATCAGAAAGTTCAGTTGCAGCAAGAGGTTGAGCGACTAGAAGAAACTGTCGCTCAGTTAAAACATCAGTTAGAAGTTAAGCAGTCAGAAATGGCAACAATGGCAACAGCATTAACAGAGAAAGATCAAGTTTTGCAACAGCAAAAAGCAAAATCTGTACAGCTGAAAGAAGAGCAGCAAGAAACAGAGAATCTGCAGACTAAAAAGGATAACCAGATTCAAGAACTATCGAGACAAATCAAGCAGCTAAAAGCTGATGCAGATGATAGTAAGACTGATCAAATGGAGGCCTTAAGTCAAGCACAGCGACAAATCGAAGAACTTAAGCAAACAAAAAAAGATAATGAAGACATGAAAGCCGAATTGGCCACCATATTGATTGAAACTAAAAAACAAGAACGGGCGATTTTAGAACGAGCAGAATATGAGGCTAAAGGAATTCGAAGCCAGGCGGAGCAGGAAGCCCATCAAGTAATCCATGATGCATCCCTAGAATTACGAGTGATGAAACAAGAGATTAAAAACTACCGAAAACGTCTGCGTTCGGTTCAAGAAGAAACGACTCAATTTTTCGTACGTTTGTTGGCCAACAGCGATGCATTATTGGAAGACGAATAGAAGAGAGGAGGTTTTTCAGTGAAGCAATCACAGAATCAACTCACTCTATACCCAACTCCTGCGCCAACTATGAAAGAGGAACTGATTACACAACCGTTGTTAGAAGAAATTGAACAAGCCTGTGAATATTTGTATGCTCCTCAAGGCACTTTGGCTGATAAGCAAAGACAAAAGATCTATCAGCATTTCGAGCAATTATTTCTGTTAATGAACGGCAGCTATCACATTGAATTATTATTAGTTTCTGAAACCTTGGATTGGCAACCTTTTTGGCACGCACTGCATCAATTTTTTCCTCAGTTTGCTTGGATCAAAGCTCAAACTGAGGAATCAAAATATGGGCGACAGGTCTACCGATTTGATTTTGTTCCGTTGGTTCTCAGAGAAACAGGTTTTCCTTTCGCTATTCATTTAGAGGACAGCTTAAAGCAGCAGTTTCCAGCAACTATTGAAAATGCCTTGGAACGAGCAGAAGAGTTGCTATTGGATTTAGCTGAACAGCACTTTTCAGAAAGAGTTATTCAAGAATCGCAAACCGAATATGCTGTTCCGATTGGGCAAACGGCCGAACAGCTTGACGATTCTCTGCTGTCAGCTGATCGGGTACAAACTGAGGATAGACGCCAAGAAAGTCAAAGTAAAGCTCGTCTTCGAGCAGTCAATCAAAAACTGGAACTAGTGATCGAAAAATTGGAACTTTCCATGCTCTATAGTGGTATCCAATACTTTGATCAAAAGAGTACCGAAGAAAGCGATTGGGACAAACGAATCAAAATCAGTTTACGCGAGTACACCTATCTATTGCAAAAGGCTCGCTTCCTAGAACAAATGTGGCATTTAAACGGAGAGCTGATTAACAAAACCGAAAAAATGACTGTTACTGGAAACAAGTTAGTTTACGAACGAGATCAAGTAAAACAAATCAAAGCCAATCTTTCAGCTAGGGATATTCACTTTGTCTTATACGAGTGTCAGGTAATAGAATCTCGAGCAAAGGTTCATGCTCGACCGTGGTTTCGGAAGCCTTTTGTCAACCTAATGAAAATGGATTATGACAACTTATTAAGTAAAGCTGCTTACTTTGATCTTCTTCAAGGGGAAAGTACATTACTGGAACGAATAGTTCGAGAACAGCAGGAAATACCAGATAAAGCAGCACAGGAGGCTGGCTGAGGCTGGAAAATTCCAAACCTTCGTCAATGGATATTAGTGCTGAAAATGGCAGGAGCATTTGTTTTTTGTTACTTGATTTTTCTTAGTGCTTTTCGTGCCTATTACTGGCTATATCCTCAATATTTTGTCAGCGGGGAATCCATGAATCCAACTTTTTGGGAACAAGAGGTCGTCCAAGTGAGAGCTCACCATAAACCGGAGCGGTTTGACGTAGTAGTGATGCATCCGCCAGATGCACCAACCGAGCTGTATTTAAAACGAGTAATTGGTTTACCTGGAGAACGAATTGATTACCAAGATGGTGAGTTGTTAGTTAATCATGAAATAATAGCCGACATGTTCGCTTATCGGACAGAAGATTTTAACTGGAATGGCGTATCAAGCGGAACAATTCCTAAAGGCTATTATTTCGTCTTAGGAGACAATCGGGCAATCTCTAAAGACAGCCGAATTTTCGGTTTAGTTTCAGAAAAACAAATTTTAGGCATCGTTCAAGAGGGGAATAAGGGGAAATGAGAACATTGCAGGAAAAAATTGAATGGTACACCTTTTGGTACTGGGTCTATTGGCTCTTTTCATTAATAGTATTAGCGGGAGTTGCTGTTTTGGGAATCTTTTTTTACTTCACTGATTTTCAAGAGGTTGTAACCGTCAGCCAATTATTTCTTCTATTATTGCTGATGATTTTAGCCCTTTATTTTCGAATGACGGCATTGTATTACCACAATGTACTTCTGAAACTGAAGCAGATAGCCGCTAGACAAAAAAGGCCGCAAAGCTCTTCGCATAATTATCTTCCACAGGAAAGACGGAAGCCAAATGAAAGGTAAAGTCATACTATGCGGTGTAGGATTAAGTTTTTGTTTGGCTACGGGTTATCAGAATCCTATAAAACAAGTTGTATCAACTGAAAAAAAGGATTCTTCTGCTTCGCAAAAAAAATTAACCTCAAGTACTGGAAGTGATAGTACCACTAGTAAGGTAGTAGAAGAATCTGTTGAATCTATGGTAACTGGAGAATCATCTATAGAAGAAATTCCAACTAGTGAAACGACAGAATTGATTGATTCACCAATATCTATAAATGAAGCAACGGCAGAATCGAATACTTATTTACTAGATGTTACTGAATCTAGCATTGAGAAACCAGCAATATTACCTGAAGAAGAAATAGAAGAAAACTATCAATTTTCGTTCACAAAAAGTCAAACGACTGAATCATTTATCCAAGCTATTTCCAAAGATGCACAACAAATTGCCTGGAAGGAAGACCTTTATGCTTCTGTGATGATTGCACAAGCCATATTGGAGACTGGGTCAGGTAACAGCCAATTAGCACGACCGCCTCATCATAATTTATTTGGAATTAAAGGAAGTTATCAAGGGAAGAACGTTACATTTAATACCCAGGAAGATCAAGGAAACGGCCAACTATATACGACCAAAGCTGCTTTTCGACAGTATCCCAGTTATAAAGAATCCTTAGAAGACTATGCAGCTTTGTTAAGAAAAGGTATCTCAGGAAATGCTGAATTTTATCAAGCAACTTGGAAAGAAAATGCGGCAACATTTCAAGAAGCAAGCAAAGCATTAACTGGCAAATATGCTACGGATACGTCATATGATAAAAAGCTAAATGCATTGATTGAAACTTATCAATTGATGCAATTCGATCAAGAACAGAATCAAGAGGTAACAGAAGCTTCATCCGAGATAAGAGAACTACCACCAGTTGAGGAAGTACATGGACCAATTCAAGAAGAAACACGAACGCTTCAAATTAACGAAAAGAAGCAAAAAGTTTCTACAATCCCAGCAGCTGCACAACGACCAGCGAAACAATTGCCCGGATATCGAGCAGCGAAATGAATGGAGGTAAGGCATGACAAGAGCACGAGAGTACCGTCCACGAGACCGTAAGGAAAATCAACAGAGTCCAGTTCATCCACCTTCTTCTATTAATAGAAGAACTTCAAGGAATTATGAATACTTGGATGATGCAAGACCGGTGCGTGATTATGATGGACCTCGTCCGCCTGATTATGATTCGTACCAGAGGAATAGATATTCTAAACAACGTTCACCAGAATATAGAAAAACTGTCTATAGGGAAGGCCCTTCAAGGCACTATCGTCCACCGCATTCAGGAAGAACCGAACCAGTTTATTCCAGATCTGAACAAGAGTGGCCAGCATCAAGACCGCGACCGAGTCCAAGACAACACGCACATGACTTGCAAAATGCTAAGCAATCGACTCATCGGCAAATTTTTCTGTTTGTATACAATCTATTTTTCTATACCTTAACCATTGGTATTTTACTAAGCTCCTTGATGTTTGCGTTTAGTGAGAAGTCAGATGCTGCTATCTTAGGTCATCGCTTTTATCAGGTATTAACTGATTCCATGGCTCCGCAGCCAAATTCTCCTAAAGGCGGCTTCTACGCTGGAGACATCGTATTAGTAAAAATGACAGATGGCTCCCAAGTTGAGCCGGGAGATATCGTCACTTTTCAAGTAGGGGAAGGGGATCGTTACCTGACACATAGAATGGTGGAGCGTTTGGATCAATTAAATGGTCAAGCTGGAGATTATATTGTCACCAAAGGGGATGCCAATAAGAGTAATGATCCACCGATTTTAGCAGATCGTGTGCAAGGAAAAGTAGTGTTTGTCATTCCTAAAATGGGCAGTCTGTTGAATTTTATTCAGGAAAATCTATGGTTGTGTGTGGTGTGTGTATTATCCACATTCGGATTCTTTTTAGTATTAAAGGCCTATTTTTTACAGCCTGATTCTGTTAGAGAAAGCACCCAAAGAAAGAAATACCCAAGAAAGGTATAATCGCTTGTTGACTACAAGTGTTTATATAAAAAAGAACCTATAGGAGGAAAAAAATGAAGAAGAACAGCAAAAAGAAAAAGCTGATGGCTGCAGCAGCAGTTTTGGCATTAATCGCAGCCATCTCCGGGACATTTGCCTGGATTACGGCCCAAGATCAACGAATCAATCGGGCAGAGTCTGCCGCGGTTAATGATGACAGCGTGGTACTGAAAGAACAATGGGAGCCTATGCCATTAGTTGCCGGAACTGAAGCCAAGAAGGAAGTATCAGTTTCCAATACTGGGAACGCAAATGTATTTGTTCGGATTTCTTATGAAGAAGTGCTGAAGCATCTAGCAGAAAAAGGCAGCATTGAGTATGGTGCTGTAACAGAGGCCGGAGCAAAGTATGCTTATGTAGCCAATGATTCTGGCTTAGGGAAAAATATGCCTGTAAATGCCAACGCGGCGTCAATGTTCAATGATGGTTACCGGATTGTTCCAGCCAGCCAAGTGACCGGCTTAACTTCCCAAGACACGAATGTGAAATTACTGGCTAAGGGTGGAAAAGTAGTTGATCCATTGACTGGATCTGTCAGCAATAACCTTGAAACAAAGATTATCCATGAATACTACACCGATCCATCCAACACAGGAAAAAATCCTGGCGATGCTGGATACGATGCAACGAAAAATAAATATCAAGCCATGACTTATGATATTGCTGTAACAGATGAAAAAAGCAGTAATGATGGAACAGCTTGGGATTATACGCTATCAAATGTGAAATATGCTTATTACAAGAACGGGTATAAAAACACAGTAGCCAATTGGGCAAAATCAACTTTGCCAGATGAAAGTGGAACAACTACAGGCAATGCTTTGCTAGGAACAAAAGGCTTACGATACAGCGTGAACTACAACTACACAACTACTGCAGAAGGTTTGGGAGCGAGCGCTACAATCCCCGGACCAACACCAGCTACGACAGCTGATCAAAAACCAATTGCGTCCTCTACTAATTATGGGTTGGAGGCAGATACTAATGGACTAGGTAAAAGCCATATCCGTGTTGGCTATGGTACAGATATCACTGATATTGCAACATTAGCAAGTAAAAATTGGGTTTACAATGCAGATGATGGCTGGTTCTACTACACTGTTCCGTTGAAATCTGGTGAAACAACGCCAGACTTACTGAAGAAATTGGTTTTCGAAAGTGCTTTAGGTGTAGAGTATACAAATGCTTCATTTGATCTTGTTGTAAAAATGGAAGCAGTGCAAGCAACTGAAGCAGCACTAACAGATAGTGCTGGGTGGAACTTAGGGGGAGGTTCTAAACCAACTGGAGACACTCTTGCTATCGTAACAAAATTAGTCGCTGGCATTTAAATTGTACCGTGATTGGGCAAGGGGGAGCAGATGAATATACGTAAAATACTCATTGGGATATTCAGTCTTTTTGCCTTGTTCAGCAGTTGTCTGACTGTTGAGGCAGCAAAAACACTTCCTCCTGGCCTGGTAATTGGGGATTCTGATGGATTGTATGCTACTTCTGAGGGGGAATACTACATTGATCTAGTAGGTATTCTCCCTGGAGAGGCATACGAAAAGGAAATCACGATTCGCAGCTTGGATTTGGAGACCCCTTTTTCGCTAGGGCTGCTGGTAGAGGAAGTTAAATCCAGTGGTTCAGTAGATTGGAAGAACCATATTACGTTAAAACTAGTTTTAGATGGTAAAGAAATTTATCAGGGACCTTTGTTGGGGGATGGCAGTCGAGATTGGAGCAAAACGCCGCTGGAATTAGGCATCTGTACCTATGGGACGGATAAAGTGTTGAAGGCCACTTTTACGATGGACCCCACTTTAACCAATGAAAATCTTAAAGCAAAAAGCACGTTAGAGTTTATGTGGACATTTGTGGGCACTAAAGATCAACCAACAAAATCCTCTACAACAACCGAGTCATCCGTAGAAAGTTCCAGCAGCTTGCCGCAGGAAAAGCCTTCCAATCGAAAGCTGCTGCCACAAACTGGTGAAGAACTGGTTTATCTGTTCTTGACTGGCTTGTTATTGATATTAATCGTTTTATTTTTATGGAAAAAACGCCGAGAGGAGGAACAGGAATGAACCAAAAGGAAAAACGTCAACACTTGCTTCGGACCTTTGTTCGAAGTAAGGGACTGTTTGCCTGTTTCTCTCTGGTGTTGAGTTTGTTGCTGGTAGTTGGCAGTACTTATGCTTGGATTACTTCGGCAGATGAAAGAGTCAATCGAACGGATGCAAATCAACGAAGGCTATCCGCCATTGTGGAAGAAGACTTCGATCAGGTTTTTCACTGGTCACCTGGAACGACAAAGGAAAAAAACATTCGTGTGCGAAATACTGGAGAGATGCCAGCAATTGTTCGTATTTCTTTGAAAGAATTTTTTGTAGGTTTTGAGACGGATGTAACGGACAAGCATAGAACAACCGATAATGGTAACGGAAATTTGAAAGTATATGGATCGCCAAGTGCAACCACAATTGATGTGAATAAAACTGAAACCTGGGCTGTTGGAAATACCTATGAAATCAGTGCCAATACTCATTATAAAGCAGCTGTGGCCTTGTTGGATCAGACATATTCTTACAAAGGGACAAGAACAGAACCGTTACCTACAATTGAGTTAAATTTTGAAGCGGGGAAGCTTTTTGATCAAGAAAACCCGCCTGCAGCAAGCGATAAGCAATATTGGTATTACGAGAAGGGCTATTTCTATTATTCAGAGGTCCTTCAACCAAAAGAAGTCACGCCCAATTTGTTAGATAGCGTTTCGTTAAGTTCAGCTTATGTCAATCAGTACAAAGGAGCTTTGTATAGATTGACATCAGAGATGGATGCACATGACTTAACCAAAGAATTGATTTCAGACTGGTCGCTTACTAATAGTGATTATGCGTATACCCTCTATCAATCGAAACTAGATCATGGGAACTGAACAGAGAGGAATGAGTAAAAGATGCAAAGAAAACAACGTCAGCATTTATTTTATTTCCTTGCTCTGACAGGCTGCGTTTTCTTGTTAATAAGCGGAAGCTATTTTGTTTATGCAGCAATGACAGCCACAGATAAAAAAGCCAATGATTTCCAGATAGGACAAGTAGAAACTAGTTTAGTAGAGATTTTCGATGACACTATCACTGAGATAGAAAAGAATCAGAGTGTAAAAAAAGAAGTGTCGGTTAAGAACACGGGAACGATTAATCAGTTTGTTCGTGTGATGATTCTGCCTGAAGTTCGAGCCCCTGTTGAGGGAGATACAAATGAACAAGTTTTGCCATTGGTAATTGGTAAGGATCTTGTATTAGAGAATATGTCAACATCAGATTGGCAGGACGGTGGTGATGGGTATTACTACTACATCAAAGAAGCTCTAGCACCAAAGAAATCCACCAGTAATTTGTTTAAATCTATCAAATTATCAGACAGCTTAACTCAGCAGTACCATCAAACTGAATTTTCTATCTATTTAAAGGTTGAAACAATAAATTGTGCAGAATTTACTTATCGAGAGGCATGGTGGCAAGGAAATATCCCAACAAGCACATCATTAAGGGCAGTAGATGATGCATTAAAAACAAAGGTTGAAAAATAATGATAAGGACATAGAATGCTATGTCCTTTGTAACTAAAGCAACACTTATGAGGTGAATGCTTTATGGCTAAAGCATTGATTTGATGAGTTTTGTAAGGAGGAATCCAAACAGTCAATGAAAAAAAAGAGAGAGATATCCAAGCATTATAGTCATAGGAAAATAAAAAAAATTGCGGGAGTAATCTTGTTTGCTGCGTTAATCAGTATGGGTTCAGTGATTGGAATCAACAGCTTGCATAATAAAAGAGAAGAGGTTTCCGCACATCCAACGAATAAAATTAAATTAGATGAGGGAGGAGCGAATGAATTTGAGGTTCCTGTAGATGCTCTCAAACTCAAAGAACAAGCACTGATTGATAACCCGAGCTATCAGAATTTTGTACAGGGAGAAAAAATTGCAGGAGCCTTAACTAGAGAAAACCTAGAAAGCTATTCAGAACAATCAGGATTGAGCTTTGACTCGGTCCAAAGAACAAGTGATGGGAATTGGATAATGGCAATCAATTTCAGAAATGATTGGTACAATCAAAATGGAAGACCGAGTGCTTTCCAAAAATATCTTGTTAAAACGACTGATGATGGGGAGATAATAAAGATATACAATGTTGCAAGCGGTGAAGGCTTTTTTACAACAAGCAACAATACTAAGGCGGATTATCGATCAGCAGTAGATGGGGGAGCATTACTCGTAGAAAATGGCAAGGTATCCCTGTGGTTCCAAGGGTACTCTCCACAGGAAAAAAATGAAAAGCTAAGACGGGTAACACTAGATGAAAATCTTACGCCATCGTCAGCTTCATATATAGTAGGGAATTTTAGTACAAGTACGTATCCTATTCCGCCAAATTCCGTAAGACTTTTCTTTAGGAAGGACATTGTTAACAATGATACTTGGTATACAGGAAATTCGAATGTTCCATTAAGACAAGAAACTACTTATAAGCCTAAATATAGCTTATTACGTTTAAATAATCAGACAGGTGCAGTTTTAGAGAATATTAATTTAAGCTTCCCTACACTTAATCAGCTAAATAGTACTGTTACAAATATAACTAAAGGAAATGTGGGTATTCAAGGGACCAGGGTTACCAGAGCAGCTGACGGAGGTATTTTAATGCATGGCTGGATCTATCATCAGCTAACGGATGTTTCGCAAATAACGTCTTCTCAACACATTATAAAGTTTGACTCATCAGGTGCTTTCCAATGGTCAAGAGATGTGCTAAACGGAACATATAAATTACAAGAGGATTTAAGTGACGAAAATAACCTCGTAGTTCTGGAAAAGAGTCCAACGAGCAATCAGCTAATTAGTATTGATACTGGTGATGGAACAGAAACTGTATTAAGAAATTTCCCATTAGGAACAGATATTTCCATATTAAGAAACCCAAATGCAGAGTCTAATTCTGAATTTGATTTTTTTGGTAGTGTGCAAAAAATGGAAGATGATTTTTCAGGATATGTAAATGGACCAGGCGTTGTGATGGGAACTATGGACAAGAATTACATGGTAAGCAGTGCCAACTTTATCAATGCGGATGCTGAAGTGATTGTTGGAGGGCTAATTGCAATCGATGGAACAAATCGTTATTTTATGTATGGATATACGAATAGTAAGACTTTCTCGAACACCCCTAAGGATGGCTGGAAGACACATTTGCCGCGCGTCGCAGATAAAGATCTATTTTTTGGTAGTGTAAGAAAAGATGATGATTACTCTCCAATAATTGATCCATCTGAAGCTATAACCGTTTCGATTGATGACCCAGAAATAAAGAAGACTGAAACGAATAGTTATGGCTGGAACACACTAGATAATTGGCTGATTACTGGATCTAAAACGGGCACGGTATTGGATGAATCGTCTATTCAGGTTTATGATAATTTGGATAGTCAAAATACTAATTTAGCAGCCACTCCTGAAGAAAGACAAGAGTGGCTAGAAAAAAGAATCAACCGAAATCCTAAGAATATTTCTGCAGGGATTGAATGGCAGAAATTAGGGTTTAATGTATCTACTACAGGACCGCAATTGGTCACATATTTTGTTACTGATTCGCAAAATCAACCGAGCAGCACTTCTCGTTGGGTGAACAAAACCGGGGAAGAAACGATTATTGATAAAGAGAATAAGTATGCTTTGGATGCACAAAACTTTCACATTCCTTTAACCGGAATTCATACAGCTATTCCTGATGAAAATAAATTTAAGGAACTGGCAAAAACAATGGCTTGGAGTTTAACCGATCATGAGAAGAGTACTGGCGATCAAGGGAATGGCTTAGATGAAGATGGAACTGACTCTAGCAAGTTTTCAACGAAAGTAACGGTGGATGCTGATCAATTGAAAGCATTACAGGTTGCCACTGTTGCGAAACCTTATCCAGTGGATGTGATCTATAAACCAGAAAATGGCATTGAAATAAGAAACCGTGTGTGGGTTTTTGTTACTACGAAAAATACTGTGCCTAATAGTGAAACCAATCCAGCGGTTACTCCTGCAGATACTAATGGGGTAGTCTATTATGCAGAAGATTACTCCTTGCCATTTCGCCTAAGAACGGCTCACACGGAAGATGATGTTTTAAATCGAAGCAATGTTCGTGTTTATGACTATTACGATAGTACACACGAAACATCAGCTGAATTGCCTGTATTGGCAGATAAAACTACTAACTTTGACAAGCTGCAGGTAGTCAATCTGAATGAAATCACCTCGGCTGTTCACCCTGGCCTGATTGATTCCAGTCCACCAGAGGGACCAGCCATGATTCGTTATGAATGGGACGGACCAGTGGATGGCAAGCATCAGTCTGGAACGATAAAGCCTACTTTTGGCGGACTGGATGTTACTTTGACTGGCGATATTCTTCTGCATGTACGACAAGTTGTTGTGGAAGCATCAGATCAGTTGGTTGTTCCAGAAGAGGGTTACTTAAGAATGGCAACCAACGAGTATGATGGGGTATCAGGAACAAAAGAGAATCTTGAACAAATACGGCAAGCACGTATTTCATCAGGTAGAAATAAGGATAATCCAGATTTTGAAACGATTGCTGTGAACGTGGATCATATGGACAATCCACTGGATGAATTAGAACTTAAAATAATTATTCCTGAATACTATGAAGCGGTAGGGAGCTATTTGACATTAGGAAATGAGGATCCAAATGGTGCAAGTCATGAGGGGAAAACCGAAGCAGACAGCAATATCGCTTCACTAATCTTTCAGCGTGACACTCTCTATAATGACGAAGAATACTTTATTACTATTTATTTAAAACCTAAGTTTTCTCATCCAGGACCACAACCGTACAGCTGGGATTACAAGAAAAACAATTTAGGAAAAATCAAAATACAATAGATGAAAGAGGCAGGGCAGAACATGGTGTATCTATTATTACTGATATTAGGTCTCATTGTATTGGTTCAAAGCTATCTACTGTTCTCGCTGATGCGAAGTCAAACAGACTTGCAGGCACAGCTCGCTAGGCTTTTGCGGAATAAACAGCGATCGGATACTAGCAGGCAAAAAAATCCAATAGAAAGAGGAAGAACACGATGAATCTTGGCTATGCACGGGGGTATCAACTGACCCAACAATTGGATATGCTAGAAGATTATCCAGTGGATGAACTTTTTTCTGATGGAGCACAGGAAGTAGAAGCCTTGTACTCAACTACTAGTGAATTTCAGGCATTGCTGAATTTTGCTCAGTCAGGTGATCATCTAGTTATTACCTCCTGGGAGGCTATTTCCAGAGATTATCGGCAGTTATTAATCTGCTTAGATCAATTGGAATCTTTGGAAGTGACTTTGGACATATTAACGCTGCCCCAGTTATCCATTGAGGAATGGCGTCAGATTTTTCGTTGGTCCTTGCGTAATGATCGCTTGCTGCATCCAGTACTGGTTAAAGCAGGAAGAGAAAGAGCGCGCAGCAAAGAAGCTTACTCCCTGTTTAGCAAAGAACCAGAAGCACGCAAACTTTATCGGGAGATCATCTGGCTGTTAATGGAAAAAAATTCAGTTCGCCAGGTCGCACAGCAAAAACGAGTTCCGATTGAAACGGCTTATCGCATCCATCAAGAACTAAAACAGGTTCAATTAGCTATCATTTTAGTGGTCTGTTTCCTGTTGGCAATTTTCAGTATTAAAATGGTTGAATCCTATTTTGATCAGCTATGGATTCAAGTGGTTATTTGTGTGATAGTCACGTTAGTCATTCTATGGAATGTCTTGATTGATACTGAAGAAATCGAGACAAAACCGCCTATGAAAAAGAAAAAAATACCAAAAATTTAACGAGAAGGTGAATCTCATGCAACATGTACTTATTCTAACGAAAAACCCCTTGGCGGAAGAACCGCTAATTCACAAATTGCAGCGCATGAATAATGAAATTTTCTGTTCTACGGATTTATTCAACCGCTTAAAAAAAGGTACGATTAGTCCTTTTCTTTCCTATTTTCAGTGGATCATTTTGAGTGAGAGTCTGTGTAATTCAGAAGTGGAGCAGATTTTACAGCTGTTAAGTAATCATCCGCTATTGATTTTACGTATGGTGGAAATTATTCCTGGTGAGGAAGAACAAAGCTATTGGCAGGAGAAAGGCTTAGTTGATTGGATATCTAAAGATACTAGCTATGAAATTTTACGCGAAAAAATGAATGAAATCCAGCAGCAAGTAAATCAAGATACATTTACAGACACCCAGATTTTGACTTTCCCTGCTCAAGGGAAAGATACGGCATCGAATAACCTGAAATTATTAATTAAGAGTCTTTCAAAAACAGAAAAACGTGTTTTTGAATGCTTAATCCAGTCTTATTCAGCCAATAAAGTTTTGTCTCGTCAAGAATTGTGTAACTATTTATGGCAGGATGGCAGTACCTCTTCAAATATGAGCCAATTGTCTTGTCTAATTAACAAGCTGAAGCACAAATTTGAACTACATGGAATTACAGGTGAAACGATCACTACTCTGTGGGGCAGAGGATACAAATTAAGCAGTGCCTTTTATGATTACTGGATGGAGGGATCCCAGCAACTAGAGGAATTGAACTATTATTCCGCGATCAACTAACCAATTGTGGTACTCACTTATGTATACTTCACAGTTTTTATGATGCTAGTAACAAGAAATAGTTTGAATATTTTTTTGTGACAGAATATTAAAAGAAGAGAAGCATTTCCACAATAAACCAACTTTATTGTAGAGATGCTTCAATTTTTTATTCTCAATGAAGCGAAGCCCTCTTACATTACAATTATTGGTCACTAAGTAAAGCGAATGCTAAAATTTTAAGCTTACGGAAGTTTTTTCTCTTGTAGCTCCTTATCGTAAATTCTGGCGGGGATAATCAGCCAATTGATAAGTGCGCAAAAGACAGTTCCTATTCCGGCAATGACAAATAGTTTTTCAACGCCAATATAATCAGCGAGAGGTCCCGCAAAGATTAGCCCCAATGGTCCGGGTAAACTTAGTAAGGACATCGTTACTCCCATAATTCTACCAAGCTGATCGGTTGGAAAGCTTTGTTGAATCATAGTCATTAACAAGGTGTCAAAAAAAGGAACCGCAAGTCCAGTTAGTGCACTCAGTACCACAAATCAGAAAAAACCTTCTTTGTATAGAGGCAATACGCCACTAACTGCTAACGTGACTCCAATCATCAGGTAGGAAAGCAGAAAAGGCTTCATCCGATCCTTCCATTTGTCAAATAAACCAATAATAGTTCCGCCAGATAGCATACCAACTGAATAAACAATCTGAACCAAACCAGCATTTCCAACAGTTCCATCGAAATAACCCATAGTAATTAAAGGGTACATGCTGGCAGCTGGTATAATAAAGAGTGAAGATAGTGCGCCGATTAAGATAATAATCCGTAATCCCTTTTTATTATGAAGTCCCTAAAGCCCAGTTTTGTATCACTCAATAGCTCATGGTTTTCGGAATGGCTGCTAGTTCTAGGAATGGAACAAATAGCAACAATATCAAGCCCAGAAACGCACCTAAAACGTCTATCAGTAACAGCAAATGCAACGGCATAGCTGCAAAAAGAAAAGCACCGATTGCAGGAGCGATGATTCGATTGGCAGATTGAACCATACCCAATTGTCCGTTTACCCTTGTTAATTCTTCAGTCGGAGCAATCGTCGGGATTATTGACTGCACAGTTGGCATCTGAAAAGTTTGTGTGACTGCTCGGATAAACAAGGAGACAAAAATAAGCCAAAAAGGAAAAGCATCGGTTAATATTCCGGTAATTGAAAGAATAACTGCAAACAAAGCAGCGATCAAATCTGGAACAATCAACAAAATCTTTTTATTGATCCGATCAACATAAGGACCAACAAAAGGGCCCAATAGAACCATTGGCAACATGCCTAATAATGTCGCAAAGCTCAAGACTGTTGCTGATTTCGTTTGTTCGGTCAAATATCAAATAATAGCGTATTGAACCGTCATACTAGTAATACCTGTTAAAAATTGACTCATTAAAAATAAGTGTACATTCATGCGCCAAGGACGCTTTATTTTTTGTTTTTCCAAAGTGAGACCTCCTACGAAATAGAAACGCAGCCTTCAAACTTCGCATCAATCCCGGGATTGACGCATTATTTATCGGTGTCTAAATTAGTTCAGCAAAAAAGCACGCAAAAAGCTAGGATTTCTCCTAGCTCTCAAATACATAATTAAACTGACCTCTGATACAAGCAAGTTCATGTGAATTAAGTTGAGAATGTAAGAATATCTATAGACACGCCAAATAAACGAATGTTTTAAGGCTATTAAATTCATCTAGATAGACATTGTTACGCTCACACATACACCTCGTTTGAAAATAAACTTTGCTTGAATCCTAAATTCATCTTCACAAATATACTATAATTTTCTTGGTGAAGTCATTGATGTTCATAAAGTTATCGTACTTTTTATTCTGATTAAGATTGATTATAGTATCTAAATTCGATCTAGACTTTTCAGTAAACTTCGATGGATAAATAATAAAGTATGATTCACTTGTTTTAACTAATAAACAGGAGATGTTTTGAATAATTATTAGTTTTGTACAGTTCGGTAATATAACAATTGTTAAAAATCTTTTTGGCCTCAATAGCTCTGCTAATTCATGGATTGAGCTTAGTAGCTCCTACTTATTTATAAAAAGATACCTTCCAGCATAAACAACTTGAAGCGTTGATTAATCCAGTATATGATAATGAGAAGTAATGAGAAGGGACCTTTCATTAAATGGAAAATTTGAATCATCAACAACCATTAATTTTTTCCCATGTAGCCGCTCAAGGTAAGCCTCAGCATATGTCAGCTGAGAAAAATGGCTGTCCATTCTGCGACTATAAGGATAAGGAAAATATAGTAACTGAAACTGACGATTTTATGTGGGTGCTGAACAAATATGCAACCTTGGAGAATACACTGCAGACAATCATTATTGAAACCAGAGATCACGATGCGGATATGACCAATTATAGTCGACAATATAATCGTGAGTTGATGCGTTTCTCAATTAATTGCTGGCAACAAGTGAAGAATGATCCGAAGTATCGGTCGGTGTTGTTTTATAAAAATCATGGACCGCAATCAGGTGGCAGCCTGCAGCATGCCCATATGCAGGTGGTCGGTTTAGAAGAGCTGGATGGCGAAGAAAATTTGATTTCTGAAAATTTTGAGGGAATTGAAGTATTAACCAAGAATCAGCTGCTCATTAATTTTTCTACTGAGCCAGTGATGGGCTTTTTAGAGATTAATGTTTCTGTGCCAGCGAAGGTGGATGCAGAGTTGAATGTTTTGGCGGATGCAGTACAAGACACGGTTCAGTTTATTTTAAATGAGTATTATCGTGGACGTTGTGATAGCTTTAATCTTTTTTTCTATGAAAGAGCTGAGCGGTTAATCGCTAAAATTACTCCAAGATTTGTGACTTCACCTTATTTTGTTGGCTATAAGCTGTCACAAACCTTTACTAATAAGCATTTATACGGCATTCGGGACGAGTTTCGAGACTATTTGAGAACGAAGCATTGACATTAGAATCCATTCTGCTAAAATATGTACTATTAGTCGGAGGGCACTAACTGCTGGATAAGATAATTCTTATCCAGTTATTTTTTTGTCTAAAAATTGGAGGAAATGGAACATGACAATCAAAATGGCGGCATACCAGGTAAATAAAGATTTAACCATAAAGCAGTTGGATCAATATACTATTAAAAAAGTACCCACACTAACTCAATATGATTTTAAGGAAGTTAGCTTTATCTATGAAGAGGAGGGTAAGGTTCTAGGGCGCATCGTAGGGGAAATTCACTGGAATTATTTACGTATTGAACTTTTTTATGTAGATGAAAATACTCGCGGCAAAGGTGTGGGTGGCAAATTGCTGAAACAAATTGAGGCTGTTGCACTAGAGAAAAATTGTACCCTAGTTTTATTGGAAACGATGAGCTTTAATGCGCCGGATTTTTACTTAAAGAACGGCTATGAAGTGAGTGGACGGATTGATAATCATCCATTGGAAAGTGAAACGCACTATTTTATGAGTAAGCGATTAGTGAGTAGAGCGATAAAAACTAATTAATCCTCTTGTTAAAGGAGGCCAGTGAGCGTGTAGCTAAATACTATACGCTTATTTTTTTATCTCCTTATGATAAGCGATCATGTTCATCGGATATTAGAATAGCTGTTCAGATCACTCTTCCTAAAAAGCTTTTTCCATTACTCGAAAACCTCCATTATTCTTTTTTTTAAGAAGTTGTCAATAATTTCACAAAAATTTCAAATTACAGCTAAAACACTGCTGAATAAGTAAAATCAGGTACTTTTTATTGCAAAGCCTTGCAAGGCTAAAGTCGTTTCATTTAATAATTTTTTTAGGAGGGTTTATACTTACTTTATTCAATTAATAAAAATTCAGAAGGGAGGAAATTTATGCAAAGAGAATTTGATGTTTTGGTCGTCGGCAGTGGCATAGCTGGCCTAACGATAGCTAAACGATTGCAGGAGGAACACTTATCGATTGCGATTGTTGAATCGTTTGAATGGGGAGGTACGACACCCAATCATGGCAGTACTCCAAAGAAGTATTTATTGGCCGCTGTTGAAGCAAAGCAGGCGATCCAAAGTCATTTAGGCAAGGGGTTCGATGGGGTACCACAAATAAACTGGCAACAATTAATGAGCTACAAAAACAGTCAGATTGCCAATACCTCAAAAGTTATTCAGGAAAGTTTATCTGAAGCAAGCATCACTACTATCTATGGCAATGCACGATTTAAGAATGAAGCAACGATTACGGTTGATGGTGTTGATTATACGGGTAAAAAGATAATTCTGGCTACGGGTGCTCGACCAAGAGAATTGGAGTTTGAGGGCAAAGAGCACGTGCATTATAGCTCGCATTTCTTGAACGCAGAGAGCCTGCCGCCGTCTATTACGATTATTGGTGCTGGAATTATCGCGTTTGCTATTACTAATATCGCCAGTGAGATTGGCGATCAGGTTCATGTTTTACAACATAATCAACGAGCTTTAGGAGCCTTTGATCCTGAGTTGGTGGGTGATTTGATTGACTTGTTAAAACAACGAGGCGTTCAATACCATTTTGATCATAACGTGGAAAAAATTATTCAGTTAAGAGATGACCTTTATCAACTAACTACTAAAGAAGGGTTGGTGTTTGAAACAAATGTTGTTTACTCGGTTGCTGGCCGAGTGCCCAATGTGGAAGATTTAGGTTTAGAAAAAGCGGACATTACTTTCAATGAACAGGGTGTTGCCGTAAACGAATTTTTACAAACAACGAATCCAAAGGTTTATGCAATTGGCGATTGTAATGATTCACCTGCACCAAAGTTGAGCAATTATGCAGAATTTCAAGCAAATTACTTGGCAGATGTATTATCTGGAGAAACGTTAAAACCAATTGCATACCCAATTCCATCTATGTCGGTTTTTAGTAATCCGAAAATCGCTCAAACGGGTATTTTTGTTAACGAAGCGATCAGACAGCCGGAAATTTACGAGATTGAAGAAATCGATATGAAAAATTGGCTGAACTATCATCGCGGAAATGAACCAATCGCTCGGTCAAAAATAGTAATTCGTAAGTCTGACCAGCAAATTGTAGGAATTACCAGCATAAGTAATGAGGCCGATCTTTTAGTTAACTATTTTACACTGCTGCTTAAAATGAAAATGACGAAGCAGCAGCTAAGAGACACGATTCTAGCTTATCCATCGCTGGCTAGTGATTTTTCAAAATTTTATTAGTGGGCTATTTAGGTTTAAAATTCAAATTACAAAGGAGATTTTTACGATGAATAATGAAGAGAAAGAACCACAACCAATCCGCGCATCCGATGGTAAAGGCTACTACAATCGGGGACCACATGATTCATTAAGAGATATTGAAGGACCGGATTTTTTAGTCCCACCTGCAACAGATCACGGCACCTTACCTAATATGCGTTTTAGCTACGATGATGTGCGCAATCGCTTAGAAGATGGTGGATGGGCTAGAGAAATTACTAATCGTGAAATTCCAGCTTCTGATCAGGTTGCTGGTGTTGATATGAACTTAGGGCCTGGTGTTTATCGTGAAATGCACTGGCATAAAGAAGCCGAGTGGGGATTGATGCTTTACGGGAATGCCCGTGTAACAGCAATTGATGAAAATGGTAAATCATTTATCGACGATGTGAAGGCGGGAGATATTTGGAACTTTGAAGCTGGTGTTGCTCATTCTATCCAAGGCTTAGATCAAGGGTGTGAGTTCTTATTGGTATTTAGTGAGCCTGATTTTTCAGAGAACAACACCATGTTAATTACTGATTGGCTGGCACATACTCCGAAAGAAATTGTTGCAGCAAACTTTAAGAAGAAAATTTCTGAACTGGAGAATTTACCAACGAAGGAAAAATATATTTTCAAAAAAGCTGTTCCCGAATCAATTGAAGACGTAAAACGACCAAACAGCAATGGTGAAACCCCATTGCCATTAACTTTCCACATGGACTCATTGAAACCAATTGAATCGGAAGCAGGTCGGGTTTGGATTGTTGATCAAAAAGAATTTCCAGCAGCCAAAACAATTTCGGCGGCAATTGTTGAAGTTGAACCAGGCGGAATGAGGGAATTACATTGGCATCCTAAAGGAGCTGAATGGCAATACTACATCCAGGGGGAAGCTCGAATGACGGTCTTCAATTCCAATGGGTTAGCGAGAACCTTTGACTATCGTGCGGGTGATGTTGGGTATGTTCCAACGGTTGCGGGACATTATGTGCAAAACACTGGGAAAGAAAAACTTATTTTCGTGGAAGTCTTCAAAAATCCTGATTACTCAGATATTTCCTTGAATAAATGGATGGCTACTACACCTTCCCAAATTGTTGCAGATCACTTGAATCTAACCAAAGAATTTGTTGAAAGCCTGCCACAAGAGGAAACCCCAACTCCAGTTATTTGGTTTGATCAAGACAAAATTAATCAGGACATAAAGAAGCACACTAGCAGCAACCCCTTTGACCGAGAAGAAAGCAATGGCTTAAATGCAAAGGATGTCTTTTAAAATTAAATAAAAAATGCGGAGATGCAAAATTTAGGAGGTTACCTAAACTTTTGATCTCTGTTTTTTAATAGAAATGAGGATGAGAATGTTGCAGACAAAGCAAAAGATTAACTCATTAACCGTTCTGACCTTATTCGCTACTTTTCTAATGGGATTTATAGATGCTTATACCTTTATTGAAAAAGACGGCGTTTTTGTCAGTGCTCAGACAGGGAATATGGTAGCTTTTAGCAGCAAATTGTTCACTGGACATTTCGCTCAAGCCGCCGGGCATATTGCTGTTTTTGTCGGATTTGCCATTGGTGCTTTTTGTGGGGAATGGCTGGTGGAGAAAGTCAGTGGCGCTGTTCGCAGAAAGTATCAAATGAAGCTTTTGCTACAAAGTGCCGTGCTGCTGGTTTTTGCGATCTTCCAGCAGCAGCTAAATGATTCTTTTATGGTCTTCCTATTGGGTGGATTAGCTGGATTTGAGTTAACACTATTCAGAAAGGTCGGGGTTGCTACATTTAATGATGGTATCATGACGGGAAACACTAAAAATTTGATGAGCAATCTTTACAGATGGTTATTTGAGAAGGATAAAGCAGCAAGAAAAGAATTCTCTGATATTGGCTTTGCGATTTTAGTATTCATTTTGGGTGTAGGGTTTGGCAGCTTAATCGTTCTGCTTAATGCATCATTCGCATTATGGTGTGCGCTCATTTTAACCTTGCTCTTTTTTGGATGGGTCACAGTTACTAACGTCGAAATGGATTAAGCTTGGAATACAAGAAACCCTTGTATGAGGAATTAAGCAGCAAGGAAATAATTAAAGATCTCTTAGGTGAATTCATTTCATTGAATTCGCCTATTTTTTATCTATTACTCAGAAACCATTCCTTTCACCTGTCACTAGTGTATGTATGGGGGCATCAATCATCTAATCAAACTAAGCAAAGGGGAAACGAGGAGAGGAAACAGCTAATCTTAAGATTGAGAAAAGTAATGACATTTACAATCATTAAGATTTCGGTTAAAATCAATTGATATAAACAATAGATGGTATTAAGATATTCATGTGTTTATAATAAATAGCCACATTTGATATATTTATAATTTGTAAAAAGGATAAGGCGATGTATAATAACGAAAAGTTGAAAAGTTCTTTTTCAAGGGTACTTTATTTAGAATGTGCGACTATAATTATAATGTTAATCGCTCCTTTGGTCATAAGAAATACGAATGATGAGGTTAAGGATTCTTTGGGCGATCCATCTGGTATTGGTTTTGGATGGGGGATCCTATTTGGCGGTTGGACTCTGTATCTACCTATTTTTTTACTTGGTTTAGGATTACTTGGTTTGTACATAGTGTCTATTGTTTTTAGAATTAACTATTCGAAAGCTTATTTAAACGTTCCAACGGACGAAAACAGATATATGTATTTGTTTGTATTTAGTTGGATACTTTATACTTTTACATTGATACTTTCGTTAGGTGGATTTTTTGATACAACTATTTTTATAGCGAGTATCTTGCTGATAATTATAGACCTATGCATATTATATTTCTGTCAGTTGAAGTGTACTAGCAAATAGGACGTGTAAGTAAATAAAAACATATAGAATGGGGAAAATAAGATGGTGATGAAATGGTTCCAGCATTAGTATGGGTTATTCCTATTCTTTTTATAGGTGTCTCTGTAATACAATGGGGCATTACTAGAGTGGTACACGGTATTATTATCAAAACGAATATGTACGATATGCTTTGGAGGATAAAAGAAAAGCTTTATCTCAAAAGAAGTACAAATATCATTGTTACATTATGTACAGTTGCCATTCTTGTTCTGGGAACAGCTCAGACAGCCCAGTTTTATTTAGTGAATGGAGCATATTTTTGGTTTGCTATATTGTCATTTGGACTGTATTTGTTCCTATTTATAGTACCATGGTTAAATCTTATATTGCCTTACCGAAAAAAGTTCAAGTTGACATCTATATTACTTTTTAATATGAGTACTGGAACATTACTATTATGGATTATTGCACTAATTAATTCCTCAAATGTCATCTACTTAGATGAGGGAGGTGTTAGTTCAAGACCAGCAAATATTCCTCTAAAGGTTGTTACTATCGGTTTATTAATCGTATATTATGTTTTATCAGAGATTTTAATGGTTTTAGCTGACCATATATATTTTGCTAATAATGAGAAGACAATTACTAAACCAGTTATTAAATCAGTTAAATCACTTCGTTCAAACTTACATCGAATAGAAACAAACAAAAGAACGATAGCGGTGAAGAATTGGATTAAGGATAGATTGAATTCCAAGAATATGGCTGTACTTGTAGCGATGTTTCCATCAATGTTTATACTAATCGTTTTGTTAATAGAAAAAATAGCTAAGTATGACAGCATACCGTCTCTCAATACTATACTGTTGTCGGTTACAATCGTAACGATAGTTGATGGGTTAATCAGTCTCTTATTTTTAGCAAATCACCAAAAATGGACTAAACGAATTTCATTAGCTATCTATACGATTATTTCACTGATTAATTTGCTGATAACAGTTATGTTTACCAAATATGGTTTTGTTTTTTTATTTGAAATTATGGGAGAGGGTCTAAATTCTTTTGAATTGTATTTGTTATCAATAAAACAAATAGGTGTACTGTTATTAAATACGCTGGCTTGGATATTTCCGTATTTGTTACTTTATAGAAACAGAAAAAATCCGACAAGCTACCTGTAATGAAAAGCTGTTTAGGTCATTTGTTTGTACTTGAAATGAATCATTTAATTGAAATAGAAGAGGCTCTAGTCGAAAAGCCTGTTCTCGCTTTTTCGTTCTGCCAATCTGATTTAATAGATCTACAGAACCATTTTTTTATCGAGATAATTCCTTTTGAAGAGATAGCACGGTGCTTGCACTAGTTTTCAGTAGTCTTAATCGAGCAAGTAGCAACGTAATATCTGGGGAAGATAGGCCATGGTGCAGATAAGGCGAGGAGCATGAATTCTTTTTTTCAGAGAAAATATTCAATAGGTAGGTCAGTGGTTAGTTTCTTTTATATCTTTGTTGAGCTAAATCTTGCTCCAACTGCCGACATAGACTAAAATAAAAGATAGACCATATGACAAGAGGACAGATCACCTATGAGAAATTTCTTGCCTTATCAAGACAGTATTATTCTAATTACCTTAGCCGGTATCATCCTAACACAGTTTATCTTTCTAATTTTGGCTTTAACATCCTATATCAAAGATCGAAATGCTGAAAATGGCCGTTTTTTTCTTTTGCTATTCTTGCTAATAGCCTTTATTCTTATTAGTTTATATTTAAATGCCACCTATCAGCAGTTGAATTTTCCGATTTTTGCTAACTAGGATAGGAATTGACTACTATCAACAAAAAAACAGTGCTTTGCTCCTCTCCATTTAGAGAAGTAAAGCACTGTTTTGTGTAGTTATTTGTATACTACATCAACTAGATCTTTTTTCCAGAAGAGAGCGATCTTGTTCATTTTTCCGTAGATACGTTTTTGTGTATCAAGAGAAATGGTGGTTAGCGGCTCTATTTGAATCATCAACTTTTGTCCTTTTAAGACATGCCGCCAGGTTCCTAATAACTTACTGCCTTCCAAAATGACGGATTCTACATGTCCGGCACTGCGCCAGATAGCTTTTTGCTGCTCAGGTGTTGCAATCCAATCCTTGTGTCGATAGGCTACAAACAAGGGATCGAATTTTCCTAGTACTAATAGTTTGCGTGTGTTTTTTTGTGTGTATTCTCCGAAGCTGTAATAGGTTCGATCCTGAATAATCTGCAGATTCAGATCGGATTTAATTAGGTTAAGTGTATCATTAAAGACCTTCATGGATAAACCCGACCAATGGCTGAAGTCCTGAGCGGTCGCGGGTCCATAGTAAGTAAAATAGCGAAGCATCAATTTTTCTAAGGAAGCTTCATCGTGGTTGGTTTGCTGCTGCCACGGTTCTTTATTTAATGTAGCAAAGGTTGCAAATTGCTGCACACTTGGCTTTGCTGGAATACCAAAAAGCAATCCGTTGGCACAAAAGTAATTGAGCATCATATAAGTCAAGTAGTCATTGTCGCGCAGATTTTCAGGAGCAGATGCCTGAATCAATTGATCGATTTCCTTCCGAGTGACGATTTTTTTAGCAGCACTCAGCTGATAGAGTTGATCTTCTAAAACTGAAAAAAACTCTTGATAAATAGACTTTTGTTTTTGAATATACATTTTATCGTGGTAAATAGAGCAAAACAAATCCCAGTCTTGGGCAGTATACATGTGCAAGGTGTTTCTTTGTCCCCAGAAATTAATGAAGGTATGATCCTGGTATAAATCGCTTAATTTTTGCGGGGTAAGTTTTTCGGCAGAGCGATTCAACAGGGCAATTTCGGCAAACTGCTGCACCTGTGCCTGAACGCCACCTAAATGGTGCACACTGTTCTTAGCTGTATCAAAAGGAGTGATCAGGCCGTTTCGATACAGTCGTTCTACTAGTAATTGCTTATTTATCATAACGTTTAGTCCTCTCTTTCTAAAAGGTGTTCAACTGTCTGATCGTGATAGTATAATAGAAGAAAATGGTTAAAAGGATGAGTCTCTTGAAGGTGTTATTGTCAATCAAGCCGGAATATGTATCTGAAATTGCTCTAGGTACAAAAACAATCGAATACCGAAAAAGGATTTTCAAACGAACAGACATTTCTACTGTGCTTATTTACGCAACAAAACCCTGTGGAAAAATTATTGGTGAATTTGAAATTGAGAAAATTATTTGTGATCACCCCACCAAGCTTTGGCAGAAAACCAAAGACTATTCAACTGAGACAAAGGAGTCTTTTGATGCCTATTTTCGGGGACAAGAAATCGGCTACGGAATTCAGATTAAAAATCTTGTCCTTTACGACAAACCGATGAGTTTGAAGGATTATAAAATCAAGACAGCGCCACAATCTTTTTGCTATATTAAAGAGTAAGGGTATCAAAAATATCCGTGTTTCTTCTATTATATATGAATCCGATTACAACGAACAGGTCTAGTCCTTAGATCCTGTTTTTTTGTTTGAATTGAAAAGGAATATAAAAATTTCTAGGATAAATTCAAATTATAAGCATCTTACCCTAAAATTAGACTTTTATCATTTTAAAGTATCTGTTATAATTGTCTTCACATCTTGCGATTGATGCCAATTTTCACGACATCGAAATTTCGAGGATGAAAAGATTAAAAAAGAAGAAGGAGCGAACAAGAATGACAATTTACAATTTTTCTGCTGGACCAGCCGTATTACCAAAAGCCGTGTTGGAGAAAGCACAATCCGAACTGCTGAATTATAAGGGCAGTGGCATGTCGGTGATGGAGTTGAGTCATCGTTCCTCCTGGTTTGAAGAAATCATTGCCGATGCTGAGAGCTTATTACGTGAATTAATGGCTATCCCTGATAACTATAAGGTTCTCTTTTTACAAGGCGGAGCAAGCTTGCAATTTACTATGGTGCCATTGAATTTGGCTCAGGGTAAGAAAGCGTTGTACGTAAATACGGGTTCTTGGTCTAAAAAAGCAATTAGTGCTGCAAAAGCATTAGACAACGTAGAAGTCGAAGTTATTGCAGCTTGTGAAAATGATAACTTTAGTTATATTCCTGCCTTACCAAAAGAAATCGACCAATCTGCAGCCTATGTACACATCACAACTAATAACACGATTGAGGGAACAGCTTTCCAAACGATTCCTAATTGTGGCGATGTACCGATTGTGGCTGACATGTCATCAAATATTTTGGCTAATGACTACAAAGTAGAAGATTTTGGTGTCATCTATGCTGGGGCACAAAAAAATATTGGACCTGCGGGTTTAACCGTAGTAATTATTCGTGAAGATTTGATTGGCGATGCGAAAATTGCTGCACCAATGTTGGATTACAAAATTCAAGCGGATAACAATTCTCTTTACAATACACCACCGACCTTTGCGATTTACATGGCAAAATTGGTGTTCGAATGGGTCAAAGAACAGGGCGGCGTTGCTGGGATTACACAACAGGATCAAGTAAAAGCCGGACGATTGTATGATGCTATCGAAAGTTCTAATTTATTCCAAAGTCCAGTTGCCAAAGAAGCACGCTCTATTACAAACATTCCATTTGTGACTGGTGATGCAGAACTAGACAAGAAATTTAATGCAGAAGCTTTAGCTGCTGGATTTGAAAACTTAAAAGGTCACCGTTCCGTGGGTGGTATGCGGGCAAGTTTATATAATGCCTTTCCTGCGACTGGAGTGGACGCGTTGATTGACTTTATGGAAAAATTTGAACGAGAAAACGGAGGGAAATAAATGTTTCATATAAAAACTTTTAACGCGATTGCACCAGAAGGTATGCAGCGTTTTGATAAAGAAAACTACCGGATTAACGAAAGCGAAACACCGGACGGCATCATTTTGCGCAGTCAAAAACTGCACGACTATGAATTTCCAGATACTGTTCTAGCCGTTGCTCGTGCAGGTGCTGGAACCAACAATATTCCAGTCAAGGAATGCACCGAAAAAGGAATTGTCGTTTTTAATACACCTGGTGCCAATGCGAATGCAGTGAAGGAATTAGTTATTGCCAGCTTGCTGCTATCAGTTCGTCCGATGGTTCAAGGAATTCAATGGATGCAAACCTTAAGTGGTGACGATGTAGAGGAGCAAGTAGAAGCGCAAAAGAAACAATTTGCCGGAACGGAATTGGAAGGCAAGAAGTTGGGTGTAATTGGTTTAGGTGCAATTGGTGCTATGATCGCCAACGATGCTTATCGCTTAGGAATGGAAGTGATCGGCTATGATCCATACGTATCAGTGGATACTGCTTGGAGCATTTCTCGTCGAGTGCGTCGAGCGACCGATATTAAAGAAGTTCTGAATAACTGCGATTTTATTACTTTGCATGTTCCATTATTGGATACAACCGAGCATTTAATCAGTACTGATGAATTGTCTCAAATGAAGAATACAGCGAAATTGTTCAACTTCTCTCGCGGAGAAATCGTGGATACTGATGCTGTTCTAAAAGCCGTAAATGAAGGTAAGATTGCTGGATTTACTACTGACTTTGCAGAAGAAAAACTGCTGAAAAATGACAAAATTACTGTTTTGCCGCATTTAGGTGCGTCTACTGAGGAAGCAGAAATTAACTGTGCCAAAATGGCTGCTCGCGGCTTGAAGCGTTTCTTGGAAACCGGAGTTATTAAGCGTTCTGTGAACTTTCCAACCGTGGAAATGGCTTTCCATGCACCATATCGTATTACCATCATCAATAAAAATGTACCCAATATGCTAGGTCAGATTGCTTCTGATATTGCATCTTTAGATATCAATATTGCCAATATGGTAAATCGCGGAAAAGACGATCATGCGTATACATTGGTGGATGTCGATGAAACGAATCCTGAGAAAATCCAAGCGATTGCTGATAAGCTTTCAGAAAATGAAGGGATTATTCGCGTTCGCGCTATTAAGAATCAGGAGGTGGGCTACTAATGGTTGAAGTTCATCCCTTTAAAGCTATTCGTCCAGCTGAAGATTTAGCAGACAAAGTAGCAGCGTTACCTTATGATGTAGTTAACTCAGCGGAAGCTAAAGATTTAGCTGAAGGCAATCCGTACAGCTTCTTTCATATTGACAAGGCAGAAATTGATTTACCAACGGATTTATCACCGTATGATCCAAAGGTTTATCAAAAGGCAGCAGACAATTTAGCCGCTTTCTTAAAAGAAGGCTGGCTGAAAAAAGAAGCGGATAATTTTTACTACCTATACGAATTAACTATGGACGGCCGCAGCCAAACTGGATTGGTGGCTTGTACCTCAATTGATGATTATGTATCTGGCAAGATTAAAAAGCACGAGTTTACTCGTCCGGAAAAAGAAATCGACCGGATCAATCATATTAAAGCTTGTGATGCGAACACAAGTCCGATCTTTTTGAGCTATCGTTCTGATGACACCATTCAAGGTTTATTGAAGAACTGGAAAGCTGACCATACGCCGGTTTACGATTTTACCAGCTATCATGAAGTGACTCATAAGGTTTGGGTGATCGATGAAGCAGCCATAATTGAACAATTGGAGCAAGCTTTCAATAAAGTAAATGCATTGTATATTGCTGATGGTCATCACCGAACGGAGTCAGCTGTTAAAGTTGGTTTAGAAAAACGTGAAAATGGTCAAGAGAGCCCAGAGAGCAGCAACTTCTTATCGATTATTTTCCCTGATGATGAGTTAGCAATTTGGGAATACAATCGCGTGTTGAAGGTAGCTCCACCAGCTGATTTCTTTGATCAGTTAGCTGAAAACTTTACTGTCGAGAAAAGCGGCGTGAAGAAACCAGCTGCAGTTGGTCAGGTCCAAATGTATTTGGACAATGCTTGGTATACCTTGACTGTTAAGCCTGAAAAAGTAACCAGTGATCCAGTCGAGCGTTTAGATGTCTCACTATTGCAAAATTATGTCTTCGATCAAATCTTTGATATTAAAGACGTCCGTACGGATAAACGAATTGATTTTATCGGCGGCATCCGTGGTACCGAAGAATTAGAGAAATTAGTGGATTCTGGTGATTGGCAATTAGCCTTCTCGATGTATCCAACAGCGATGTCTGATTTACTATCAGTTGCTGATGCCGGCAAAATCATGCCGCCAAAATCAACCTGGTTTGAACCAAAGCTGTTGAGCGGGTTGTTCATGCACGATTTAGAGACGAAATAGAAGAATAACGTATGAAGTCCTACTTTTGAGAGAAGTAGGGCTTTTTTGGTGAGGAAAGGGTATTTTCTTTTGATGAAAGAGGGTAGAATAAGTATGATGGATTATCAAAATGAAAAAGTGTTCAGATTATCCGGAGAATTAGTTCTTTATTGATACCTCAAAATATCTGTGCAAATATAAATCTTCTAGAGGGACGTGTATTAATATGAAAGAATTAGAGCAAGACTATATAATTTGGTGGGAAGATAATATGGAGGGTGGATTAGACATAGTTTTGAAAGAGTTTAAGCATTTATTTTCTTTATCTGACATACCATCTATTTTTATACCACTTCTCTACAAATTTAAGAAAAACTCTCAAGTAAAGAACTGGGATAGGGAAATTTATCGGTTTTCTAAAAATAAAATTAAGGAAATTGAAAGTGCTCTTGGCGAAGAGAGAACCCTATCAATTTTATTAGAAAATATGAGTATAATTATATCAATCTACGAGAATATTATTGATTTAGAAAAACGAATTGATTTGATGAATAAGTATAATGGTTCAGAACAAGATAAGGCGAAGATTTTTTCAGTTAGCATATTTAACGATTTATTGAATAAGGCATTTAGTAATTCACTAAAGCTATATATTGAATTTTATAGTGAGATTGAAGGGAAAAATTTATATCAAAAAAATTTGGGTCCACAAATTGAGTGTTTATCTAGTCCAAAAAGGGGTTTCGGTACATTTACTAATTTAGCGAGTGAGCCTGGCATTAGAAATGCAATGTCGCATGATGGAGTTCGATATAAAGGAACAGAAATATTGTTTTTGTACAATCGTGGACAAGAAAAATTTCAAGAACAAAAATCAATCTATGATTTTAAAAAAAATATGTTGGATCTTTTTGACGGAACTAGCGCTGCTTTGCTTTCATGGATCGCCTACTTGTGTGAGCGAAATTGTAGCTATGAAGAATTGAAAGCTAATATACAACAAAAAGATGCTTCTGTTTTTATTGAAAAATTAAATTTTTCAACAATGACGATTAATTGTACTAAGATTGAAGAAGTCAACATACATGATGAAACCGAAATAAAAAAACAAATTAATATGGAATTTGAGAATCCTGAAATAGAAATGAATTCTAAACTATTTTTTGGGATAAACTCTGCAAAAAAAATTTTTATAGATAGACACCTTTCGGACCTTGATTCAGTAATGATAACATTTAACTCTCCAAAAACTTTAATCTCTTTTTTTAGAGTACAAGGATCTGTTTTAAAAGCTTTGCATAAAGAAGAAAAAACTTGGGAAGAGACTGTCAAAAGTATCATTAAAAGCGGGGATCTTATTATGTTCTCAGAAAATAGAGAAGAAAGAAATGAGAGCTCAGACACTTTCAGGTTTTATCCGGATTTGGAGAGTGATGATTATTTTGTGACGGAAATTGAAGATATAAGTTTGGAAGATCAAAAAAGATTTAAGTCAGTGGTATATCTTAAAAGAGCGAAAAGACGGAATCATGTAAAAGAGGTTGTGAAATCGGTTATTAACGAGTTGAAATCTATTGAAAATCATGGTTTTGTCTCAAACAGTGTAAAACATGGAAAAATGGATGCAGATATTTTGTATCTCCCAGTCTACAAAAAGGAGCTGCCTAGGGGGGGAGGACGTCCGCTGATTCCTGAAAACGATAATTTTGTTGTTCTAGTTCAATATGATGTAAATAAGAAATTTCCCATAACTAACAATTTTATTGATGGGGATTTAAAGAAGAGAATAGAGGGACCGGTTGAATATAAATGGAATCCGAATTTTTAAAAGATTATCTCGGATAATTTATTTCGAAATTGTTACCTTATAGATACCTATTATATTAGTCAAGGATGATATTAAAATATGGAAAGTAAAAAAACAAGTAGCACTAAAAACTCAGCTATAAGAGGATATAGATTTGAGGATTTTTTAGCAAAATTATTTGATTATTATAATATAGATAGGGTTGAACAGAATGCTAGATTCTACACGGAAACTCATAGAAATATAGAGTATGATTTTATTTTAAATGACCGATATTTGGTTGAGGCTAAGATTTTTCCTAATAAAGTGTTTCCTAGGTCTAAACTAAGTAATGTTATTAATCAATTAAAACACCTTGTACAATCATACTTGGAAATTTCTAGCAAAAATTCACAGGAAATAATACCTATTCTAATTGTAGCAAATATTATTGACTATAAGGAAAAGCTCACTGAACTTGAAAATATAATGATTTTAGATATTTCAAACATTCTGTACTTAGTGAGAAATAATGAAATTTTGAAAGAAGAACTCATATCAATATTGAACTATTCTATTCAGGAGATTAGCCCTAAAAAGACCGAAATGGAATTGTTCAATGTAACACCTAAAAATATTGACATGAATAACGAAGATAAACTGTTAAAACAAGAATTAGTCTCTTGGGTTCCTAGTGATAATGCTTCTTCAAGCTATGAAAAACTATGTATAAAGATACTAAAGACATTATTCAATAACGATTTGACATTATGGAACCCACAACAGAAATCTAATGAAAATTTATTCAGGTTTGATTTGATCTGTAAAATAAAATCAGGAGAATTAGACGGATTTTGGAACATTATTAGTGATTATTTTAGGACCAAATATATTATTTTTGAGTTTAAAAACTATTCTGATAAAATTACGCAGAAGGATATATATACGACTGAAAAGTATTTATATGCTAAAGCATTAAGGTCTGTAGCGATAATTATCTCACCTTATGGAGAGGATAAAAATTCTAAGAAAGCTATCAAGGGTACGTTGAGAGAAAACGGAAAATTGATTTTAAGCTTAAATCATAGAGATATAATAAAAATGTTAGATACTTTAGAAAATAGTGAAGGACTACTTCCATCTGAATACTTAAATGAGATGTTAGATAATTTATTGATAAATCTTGAAAAATAGAAATTTATGACGATTTAGCTCAGCAGTACAAATGAAAATGATAATATTTTGGAGGTCAAAGATGTTCATTGGTCGGCAAAAACAATTGGCTAGAATGGAGCAATTATATAACTCGGATAAATTCGAGTTTTTAGCTCTTTATGGGAAACGTCGTATAGGTAAAACAACCTTAATCAGCGAATTTTCTAAAGATAAGGATGTCATCTTTTTCACTGCTAAAGAAACCAATGACACGATGAACCTTCGGGCTTTTTCGCGCTTGCTGCTGGAACATTTTGAACATCAGTTGCCGAGAGTTTTGTTTTTGAGTCTTGGCAAGAGGCCTTTGTCTGGTTGATAAAAGTCAGTAATAACCAGCGAACAGTATTGATCATTGATGAGTATCCTTATGCGGCGACTGTTAATAAAGCCTTGAGCTTTGTGCTGCAAATTGCGATAGATCATCATTTTCTGGATTCGAAAATCAAAATGATTTTAAGCGGCAGTCATGTTTCTTTCATGGAAAAGAAGTTCTTGGCTATAAATCTCTCTTGTATAGAAGAAAGACGAGTCAGATTCAGCTAAAGCCTTTTGATTATTTTGAGACTGCTCAACTGTTGATGAATTAAGATGCTGAAGATAAGATTCGTTTTTATAGTGTTTTAGGTGGTGTCCCTTATTATCTTTCTTTAATGAATACGAACGAACATTTGAAAAAAATCTGGAGGGGCTGTTTTTTTCCAGTGATGGACGGCTGTATCAGGAACCAGATTATTTAATGAAAGAGGAGTTTGACCAGCCAGCGAAATACAATGTAATTATTCAAGCTGTGGCTTAAGGGGCGAATCGACTGTCAGCGATTTCAGCAATTACCAAAATCGAGACGTCAGCATTGCCATATTATTTAACAACATTAGTTGACATAGGTTTTCTCAAGAAGACAATTCCTTTTGGTGAAATTCCTTTGCGTTAGCGTAAAGGAATTTACGAGATTGCTGACAATACCTTCCGCTTTTATTATGAATACGTCTACCCAAATGAAACGGCGATTGAACGAAATTTTGGCGAGCAAGTGGTGAATAATACAATTTTGTCTATTATAGATAATTTTATTGGGAGAACGGTTTTTGAAACTGTTTATGAGCAATATCTAGTTCGCGAAATTCAAAAGCAAAGGCTGGAGTTGTTGCCAACGGAAATCAGCCGCTGGTGGGGAAATGATGTGCAGTTGAGACAACAGAGTGATATTGATATTGTTTTAGGTAATCAAGACCAGGTTTTATTGGCTGAATGTAAATGGCGCAATGCGTTTAATGAGATAAAGGGAATTCAGAAGCTGATGGATAAGAAACGGTTGCTGCCTAACTATAGATCTTATCATTTTTACTTCTTCGCCCAAAAAGAGTATGGTGAAAAAACCAAGCAACTCGCAGCCCAGTATCCAGAACTGACATTGGTTACTTTGGAAGAGTTATTTGATTAATAAAAGAGGAGTCGCCTAAACTTGGTGACTCCTTTTTCACCGATCCAGCACCTGATCCTGAATCACCCCGGCTGCTTTTAGAAACATGCAGGTAACTACTGGACCGACAAACGTAAATCCTCGCTTCTTCATATCTTTTGCAATCGTCGTGGCTTCAGGCAAAGTATTAGTGACTTGATCCTGGGTTTCATATTGCTTAACGACAGGGACACCCCCGACAAAATCCCACAAATAATCAGCAAAGCTATCGTAGTCATCCAACAATCGAACAATTGCCCGCGCATTTTGAATAACGGCTTTGATCTTTCTAGGATTGCGGATCATCTCTGGATCCTTTGCAATCTGGTCCGCATCATCCGGAAAGAGTGCGGCTACTTTACGGAAATCCATTCCACAAAAGTTCCGCATAAAAATTTCCTTTTTGCCAGCTGCTACCTTCCAGCTGAGGCCCGCCTGAAAGACACCGATCGTTAAAAGTAAAAAGAGCATGTCGTCGTCTTGGGTAGGCTGCCCCCATCGGTCACTATACCATTGATAATCCTTCAACCTGACAAACTCCTTTCAGTTGGCTTTTCTTGTATTGATTGTATCATAAAAGCGGCAAAATATTTTGCTGACGGAATCGAATTAAATGATTCAAAACAATAATATGAGATTGACTATAGTGTGTGACGTACAGTATAATGATTATGAAGAGGTGATGAGTATGCCGGAAAAAGACCTTGTACAAAGTTACATCACTGAAATGAAGCGAGGTAGTTTAGTATTGGCGGTGTTAGGGAGTTTGAAGTCGCCTTATTATGGCTATGCGTTACTGCAAGAATTGCAGGATAAAGGGATTGAAATTGAAGCGAATACCTTATACCCTTTGCTGCGAAGACTGGAAAAACAAGGACTATTGACGAGTGATTGGGACACAACGGAAAGTCGGCCGCGAAAGTATTACACGCTGAATCAAGAAGGAGTAAAAATTAGCCGGGAGCTTTTGAAGGAATGGAAGAGGATGCAAGAAAGCATTGCTCAAATTTACTTGGGGGAATAAATTATGGAAAATTGGGTAGATCGGTATGTCGCTGCTGTAGTGGGGCGTTTGCCTGAGAAAGAGCGGGCCGAAGTTGAACGGGAATTAAAAAGTAATATTTATGATATGCTGTCGGAAAATCCGACTGAGGACGAGATCAAACAGGTTCTAATGGAAATGGGGTCGCCAGCAGATCTAGCGGTAGAGTACCGCCAACATCCGCGCTATTTAATTTCACCCATGGTTTACGATAGTTATGTACGTATGTTGAAGGTGCTAGTGCCAATCATAACAATCATTGCGGTATTTATTGGGATTGTCGGCGCTGGTGTTGAAGTTTTTCAGACGAATGGGATTCAAATAAACGAAATTTTCCAACTGATTATTAGCCAAGGAATCAGCAGCGGTGTTTCAGCGGCGATGCAAACCTTGATTTGGGTAACAGTGGGTTATGTTATCGCTGAAAGAACCGGTATGATTGGTGACCAAAAGAAAGAAAAATGGAAACTGGAAGATTTGCCAAAGCCTCAAGAGGGGGAGCGAATCTCATTGTCTGAACCCATTGGTGAAATGATTGCGGCGTTTTTCTTTTGCGGCTGGTTGGCTTTAATAGCATTAGACTTTGCACCATTTGTTATTTTTAGTACGGATTCATCAATTGACGGAATTGCTTTGTTTAGTAACAGCTTTGCGATGAAGGTTGTTCCGATAATGGTAGTTATTATCATTCTTACTGTAATTTCAAGTGTTCAAAAGATTACCCAACGCTATTGGAATGGACGTGTTTGTACTTGGGTGATTATCGATCATCTTATTTCTGCTATCTTATGGATCTTTTTATTCCTGCAGCGGGATATTTTCAGCTCAGACATGATCCATCTACTGCAGGAACAGACCTGGTCAACTGGTGACGTGCTGCATTATATCTCTACTGGAAATACATTGACCATCCAAATGGCAATCTGCGGTATTATTGTGATTGTAACTATGATCGAAATTGGTTCTGCAGTTTTCAAAACAGCGAAAAATAATTCGATTCAGCCATCGATTGCGTAAACATAGGAATCCTCATGACAAATGTTTGTGGGGATTTTTTTAATCATACTTCTGTACACTTCATTCAATGTTGGAAATTTTTTGCTGGAAATATTTTCAGATTCACTTTGTCATTGTGTTTTTTGGCTGTTACAATAAAGAAAATACAATGGAGAATGAATTTTGAATATGTCAGAAGCAGCCGCAAATTATGACATGACTCCAGCAAAAATTCGTTCCGATGAAAAGCAGGACTTAATGCCGCCAGTAACCCGTAATGCGGTTAGAATGCGTGATTTTCAATAAAATCTGAACTGGATTGAATCTATCAAGTGTATGAAGGAATTTGGTTTATCGATTGATTCTCTATTGAGACATTCAGAATTATCTCAGTTAGGCGATTCGACCTTGTTGGAGCGTCAAGAAATTTTGGCTGATGACTACCAGAAATTAGTGAAGAAGCAAGAACAGATTAATCAAACGGTTGCCAAATTGAAATGGAAATTAACTTTTTGCAATACAAAATTATTTCGACAACGATTGAATCTTCTGAAAAAAGGTTATGTGAGGTGAGCCATAATGTATCTATTTCAACGAATTGAAGAAGCAGCCTTTAAGCAAAGTGATGCCCGGCGCACGATCGGGGAGTTTATCTTAGAAAATCGTGATCAGCTACAGGAGCTTTCGATGGAGAAAATCGCAAAGTTAACCTTTACCTCAAAACCGACGCTGGTTCGGTTTGCTAAATATTTCGGCTATTCCGGCTGGAAAGAATTCATGTATGCCTTCAATCATGAGGTGGCGTACCATGACGACACGGCTTATGCGGATGTCGACCCCAATTTTCCTTTTTCAGCTGAAGCAGATACCTTAGAGATTATTGAGAGCATGGTCAATTTGAAGATGCAGAGTATGAAGGATACTGTCTCGCTGATTGCGACTGAGGATTTGAATAAGGCTGCTGAGCTGGTTTATCAGGCAGAGAACATTGTGGTCTATGGAACGAGTCCCAATTATTACTATGGAGAGCTGTTCAAAAGGAATTTGCTGACGATTCGCAAAAAAGCTTTTATGGCAAAATCAGGCGAGTGCGGAACGATTTCCCATTCCTTAACTCAGCGGGATTGTGCAATAATCATTTCTTATTCCGGGAACAATCCGGATGAAAATCCTACCAGCAACGTCAAGATCCTGATGAAAAATGGCGTACCGATCATTAGTATTACCAGCGGTGGCAAAAACTATTTGCGCGATTATTCGGATGTGGTTTTGAATATCTCTAGTAAAGAAAAGCTTTATTCCAAGATTTCCAACTTTGCTACTCAGGAATCAATTTTGATGATTTTGGATGCGTTGTATGCAAAAGTTTTTGCCCTGAATTATGAGGAAAACAAAGCTAACAAGATTGCCAGTGCCAAGCAATTGGAGTCGCGGAGACAGGCGACGTTTAAGGATTTAGAGGAGAGGTTTTAGGGAGAAAGTAGAAAAATTTTTTCCTTTTACTGATTCATTGTCCTAGTTAAATAAAAAATAAAACGCATTCCACAAAACACCGTCTTTTTCCGAAGTTTTGTGAAATGCGTTTCGTCTTGTTCTAAAACTATTGGAAACGCTATCTAGACGTGATAAAGTTCACTTACAGACAAGCACTGAATACACCGGTGAGATTCACAAAACAATCTGCTTGTTTCAGTGAAAGGGGTAACATCATGAGTAAGAAATATCAATCGTTGGCTCGTGACATCGTAAAAAAATTGGGTGGTAAAACGAATATTACGGAAGCCTATCATTGTCAAACGCGTCTGCGTTTTAAATTGGTCGATGAAACGAAGGTGGATGTCGAAGGGTTAGAAGACTTAGATGGCGTCACAAAATATATTTTTAATGCGGGTGTCCACCAAGTGGTTATAGGCACTCACGTGAAGGATATCTTTGAAGAGGTTGAGAAAAATGTCGATACCGCTTCTTCAGTAGAACCTGGTGGAGAGAAAAAAGGCTTGATGACAACTATTATCGAGTTTGTGGCAGGTACCTTCCAGCCAGTTATTCCAGCGTTGTCTGGTGCTGGGATGGTGAAGGCAGTCTTAGCTTTATTGATGGTCTTTAATGTCATTTCAGCTGATTCACAAACTTACTATTTATTAAACATGTTCGCTGATGGTGTGTTCTACTTCTTGCCGATGATTTTAGCGTTTACTGTAGCACAAAAATTACGCAGCAATCCGATTTTAGCAGTATCTGTAGCGGCGATTATGCTGCATCCCAGTTGGGGAGCATTGGTAACGGCTGGTGATCCTGTCCAATTTTTTGATATTATTCCATTTACCTTGGCAACTTATACAGGTTCAGTGATTCCGATTTTGCTGGTTATCTTTGTTCAATCCTATGTGGAAAAATTCTTGAATCGGATCATTCCGAAATCAGTCGAACTGGTTTTTGTGCCGATGCTGACATTCTTAGTGATGGGAACTCTAGCTTTAGCAGTTTTGGGTCCGATCGGTACGGTGCTTGGCGGATATCTGGCTTCCTTCTTTACTTTCCTGAGCGTAAATGCCAGCTGGGTTCCGGCAGTATTAATCGGCGGTTTCTTTCCGATCATGGTAATGTTTGGCTTGCATAATGGTGTAGCACCCCTTGGCGTCATGCAGATGGCCGAGCTTGGTTACGATAGTATTTTTGGTCCTGGGTGTGTTTGTTCCAATATTGCTCAGGCAACCGCTTCAGCAGTGGTAGCTTTTCGTACGAAGGACAAGAAGTTAAAACAATTGGCAACTTCTGGTTCGATCACCGCCTACATGGGCATTACCGAGCCGACCTTGTATGGGGTTAACCTGCCAAAGAAATACCCGTTAGTTGCGGCAATGATCGGTGGGGGAGCTGGCGGTTTGTTTGCTGGTTTGACCAACACGCACCGTTTTGCGACTGGTTCTTCAGGTATTCCGGCAATTCTGCTATATATTGGTGATGATACGATGCGTCTCTTCTGGAATATCGTAATTGCTTTGATTATTTCAATGGTAGTATCTGGTGGACTAACGTATATTTTAAGCTTCAAGTTTGAAAAGGAAGAAATTTCAGAAATAAAAGAATTGATTTTGGAAGATACTCGGGTAATTAGTCCTATGAAAGGTAAAATTATTCCTTTGAGTGAAGTGCACGATGAAGCATTCGCTTCTGAGGCTCTAGGAAAAGGCTTTGCCATTGAACCGGTGGAGGGGCAGGTTGTAGCACCTTTTGATGGTAAAATTGCGGCAATTTTTCCTACTAAGCATGCGATTGGCTTAGTTTCGGATACTGGGGTAGAAATCCTGATCCATGTGGGCTTAAATACAGTGGAGTTAAAAGGTCAATATTTTGAAGTATTGGTAAATGCGGATGACAAGGTTAAAAAAGGACAGCCATTGTTGGAGGTTGATCTTAAAAGTATTCAGGCTGCCGGTTACGAAACACAAGTACCCGTAGTAGTAACCAATAGTCCTCAGTATTCATCAATAGAAACGATTACTCAAGGACCTACCGACTGTCAGGAAGACATTTTGGCAGTAAAAGTTTAAAATAAGGGAGAGACAAAATAAATGGCTTTAGATAAAAACTTTTTGTGGGGCGGCGCCACTGCAGCGAATCAAGTAGAGGGAGGCGTTTTGGAAGGCGGACGCAAGCTTTCCAACATTGATCTCTTGCCCTGTGGAGAAGATCGCAAAGCAGTGGGTCTAGGTGAACTGGAAATGCTGGAATGGCAGGAGGATCATTATTATCCTGCTAAGGAAGCGATTGATATGTATCATCATTATATTGAGGATATTCAGCTGTTTGCTGAAATGGGCTTCAAGGTGTACCGTATGTCGCTCTCATGGTCGCGGATTTTTCCGAACGGCGATGATTTGGAGCCTAATGAGGAAGGGTTAGCTTTTTACGAGGGCATCTTCAAGGAGTTGAAAAAGCATGGCATCGAACCGTTAGTAACGATTGCTCATTTCGATGTTCCAGTACACTTGATTAAGGAATATGGCGGCTGGCGCAGTCGCAAGCTGGTGGACTTTTATAGTCATTATGCTGAAACAGTGCTGAAGCGCTTCAAAGGACAAGTAAAGTATTGGCTGACTATCAATGAAATTAATATCTTATTGCACCAACCTTTTGTTGGAGGTGGAATTATTTTTCGCGAAGGCGACAACAAGGAAGAAGTAAAATATCAAGCTGCCCATCATCAATTAGTAGCTAGTGCACTGGCAACTAAAACTGCGCACGAAGTCGATCCAGAAAATCAGGTTGGCTGTATGCTGGCTGGCGGCAGTCATTATCCTTATACTTGTCGTCCTGAGGATTATCAGGAAGCGATTCGACGAGATCGTGAAGGCTATTTCTTCATTGATGTACAAGCGCGGGGGAAATATCCTAATTACGCACTGAAAAAATTTGAGCAGGAGGGGTTGACGATTCAGATGGAGGCGGGCGATGCAGAAATCCTAGCTTCGGCTCCGGTAGATTTCGTTTCCTTCTCTTACTATTGCTCTCGAACAGTTAGTGCTCATGCTGAAGATTACCAACAGGCTACGGGTAATATTTTTGCTTCTATTAAAAATGACAACTTACCGTCTACGGAATGGGGCTGGCAAATTGATCCACTTGGGCTGCGAAATTCTTTAAACCAGCTTTACGATCGCTATCAAAAGCCGTTGTTCATTGTGGAGAATGGTTTAGGCGCTGTTGATATGCCAGACGAAAATGGCTATGTGGAAGACGATTACCGCATCGATTATTTGAAGCAGCATATCGAAGCCTTCAAAGCAGCGGTTGAAATCGACGGGGTGGAGCTGTTGGGCTACACAACTTGGGGATGTATTGATTTAGTGGCAGCTAGCACGGGTCAGATGAGCAAACGTTATGGTTTTATCTATGTTGATCGCGACGATCAAGGGAACGGAACAATGAAGCGTACCAAGAAAAAATCTTTTGACTGGTACAAGCAGGTGATTGCCTCCAATGGCGAGAATTTGGCAGTGACCGAAGCAGTGAAAGTTTAATGAATGAACCAAAAAGAATGGATGGCACCATTCTTTTTGGTGTTTATCAGAAAGGATTGTTTGCATGGAAAAAACGTTGTATCTAGTTCGTCATGGCGAAACGCTGTTTAATGCCCAGCATAAAATCCAAGGCTGGTGTGATTCGCCCTTAACAGAACGGGGAGTCCACCAGGCGAAAACGGCGGGCGAGTATTTTAAATGGCAGGACACCTCTTTTGATCAAGCCTTTAGTTCAACTTTGGAAAGGACTTCGGATACACTTGAGTTGATTACTTCTCAAGCTTATACTCGCTTAAAAGGTTTAAAGGAATGGAATTTTGGACAGTTAGAAGGAGAAAGTGAAAAGCTGAATCCCTCGCTGCCTTACCGCGATTTTTTTGTAGAATACGGTGGTGAGGAGGAAAAGGAATTTCAGAAGCGGACGGTAGACACCTGTAAGGAGCTGATGCGACAAAAGGGTGGTACGATTTTAGCAGTGACTCATGGCGCGTTTTGTGGGCAGTTCCGTAAATTTTGGGATGATTACAGTGAGCCTGAATACCGTATATATGGACAAAGTATCGGGATCGGTAATTGTTGTATTTTTAAATACGAATACCGTGAAAAGCGGTTTTCATTGTGTGAAATAATTAATCATGAGGAACAACTCAGACGGATGAAAGGATGATCAAGATGGATTATGTAAAATTAGGTAATACAGGGATGGATGTGTCACGTATCTGCTTAGGCAGTATGAGCTTTGGGGACCCTCAAAATTGGATCCACAAATGGGTTTTAGAAGAGGACGAAAGTCGACCGTTAATTCAACGCGCTTTGGATTTGGGAATTAACTTTTTTGACACGGCCAATGTTTATTCCTTAGGTCGCAGTGAAGAAATTCTTGGTAAAGCTCTGAGAGACTTTGCCAAACGGGATGAAATTGTTTTAGCTACCAAGGTTCACCAAAAAATGTTTGATGGTCCTAACGGTCAAGGGTTATCCCGCAAGGCCATCATGTCGCAAATTGATCAAAGTTTAAAACGTCTGCAGACTGATTACGTTGACTTATATATCATTCATCGCTGGGATCCATTTACTCCGATCGAAGAAACTATGGAGGCGCTGCATGATGTGATCAAAGCAGGGAAAGCTCGGTATATTGGTGCCTCTGCTATGTATACTTATCAGTTTCAAAAGGCTAACCATGTAGCGGAAATGAATGGTTGGACAAAATTTGTTTCGATGCAAGACCATTTGAACTTGATTTATCGAGAAGAAGAGCGGGAGATGATTCCTTATTGCCTTTCGGAAAATATTGCTTTAACACCGTACAGTCCAATGGCTTCCGGTCGTTTAGTTCGCGATCGTACGGCAACGACCTCCCGCAGTACGACTGATCAGGCGCAAAAAGCCAAATACGACGAAACGGCTGAGATGGATCAAGTCATTATCGATCGCGTAGCGGAATTAGCTGAAAGATATGAAACTAGTCGGGTAAATATCGCCTTAGGCTGGCTGCTGCAAAAGGAACCTGTGGCTGCTCCAGTTATTGGTGCTACAAAAATGAGCCACATTGAGAGTGCCGTTGCAGCTGTTGATTTCAAGCTTACACCGGAAGATGTTGCTTACTTGGAGGAACCATACATTCCACATAAGATTGTTGGACACTCATAAAATAGTGAATAAACCCCTTCGCATCAGTTGTTTACGGTGTGAAGGGGTTATTCATTTTATAGCTCGTTTTACTATCATTTTTGTTCAATAGCGCATTCACTTCATCTCAATGTTTTTAAAATGCTTATAACTGAGAACGCAAATTGGGATAAAATAGATACACCATATTTCTAGAGCGGCAATCCCCATTATATCTGATCCAGCTGAATCAGCATCAAATATTCCAAATATGGGAACGAGAGCCACGCTACTAAATAATCCATGGATTAGCAAAAGTTTTCTCAATAATTGGTCAGTTTTGTTTTTGACTGAAATAGTTAAACCCAAGAAAAAGGTTGATATAGAAAGAATGGCGTATCCGAATAAATTATATGAAAAGAATAGCCCGAACTTTTTATAATCAATTAAAAATGCAATTTCATTAGTTGGATTAGCCTTCATTAAAGTTGTTATTTGAGCGTAGTAAACCATCAAGACGAAAACGGCATAAATAATTGCAAAGGACAAACTAGCTAATTTTGCAGCTTCATATTCTTTTTTAGTAAAACTATTGAATGCTGAGACCATCGAAACATAGCCTAATGCTAATACTATGCAGATAGCGTAGGCGCCGAAAGACCAATTTAAAAGCATAAATAAAGCAAAAAGAATAACACAAGATAAGGTGACTGCAGAGGAGACCATCCCAATTTTACGATTCATTTTCACACCAAATTTCTGAAAATTTTTTTATTAAATAAGTTGGCTTAAATAAGAGATAAGTAATTTTTACTGATATACCAAGTATAAAGGATATTATTGCGGAATTCTACTGACGAACGAATTTGTGGAATGGAGGAAACGGGTGATAAAGGGGGAAATAAAAAAGAGCTCGCAAGCTGTTAATTAGTTAAAAGATAGTTTAGTTGCTTGAAAGAGGATCTACATGTAGGATACCGAATTTAATAAACTAAATTTCTTCTATAAAATGATCAGGGTACTGATTCCAATATTTTAGATATACTCGATCTGTTTGACCATCCAAATTTAATTGATACATCCGAAAGGTAAATAAAAATTTTTAGGTTGCCATTGCTCTTTGTAAGAATAGCAGTATTTCATTCCTATTTGCTGCATAATATTTCCGCTTCGATAATTATTTATATCATGGGTTGCAGTAATGTATGAAAGACCAGCTTTCTTTAGTACGGTAATAAATGCTTTACTAGCTTTTGTCACAATACCCCTATGCCAAAAATCTTTTCGAAGAGCATAGCCAAAGTCATGACCATCAGTCATTTCCGCTTTGATGTATCAAATAGGACTATTATTCTCTTTTTGACAGATAGCAAAGCAATATTGTTGACCTCTGATACGGTTTTCATAAAATTCACCTGTTTCTTTAATAGAATTATGAGTAAACCATGGTAAGAAAGTATTGACTGATTTATCACTCAAGAGGATATGTAAGTCGTACATATCTTGCATGCTGAATTTCCTTAGTATGAACTTGTCAGTTTCAATATTTAACATAATTTCTCTCCTTCAATTCGAATAACAAGCTCATCATACTCAAACATTATTATAATTCCTAGTTTTTCAAAGTATATTGTTTCAACTAACCATCAGTAATATGTAGGAAACTTTTACTCATAGTAAAAATAGGACATTTTTTCAATGTCTATACTAGCTGAAGTGTCGATAAAAAATTCAGTTTGCCATTTTTTTGTATTGAATGCAGTTTTATTTAAGTCTTGCTCCCAAATGGGATAAACACGGATCGACATCTTTCCTTTTGAATTTGGTCCTTTCAGTATCCCATTTTTTAATAATATGTCTTTAGGAAAAACGAATTGACCGGATCGCTGCCCATCAAGGACCACGATAATAAGTTTTTCAGGACTATTGAAATATGAGAAAGGTTGATTTTTCCCTTCGGAATCTTTTTCCCAAAAAGCAACAAAATACCCTTTCTTTTTTGGAGTTGATTTGGCCAAACGACTACGAAATGAAACACTATTCATAGAAAAAATAGTGCCTTCATAATCCTGATTTTGATTTTCTGGTTGAAGATTTTCGATCGGAAATTTATTTAATAGTTTATGCAAATAGCTCAAGGATGTATTCAATAATTTTTCTCCTGCCTAAAAGATAGCATTGATTATAGCACAAAATGATTTTTTATTAATTCGACTAACTTAGCAAATGGAAGAAAGTGTGGAATAGAAACTTCTGTAAATGGGGCAATTCAGTAGAAAAACGGAGCTAATTCAGTTAGCCCCGTTTGTAAAAAATATTCTACTTGTTCTTCCAATTTATTCGGATATCTGCTCTCTTAAATTGAACAATAGTATTGATCCATCCAAGGCCAGTTACAAAAGCAAACATCAAGAAGCTTGAATCCTCCATAGCATTTTTCGAAAGAGAGAAGATTACTCCTGCTGTATTTAGCATTAGCACGCTAAAAAGTACAACAAATACTGTTTGAAACTGTTTTAACAACTTTTTTTCGTCTGACAACTGTACTCCTCCTTTATGTACCATTATTATAATCATTCAGTTAAGTATAGGACATTAAGCAGTTGGATTCAATCGAAGAAAAATATAAAAGTCCAGTAACGACCAAGATACTAGAATGATCACATCCTATAAAAAAGATAAATCGCAAGAAGTAAAAAAAATAAAGCCGCTAGAAATAAAATGTTACTAGTCTTTTTTCCCTGAATAATAGCAAATTCAGGAGAAAATCTATTATCCTTAAATGTATTTCCGGAAAGGGCTCCTAGCCATTTGCCACGTTTAAATTGCACACCAAAGATAACGCAAAATAGAGCAAAGAATAAGAAAAATAGTGAACCAAAGTATTTCACGATAATCACCTCTTCAAAAAAATTATAGTAACTTATTGAAATAAAGTCAGTTAGCCAAGGAAAGCAAGGAGTGGTAAAAAATGGAAATCGATGCTCTTAAATCGGTGTCTGATTGATGGATTCCATTCTAAAGAGTATCTACCCTTTAAGTAACGATCGATAAGTTGGAATACAGTTACTGTTCTTCAAATGCCTCAATCTCTTTTTTCAATTTTTGATATTTTTTTAAAATACGATTATGCTCTAACCCCATCGGCAAACTAGCATATTTAGTTTGTTCAAAGGTTTTCAATTCTCGTTCAAGTTGCTTTAGTTGAATTCGTTTATTATCCAAATGATCTTTCAAAACTTTTTACCTCCAATTGAAAGGATTAATGAGTGAAATTACTGACCTAATTATACTGCATTATAAGCTAGTCAAAAAGTGTCAAAATAGGATATTCGTAAAATAATGAAGGATTCCTTCGCAGCGGTTTTCTATGATGTGGGGGGATTATTGTTTTGCAAAAAATTAAATTCCATAGTGGATCATATACTTGTTTTCCTTTTTCGCCTGAATAATTTTCCTGCTGAGTTCAATGATATCATCCTGCTGCTTGATGCTTTTGAAGGATAAAATAATATCCAAAAATGTAGACAGGGACTCAGGAGGAATGAGTGTCGTTCCATAATAGGCTAAGCCATACTCGGGACGATCTAACGAATTGAAATATGTTCTCATTAAGAATAGCGATTCTAACAAAGGTAAGATATGGTTATCGCTAACGGAAATACAGTGATACTTTTCAGGCGCATATTCTAAGTAGGAAACTTGCGAAAGGTCATTGATAATCCCGAATTCGTGTACTAAAGCCATTAGTGATCTCCTTTTTTATGATGGATAATAGATTGCATTAGGAAAAATTTTCCAGCAATGAATAAATAAATCCGTCTTTTTACTCGCCAAAAGTTCCATAGTGTGGTGAGTGTCTTAACTCTTTGTTTGCGTAAATGATCCTTGTAGACCTTTCACCAGGGCTTGATAAGTATCTGAACTTAACATGCCAGGATAACCATTATCCAGAGCTCCTTTATAGGTTTGCTGAGGATAGGTATTACTCATACCATTTTCTGAAAGCCGTTTCGATATCTAAATCAATCTCATAGTATTGAAGGATATCCATAATTGTTTCAGCGATAGATTCTCTAGCAACTGTTTCTAGAGAACAATCATGTTCGTCGAATTCATCTTCTAAGTCAAAGATTTTATCTATTGCGTTGTCTAAAGCTTCTTGAACAGTCTCTAAAGTGTAGGTTCCTCCTTCTATAAGTTGTACAACTTGTTTCAAATAATCTCGAATTTTGTCTACTAAAAAATTGGGGAAATAGCCATCTACATACATGTCTTCTAAATAGTTAATCTCTTTCAAATGATCCCCACCTTTTTGACTTCACTATAGAGCAAACGAATATAAAAAGATAGTCTATTTTTTCTGAATTATAAATTGAAAGAGAAACGAACGGGGAAAATTAGTAAGGTCACTTTGATAGTTTATAAAGAAAATCAAAGGGAGGCTCGGCGGATGCCAATTAAATTCCTGAGTGACATAGAGTGTACTATCGAACGATCATTAGGAATCACGTAAAAAGCTGCGTGCTAGTTGATTGAACGACAAAAAAGAGCGATTAGCATAATCGCTCTGCATTGAAACTATTTTGCGGCCATATAAACGCCATAGTTATAGCTTTTGTACAAACAATCAATCTCAGTAAATCCGGCATCATTTAATAAGATAAAGTGATCAAATAAAGAAGCAGGTCGATCTTCTGAATGATAATTTTTTAACCACGTTTCTTCGACTTCTTGTTTTGAGGTGCTTTTAAGCATAAAGTTTTTCCAGTTGTTAAGGTATTTTTGTTGAATGAAATCATTTGCACCTAGCAAAACATCAATATTGAGAAAGGTACCCGTAGGAGACAGAGCATTAAAGATCTTTTTATAAAAGTCGGATTTTTCCTCAGTAGATTCAATATGATGCAGGGCCAAGGAGCTAACAATTAGATCGTAAGACTTATCGAACGCAAAGGAGTAAAAATCACTTTGGATAAATTCAGCAGTACTCCCTAATTTTTGTTCAGCAATTGCTAACATATTGCTGGAAATATCGACACAGGTCGCTGAAGAATTGGGAAATTTATCCTTAATTCGTTTTGCTAAAGTTCCTGTTCCGGTGCCCAAATCAATAAAGGAGAAGGTATCTTCTGGCGTGTATGGAATAAATTCTAGTAAGATAGTGCACATTTGATTATAGTCTGGAATTAATTTTGTAATAATCGAATCAAACTCTGACGCTTCACTTTCAAAGTGATTTAGTACATCCTTCATTCTGCTCATAGAAAAACTCCCTTTATAGTATAGTATTCTTCAATAAAAATATACTGCTGCTTGAGGAGTATTATACATGAAATTTTGAACCTATAGTACAATACCAACGATTAAAATGACTGCGAACGCCTGGGATAACCGACAAAACAATAATTTTTCTAATAGACTACTTGATTGCTTCTTGAAGCATTCTAGCCATATTGCCATAACCTAATTGATTGGCATAATCGAGGGCGGATTTCCCATAGTTGTCTACGAGGGTTGGATCGGCACCGTTTCTCAATAATTCAGCCACGATATCTTGGTAAACTTGTGATCCATCACGTAATGCTACGGCCTCAATCAGGGCTGTATAGCCATAATTATTTTGGTGATTGATAGCTGCTCGTTTGTCGGCTAAAAGAATTTTTACGTTTTCTAGATGGCCTTTTTCCGCAGCTGGAATCAGTGCATTTCCGCCGAATCGGTTAGTGATGGATTGGTTAGGCGTTGCATGAGCAAGCATATAAGCTAGAATTTCTGTTCTTCCTTCTGCTCCAGCATAGAGGTAAGGGCTGTCCTGGATTCCATCCTGTTTATTAATGTCGGCACCTGAATCAATTAAGGCTTTGGCGATAGCCACTTGATTATTGTGGACAGCGATCAATAAGGGGGTCTCAGATTTTTCATTCACCTCATCAATTGGATAATTGGAAGAGCTGAGAATGTCATTTGTTTGATCAAGATTGTTAGCCGAAACAGCTTCAATCAGGCTTCCTGAAGGGTAGTTCATCGCTGTGTCCTCCTTTGATTGGGTGGTAGAAACCGTGTCTTCTTTCTGCTGGGTTGAAGCTTCAACAGTAGTCATTTCAGCTGTAGATACAGTAGTGGTGTCAGTTGATTTACTCTTCTGAGAGTGGGACTGGCAGCCGCTAAAAAAAAGAAGCAGGGCGAATATTGTAAGAATTAATTTCCAAGTAGTTAGCTGCAAGTATTTCATCGCATGTTCTCCTCTCTGTTTTTTACGTATTATAGCATTGATGAGAGGATTCAACTGCTGAAATGACTTTTGTTAAATAGAAAAGATCAGTGCCAATTACTGTCCGATTCCAGCTTTATAAAGAGCTGAATGATACTAAAAATTAGAGCCGCTTGTTACGAGCATGGTAGTTTAACGCCATATCAATGCAAACTTGTAATTCTGAAGTGGGAAGTGGAGAGTCAATGGAGACTATCACTGCTCGGTTCCCCGAAAAAGAAAGGCGATCGGGAAATAAATTTTTCCAGGTCTCGATTAAGGTAGTTTGACAGTGAACAAATAGAGCAATCTCAGTGTCTGAAAATTTAGCTATACGGATTGGCGTGCCAGCTTCAGAAACGAGTGAAAGCTGTCCCCATTTTGAGCTTTCACTTATCGTTTTTTTCTGTTCCTTTGCAACAGTCCAAATCAAATTTTGAAGTTCTTCAAGTTTGCTGATCATCTCTTCAGAATAGGTTGGGTAAAATTCTTGAATGGATATCATGGTTCGCCTCCTGGATATTTTTATTATTTAAGATTTTAAGCGTTAGTATTTTTTAATTCCATTGATAAAACGATTCATTTGTTTGATTCAATATCAACAGTGAGTAGAAAGACACACTGTTTATCTGATAATGAGATTTAGAAAGGGCATGATTAGAAAAATTGGCAGAATCCCCTTTAATAGGAAATCCATGACAAGCGGCAGTTGATCAGAATCAATTTGAGCTCTTACAGTGCCTAATCCTTTCGTCGTATTAATATCAAATATCTTTTCTTGATTGGAATAGCTTCCGCATTGAGGACACCTGAATTGGTAAAAAGTAGTTCTGCTTCGTGGTGTGGATTTTTTTATTACAACGGCACCTTTAACCAGCTTCTTTGTTTCTGGGCCTGTCAGGGTATAGGACTGATTGCAGGTACTGCATTTGAACATGTGTGTAGTGTCTTGTGAATAAGCTTGTCTGTTTATTTTTATAAATAGATTAATTACCCGGTAAAAAAAGTTGACAGCTAAGAGCAAGAATACAAAAATTCCAATATAAAACATGGTAATCTCCTTTAAATCTGATGGATAAATTTTAACACAGTAAGGGAGAATAAGGAGCAGAAAAACAAAAAATTTCTATGACAAAAAGGAAGTAGGCAGATGATAAAGTGATTTTAGAGGGTTCACAGGGTAAGTAGGGAAATTCATTAGCTGACAAAATTAATGTCTAGTCCGCCAAGATTGCTATTTTCATAGGATTGATAGCGTTTTTTCAAAATGGTAAAATAGATCTAGCTAAACGTACACAACAAAGAGGTGATAGCATGATGCCAAATCACAGAAGACCCACAAAGCGAAATCGAAATGCCGGAACTAAAAAATCAGGATTCAAGAGGCAGAGTCCGTTTACTATACCTGCTGAAAACCAGCTGCCTTTTTATGAAAATCTCAACCTTCAAGCAACTGTTCAGAAAAAAATAAATGGTAAGAGAGTTACATTTTTGGTGGAAAAATTAACTAGTGGTTACAGCTATGCCTGCACGATTGATGACCTTTGCAGAGTGTTAACTTATTGTCCTGTCGAGGATTTGACAGGGCTTAGTTTGTTTATTTTACGTCAGCCTAAGAAAAAGGAAACGATTCTGTCTCCTTGTTGGGGGAGATTTGTTTATGAATTTAACTATCAGGGAACAGTGCAACCAGCAATCATTATTGAAGCGGTGAATCCTGCGAAAGAAATAGTTGTAAAAGTAAGCGATGTTTCTCTGTTTTTCCAAAGGGAGCTGGATCAGCTGGGCAAGGAAGGACACGAGATTCGGCGGATAGGCAAAAAGGTTATGGTAAAAAGCAGCTTGCAGTCCGTGAGAAGCACACAATTGTATCGGACGGTGTTGCATGAAGTAGGGCATCATGTTCAAACTAAGCGAGCAGTGGGTAGTTATTTGGAAAAAGAAGTATTTGCCGACAATTATGCGAAGCAGATAAGAGCTTTAATTCCTGATGAGTGAAGAAACAATTAAGAATAGCAGATGCTCATTATTTGTAAAAAGTGGCTTGCAAACAAGTGCTATTCAGGATAAGAATTTTTGCCCATTCGTGTCTTTCCAAGGAGTCTCAAGCAGTTCAAAAGTCTCTTTCAGACTTTTTACGAGCATGGATGACAATTTATTTATCGGAAAAACAATTGCTTTTTTGTCTATTCTTTCTCAAAAGGAAGAATACGATTGTGATAGGCAATTCGATCAAAGCAATTGGAAGAAAGGCTAAATAATTTGTTGAATTCATTATAAAAAAGACAAACGTTAGTGCAAGTAAACCAAGATACTCTTTGAAGAAATTGAATGAGGTCATACTTTTCACGCTCCTTTTATAAAAATCATACATGATGGGCTAAGTGTTGTAAATATTTTTCGAAAGGATTACCTATTTAAAACCAGTTGATTACTTGCAAAAGTACTCGTCAGACATTTTCTATCTGACGAGTGTTTCATTATTCAATCAACTTTTTGAAGGTGATCAAGGTAGCACCCTTCACTTGTAATGACGTTGACATGTAAGAGTAAGTGGCAAGCTCCCAGCCCTCTTTTGCCCGCTGATTAATAAGTTGATCTAATTCATATAGATCATCTTCATTGGCTTTGTCTGACAACCATTTCATCTTTGCGATTAGAATTTCTGATCGGTACTCGTACATTTTAACTGCTCCCTTCTTTCTTCTTTTTCAATTATAGTACTGTAATTAGAAGAAGAGCATGGTTTGTCCTAAACAACCCTCTTTGTGCCATAAACAACCGAAAATTCTATTCTGATAAAGCTTGGATAAAAGAGTCTCCCACAAAGTAGCAGCCTTACAAGGATGATTGGTGTGTAAAGTTTCATTATTTAAAGTTGAGTTGGTAAAGATCTAGGTCCATAATTTCAGTGGAATTAATAGTTCTTTCCTCAAGCACGAGGGCGAGGACTATTTTAAATGCTTAGAAAAAATAAAAGTAAAAAAAATCAAAAATTACATGACAGCTAGGCAACTTTTTTGTATCATTACAAAGTAAGCACTCACAAAATGACTACTAACAAAGAATAATGAGAAATTAGCAAGGGGATTAGTCCCAATGAGAAAATAAAGTACGAAGGGAAAGAAGGCTATGCACAAAATTTTTACTTTGGTACGATCAGAAACCGTCGGGGTTGGGGAAACGTTTGAGCACGAGGGACGATTGTTTGTTGTGACGAATATTATAGATATCAAAAAATACCAAGGCAATGGCAAGATTAAGGTGGACGTACTCGCCCAAGAGTTTGGCACAAAATCAATTCTGCATGCGTTTGGAATGATGGATGACTATTGGGAGGGCTATGAAAGACGCTATTATGGAGGGAAAGAAACTGAAGGCAATCCATTTCTTAAGGTAGGAGACGTAGTCCAATTGGGTTTGGAGAAAGATGGACTGTATGGATACATAGCAAATATTGTCGATTTAAGGTATGAAGGAAATGATTTTGTCATGAAGTGCGGCGTGGAAATCTACATGCCATGGAGTGATGAAGCAATGAGACAGGCAGTTAAGCAAAAGCGCTTGGCTACCTTTAATGTGGTTAGCGGAAAAGGAAACGACCAAACCCTAACAAAAAAATAGTCCCAAGCGAAAGTGGTGAGAGTTTTGCAGGAAATTAGAACGATTTATTTTTCAGGACGTGTTGACATTGGTTCTTATCTTGATGAATCCGAGAATGGGTTCGTCATTACGCATATTTTATCTGTCAAAGAAAGTACTCATGAAGACTATGAAATGGAAATCCAAGCGATTGTCCAACATATTGGAAAAACCTCCGATTATGATGACTATGAACCGGTGTTTGAATTTGATGATATACATAGGAACTGCGATAAGGAGACCGAATACGAGTTAGAAAAGCTTGGTCATGTGGATGATTTGGATAGTGTTTGCCTGCTTACGACAGATATTCTATCGGTAACTTACCAAGAGGGGGATCTGATCGCTGAATACGAAGGAAAGCTCTTTGTACCGTGGAATGAAGATGAACTGAAAAGTGCTAAGAAGAACTACCTGTCCCGACGGTTTAATGTGGTGGATGGGCGAAAATAAGCTGCCAATAGCTCGCTTCAACGAGATTATTCAGCTGCTAATGATAAAAAAACCAAGGCTGAAACTGAATCAGCCTTGGTTTTTTGCAGAAGACTTTTCATCTTTTGCTTTTTTTGAAGCTAAGTTCATGTTCAGAACAAAGATAAGGAAAAATACAAAGCTGATCACTCTGAAAAAAATTCCAGAGCCAAACAAGGCTAATAACATGGCGCAAATGAAGTTAATAATGGCGATATAGAAAAAACGATTATTTAGGTCTTTAAATGAATTCATCCAATCTCCTCCTTTACATATATTCCTCGAGCAAAGACAAGAAACGCTTGTCCCAAATTTTTTCGTAAAAACGGATCATATCGGCTGCTGAAATCAACGTATCATCATAAGTAGAAGAAGCTGATTTCATCAAGGAAAGCTGATAGCCTAACCCATGGGCAAACTTGATGGTCGTATCCATACAATATTGTGTTTGAGCGCCGCAAAATTCAATCGAGTTCACCTTTAGCTCCGTCAGCAGCTCCTGCAGAGAAGTTTGGTAAAAGGAATTGGCATGAGTTTTACCTAGAAAATAGTTATCAGGGCTTTGTATCAATTCAGGGATAATTTCCCACGAATAAGTATCTATCATTAGATCTTCATCCGAATGTTGGATAAAAATAATCGGCCGTTTTTCTTCTTGGTAAGAGGTAATTCTTCGATTAACCAGCTCTACCAGATTTTCAAAATTATGAATCGCGGTTGCTCCATTGTGACAGACACCGTTTTGTAAGTCTATTACAATCAGCACATCGGATAAGGCACTCATTTGCAAAACTCCTTTAAATTGTCCATTGCTTTTTTTGGTTTCTAGGTAAAAAGGCTAGAATAAAGTGTATAAATCTACTAAAGCAGCTTCGTAGTTTTCAACATAATACCGAATATTTTTGCGGCCTTTTTGGACAATCTGATGTCCTTCCGCCTGTAATAGTTCTTTTTGGACTTCGATACCACCGGGATATTTTGGGTTCAATTCACCCTTGGTTTTTAGTGTACGCCAATAAGGTGTTTTGTCAGTGTCTCTTTGATGACTGGCCCAGGCACTGATAGAGACAAAAATTCCGGCAGTCATTGGCTCGGTAAAATCTGCTTGATTTTCTTTGGCCAGGTACTCACGAATATCCACAACGGTAGTCAGCTTGCCTTCGGGAATTTTCTTCATGATTGCATCATAGGTTGGGGCAGGGGCAAAAAACATTCGCTCACCGCCATAACGTTCAACCGTTTTTTGATCGGTTACACGTTGTATTTTCGGCATATCCGTTTCTTTGTGCAGCATGGCATTGAAATCTTTTTTGTCTTCGTTAGCCAATGGAATCCCTCCTGATAAACTCTTTAATTTTAAGATAAACGTTTTCGAATACCAATGCAATGAGCAAAAAAAGCAGCTTAGTCGAGCTGCTTAGAGAAATTTTCAAATTTGATCCAAGAAATACAGACATGAGATTGATTGGATTAATCATTCTTCAAACGTTCAGCATCTTGAATGCCATGCCTTACTGCCAAGCGGATAATGAAATAAAGGATCACAGCGCCGATAAAAAAATACACGAGGCCCATAAACATACCAAGCAACATAGTAACACCCCTGAATTAATTATAGCAGGTTCCTATTCAATCGTGAAATTCAGTTGGGGATCTGAGTGTTCTCTCAACGGTTTATTTTAACCACAGCTAGTGAAAATGAATCAAATTATCAGTTCTAGGATGACCCTTGAAAGGGGGGATTTGTTTTGCTCTATAAGAAAAGAACAAAACATCCTCTTAAAAAATAAAGAGGATGAATGATTAGTTAATAGGCTCGGGCAATCCAAACGGTATGCTTGGCAGGTTTGCCGCTGACAAGATCATATTTCTTCTTGATTGGTGGATCAAAAGGAATATTGCGCGTCGTAAAGCCGGTTTCTTCTTTTATGCGGCTTTCGGTTTCTTCACTGCCATCCCAGCCAATTAGAACAAATCCTGGAATTTCCTGTTTTTCTTCACAGGTTTTGATGTGATTCTTTAGATCGGCCAGTGTTTCAACAGTCAAATGCTCATTTTCACGAGCAAAATTTTGCGCATTAATTAGAAGACGATCGTGCATTTGATCGAGCTTTTGCTGGATGAAGGAGGGAGTCAAATGATCGAGTAAGTGAGTCTCTTTCGTATCCAAATCTCTCATTTTGAGGATAAATTGCTTTTGATCGAAATCTCTTGGTCCCAATTCGATCCGTAAAGCAGCTCCTTTTTGTTCCCACTTATTGAATTTAAAACCGGGTGTGCTGTCAGAATCATCCAGCCGCACACGCAGATCAGCTGCCTTGAGCTCTGATTGAATGCCATGTAAAGTCTCCAAAATTTTTGGTTCTTTTTTCCAAGGACCAACAGGAGTCAAAATAACTTGTGTCGGTGCAATTTTTGGCGGAAGCACGAGTCCTTTTTCATCGCCATGGACCATGATAATTGCTCCAATTAACCGGGTAGAAACCGCCCACGAGGTAGTATGGACATAGGTGTGCTGATTCTCCTGATTCAAATATTTAATATCAAAGGCTTCAGCAAATTTTGTTCCCAGGTAGTGGGAAGTACCAGCCTGTACGGCCTTACCATCCTTCATCATCGCTTCAATCGAAAAGGTGTCAACAGCCCCAGCAAAACGTTCAGAAGGCGTTTTTTGCCCAGCATGCACAGGGATTGCCAGAAATTCCTCCAGCATTTTTACATAAAAATTCAGTACATGCAGCGTTCGTCTTCTAGCATCGGCTTCGTCCGCATGAGCAGTATGCCCTTCATGCCATAAAAATTCAGAAGTCCGTGAAAACGGCAGCGTTCTTTTTTCCCAGCGAAAAACATTGGCCCATTGATTAATCTCATAAGGTAAATCACGATAAGATTTGATCCACTCGTGAAAGGATTTGCCGATCATGGTTTCAGAGGTGGGCCGTAAAGCATAAGGCTCCTCTAGTTCTTCTTCTCCCACTGAGGTAACCCAAGGCAGCTCCGGCGCAAAGCCCTCCACATGTTCAGCTTCCTTCATAAAATAGCTTTTAGGAATGAGCATTGGAAAGTAGACATTGCGAATATCTTCCTCTCGCAGATAGGCATCTACCTCCGCTTGAATTCGTTCCCACAGTTCAAAGCCATCGGGACGAAAGACGATGCAGCCTCTTACCTCGGAATAGGACATTAGCTCTGCTTGTTGAATGGTTTGCAAGTACCAGCTCGAAAAATCTTCTTTTTGTAGTCTTGTCATCGTGTATGCCTCCTTGATTATGCTTTGTATCTTACCAAGCCTAAGGTTGAAAAAGTTCGTTTATTTCACCAAAAAATATAGAAATCCAACCAATAGAGACTAGCGAAATACGGTATAATGAAGAAAAGAATGGAAAAAAGGAGTCTGATCATATGGGAAAAGAACCGCAGCTGCATGAAAAGAATCGCTATCAGGATAGCAATTTTCCTTTCGAGATTTATACGGTGAATCGTTATAACATGTTTCCAATGGGACGTGGATTCAACAATCTTCACTGGCATGAGGAAATTCAATATACGATTGCAGCTAAGGGCGACCTGACAATACAGGTTAATGGCAAAGCGTATCAATTAAGAGAAGGGGATGGAATTTTTATTAATTCTGGGTATTTGCACGTTACAAAGAAAATGCAGGATCAAGGAGAATACTTCAGTATTAATTTTAATCCTAGACTGCTAAGTTTCTCGTTGGGAAGTTTACTCGAACAAAACTATGTGTTGCCTTACGTAGGAGAATACTTATTGCCGATCACTATTTTTAGACCGGAGGTACCCTGGGAAAAGGAGGTGTTGGATAAATTTTTTGCAATCCATCAACTGTATCAGGAAAAGCAGACTTTTGCCTGGGAGTATAAGCTTGTTATATTATTGAGCAGTATTTGGGATGCCATCCTTTCCAATACAAAAATGGAAATAACCAACCAAGGACAGTTGAAATTAAAACAGAATCGAATGCAGGAGCTGCTGGATTTTGTTCATCAACACTTTGGGGAGGCGATCACAATCAAGGAAATGGCGGAAGCAGCTCATATTTCACCGACAGAGTGTACCCGGTGCTTTAAGGAATTTACTGATTATTCACCTTATGAGTATTTGATTCAGTATCGGATTTCTGAAGCCAAGCAGCAGTTGATGCAAACAGATGATTCGATCCAACAAATTGCGATTCAAACAGGTTTCCACGAGTCCTCCAGTTTTATTCAAGCCTTTAAAAAGCGGGTGGGGATAACACCCTTAAAATATCGCATCCATCAAGGGAGGATTTAATAATCGAAGGCTTTGTTTAAGCTCTAGCAGATTGGACTCAATCGCTTGAATTCGTTCAATCATCGGTGTGAACAGGAAAGCTATTGTCAGGGGGCAACTTTTTTGTTAATGATAGAAGTAGACCACTGGATAAACAATTGACAATAAACGAATGATCGTTTATTATAGAAACATGAGAAAGAAAGATTTTACAAAACGCGATAACATCATCCATGCAGCGATGGATCTAATTAATGAGCGAGGGTTTTCCGACACTCCGATGTCGCAAATAGCAAAAAAGGCCAATGTTTCGGCGGCGACCATTTACGTTTATTTCGACAACAAAGAAGATTTAATTAATAAGCTGTATTACCATGCCAAGAAAAAAATGCGTGATTATGTGTTGTCCGACTATGACGAAAATGCGCCAATTGAAGAGCGCTACAGACAATATTTGAAGAAATTTATTCAGTTCTTGATGAACAATCCGCAGGAATTTCTGTTCATTGAACAATTCCAGAGCTCTCCTTTGTTAAACGAAGAGGTGAGTGAAAGTATTTCTGAGCTGTTTCAGCAATTTCACTCGATTTATGACGAAGGAAAACAAGACAAAATCTTCAAAGATGTTAATACGGCAGTCATAGCTGGCTTTACCATTAATCCAGCCATGCAATTTGTGAAGGACTATTACAGCGAAGCACTAGCTTTAAACGAGTCCATGATTGAAGAAATTATTCAAATGAGCTGGGATGCAGTGAAATACTAGCAGGCAAGAACGTTTCTTGCTGGCAGCTGATAAATGAATGTACGTTTAATATAGAAGACAAAACTTGTCTTTTGGTCTATAATAAACGAATAAGCATTTAATAATCAAAAGATGGGAGGAATTTTATGGTCGCCATTCACATTAGTACACCTTACAGCAAGGAATTCTTTGATGCGATTAATCTAAGAAAACAATTGCTGGATCGAAAAATCAATTACCGCAAAGAACGTCGCTACGTTACACTCGTTGCGTTTCATGACAACACCATGATTGGAACCGCATCGGTACAACTCTTTACTCCCTCAGTAGGCAGAATTAAGGAAATTGCAGTGATGCCAGAATTCGCCGAAAAAAATGTCGAAACCCGTCTGATCCATTTTGCTGAAAAATACCTCAACAATCGCAGTAAATCGAAACCTATTCTCTTTGGCAAAAAAACTTAAAAACCAAGCACAGTTGCTTAAACCAAAACTAGGAGGAATGTTTATGAACAAAAATGCTGACAGAACAATTCAAGAGCTAGAACAAATTAAGATTGAACTAGAAATGAAACGCAACTACTTCGGTGAATTCACCATCAACGTTTTACCTAACCACTTAAAAGAACACTACGAAAATCTTGAGGAAGACCTCAACGATGAATGCATACCGGCCTAAGACGGCCCAATTCTTTATTTACACTCTTATACTTATCAAAATTTCATAGCAGGCTTATGTCAAGCAACGCTAAACATAAGCTATAGCTAAAGGATAGCTGTAATGGCTGTCCTATTTTTTTGTGCTGAAGGGAAAAAGATTTCTTGAAAGAAACAGGTGCTTACTATTGTTTTTGATTTGAAGAGCGTAAATGGATGCACAAAATCAAGCGCCAAGTCATTTCTAAGGCTAAGTGGTGTCAGCAATGAAAACAAATGAAATTTTGACGAAAGAACGATTTAGGCGGGAAGGGTCTTTCTTTTTGATTATACTCACTCCTTGTCTTTGTGATAGTTTTTTTTTTATGGCGAATTGTCAAATCAAGTACTGCTGTTAATACACATTTGAGGATGCAGAGGAAAAGAAGGGGGATAATAAAGGGGGATGCGGAAAGAAAAAAAAAAAAAAGAAATAAAAAA
>NZ_JAFREL010000031.1 GCF_017377655.1 Candidatus Enterococcus ferrettii
CATCAAATGAAGCAAGACGTTGTAACCGGCAATCAAATTCTGACTTTTCCTACTACGCAAGGAGAGGATACTACTTCGAATAGTTTAAAACTATTAATCAAGAGTCTGTCCAAAACAGAAAAGCGTATTTTTGAATGCTTGATCCAGTCTTACTCCACTAGCGGAGTCCTATCCCGCCAAGAACTATGCAACTACTTATGGCAGGATGGCAGTACGTCTTCGAACATGAGTCAATTGTCTTGTTTGATTAACAAATTGAAGCATAAATTTGAAACCCATGGCATTACTGGAGAAACCATCACGACACTATGGGGCAGAGGCTACAAGTTAAGCAGTGCGTTTTATGAATACTGGTTGGAAGGCTCGCAGCAGCTGGAAGAATTGAAGTATTATTCTGCTACAAATTAGTTAACGAACCGCTCAATCGACTGCTGATTGAGCGGTTTTTGACATTGAATTAAGACTTTCAACTGTGTATATATAGTAATACTTCGATTCAATAGGGATTTCTGCAATAGATTAGGTTGATGACAAAGAAATGTTCTAATAAGCCCTTTAACCAAGGATGTGAAACTAAAAACCAATCGAAAGAGGAAAGAGAATGTTGGTAAAAGAATAGCAACAAGAAGCATCAGCAAAGGGAATCTAATTTGCAGATGCTTCTTTGTAGTGGTAGAAGAATTGTTTAGTTAATAAGAAGAATTGAGATGCAAACTAATTTTTATCATTTGTTTCTGTTCGTGATGAAATTTATCGTTTTTTTATCTGGTTAATCTATATAATGTACATAAAGATATTAAGCTTTAGAAAATAGAAAAGTCATTCAATAATGATGAATGACTGAAAGAGTTAAAATTATTTCTTAGTTTTTACAAGACTACGAGATGTTTCGTTAAGTAATTATGTTTATTTATATTTGTGGGTTATTAACTAGTCTAATTATAGATTAGGAGTTAGAAATACGCAATATGTTTTATAAAAATAATTAAAATTATTTCTTTGGAACTCTTTGCATCAAGTCGTGAAGAGAAAATCCCTTGAAACAGACGGAAAATCCATTTACCGTCAAAAATCCCGTCCCTAATAATAGAAAGGAAGTGAGGATATGCGCAGAGGTGAAAATATTTATCGCCGCAAAGACAAACGCTGGGAAGGACGCTATCCGAAAGGCAAAAAAGCGAATGGTAAGACTAAATATGGATCAGTGTATGGCAAGACGCTCAAGGAAGTTCGTGAGAAGCTTTATCCTTTAAAGTTGCACTATCAGCAGGTTCAGAATAAACAAGGAGATGTAGCGATTAGCTTCAATGAATGGGGATATCTATGGCTCCAAGAAATTCAAACCAATGTGAAGCAGTCTACCTACGCCAACTACGAGCACAAGCTAGAGCATTATGTATTGGCTATTCTTGGTGAATATAGTCTAAATGAATTAGATGAAAATGCGGCTGAAACTTTGTTAGCAGACTTGGAAAAACGTACATTGAAGCCTTCGACGATCCATGCTGTCTTCCGTATTGTAAAGCAATGTATCAATTTAGCTGTCCGAAAAAAGATGGTGAAGGAGAATCCATTTGTCTCAATAAATTTGCCTAAGCTAGTGAGAAATAGAAATCAGGCACTCACAAAGCAGGAACAAAAACGCTTGGAGACTTCAGCTTTATCAGAAAGGAAAGGTCACGGAATTCCGACGTTGTTAGCTCTTCATGCTGGTTTGAGAATTGGCGAGATTTCCGCTCTTACTTGGAAAGATATAGATTTTGAAAATAATCTGATTCACGTTCATTCAACGGTGCAGCGAATTGTCGGTGTATTCAACGGAAAGAAAACAGAGTTAATTTGTACGAGTTCAAAAACGGCTTCATCCACTCGGTTGATTCCCATGAGTCAAACCTTGAAACAAGTGTTATTAAGACAGAAACAACGGTCAAAAGGGCAATTTGTTCTCACTAATAATGAGAAACCAGTAGAGCCAAGACTGTTGACCTATCATTTTCATAAGATTCGCAAGAAAGCTAAATTAACTACCATCCATTTCCATCAGTTGAGACACACCTTTGCGACTCGTTGTCTAGAGAGTCGGGGAGATATCATGAGTGTCAGTGCCTTAATGGGGCATAGCTCCACTCAAATGACCTTAGATACATATGCTGGTTCTTTAATGGAACAACGCTTTCAAGTAGTTGGACAAATGGAAAAGGCGATCAACTAAAACGCTTTCAAAAAGGAAATTCTCTTCATTAGGAGGCCTTTTTTTATTTTTTAAAAAGTAAACGCTTACTTTATCGTTGAGTCATTAAAATAGAAATTTTCAGCTTTTCTGCAGCTATTTTTCTTTCGTTTGCAAAAGGATTTTCTTATTTTGATGAGTAATTTACTATTGTTCTTTTTTATACCGTCAGCCGCCGTCAAGCAACGGTCTTTTTTTATTGTCCTGATGGGCCTTTCGAAAGACTTCTTGGTCTTGTAAAGACCAAGAAAAAAGAGCAGCCTTTTTGAGCTTTATAAAAGTATAGATGAAATAAGGCAAATTATCAAAAAGTAGTATTTATAGGCTAGTGGATAGAGGAGGAAGTGTCGTGTTTGGTTTTGGCAAACAGAAGAAGGATACCTATCAAGAAGCAACTCAAGATGATTATTTTTATGATGAGTATGACGAAGGGTACGAGGATGATTACGGATATGACTCTTATCCTGAAGAAGAATATGAGCGGCCAGTAGAAAACTATCGGGAATATGACCGCGGGGAACGACGCTCACGCAGAAGGACCGAAACTCCTGCAGATGAACGTTATGACAATCGCTATGGTGGAGAAGCTGAACCCATGAGGGCACCAGCTCCGGAAGAAGAGCAGCCTATACGCCAAGAATCACCGCTGCAACAAGAGGTTGAGCGACTGGAAGAAACAGTGGCTCAGTTGAAGCATCAGTTAGAAGTCAAACAATCCGAAATGAGCTCGATGGCAACGACCTTGTCGGAGAAGGATCAAGCTCTTCAGCAACAACAAGAACAGTCGGCACAGCTACAAGAAGAAAAACAGCAAGCGCTTGAAAAGCTACAAGCTGAAAAAGATCGTGAGATTCAAGAGCTGTCAAATCAAGTCGGACAACTGAGAGATGATTTAAAAGACAGCCAGACCAATCAAGCGGAAGCACTGATCCAAGCAAGACGACAAGTCGAAGAACTGAAACAAACGCAAAAAGAAAATGAAGAGATGAAGGCTGAGCTGGCTACGATTCTGATTGAAACCAAAAAACAGGAACGAGCAATTTTGGAACGGGCAGAGTATGAAGCTAAAGGAATTCGTGGTCAAGCCGAACAGGAAGCCCATCAAGTCATTCATGATGCTTCGTTGGAGCTGAGAGTTATGAAGCAGGAAATCAAAAATTATCGTAAACGTCTTCGCTCAGTGCAAGAAGAAACGACCCAATTTTTCGTCCGTCTGTTAGCCAACAGCGATGCATTATTGGAAGACGAATAGAAGAGGGGAGGATTTTTCGGTGAAGCAATCGCAGAATCAACTCGCCCTTTATCCAACACCAGCTCCTACTATGCAGGAAGAGATAGTCACACAACCATTATTAGAAGAAATAGAACGAGCCTGTGAATATTTGTATGCTCCGCATGGCACCTTGGATGACGAGCAAAGAGAAAAGATTTACCAGCATTTCGAGCAATTATTTCGATTAATGAATAGTAGCTATCACGTTGAATTGTTACTGATGCCGGGAACCTTAAATTGGAAAGCTTTCTGGCAAGCACTGCATCAGTTCTTTCCACAGTTCGCTTGGATCAAAGCCCAAACGGAAGAGCCAAAATATGGTCGACAAGTTTATCGTTTTGATTTTATTCCATTGGTTCTCAGAGAAGAAGGGTTTCCTTTTGCGATTCATTTCGAGGACAGCCTAAACCAGCAGTTTCCAACAACGACTGAAAATACCTTGGAACGAGCAGAGCAGTTGTTGCTGGAATTAGCTGAGCAGCACTTTTCTGAGGGCATTGTCCAAGAGTCGCAGAATGAAGAATCCATTCCAAGTAAACAAATAAACCAGCAGCTTCAAGAAGCGGTAGTACCTGTGGATCCAATTCAAAAAGAAAACGTACGGCAAGAAAGTCAAAGCAAGGCTCGTCTTCGGGCAGTCAATCAAAAGTTGGAGCTGGTGATTGAAAAACTAGAACTTTCAATGCTTTACAGTGGGATTCAATACTTTGATCAAAAGAGTACGGAAGAAAACGATTGGGACAGACGAATCAAGATCAGTTTGCGGGAATATACCTACTTGCTTCAAAAGGCTCGATTTCTAGAACAAATGTGGCATTTAAATGGAGAGCTAGTAAATAAATCCGAAAAAATGACAGTGACCGGCAATAAACTGGTTTACGAACGGGATCAAGTAAAACAGATTAAGGCAAATCTTTCAGCAAGAGACATTCACTTTGTGTTGTACGAATGCCAAGTAATCGAATCACGAGCAAAGGTTCATGCGCGACCTTGGTTTAGAAAGCCTTTCGTGAAGCTAATGAAAATGGATTATGACAACCTATTAAGTAAAGCTGCCTACTTTGACCTTCTACAAGGAGAAAACTCATTGATGGAACGAATGGTTCGCGAGCAACAAGATGCACCAGTCAAAGAAGCTCAGGAGGTTGGCTGAGGTCGGAAGTTTCCAAAATTCCATCCATGGCCGTGGGCTATTCAGTTAGTAGGAGTGTTTGTTCTTTGTTACTTAATTTTTCTGGGCACATTCCGCACCTATCACTGGCTATATCCGAAATACTTTGTCAGCGGAGAATCCATGACGCCTACCTACTGGGAACAAGAGGTTGTGCAAGTCAAAGCGCACCGCAAGCCAGAACGTTTTGATGTAGTCGTGCTGCATCCACCCGATGCCCCCAATGAGTTGTATTTGAAACGAGTGATCGGTTTACCGGGAGAACGGATTGATTATCAAGAGGGTGTGTTATTCGTTAACCATGAAATAGTAAACGATGCTTTTGCCTATCGAACAGAAGCTTTTGCTTGGGAAAGTATCTCAGGCGAGCCAATCCCTGAAGGCTATTATTTTGTCTTGGGAGACAATCGCACGATTTCCAAAGACAGCCGAATCTTCGGATTAGTCTCGGAAAAACAAATTTTAGGCATCGTCCAAGAGGGGAACAAGAAAGAATGAAGGCATTACAGGAAAAAATCGAATGGTACACCTTTTGGTACTGGGTATACTGGCTCTTCTCTTTGGTGGTGCTGCTGGGAGTTGTTGTGCTAGGAATCTTTTTCTACTTCACCGATTTTCAGGACGTGGTGACGGTCAGTCAATTGTTTCTTCTATTGTTATTGATGATTCTGGCTCTTTATTTACGACTGACAGCTTTGTATTACCATAATGTCCTTATGAAATTGAAGCAACAAACTGCTCAACCAAGAAGACCAAGAGGACACTCACGGTCACAGTCGCAGGAAAGGCGGAAGCCTAATGAGGGGTAAAATCCTGTTCGGCAGTTTAGCACTGAGCGCATTTTTAATTGCTGGAAATCAGACACCAATAAAACAAACCATTTTAGCAGAAACACAAGAGACCTCTTCTATTTCTCAGGAAGCGATCAAAAAAAGTTCCGAGGTTTCTAGTCAGGCCGATGAAGGTGGCTCAGAAACATCTAAGATGCTGGATTCTGCTTCATCTGTGGAAGAAATGGCGAGTAGTGAAATACAAGAGACTATTGTGACAACAACAACTATCGACAAAAAATCACTCATAGTAACTTCAGATGAGCATAAGGATTTTGAGCTAACTAATAAGGTTCAACCTTCTTTGCCTATAGAGAAAGTAGAAGAAAACTACGAATTCTCGGCAAGCAAGAATCAAACGACCGAAGCCTTCATTCAACTCATAGGTGAAGAGGCGCAGGCGATTGCCTGGCATAAAGATCTGTATGCGTCGGTCATGATTGCGCAAGCAATTTTGGAAACAGGTTCTGGTAACAGTCGATTGGCTCGACCACCTTATCATAATTTATTCGGAATCAAAGGAAGTTATCAAGGAAAGCAAGTGTCTTTCAAAACACAGGAAGATAAAGGGAATGGGGAGCTCTATACGATCCAATCTGCTTTCCGGCAGTATCCAAGCTTTAAAGAATCCTTGGAAGATTATGCCTCACTTTTGAAAAAAGGAATTTCCGGAAATGCCAGTTTTTATCAGGGAACTTGGAAGTCGAATGCTGTAACCTATCAAGAAGCAGCGAAAGCTTTGACCGGGAAGTATGCGACGGATACGGCTTATGACAAGAAATTGATCGCTCTAATCGAAGTATATAATTTAACTTCCTATGATCAGAATCCGGTGACAAGCGTTGAAGCAAAGCAAGAACAGTCAACTGATAATCTTGTTCTACTAGAAGATAGTTCAGAAGAAAAACAGACAGTTGAAATATCCAATGAAACTACTGAACAACCAATTATCGTCAATGAGACACCGCAATCAGTAGTAATGATCCCACCAACTGCCCAGCGACCAGCCAAGCAGCTATCAGGAAACCAACTTGTCCAATGAAAGAAGGGGAATTATGTCGAGACAACGTGACTATCGAGATTACGAGGATGAATATAACGAATCGTCGTATCATGAGCGCCCCCTTTCTAATCGTAGGCCAGCTAGAAGAAATGACTATTACGAAGAAGAGTACGACGATCGGAGATCCTATCCACCTCAACGACCGGTTAATCGAAGGCGAGAAGGTGGACACTCGCGTCAATCTGTCCTCTCTTCGCGGGATTCTTATCCACCGAGAGGAAGGCCAAACCGACAAGGGTATTCACGACCGCGCCCCGATAACTATGACTACGAACGGGAACAGCTAGCGCCATCAAGGCCAAGACTGCAACGACCTAGATCAACTCAACAAAGGGTTCCGCCTATACAAGAGGCAAAGAAATCCACGAATCGTAAGATTTTCTTGTTTGCCTATAACCTGTTCTTCTACACATTGACGATTGGGATTCTGTTGAGTTCCTTAATGTTTGCCTTTAGCGAAAAATCCGATGCAGCCATTTTAGGTCATCGCTTTTATCAGGTATTGACGGATTCGATGGCTCCGCAGGCAGACTCGCCTAAAGGGGGCTTCTATGCAGGGGATATCGTGATCGTTAAATTGATGAATGGATCTGAAGTCAAAGAAGGCGATGTCGTAACGTTTCGGGTAGGCGAAGGAGACCGTTACTTAACACACAGGATGGTGGAACGCCTAGATGAATTGAATGGAGAAAAAGGGGAGTACATCGTCACTAAAGGAGATGCCAACAAAACCAATGATCCGCCCATAGCAGCGGACCGTGTCTACGGCAAAGTTACGTTTGTCATCCCTAAGATGGGCACCTTTTTAGCCTTTATACAAACAAACGTCTGGTTGTGTCTAGTCTGTGCCTTATCCACCTTTGGCTTTTTCCTAGTATTGAAGGCCTACTTCTTGCCACCAGAAAAGAGCAGCCATCCGTCACACCAACCATCAAGGATATAACATTTGTCTCATACAAATGTTTATATAAAAAATACAAATTAAGGGGAGAAAAGAAATGAAAGAACGTAAAAAGAAAAAGTTGTTGGCCATTGCCGCATTGCTTGCACTAGTTGCGGTAATCTCAGGGACCTTTGCCTGGATCACCTCACAACAACAACGGATTAACCGAGTGGAATCGGCTGCAGTAGTTGATGACAGTGTGACCGTAAATGAAAAATGGGAACCAAAACCAATGGTTCCAGGAACTGAAGCAACCAAGGAAGTAAGTGTCACCAACACAGGGAATGCCAATGTGTTTGTTCGGGTTTCTTATGAAGAAGTATTGAAACATTTAGCGAGCAAAGGCGTTGTTTCTCATGGGGACAACACGGTAACAGGGGCAAAATATGATCCGAGTGCTACGAATACACTAACTTCTCATGTGCCTGTGAAATACAGCGCAGATAAAATCAGTGCTACCAATGGTTTTTCTGAAGTGACAGATCCAAGTACCCAAGTAACTGGATTAGAAGCAGACACGAAGTTGTTTGTTAAAGGTGGGTTAACGATTGATCCTACGACAAGTGAGCGCTCAGTTAGTTACGAAGCAGTCGTTGTTCATGAATATGCGACTGGAGAATACCAAGCAATGCAATATACAGTAACTCCTACTGAGGCTATTGCAGACAGAGCTGTCGCTGCAAAAGATTGGAAATTTGCCGTTAGTGATTTGAAATACAGCTACTATGCAGGCGGGTACCAAAATGCAGTGATGAATTGGGCGAAATCTTCTTTACCAAACAAAGACAATACACTTACTGGACATGCCTTGTTAGGTACCACAGGTAATCGTCATGGTGTTGATTATGACTACACAATTGGAACATTAGGAATTGCTTCTATTCCAACACCAACTCCTGCAGCGGATGCAGATCAAGTTCCATTGGCTAATAACGATGTGAAGGGTGTTCAAGCAGATAAGATTGGTTTAAGCAAAAATCACATTCGGATTGGCTATAGCACAGATATCACCACCGTTGCTGCTTTGACAGCAACTAAATGGGTTTACAACAAAGACGATGGCTGGTTCTACTTCACAGAGCCATTGAAACCAAGTGTAACGACACCTGATTTATTGAAAAAATTGATCTATGACAAAGATTTAGGTGGCGAATATACGAATGCGACTTACGATTTAGTCGTGAAGATGGAAGCAATCCAAGCAACAGAAGAAGCATTGAAGGATTCAGCTGGTTGGGATCTAGATGGTGCAACATCAGGTAGTGATACCGATACAATTGTGCAACAATTGGTTGCTCGTATCGGAGCATAAGCATGTGGACTGGGGAGGAGGAGGTGTATGAACTACCTAAAATCAATGGTTATTCGTTTATTGGGCATTTCTCTTTTCCTCCTGTCTTTTGGCCACGGGTTAGTCAGTGAAGCGGCGAATACATTACCGCCAGGTTTAGTCATCGCCGATTCAGAAGGGATTTATGTTACTTCTGAAGGAGAGTACTACATTGATTTACAGGATATTCTCCCTGGTGAAACCTATGAAAAGGAAATCACTATACGTAGTTTGGATTTGGAGGAACCTTTTTCTTTAGGATTGTTGGTCGAAGAGTTTTCCTCCAGTGGTTCGGTTTTATGGAAAGAGCATATTACGATGACGTTAGTGCTGGATGGAAAGGAAATCTACAAGGGACCGTTGTTAGGCAATGGTGAATTTGACTGGTCGAAGACACCGTTGGAATTGGGCATTTGTAAGTATGGTACGGATAAATTGTTAACCGCCAAATTTACTCTAGACTCCAGTTTGACGAATGAAGACTTGCGGGAACAAAGTCAGTTAGAGTTTTACTGGACGTTTGTAGGCACCAGAGATCAACAACCCACAAAACCAACGGAACCTTCGTCTTCCGACTCATCAACACCGACAGTCCCGTCTGATTCTGGAACATATTCAGGTCCTGGTCATGGCAATTTACCAGGTACTGGAAGCACTCCCCAAGCCTCCAGTTCTGGCAAACGGTTGCCGCAAACAGGGGAACAGATAGTGTATATGTTTCTAAGCGGGATGTTGTTAGTATTAATTGTTTTATTTCTATGGAAAAAACGCCGAGAGGAGGGGCAGGAATGAATCAAAAAGACAAACGGCGGCATTTGTTTCAAACTTTTGTCCGCAGTAAGGGCTTGTTCGCCTGCTTCTCTCTGGTGTTAAGCCTGTTATTAATAGTAGGTAGTACCTATGCGTGGATTACTTCAGCGGATGAACGAGTCAATCGAGCAGATGCCAATCGTAAAGTGCTGTCTGCAATTATTGAAGAAGATTTCGATCGAGTCTTTGACTGGGCACCGGGAGTTGAAAAGACCAAACAAGTGAAGGTTAGGAATAATGGGGAAATGCCCACAATTGTTCGACTTTCATTAAAGGAATTTTTTGCCAGCTTTGAGGTGGATACGACCGATAATCATCGATTGGATGCCAATCCAGACAATAACCGGAATGGGAATGCCAATCTGAAGAGCTATGGAACGTTCACTACTCCCATGGATGTGCAGAAAACAGACACATGGGTAGTTGGTCATACGTATGAGATCAATGCCAGTACCTATTACAAGGCGGATCAGGTACTAAAGAATCAAACCTATGCCTATGGTGGCACAAGAACATTGCCTCTGGCGGCCTTTGAGTTGACGTTCACTGCAACGAATATTTTTGATACACCAGCATCGGCGGCAGGAAAACAAGACTATTGGTACTACGAGAAGGGCTATTTTTACTATTCAGAAGTTCTTCAACCCAACGAAGTAACGACTGATTTGTTGGAAAGCATTACGCTCAATGCTGAATATGCCAACCAATACAAAGGAGCTCTTTATAAATTGATTCCAATAATGGACGCTCATGATCTGACCAAAGAATTGATCAGCGATTGGGGCATTCATCCCACTAATGATCATGCTTATCAGCTATACAAAGATAAACTAGCCAAGTAAAGGAGGCACAACATGAAGCAGCAAAAACGAAACAATCGACGCAAATTATACGTTGTATTTGCGCTCAGTGGCCTCCTCTTATTACTTGGTGGAAGTTATCTGGTTTATGCGGCCATGACGGCAACGGATCGCGAAGAAAATGATTTTCGAGTGGGTCAAGTGGAGACAGCGATTGAGGAAGATTTTGAAATTCGAACGGAGCTGCCTTTAGATTTCTCAGTGAAAAAAGAAGTTTCGATTAAAAACAGTGGAACGATTAACCAGTTCATCCGAGTGATGGTTTCTCCTCAGGTTCAAGCAGCAATAGCCGGAGATGCCCAGAATAAACAGGTATTGC
>NZ_JAFREL010000032.1 GCF_017377655.1 Candidatus Enterococcus ferrettii
ATTACTTATAGTCTTTTATTGATCATTTAATGTTTTTGAAATTCTCGACGTTTATTGGGTACTTGCTATAGTCTTTCATATGCTCGTTTGCTTCAACTTCACTGATCAAACCAAGTTGTAGGAAATGCTGCCAAATTGCGTTTTCTAAAAAATCAGATAGAAATCCTTTTGTTCCTGGAACCTTTTTGGTATTTTTTGAATCTTTATGAACTAAACTGTCGAGCTTTTTAGCGGTAAAACTATTTAGTTTGTAGGTTTTATATACTGTTTCAACTGCTTCAGGATCCCCCACGTTAACTAGCCCAAACTTACCAGCTTGAGAGGTTGGGATTGGTTGTGATGCATCTGTATCAATTGAGTCAGTTGTATCACTTTCAATGATAGTACCAGAACTCACACTTTCCAAAGAATCTTCAGGCGTTTGAATTGATTCGAGCTCATTATCAAAAGCGCTCTCGAAGTTTCCTGATGCTTTCTTTCTGGCCATTATACGTCACTCTCGCTTTCTTTAAGTAAGTTGTTTGGCATTTCAAGGGTTTGTCCATCTTTTGACAACAATCCAAACCTATTCATTTCATCCAGAAGTTTATAGAAGTGCTGAGCGAAGTCATTGTCTGGATAGCTCATAGTTATTGGCATACCATTTCTTAGCAATTTGTCAGCAAACTTAATGGAGCGAGGAATCTCAGTATCAAAATAATGATAGTTGTTTCTGTTTGCGTATTTCATCATAGCGTTAATCATTTTTGCATGCAAATTCGTATTGAAAACCTTGTTTCCTAGTATTCCACCAATTCTCAGGTCAGGATTGAACTTGTTTTTCAACGTATTTACACGGGATATTAAGTGAGTTACTCCATCAACACTATTAATATCCGGTTCGTAAGGTATCATGACAACGTCGGAAATAGTTAACACTGAAGAAGTCACTTGCTTTAATTCAGGAGGAGTATCGAAAATGATGAAATCATACTTGTCATCAACAGCATCAAAGCTTCCCTCTAACGCATTGAAGTAATTTGAACTAGGGTCAATCGCTTTATTCAGCATTTTTTTTAACCCTGGAACTGTTGATATTGCTTTTACATTGTCTTTAAATTTTTTGACCAGTGAAACGAACCATTCAAGTATGTTATCTCTAAATTCTTCCATTTTGTCGAACTCTAAATAATTGTTGTCCGAATTGGCAGGTAATATGTCGATTTGTGTGTCATATGTTGGTACAATAGCTTCCTCAACTTTTGCTTGACCCATAAACACATCGTAAATGGTATTGTCGTCTTTCCCTACCTTTACTCGAAATGATTTAGTTAGGTTTCCTTGTGCATCAGTATCGACAGCAAGTATTTTAGCAGCTGGAAATGACTTTCTTATGGCCCCGATGGTATTCAGAGTGATAAGAGTTTTTCCAACACCACCTTTGTTTGCTGCTACGCTCAGTTTCATAGCCATGCTCTTCCTCCTAATAGTTGTTTAATATATTACTATTACATTACTAATTAAAATGTAGCGATAATATTTATCATGACTATAATTTAACACAGTTCGTTGTTGATTGCAACAACGAATGTCTTCCCTGTCTGATTCATTAAATTACGAATAAAAAGGTAATGTGTTACTAATAGTAATTGATTATATTACTATTAGTAACGTGTTAAATTACTAATGCAAATAGATGTTGATGTGACAAGCTTTTGGTCGAATCCGAATAATTTTTACCTGAAATAAAAAGGTTTGTTTTTAACAGATTTGAATGGTAAACTAGTGAAGAAGAAACGTTGTTGATAGCGACAACATACAGGGGGAATGGGTATGTTAGAAGGAACTAAAGAGTTTAGAAATGAATTTGATAGATATGTACTTAAATTACTTATACGAGAATACTATATCAGCAGACCTGAACTGTCAAAAGCAATTGGTCTCGCACAAAGCTTTGTAAGAGAGTTTGACAATGGAACCCGTTCATTCGGAAACAACGCTCTGGATCAGTTTGAAGAGCTAGTATTTAGCAAATACGAACCTTTGCTAAATCTACATGAATATGAATTAGACCAAGTAAAAGAAAGATTAGAGTCTATTAACACCGAGGAAGAACTCGAACAATTTAGACTCAATTTCGATGGTTTGATATTATAAGCCCATCTAGTTAGAAGGAGAGCACCACATGTCCAATTTTAAATTCTTTAAAAAAGACCGCGTATATAACGAACTATACTACCAGTTTCCTAAAGTACTACTAGTTAGTGATAAATACAAAGGAATGTCCGATTCTACAAAAATATCATACATGCTTTTAAAAGCACGGCTTGAATTAGCAATCTACAGAAATCAAATCGATGAAGATGGAAATGTGTATTTTAGTTTCACTCAAAAGGAACTAGCAGCAACTCTTGGTTGTGAAACTCAAAAGGTTAAAGATATTTTGAAAGCACTCCAAAAATTCGATTTACTAAAAGTGCAACCTATGGGATATAACAAACTGCTCAGAAAAAGAAATCCTAACAGACTCTATCTAGCGGAACTTGAAGTAACTGAAAACGATATTTACCAGCTGAAAGAGCTAGACTTAAATAATGATAAAATCGATGAAAACGCTGATATACCGCATGAGGTGAAAATCACCCCTAGTAACAACAATGAAACTAGCTCTGAAAACATTGATATACCGCATGGGGTGAAAATCACCCCTAATCAAAACGTTGATATACCGCATGGGGTGAAAATCACCCAAGAACTTAATAACTCTAAAACACTAAACACTAAAGAAACTAAAAGAAACGAAAACGACTCCATTTCGAGAGACAAGGATTTTCTTCTGAAAGGTTTTGCCGATCATATGATAAATCAGAATAAATCATTTTTGCCGTATAAATCTCTGTTCTTCATAGAGACGTACTGTCATTCCATTGAGGAAGCTCATTCTCTGATGAAAAAGATTCACGCAGCAAAAGCAAACGCTGAAAAACTAGAAAACGAGTCATTCAGTTATGAAATAATCAAGGAGCAGTACGATATAGACATAGACACAAAGATTAACAACACAGTGAGAAATGTTTTTATGGAGCAAAAAACAGGCAGTGTCAATAGTTTAGAGGGATTGATGTTCAGCTGGTCTACCAGGTGCTTTAGAGAAGTGATCACGCAGAAAAGAAATGCTGACGGGAGAAGAGAATTGCCGGAGGTGACTCTGCATAATTATCTTGAAGAGCCGCCGCAGCAACTATAATCTATTGAATAATACATTCGCCAGGATTGCATTTGCTGAAAAAACATAGACGATTTTTTTAACATATGTTTGAGCGGTGTAGAAAACATGCTTATAATTTTATAAGGGTTATTGAGAAATGGTAGATTCAAGTAAATTGAGAAAAAATAGAAGCACCATATCAAAATCGACCCTTTTTCAATCAGAATCGATCTTTTTTATCAATAACAAACAAATATTCATTCTTTTTTTAAAAGTGTTATTCTTTACAGTTTCACTTTATTTTACAGGAATATAAATAACAAACTATCGTTTGCAATTGTTTGATAACATTAAGGATTGATGATAATATGAGTATATAAACCGCGGTTAATTTAGATATAACAAGGAGGATAAAATTTTTAAAAAAACAGAAAGATATATATAAATGTCAGTTTGATTTTAATAAAAGAAAAGTAATGTCATTTATATTCGTAGAAAACATGCTTGACGATTATTTGATTCGGCGGTATGCTTGATGCGAATTAGTTTCCGCTTCATTTGCGGAAATTGGGCAAGTGAAACATAAAAAACCGAAAGGCACAGCAAATATGGAGTTGGTAGCTCCATGAAACAAATGCTGTTCGCAATAGTATCAGTATTGCGTTAACCCTTCGGCGGCTATGGATTGCTCCACGCCAATTGTCATTATACCAAAGTTTAGGTGAAATAGTGAGAAGAACCTTTTTTCAGTGTGCCTTTTATGGCTAAATTTCTCGTAAATGTAGGATGTAATGCAGAAAAGCGTGGCGATTGTAATCGTAGTTGTTCGAAAAGAGGGGGGACGTAGTATGTAGCTACGTTCCCCCTCTTTTCGTTTTTTTTGGAAACTAATTTCACCTAGGTTGAAGCTACGTAGTGAAACTGATTAGCTTGTCAATCAGTAACGCTACTATAGGCAAAATGGTACTTCAAAAGCGTGATCGGGTCAATATATGACCGCTTAATAACAAGTGTTTCTCATAAAGCTTTATCACTAAAAAGGATTTGAAGGGAGAGTAAAGAATGATCACTCGGAAAATTAGTATTGAAGATATTGGCTATTATGGCTGCCGAGTTACTGTTTTTGACAAACTAAAACAATCAATTGATTTAAGTGATCGAAATCAGAAACGCTGGTTTACTGCACACTATCGAATCAAAGGGTTGCAGGCAGAGCGGCTGCAAGAACATTATGTTGCTAAAAAAAAGCAGGTATTGGTAACTGAAACAGTCTCAATAAAAGAAATCTATCCAAGGATTAAACATGTTAACGATGCGGATGGGGTGCTTATTGCTCGAAGAATTGCACCTAATCGACCACTACTGGTTACAGCAAAAGGTATGAGTAAATTTTTAGTGATGGAACAATAAGTAAATAAATACTTCTCTTTTTTCGCTTGCTTGAAAATGTTGTGGATCAAGCAAGTAACTTGAAGAGTCAGCGGCAGCAGCTAGTAAGGCTATAAGTTGTCAAAGTCTTGGCGAATGAGTCGAGAACCTGGGCAGCTTTTGGTAGGTGGTATCAGAAAAGATTGGTCACACTAAGCGAACACTAATTGTGAAAGTTGATGAAATGAATGGCTGCACTAAAAGTAGTCAGTAAACAATCAAGGGCATTGTTTGAAGAAGCAATCAATAGCACCTAGGTCATCAGAGCAGCTACTAAGGAACCTAGGTTTTGACGCACACTTGGAGAAAGACCAAGCTGGCTTTTCGTAATGGGGAAGCGCATAAGCAGGGGTGCTATGTCGTGAGCTGCAATACATGATAACACTTGTTAAGACTATTAGTTTAACATTTACCGCTGTTATCTAGAGTTTCTGGTTACGGACGCTATAAACCAGTCGGGTAAGGTGATTACTTTTTTAGTAAGCGAAAAAAGAGAAGTGATTAAGCAGTGAGTGGAGTATATTCTTTGCTGCATGAATTGTAAGTATAGAAGGAGGAATGGATCTGTGAAGATTTTAGTGTTAACAAAAAATGTACTTGCTGAAAAGGAAATACAGCAGCAATTGCAAGAGTTGGATCACGAGGTTTTTTGTTCAAGTAGCCTGTTTTACAAATTGATGAACGGGCAGGAAATCAAGGCTATTGAATACATCTTTGATACAGTGATACCAGGAGTCACAATCACCAATTTAGAAGTAGAAAAGCTTGGAGAATTGATTGGTGGGATACAGCTGGAACAAGTGCCTATTGGACTATCGAAGGATCAGCTAAGAGAAAAATTGTATTTAGCCGAAAAAGAGGCAAAAGCTGGTCAAGCAGATGAATCAGCAGAACAAACAGAATTAGTTCAAGATCGATTCATGAAACATTTAAGTAAAAATGAAAGTATCTTGTTTCAGTTGCTCTTAGCCAATAAAGGAGTACCTGTTTCACGAGAAGAAAGTTGTCGGGTATTGTGGGAGTGTGAGCCGACAAACTCTTGTTTGTCACAACTTTCTTCTCTGAGCAAACGTCTGCGACAGAAAGCAGATGAATGTAAGGTTGGTTATTCTATTCAATCGTTGTGGGGTAAAGGCTACGTGCTGAATGCACACCGATGAAAAGTTAGAGTAACGAGGGGACACCTACTATTAAAAGGGGGCACACCATTTGCCTACGAATAAACCAAGAATCAAATTGGCATTGTCAGAAGATTGTCTAAAAAAATTAGACTGGTTGGTTGAGGAGCGTCAAAAGAAGACAACTAAAAAAGTCTATCCTTGCAAAATTGTTCAGGAATTAATCAACAACGAGTATACGATTCGGCAAGCGTTCAAATAGTATGAAATTGTCAGAATCGACCGTTATTCAATCATAATCAGTATGAATCGCTAATTGAAATAGTATATACTTTATGTAATGTTCTCAATTTGGAGGAGATAATTTATGGAAAAGAAACGGTACAAAATGTACAAAAAAGGGAAGACTTGGTTAGTAGCGCCTATTGTATTTTTCGGGCTTCTAGGCGTTGGCGGTTTAGCGGTTCAGGAACAAACAGTTCATGCGGCAGAAGCAACAGTAGAAGAGCCAATTGTAGAAACACCGCCCGCTGGTGCAACAGAAATTATAGGCTCGCACGAAGGTGCTGGCGAAATAGTTACAGAGGACTCCAAGGAAACAGTTCTGCCAGAAACACCAGTAACAGAACAACCAACTGTAGAAACACCTGCTCCGGAGGAAACTACAGAGGAAGTACCAAAAAATGAACAAGAGATTCCTCAGACAGAGGACAAGAAGGAAGAAACGGTCGATCCTACTACTGTTGATGAATCGACTGAAAAAGCTCCAGATACTACTGTAGAAGAAAATGAAGTTCCTGTTGAGAAAGATAAAAGTGATACAGCGAATAAGCCATCAGAAAGTAAAGAAATTTCTGATAAAACGACTGTAAACCCATCTACAAGCAACACGAAGCCGGCAGCAACTCCAGCAGTAAAAGCGGCAGCTCAAGCATCAGTGGTACCTAAGGCAACTCCGAAAGCCGAAGCGACAATTCCAATTTATCGAGTGTACAACCCGAACTCTGGCGAACATCTACATACGATGAATGGGAACGAAAAAGACTTTTTGGTAAGACTTGGCTGGCGTTATGAAGGTATTAGTATGCGTGTCCTTGGATCTGGTAGAGAATTGTTCCGAGTGTATAATCCGAATTCTGGTGAGCATTTCTTTACATTAAATGGAGCTGAACGAGATCAACTCAAATCAGTTGGCTGGCGTTATGAGGGGATTGCCTGGCATACACCTTGGTCGGGATTACCAATGTATCGAGTGTATAATCCTAATACAAGAGGTGCAGGCGCACATCATTACACAATGGATGCTAATGAACGAGATTCTTTAACTCGTGCTGGCTGGCGCTATGAAGGTATTTCTTGGCATACACTAGGAGGGGCACAACCGATTGCTCCAGTGGAACGAATTTTATCCGTTCCATATGTCAGTCAATATGCTCCAGTGTTCAGTCCTTGGGGCTGTGCAGGTGCTGCAATGACTATGTTGCTACGATACAAAGGAGCCAATGTTGATTTGAAATATGTTCAGGATAATCTACCAATGTATCCAGGTGATAAAGGCGGGCAAAAAGGAAACGTATATACTGGTGCAGGTTTCGGCTGGGTAATCACGCCAGGATCATTAACAAATTATGCTAAACGATGGTATGGCAATGTATCTAATATTACTGGATCAACAACTCAATCAATTGTAGATCGAATTATAGGTGGCAATCCAGTGCTTTACTATGGTTATTCCTCTTATCAAAAGCAGGGAGACACTGTGCGCAACCATTGTAAGGTAATTGCTGGGTATAAAGATAATAAATTTTTAGTGCTTGATCCTTTGTACTACAGCTCAGGTTCTGGAGCTGGAACAGGCGGAAAGAATATGGCATATGATCGTGGTGCGACAGCTTGGGTATCCATTACAGACTTTGTAAAAGAGTGGGACGGAAGAGCGATCGGTATTAAATAGAAAAGGAGAAAATGAAATGAAAAAATTGAGATTAGGTAAAATAATTTTTGGTTTGGCAGCGACAGCAGTTGTAAGTGGTGCAGCGTTAGTAAGCGCAGAGGGAGCAGATGCAGCAACTCTTTACCGGGCCTACAACCCGAATACTGGAGAGCATTTATACACCACGAATGGGAATGAGATTCCCTCTGTTGTGTCAGCTGGCTGGAAGAACGAAGGGAACGCTTGGGAAGTTCCATCAAAAGGAACACCGATTTACAGAATGTTTAACCCCAATAACGGAGGGGATCACCATTATACCCCGAATCAAGCAGAAGTAGATATGTTAAAAGCTGCTGGATGGCGTTATGAAGGCGTTGCGTGGCAATCTGGCGGTAGCATTCCAGTACATCGATTGTATAATCCAAATGCCAAGACGGGAACCCACCATTTCACGATTGATGCAAACGAAAAAGATGCTTTAGTCAAAGCGGGCTGGAGGTATGAGGGAGTGACCATGTACAGTGGTGGAGATCAACCAACTAATCCTACGAAACCAACCGAGCCGACAAAACCAAAAGAACCAACGATTGTTAGTGGTTGGGTAGGAAACACTGGCAAAATCTTTAATACTATTGAAGAAGCTGATCAATTTGGTGATGACAATTGTGCACCTATTGGTAGCAAGTATAATAGATATGTAGTTATTCATATCAACTATTCCGATGGAAGTAAGAAGTACTCAGTTTCACTATATAATGATTAATATTGTGTCTCAAATATTAAGAGCAGATCAATTGATCTGCTCTTTTTTTATTGCAAGGGAGGGGTTTGTATGTACAGCATTTGTATACGTTCACCATAACAAAAGATAGATTAATTAAGAGAATGGGCAAGCTATTAGCTTGTCCTTTTTTAATAAATTCAAAAGGAGAGAAAGCATGAATAAACTGAAGAAGATTATGGTGTCGTTGATGTTGCTTTTTACTTTGAGTGGGCAAATTGCAGCGCCTGTTCAAGCAGTTTCAACAATGGAAAAGACGGAAGTTTCCCACAGTTCAGATAGCCAACAGGAAACTCAAAATTCTGAGCAAGCTCCGGAAACACAAAGCGCAGAGAGATCGAAAGAATTACCTAAGAAAGAATCTAGTAAAGAGGATAATCAAGAAACGGGTGAAAGTCAAAATTCTAATGATAGTCCAAATTTAGAAGAACCTGAAAAAGTAGAAGCACAGAATGATGTGAACGAACAACTGGCTAGTGTTTTAAAAGAGTACGGCTACTATATGACTACTGATGGTAGATTTTTGTCATCAACGGCTGAAAGTGTACGTGATAACTGGACTGAGTTTTTAGAAAAAGTTCAAGGCTTACGGTCAGAAAACCAACTAGCTAGACAAGCTCTATCTATTGTTTCTTTTGCTGGAACAACAGTTTATGTAGATCAAAATTATTCCATTCCAACAGCATCATGGGATTATTCTAATGGAATTCATGATCAAGGGTATTATGCTAAGCGTGATGCAAACGGAGGGATGTTATGGTGCGTAGCTCCTGGCAACCCTTTAAACTTTGGACCGAACGATGGTTTTACACCGGAAGAACGAAATCAACAAAACTTAGTGATTGCTAGTCTAATTGCATATTGGGGATATGAAACCCAACCCTCAGTAGAGAATGCTTTCTATACTGAGCGTCATATTCAGAATATGGGTGCTGGAGTAGAATCAGGAAATATTCAAGATCCGTCAGGTAGAGTCAGCCAGGCTGGGTTTAATGCTTGGATACAAGAAACAAATCGTAAGATTAACTCTTATTTAGTTAAACCAAGTTTTGATAGTAAAAGTTATACAATGAAAAAAGGGGAAACGCTTCGAGTTGATGATACAAATAGTTCTTTATGGGCTTATAAAGTTGCTGCTAACAATACTAATATGGACGTTTCCATTGATGGAAATACTCTTGTAATTAAAGCTACAGGGGATGTCAATGATGGAACTGTTAGACTAAAATATAATATTTCTCCGTCTTATGAAGGAGCTTCATTAATTTATCGCCATCCGTACTCGCAAGAGGTATTAAAAGCAGGCATTAAAGATCCTAATTATACTGACGTAAATGTTAATGTGCAAAAAGAAGGAAAAATCAAGATCAAAAAGGTTGATGATACTAATAAAAATCTTGAAGGAGCTGAGTTCAAGCTTACAATAGATGGTAAAACAAGCGTTGTTAAAACTAATGCCAATGGGGAATTAGAAACGCCAAATTATAATGTTGGTACAACGGGAACTTATGAAGAAACGAAAGCTCTACCTGGTCATTATTTAGACTCGTCAACTTCAAAAGGATCATTTACAATCAAAGAAGGAACAACAACGATTAAAGTAACCAATCCACGCTATGCAAACCTGACTCTGATCAAGAAAAATGATGCAGGCGTCAACATGGAAGGCGTAACCTTCAAGTTGATGTATGATGGAAAGACAGAAACCGTAAAAACCAACAAAGACGGTCAAATCAAAGTCGTGAACACCTTAAAAGCTGGTACTAAAGTAGATTGGGAAGAAACAGCTACGATTGCTGGTCATTATATCGATCCAGCAACCGCTAAAGGCTCGATTACGGTTAAATCAGGTGAAAACACTATCAATGTGAAAAACCCACGCTATGCTGATCTAGTGTTGCATAAGGTCAATGACAAAGGCGAAGACATGGAAGGTGTGGTCTTCAAATTTAAAGTCGGTGATCAGGAATTTGAAAAGACAACGGACGGCAAAGGAAACATTGCCTTTAAAAATGAATTCAAATCGGGATCAGTTGTTGAGTACGAAGAAATTAAGACACTCAAAGGACACTACATTGATCCAGCAACAGCTAAAGGATCGATCACTGTCAAATCAGGGGATAATGCAATCGAAGTGAAAAACCCTTGTTTAGACTTCCTTATTTCTTCTCAGGCAACCAACAAAGATGGCGCTAAATTTGTGAACCCAGCCAAAGGTCAAGACTTAAAAGACGAAGTAAAAATTGAAGCTAAAAGTGCACCAGTAGGCGCTAAACTACGATTAACGTCTAATTTTGTTGAATTTGGCACAGGAAAAGCCCTATCTGAACAGGATATGAAGACGGTTGAAGAATTTGAGATCCCAGAAGGACATTCAACGTTTGTTCATACGATCAATAATGAATTTGATGCAACTAACTTAAATGGTAAAAAAGGCGTGTATACACAAATTCTTGACTACTTCAATCCTTCTACCAACGAATGGGAAGAAGTCGCACGAGCAGATGATGTAAACGACGAAAATGAAGCGATTCAAATTGTAGAGCCGAAAGTCAAAACGAAACTCTTCTTCTACGATCACAAAGAAAACGAAGTAAAATTGACCGATCCACTTTCTAAAGTGAAAGGGTATGATTTAGTAGAGTATGAAAACCTAATTTCAGGGGAGACATACACCTTTGACTTAACGATGATGGTTCCAAGTGGTGAAAAATTTGTTGATCCATTAGGTAAAGAAGTAAAAGGTCAAATCGTTATTGTTGCTGGAGTAGATGGAGAAATCACATCAACAATGGATGCACAAGAATACTACAACAAAAAAGCAAAAGAAGATGCGGATAAGGACACTGACAAGGAAGGCGAGAAAGACACCGACAAAGAAGTACCAAAAGAAACTGACCAGAAAGACAACAAAGAAGCAGATAAGACACCGGACAAAGACACTGGAAAAGATACAGATAAGGAAGGGCAAGAACCGCAAGAGGTTCAAACTGACTTTTCTGACGTCAAGCCAGTTACTTTAGTTAACGGATCTGTGAAGGTTCCTTTTGAAATTAATCTATCTGAAATGGCTGGGAAAGCAGTTGTCGCATATGAAGTATTATCAACGAATGATACACCAGTTACTGATCATAAAGACCCTAACAACAAAGACCAAACGGGTCACATTCGGAATCCCAAGCTGAACACAAAAGCTCTTGTGAATGGTAAAAAAGAAATTACCGAAGATGGTAAACTTGTCCTAGAAGATGAAGTAGAATATTTTGATTTGACCCCAGGTGTTGAATACGAACAAGACCTTGTATGGATGGTTAAAAATACCGGTGAAGCTCTGAAACTGAAAGAAAAAGAGGTTACCGGAACAATCAAATTTACACCAGAAAATGAAAGTGGCAAAGTTACCGTTAAAGTAGAAATTAACGGAAATGATTTATTTGAAAAATACGGTGATTTGGTTGATTTAGTTGCTTTTGAAACAACTAAACGTGACGGTGAAGTGATTACTGAGCATAAAAACATTAATGACATTGGTCAAACGGTCCGAATCATTAGACCAGCAACACCAGTAGTACCAAAGACAGTAAAAACATTGCCGCAAACAGGAGGAACACTAGGCAACTCAGCAACTTGGATCTTCTTAGCTCTTGTCTTAGTGACAGGCGCTATTTTTGTTTTTATCGCAAAAAATAAAAATAAGGAAGAAAGCCAATAAGCTTTTTTGATTTAAGCGTCCTTTAAAAAGGGCGCTTAATTCTTATGTGTCTAGTTGTTTTCAAAGGAGGTCGTCGTGAAAAAAATTGTTAAGGTATTGCCTGCGGTATGGCTGCTTTTAGGAATGCTGACGGCAGGAGCTGGTTTTTGTGGGTATCGTCTGTTGCTTAATGATCCAAGCGACACTCAACAACAGACACACCGAATATTAGAGCCAGCAGAGACAGACGAACAGCGCAACAAAAAAAATAAGCAAGCAACGTTTGATCCTAACGCTATTACACCCGTGACACCAGGTGATTACGCAGAAGCACAGCTGCATTATGAAACGATTGTTGATCAGTATGGCGTAGGAGCGATTTATATCCCTAGTGCTGAGCTTAAAACGAAGATTTTAGCAGGTTTATCGAATCAAAACTTAATGGTAGGCGTAGGTACCTATCGAGAGAATCAAAAGTTAGGCGCAGGAAATTATGCCGTGTTTGCACACAACTTAGTCCAGGGTGGCGGAGCGTTGGGAAGATTATCCAATGCAGCAATGGATTCTACTATCTATGCGACCGATTTTTCACGTATTTACGAATACAAGGTGATCCTTAATCAAGTGGTCGATCAGACAAGGGGAGATTTACTTGACGAGCCGACAGATTCACCCAAACCAGTGATCACTCTTATACGCTGCGAGGGCGGATTAAATACGACTAAGCGAGCAGCCGTACAAGGAGAATTTATCGGGATGTATGCTGCTAAATATGCTGACAAATCAGTACAAGAAGGTTTAGGGATAATCCATCAGGTAACACCAGATGCAACAGAACGAGCGGCAGAGAATGGTTCAGAAGAACAAGAAACAAGTACCAAAACAACAGCGGATTTGAATCAGTCGTCTAAGCAGCCGCTTAATCGAACAAGATATAGCTGGCTGCAACGTGGTTGTATTCGTATGTTCCAGGTTATCTCTAACGATGATGTATTTTTAGTTGGAGTGATTACTTATGCGTTAGTTATGCTTTATTTGACCGCAATTAATATAAAAACAACGAAAAACGGAGGAAGCTAATCATGGGAATTCTTTTGGCATTTGCGTGTGGGACATGGTTTGGTTTTGTAATAATGGCAATACTTGCTGCTGGAAAGATTGATGATATGCAATCTGGCAGGGATAAAGTTCTAATTCAACCAGCCGATGAAGAGTTAAAAACGAGCATAGACTAATTCATTCTATCAAATTGTCTGTTTGCGAAGTTTTGTAGGAGCCTTTAAGGACACTAAAGTATAGAACACTAATTAGAAAGGAAAAAATATATGAGTATGGTTATAGCAGCCTATGATAGCGAACAAGTTCATACAGATTATATTGCGAGTATAGAGATTCCGTCATCTCATTTTGAAGAGATAGAATATTTTTTTAGTCTTATTAGCTTGAATAGAGACTTGGAAAAAAATAAAGCATTATTCTCTAAAGATGTGGTGGCTTTAGGCTTAGATTTATACGACGGTTTCCAGTCAAAAGAAAATATTTCTCTATTAGCAAGTAATTTAAGTTGTGACAATGAGTTTGACCAAAAAATTAAGAAATATTTAGAAGCGATTGTGATAGGAGCAGAAAGTGAATATCTTTTGTTTAGCTACAGCTAAATAAATCTCTATCGGGGGGATCATAATCTAATTAAGATTATTGATCAGCAGCTGCCAGTTGAAGGAAGTATCGTGACATTAATTAACAAGAAAACATCTTCTTAAAGGAATGGTAATAATGGATTTAATGGGTTATCTGGAACCGAAAATAATTTACTTGTTTGTTGCCAGTTTAGGTATCTTTGAGATCATATTGTTTGGAGCAATGAGTTTTTATGATTCATTGGCGGATAATAGTTTTTTAAAATGGTTAATTCCAGTGATAATACTTGCAGTACTTGCAATAGGATTAACGTTGCTACCGATAGTTTTAAATCACAAGAATTGGCTGATTCTACTTTTGCCCATAATTATTTTACCAATTACTCTAACAATAGTCGTCGAGGTGATCAAAAAATATTCAATAAAGAATAAAAGGCATAAGTGATTTCACTCATGCTAGTTAAAACAAGAAAGGACGAATGCAGTTGAAAAAAATATCTAAGCTTATCACCGCTTTGTTGCTGTCTTTCCAAGCGTTCTCTAGCTTGCCTATAAATGTTCTAGCAGAGGAACAGCCACAAAAAGAATCAATTGAACAGGTAGAAAAGCACGCAGAAGAGAACGAAGCCACTAAGACGACGGGAACTAGCGAAACAAGCAGCACCACTGAAAGCAGTATGTCTAGCAGTGAATCAAGTACCAGCTCTAGCAGCTCCACTAAGGAATACTCTACTAGCACAAGTACAACAAGCAGCAGTGAGACGATAACGACCAGCAGCAGCCAAACAATCGCTAGTTCAGAAGAGCCTAAAGCAGATGATCCAGCCCCTCAGACAACAGAACCAACGAATGAACCACAGGTAGAAACACCAGCGCCAAAAACAGAGGTAGCAGCAGCAGCCGCCGCTCCAATCGAACGCTTGGTACCAGATAGTCATGTGATTGCAGACGGTTCGATTCACTTTGAAAAAAACGAATCGGTGGAAAGTTTTATTCGCAAAATTGGCGAACCTGCACGAAAAATAGGACAGGAAAAAGATTTGTATGCGTCAGTCATGATCGCACAAGCGATTTTAGAGTCTGCTTCGGGATCAAGTGAATTAGCCCAGGCACCAAACTATAATCTGTTTGGAATTAAAGGCACACACAACGGAAAAAGCGTCTCATTTGCGACACAGGAGGATTTAGGCAACGGGAATCTATATGCTACCCAAGCAGGATTCCGAGTATATGAGAACTACGAGGATTGCTTTAATGACTATGCTACTTTGCTAAAAGAAGGATTGACAGGAAACAGTCATTTTTACCAGGGTGTTTGGAAGGAAAATGCAAAAACTTATCAGGAAGCAACCGACTATTTAACAGGGCGGTATGCGACAGATACGCAATATAATCAAAAGCTAAACGGGCTGATAGAAACGTATGAGCTAACCGAGTACGACAAGGCAGTAGAAGGCGTTGAGATCAGCGCTACAGGTTTTGCGGTGCCCGTAAAAAGTTATGCTATTAGTAGTCCTTTTGGTTTGAGAGGTGGGGAATTCCACAGGGGCTTAGACATGGCAGCAGCCCAGGGCGAACCTATTTATGCGAGTAAATCCGGTACGGTTTTAAAAGCAGAGTATCATTACAGCTGGGGAAATTATGTTGTGATTGAACACAACGGCGGTATGACGACCTTATATGCACACCAATCGGAATACCTGGTCAAACCTGGTGATCAAGTAGAACAAGGACAATTAATTGGTTATGTTGGAAGTACCGGTAATAGTACCGGCAGCCACCTACACCTTGAAATGTGCCAGGATACTAGTTTGTCACAAAGTAAATTGTTAGACCCACACAAGGTTCTATTCGGTAACTAACATTGAATCAAACAACGATAAAAAGCATCATTATACGTATGTGAAAGACACTCGATCAGTAAGCGCTGATGGGGTGTTTTTTTTGTTAGGAGGTGAAAAGATGATTCAAAAAATGGAGGTAGAGCAAGCTACAACGCTTTTTTTAGTATTAGAAAAGAAGTCAGTAAATTTGCTGTTTGATAACAAGGGCTACCTGTTAAAAATTGGTATCAACGTAAACAAATTTGTTGAACTAACCGAAAATAAATCAGTTACAGAAGATTCAATTTTTCATGTAAAAGACATTGTTTTATTAACAATGAACAATCATAAAACACGCATTCCGGTTAAAGCCCATGGGAACCGAGGTACCTGGCATAAAGATAAAGTATTTCAAAAAAATGGCTTTTTCTTTGAAGTAGAAAAGGGGGTGAAAATTCATACGTCCGATTTACGTTACCGCTAATCTTCGTCTAAACAAAAAATAATAGGAGGATCAATATGGCAGTAAATGATGAAAAGGTTGTAGAAGTGATCATGCGGTCAGAAAAAGATATGTTTCGCTTACTCACTAAAGCAATGATGGCTGTAACGAAACAATCGACTCATACAACCTTAAAAGGAATCAAAGTAATACAAAACACCGGACAACAACGATTTACAAATCTAAGGAAACAAAACGCAACCCTGGAGCACGTCGATGTCAATCAGGAGGATTTAGCGGCAATCAAAGCAGAATTGAAGCGGTATAAGGTAGATTTTGCTATCGAACACAATCAGGAAACCGATAAAACTCATGTTTTCTTTAAAGCACAGGATAGAGATATCATCAATCTTGCGTTAGAAAACGTCTTGATCAAGTTCAACGCTGATAAAACCATCGAGCAGGAGCAGCCAACGAAAGACGCTGCACAGGAACAGAACCAAGAAAAGAATCAGGATCAAGAAAAGAATAAAAATCAGGAACAAAAACAAGTAGAAAATCAGGATCAAGAAAAGGAAAAAACGCCACCTACCAAGGAAAAAACAGATGCTGATCGGACACGAGAGACGCAGCAGCCGAAAGATCAACAGGTGGAAAAGAAAAAAGAGTCACTTACAAAGAAGCTGGATAAGTTTCAGGAAGAAGCGGACAAAATCAATAAGGATCGCAAAAAAGAATTATCAAAAAACAAAACGAAAACGAAAGGCAAAGAACGATGAAAATAAAGCTCTCTTCGTTTGCTGTAGCGCTCTTGGTCACATTAGTAACATTCTATATTGCTGCACGTTCAGCGCTGATCTATGGAGTGCTGAAAGCGACAAATGGTGATACTTTTGTTGCTGCTATTTCTGAAACCATGAACCAGCTGCTTCCAAGTCTAAAAGCGACACCTTTCTACTTCGATTTCACGCAGCAATCTCTTTACTTCGGCGGTGCCTGTGCGCTGCTGGTATTCATGATCTTTATGTACCAGCTGACGAATTACAAAAACTACCGGCACGGGGAAGAATACGGCAGCGCTAAGTGGGCGGATAAATCAGAGATTAAACCATACGTTGACAAAGAAGCAGATGGAAATATACTTTTTACCGCGACTGAAAGCAAGACGATAAAAACGCAGCTGAAAGGTAGAAAGAGAAAGTACGAACGTAATAATAATGTGGTAGTGATTGGTGGATCAGGATCAGGTAAAACACGAAATTATGTAATACCTAATCTGTTACAGATGCACAGCAGCTATGTAGTGACAGACTCTAAGGGGGCAATTTTAAGAGACACTGGCCAATTATTTAAAGAAGCCGGTTATAAAATCAAGGTCTACGATTTAGTCAATCGGATAAATACCGACGGGTATAATTGTTTTCATTATATTGAAGATGAAGATGACATTCTTGAGACGGTAGCCAATTTAATGGCGAATACCTCTGATCCTAATCAAAAAGGTGGGGACAAATTTTGGGAAGACGCACAAAGATTATTTCTTTGTGCTATTTTTCATTTACTTTTACTGGACGGAAGTCCCGAAGAACAAAACATGACGATGGTTAACGAATTGAGAAGACGAAACAAAGTAAAAGATGATGATGAGGACTATGTGTCAGGACTTGATTTGCTCTTTAAAGATGTAGAAGAACGACACGGCGATTGTTTTGCAGTTCGACAATACGAAAACTTCAAACAAGCAGCAGGGAAAACAGCTAAAAGTATTTTGATCAGCTTAGGTGTAAGAATGATGCCATTTGACGTACCAAGTGTAGAACGGATAACCAAGATTGATACATTAGAATTAGACAAACTCGGAGATACCAAAACGATTCTTTATCTAGTATTGCCGGATTCAGACTCACCATTCAATTTTATTGTGAGCATGGTTTATCAGCAGATGTTTAAAATTTTGAAGAATAAAGCTGACAACTTCTACGGTGGTATGTTGCCTGTGCCTGTTCGGGCAATTATGGACGAGTTCGCAAATATTGGTCAAATTCCTAATGTTCATACCGAGATATCAGTTGTTCGAAGTCGGGGAATATCTATTGAACCTATTCTGCAAGACTTAACTCAAATTAGTAAAAAACTTTATAAAGATACTTGGGGAGCAATCGTGGGAAACTGCGATTCCTTTTTGTTTTTAGGAGGAAACGAGGAAAAGACAAATGAATATATTTCTAAACGTTTAGGTAAAGAAACAATTGACTTACTCAATACAAACGAAACAAGAGGGCAGTCAGGATCGTGGACAAAGCAGCATTCAAAAACTGGTAGAGACTTGCTTTCTCCTGATGAAGTAGGAAGATTGGACAACTCAAAGTGTATTTTTATGTTGCGTGGGACAAACCCTTTTTTCTCAGACAAATTAGATGTAACGAAACATAGACGATACAAGGAACTTGAAAATACTAAAGGGAAATTTGTTTTTGAGCGTATACACCAAAATTCGAAGGCAGAAGATCCGTCTCATTTATCCCCCGAACAGGATCAACTACGTTCACCAGACGAACAGGAAAAAGAACTAGATGAATTTTTAGCGAATACAGCGGTTGAAACATTAGAAATATACGAAGAATTCGACCAGCTGCTTGATGAAGAACTTGAAACAATTGAGATTACAGAAATCGAAAGTGAGGAATAGAAGAATGGGTTTATTTAATCAGATTATAGCATTAATTACACAGTTTGCGAAGATTGGGGGCGGTTTGTGGCTTTTGTGGGGAGCGGTTGTAGCTGGCGGAGGTATGAAAGATCATAACGGACCTCAGATGCAGTCAGGTATTTGGCAGATTGCAGGCGGGGGCTTAATTTTGGGAGCAGCAGCACTGTTTTCTTCAATCTCTGGTTTGTAGATACAAAAACCAATCAGGAGGGAAATAAATGGATGCAGCACTAGAATTTTTACTCACTTGGATTATAAAAGTGATTAGTTTCAGCACCAATAATAGCCATTTAACAGCTTCTTTAAGCGGTTTTAGTCCAGCTTTATATAAGTACGCAAACTTAATATTAGATAGTGTCATGAAGCCCATCGGTTACAATATTTTAGCGCTTTTTATCGTGTATGAGTTACAACGGATAGCACTGAAAGTTGAAAGTTCTTCTGGTGGATCGCCGCATTTAGGTTTTGAAATGGTGATGAAGTCTATGATAAAAGTAGCTTTTTGCAAGATTGCAATGGACAAAATTAATGTAATTATGGGGGCTATTGTTGGAGTCACAACCTATATGACGAAAGAAATTGAAGCACTTAATTTTAACAGTTCCCAGGTTGAAAAGGCGCTTGATGTGAAGGAAATTTTAAAGCCGTTAGCAAAGGAAGGAACAACCACAAAAATGGGAATTTTTATCTTGCTTGTGATGGCGCTACTAGTCACGATTGGATCGGTCATCATTGTGCAGGCAATTGTCAGCATGAGGTTTGTTGAAATGTATGCGTATCTATCTGTATCGCCTATTCCGATAGCAACATTTCCGAGTGATGAATTCTCGAACATTGGGAAAAACTTTTTAAAGCTGTTTTCTGCGAGTGCCTTGCAGGGAACCCTCATATTCATAACGATGCAAATGTATCCGTTCCTGTTGGCTACGGTGTTTAAAGATATTGCAAATGGCGGTTCAGGCACTGAGGTATTTTTAAACTCATTGATTGGCATACTGGCAAATAGTGTCATTTTAGTGTTTGCAGTAATGGCAACCGGACGCTGGGCGAAGTCAATTACCAATGCGATGTAGGAGGTGGAGAGTAGATGGCAATAAAAGTGAAAGTACCAAAAGAAATCAAAGAATACCGTGAGCGTATTATCGCTGGTATGGGGTGGCGGCAACTAGCAGCTACCGCCGTTTCTCTTTCCGTAACTGGTGTTTTGGTATATTTTGGTCACTTCAAAAAAGGCATTGAAGTTAATACGCTAGGTAATGTGGTTATTCTGACTGCTATGCCGCCGATGGCTTTTGGTTTCATAAAAGTAAAAGGAATGTATTTGGAACAGTATGCAAAAATCGTTTTGCGCTATTACAAAAAAGAAGCGATTCGACGCTTTCAAACGAATGAGAGGGTAAGTATGAATGTTCACACCAAAAAACGATTCGAACGGATCAAAGAAACTGAAAAAAGATAAAAATACTAAGAAGGTTCTAAAGGTTCTTAGTAAGCAAAAGAAAAAACGAGGGATACGGCAGCGAAGAAATGCCCCACCCAAAACGAGTCAACATACACTTGCCTATCGACGTATGTTAGAAGACGGACTATGCGAAATTAGAGAAGGCGTGTACTCCAAGACGTTTAATTTCACAGATATAAATTATGCAACAGCTGGACAAGAAGAACAGGAAAATACCTTTAGTTCTTATTGTGAATTATTAAATAGTTGCGATGGTGAGACTAAGCTACAGCTTAATATCATCAATAAGAATAAAGACCGCAAAGAATTTGAGCAAGAAATGAAGTACGAACTTCAAAATGATGGAAATGATGAATATAGAGAAGAAATGAATACGATTCTTCTAAATAAACTTGCAGCTGGAAATAGCAGCTTAGAGAAGAAAAAATATTTTACAGTTACTCAATCAGGAAATCAATTTGATCAAGTTAAAGCTTCATTGAATCGGTTACAGGATGAATTGATCAGTCAATTTGAAGGTATGGGATGCGAAACAAAAGAATTAACTGGACTTGATCGTCTTGAATTAGCCAACCAAATTCTGAGACCAGATACCAAATTACATTTTGATTATGAAGATTTATTATTTAGCAAATTGACAACCCATTCAGCGATTGCCCCAAACAGCTTTAATATGAAATATAAAAAGCATAGGTTTATGATGGGGGATCAATATGCGCAAGTTCTTTATTTGCGAAATTATCCACCAGAATTGTCTGATAAGCTGATAGCGGATATTACTGATATCCCTTCTAGTCTTGAAATTGCGGTACACATTGAGCCAATCAATCATTTAGATGCTCTTGAATTAGTCAAGAGAAAATTAACCTATATGGAATCGCAAAAAGTAGATGAACAAAAGAAGGCACTAAAATCGGGTTATGATCCTGAAATGATTCCACCGGAGCTTAAACGCAGCTTACACGAAGCGGAGGATTTGTTGGATCAGATGCAGGAAGATAACGAAAAATTGTTCAATTTCACGTTCTTGGTTATGTTGGCTAACGAAAACGAGCAAGTACTTGATGATCTTATTGAGCAAGTGATGCAAACGGGACGAAAAAACAACTGTGAATTTGGCAAACTGGACTACATGCAAGAAGAAGGTTTAAATTCTATTTTGCCTTGGGGAGAAAATTTTGTACCAATTCAGCGAACACTAACTACAGCGAGTACAGCGGTTTTTATTCCTTTCACTGCTCAAGAATTGACACAAGAACATGGAAAGTACTACGGACTCAATGCTGTAACTAAAAATATCATAAGTCTGGATCGTAGAATGTTGTCTGCCCCGAACGGATTCATATTTGGAAAATCCGGAAGTGGCAAATCCTTTGCGTCAAAAAAAGAAATAGTCAATATTTTGCTGAACGAACCGGATGCAGAAGTTATTGTTATTGATCCTGAGCGAGAATACTCAATATTGGCAAACGAACTCAATGGTGAAATTATCCGTATTGCAGCAGGATCACCAAATCACATCAATTTGTTTGATATTAATCAAAACTATGCTGATGATGATGATCCGGTATCGCTAAAAACCGATTTTACGTTGACATTGTGTGATTTGTTAGTAGGTGGAAAACTTGGCTTGAATGGTACACAAAAATCGTTAATTGATCGGGTTTGTTCCTTGATGTATCAAGAATACTTTGAGCGAGGAGGGGAAATGCCTACTTTTAAAGTATTCAGTGGTTTGTTAAAAGAGCAGCCGGAACCAGAAGCGAAGCAGCTTGCTTTGCAACTGGAATTATACACGGACGGATCGCTTTCGGTATTTTCTCATGAGACAAACGTAGACATCAATAATCGTTTTGTTGTATTCGATATCAAGGACTTAGGCAAGCAGCTTAAAACGATGGGTATGTTGACTGTGCTAGACCAGGTTTGGAATAGGGCGACGAGAAATAGAAGTTTAGGAAAAAGAACCTATCTATACATTGATGAGATTCAACTGCTCGTAACGAATGAATATGCAGAAGCCTACTTCTTCGAACTATGGAGTCGTGCCCGTAAATGGGGAATTATTCCAACGGGAATTACACAAAATGTCGCTACCATGCTTCTATCTGCCAATGTGGAACGTATGCTTTCTAACAGTGACTTTATCATGATGTTGAATCAATCAAAAACAGACCGTAGAAGGCTAGCAGATTTGTTACATTTGTCCGCTCGACAAGAGAGATATCTTACAAATGCAGCTGAGGGCGAAGGCTTACTTTGCGCTGGTAATGCGATAATTCCTTTCTACGATGATTTTCCTAAAGATACACAGCTGTACAAAATGATGTCCACAAAAATTGATGATGTCTACAAATATCAAAAAGAGGAAGCAGCTGGTTAGCTCCCTCCTTTTTATTTTGGGGTGATGAATATGGTGAAAAATCATGCCGATAAAATTATACGTGCGCCGGATAAAAAGAGTAAAAGCTCCTACTTGCTAAGCCAGGCAACGGATCGACATAAAGGAAGAATTGTCAGTAAAGATCATTCAAACAAACAGATCAAAGGTTCAACTGATAAACGAATTAAAAAAGGCAAGAATCGCAATCTGATCACAGGTGAGGAAACAGACCGAACAACGTTAAAAAGTAAGCAGAGAAGGTTACAAGACGAAAAAAGGGCAAAAGATAAAAGGCTTGGAACGAAACAAGATCAGGATTCGGCAAAAGGAGAGAAAACATATAACTCCATTGATGCGTTAAAAAGAAACGAGCGCTTGAAGCAGCAGAGGGATAAAAAAGATAAGGAAGGGAAAGACAAAACAAGGGATAGCGTAGGAGAGCGCACCGAAAGCGATAATGATTCTTCAAGTAACTTAGACAAGGAAACAACGGATCACGACAGCAGGTCAGCAGGGAAAAAGAGCAGTTTAAGCGGTAGAAGAAGCATTCTTGATCGAACAGCAACCGTTGCGTTTGACGTTCTAACAGATGAAATGATGGACGCTGCGGGTGCGTCAGATAGCAACGGGGTTAGAGAAGCGAAGCAGCTACGACGAGGGGCTAAAAAAGGCGCTGCTGCGTATCGTAAAACAAGGTGGGGAATCACTCGTTTAAAGAAGACGTCACGGACTGTCAAACAGTCAGCTACAAGAACAGTAGCGTATGCACGAGCGCTCGCTTCTAAGCAAACTGTGAAGCTAATCGTTGCTAAAGCAGCTGCACCAGCTGCGGCAATTATGATGATCGTAGCCTTAGCTGCGACAGTGGTTGCCGGAGCATCATTTTTAAGTTTTGGTACAGGAGATTGTGAGACGCAAGCCACTAGTACTAATATCACCTCAAAAAGTCAGGAAGAAAACGCAAAAGCTATTTATGACTTTGTAATGACTAATGTTCCTGGGGCTACACCGCAAGGCGTTGTCGGAATGATCGGAAACTTTCATCAGGAATCACAGATGGACCCAGCAGCAATTGAAGATCGTAGCAAACCCTTATCCGGACACGGAATTGCTCAATGGACGAGGGATCGTACAACGAATCTAAAGAATTTTGCGAAGGAAAAAGGGAAAGAGTGGTCAGATTTAGGTCTACAGTTAGACTTCTTACTGTATGAACTAAATGGATCTGAAAAAGCGTCAGTAGCAGCTTTAAAAATGACGAACGTAGAAGAAGCGACAGCAGCCTGGCAAACTCTTTTCGAGAGAGCCGGTGTCCCAGCAATGGGGAACCGCTTAGCATTTGCGAACGAATGGTATGCAAAACTAAAAGATACTGATCCTATGTCGTCCTCTGCTATGTCAACGGCAGCTGATGGCGAGCTAGGATCGCTTCTCTGCGGTGAAGGTGGCGACGGCGGCGAAATTTTAGATGTAGCGAAAGGTTGGCTAGGTTGGTTCTACTATGTACAAGCTCACCCTTCGCCAGATTTAGGCGATTTAAACAATCCTAATAAAAGCGGTGGCACGGATTGCTCTGGCTTTGTATGGCTCGTGCTAAATAAGGCTGGTTACAATGTTCCGCCAGGTATGCAGTGGTACACGGGATCGATGGCAAGTGATGCGAAAGGCAGCAAGCAATACTTGAAACAAATTAGCGAGAGTGAAGCAGAAGCAGGGGATATAGTGATCGTGAACCTGGGGGCTGGCTTATCAGACGATGGTCATACGGCTATTCTGGTAGAAAAATGGCATGGCTTGGAAACAAAGATTATTGAAGAAGGTGGCGGCAAGGACAGCGTAAGCTACGGACAAGTGAATACGTCATTTGGCTATCTATTGAATGGTGGAGATGTAACGCTGGCACGTTCAATCAAAAAGGGGGCACCAGTAGATTAAAAAGGTGGTAGTAAAATGTTAGACAAGCGAAAAATCATTACTATTTTTGGTGCAGTTCTATTTGCTGCAACTATGGCTTTTGGATTATTCAAATTCCAAAAAACAATTGACTCACAAAAGCAACTGATCAGTAAGTTGTCAGAATCTAATCAAGAGTTAAACCAAGTAAACAAAGAGGTTCGAGGGAAATACACGAAGCTTGTAACACAGAATGCGGAAAGAAAGGGGGAAGAAAACGAAACGTTGCAGCCTGCTGATCCTATTGAGTCGGAAGAACCAGGCTACGAAGAGTTCGAGAAGATTGTGAACACTACGTATCAAGAGCTTTACAACTATACTCCTGAAACATATGAGCAGCGCAAGGACAAGGTAAAAAACTATTTGTCTGATGATCTAATGAAGACTTATTTTGGTAACAAGGGCACGTTCGGAGACGCTGCGAATAATGAATCGAAATTGACTAAAGCAAGTGTTTACCATGATGAAATGAAAGACAATCAGATCCAAGGGATCGTTGTTGCACGTTATGAAAGTAGATATGTCAGTGAATACGCAAGTGGTGAGTTTTTCAAAGGAATGGAGCTTTACGAGATTACTTATGATTCAGCAGAAAAGAAATTGACCCACATTCAAAGTTTGGGTAGTGGTTTCACAGGCGATATGCTGAACTAGGAGCGTGTTTGATGAAGAAATCAAGTAAATATATCCTGATTGTCGTATGCAGTCTTATAACGGCAGCAAGCAGCTTATTTGTTCATATGAGCTATACGTTCCATCGTTCGATTTCTATTGAGCTTACAGCTGACAGCAACAAGACAATTTTCTTTTACCGTGATGATTGTTCAGATTGTAAGAAGGTTTTTCCTATTGTCTATTTTAATCGGATAAGTAACAAGAACGTTATTCTTGTGAATATGAATAATCCTACAAATCGAAAGTATATTAGTAAATTCGAATTAAAGTCTGTCCCTACGTTTGCCAAAGGTGACAATCAGTATGTTGGAATCGACCAGGAACAAGTGAAAAAAATTTTAAGTAGTGAGTAGGTGAAAGTATGGCAAAAAAAACAGTTGAAGAACGAATTAGTAAAAAGAAAACAGAAATTGAACAGCTGCAAAAGCGTATTGATGATGATAACCAAAAATTGAAAAAACTAAAGGGAGAGTTAGAAGCTCTTGAGACAAGTCAAGTGATGACGATACTTGAAGACTTCAAAATGTCTCCTGATGAACTAAGAAGTCTTTTAAGAACACAATCATATTCAGCCTTGAAAAACGCTAATACTCAGGTACAATCAAGTCAACAATAAAGTGAGGAGTTGGCTCATTGATCTGTCTGAGACGTACTATATCCGTATTAATTGCAATCCCTTGTTTACTAATAGGGATTGTGTGTTGGCTAGTTGGCTTAATTTTTACACTTGTAGGAGTAATTATCAAAAAAATAGGATCATGCTTTTTAGGAGTGTTCTCGCTCGGCGTCATATGTGTGATTGGTTTTTCAATTCATGAATTATTATCACCTCATACAACTGATGATATGCATGCGATATTTTCAACTATAGGTATTTCTTTAGTAATAATGCTGGCAGTTATTTTTACAGTTATCTTAGCTGGCAGCGTAAGCCTAGTCTTAGTCAAATTGAGTGGTGAGATAATCAGATTACCCAAAAAATTCTGGTACTAATAAGGGAGGTGAAAATCTATTGTTCAACAGAAAAAAGTCGTACATGACATTCACGCTGCAAGAAGGGATTTCCTTTCCCCAAGAAGCAATAGAATTATACGAAGCCCTTGCTTTAATTGAGCAGGAAAACAAGAAATTACTCGATTCCGGAAATCAAGGTACGGTACAGATCACACTCTATAACAAAAAGAGACAGATCCAATTGCGGCAAGTTTTATCATTGCCAATCAACAATAAAATTGAGGAAGAAATTGCTCGTTTAATTGATGCAGCAGAAACAACCAATCAACCACAGAAGAAGCAGACGAATTTTAAAAAAAATTCCGCTGCTTCTTTTTTGTCCAATCGTGGGAAATTATTTAACGTGCTAACCGTGATAAACACGTTTGCAGCTGCTGCAATGATTTTGCTTTTCTTGTTTAACGACACAAGTAAACCAAACATTCAAACTACTAGCAGTAAAAGTGAATTGACTATTGAAGAAGTTGAGAATTATCAGAATGATCGGCAAGGTATTGATTTACTAAGCCGCTTTTTTTTACCTAACTACTATTCGGGAAACAAAGAAAATATCCGAAACTTTTTAGACAACCAAACGTTCAAAAAGTCTGAGGTGACAAACGGGCAAGTGCAATCAGTTCTTGCAGAAAAGTTAGTAAAGAAGGGAGAAAAATACCAGGTTTCTTATGTGCTGCTTGTTCAAGATGATCAGCAAAAAAGAAACGTCCGGATCACGTATACGGTAAAAAAGGACAAAGACGCAAAGTATAAATATTTGATTATTACGGAACCAAAAGAAAGCGAATATCCATAAATCTATTCAGAAAAGGAAGATGAATACAATGAAAAAAATCTTAGTCGTAACCTTGTTTAGCACTTTAATATTAGGAACGTCGGGAGTAACAAGTTTTGCAGCAGAAGTACAACAGGATCAACCGATAGCTATAGTGCCATTTGAAATTACTGATCCGACTGATCCTTCTGTTCCACCAACGCCCGATCCTGATCCAAACCCGACACCAGACCCTGATCCAAATCCTGATCCGAATCCAACGCCGGACCCTGATCCCGATCCTGATCCAAATCCAACACCGGACCCTGATCCCGATCCTGATCCAGGTCCAACACCAGACCCTGATCCCGATCCTGATCCAGGTCCAACGCCAAACCCTGATCCCGATCCTGATCCGAGTCCAACGCCCGATCCTGATCCAACGCCTAAACCTGATCCGACACCAACACCAAAGCCAGATCCAAAACCTGATCCAACACCGACACCAGGTGACCAAAATGGAGACAAGGGAAATCAAACAGCTAACAATCCAACACCGTCGCCTGTAAATACCAATCCGACACCCCAAGCACCTGTATTAACAAGCGGAAATCAAACAGTAATTGCAACCGTAGACGGGAATCCTATTGTGCTGCAAGCCGACGGATCAACTAAAACAGTATTGCCTGAGACAATCGGAGCTAGGGTTCAAAAAGATGGATCACTCGTGATCAAAGACAAAGAAGGAAATGAGAAAGTTTTACCTAAAACTGGTGAGAAAACTAGCGGTGCATTAACAACGTTGGGAATGATGATTGTCAGTTTATTTGCGTTCATTTTGAAACAGAGAAAGGAAGTTTCTGAGTAATGAGTGACTTAGGAATTATCCAGAAAGGAGAAGTTCATGAACGCTGAAAAATCGAATAAAAGTAAAGAGTTATTGCAGCAAGCAGAAGAGGGAATTAAACAGTTTTTAGAGTCAGATAAGTACAAAGATTTTCTAAAAACGATGTCTCAATTTCACCGGTATAGTGTAAATAATACGATACTAATCTTTATGCAAAAGCCTGATGCTAGTCATGTTGCAGGCTATCAATCCTGGAAGAAAAAGTTTAATCGTCAAGTTAATAAAGGCGAAAAATCTATCAAGATCATAGGCGGCAGAGAGTATAAACGAAAAGTCGAAGAAATCGAAAATGGTGTGAAAGTAGAAAAAGAAGTTAAAGGTATTAGCTTCTTTCCCGTTTCAGTATTTGACGTAAGTCAAACAACCGGTGATCCACTACCCAAGTTGGTCAATGAGTTGCAGCAAGATGTGTCTGACTACAAGAATTTGTATCATGCGATTAAGGAAAGTACCGACTTTGACGTATCCTTTGATGATATAAAGTCTGGCGCTAAAGGCTACTGTCGTCCATTAGATAATCAAATTGTAATCAACAAAGGTATGAGTCAATCACAGACAATCAAGACATTGATACATGAGATCACTCATGCTGATTTACATGCTGACGAATTCAAAAATAATGATGTAGAAAGGACGACTAAAGAGTCCAAAGAAGTAGAAGCAGAGAGTACAGCTTTTATCGTTTGCGAACATTATGGAATCGACACGAAAGATTATAGTTTCCCTTATCTAGCAGCTTGGTCAAGCTCAAAAGAGCTTGAAGAATTGAAGGCTAGTTTTGAAAAAATTCAAAAACAAGCCGATAGTCTAATTCAAAGAATTGACACCAATTTGGAATCAATCCTCAAAGAAAAAGAATTAGAAGTGACGCAGGAAAAAGAGCAGGATTTGAAAGATATTAAAGTACCGGATATTAGCAAAATGCCTTTAAGTGAACGGCTAAATTACTTTCAAGAGAAAGCCGATTCGATAAACCAAGTAAGAAAAAAAGACCAAGTTCTTCAGAATCATATTTCCCATTCAGAGAAAAAAGAAAAGAACAAAGAAGCAGCAAAATAGGCGATTTTGAAGAAGAACAATTAGCTGCTATTTCCGAGAAACCCAAAATAATATTTTTAAATCCGGCACTACTATTAGGTGAATTTATGTGCCAGATAATGGTCATTCAACAGCAGCAAGAAAATGAGTATAGAAAAAAACTATTCGTTCAGGAAGCAGCTGCTTACGAAGAAAAGAAGCTGCTAGAATATTACAGGGAGGAAAGGCAATTATGAAAGTGAGTATTACACAGCACGAGGTTGAAATTATTAGCAGCCACCTATCACTAGCAAAGGAAAAAACAAAAGCAAGCGTGGCGCAAGAAGTCGAAAACATGGTTTCGCTGCTGCAAAGCGAACAAGGCAAACAGTATATTGAAGATGATGAACAGCGAGCCTATACGCTTGATCAGTACAAATCGACAGCTGAAAAATTAGCAGAAGTAACAGAAGACGAATTCCAAAAGATTGATCTTTCGTCAGCAGATATGCTGAGGTAAAAAGAAAAATCACGGGGTTTGGGGCGAAGCCCCAAGTATAAAAAAGAAGAGAAGCCAAACCGCTCTCTTCTTTTTTTTTATGTAAGATGGTACCATCTTGCAAATCTTGCTATAAGACTTCCTGCCAAAAAACGGCAGGAAGTCCACAGCAAGTTTGCTCACTATTGAAAATAGGAAAGAGCAGACACCTTACTTTTTTCTTTCGCAGAAAAAAGTAACAAAAAAGAACTCTCACACTCGCCGTGTGGGGGCGTGCCAAACGAATGGGGATTCGTTCAGCAAGCTGGTAGCGTGAGGGGGCTTGTTTTTAGCTGTCAATTCCTTAAATTCCTTCCCTACGTTCAGTCAGACATTTACCATTGACGGCACGTCTTAATTCCTTCTTTTTGAAAATAGTTTAATCCGTTAGAAGGTGATACATTGGAGAATCAAGTTGAAAATATACCGGAATTCAATCAGTTAATCATGCAAAAAACGTCCGATGAAGTTTTAGAAATTGCGAATACGTATGATGATTCAGTACGCAGCATTCAAAAAAAATTTAGAGTTTCGGAACGAGAAAACTTCCTGATTCAATATAAAATGAACTTATCCAACACGAGAAATTTCACACATTATGCTTGCCGGATGTGTCTTTCTGGAATGACCGTTACAACAGATTTTTCAGACTTACGAGCGTTAACCAGTGAATTAGGTAGGATAGGGAACAATATAAACCAACTGGCACACAAAGCAAACATGACCAATAACATTGAAAAGGACGATTTCCAATCTTTGAAAAATGAATATGATCAGCTGGCAAAATTGGTTAGTGAAGCGTTATTGTACAAGTTGAAACGTGCAAGAGATTTTCAGAGGTACGTTTAGTGGCAGTCACGACAATTCATCAGATAAAAAGTACGCTGAAAAAAGCGTTAGATTATATACAAAATCCTGAAAAAACTGACGAGGGATTGCTAGTTAGCAGTTACAATTGTGAAGCTACGCTTGCCGAAGTAGAAATGGAAATCACACGACAATACGCAAGAGAAGTGAAAGGCGATTATCGAAAGACAGGCGGCAGCGAAGTATTAGCTCACCACCTCATTCAGAGCTTTTCACCGGAGGATGATGTTTCGCCGGAGCTGGCTCATGAGATCGGAAAGCAGCTTGTAGATGAACTGCTTGGAGGAAAATTCGAATATGTGATTTCGACACACGTTGATAAAGATCACATTCACAATCACATCATTTTTAACAGCGTATCCTTTTACGACTTGAAAAAATTTAGAAGTCAGCCTTATAGGACAGCAAATCAAATTTTAGAGATCAGCAATCGCCTATGTGCGGAAAATGATTTGTCTATCGCTCCACGCAAGCAGCAGCTGCGCAACTCATATAAAAACTATTCAAGATACAAAAAGAATTCAACGTTTAGGGCTGAGATCAGAAAACGATTAAACATGATTCTTGATGAATCTGTTTCTATTGAAGAATTCAAATCTAAAGCAGCTGAGCTAAAAATAGACGTTGACGATTCCGGCAAACACATTACTTATTTTTTAGCTGGTGAAGGTCAGAAGCGCAAGACACGAGGAAACAAACTTGATGATTTAGAAACGTACACGGAAAAAGGAATTCAAGAACGGGTTGAAGAAAATAAAATCCTTGTCACGCAACTTGAAAAAGCAATAGAGGAATCTTTTTCCACTAGCGATAATTTGGAAGATTTTCAGTTTAATTTGCAACAAGATCACGGGATAACTTTTAAAGAGCATAAAAAATTTGGAGTAGTGTTTCAGTTTGATGATGTGAATCGTTCGAGTTTAAAAGAGCGAATACTCCCCGATAGTTATCATATTGAAAATCTGAACGGCAACTTTAGAACTGATTACGATTTTTCACAAGAGAACAGCCTAGAGCCGATTAGCGAACGTTACCGACAACAAGAAAAAAGTAAGATTGAGAATCAAGAAACCCCTATCGTTTTACTTGATGAACAAATCGAGAAAGTAACCAAAGAAGGTCTACTAATTAATTTAGAATCGTCCGATGCGAATGGTTATATCTTTATCAATAGTAACTTTGTTGATGTAGACAAAACCACCGGAGACTATACTATTTGGATCGGTGACAAATTTGATTACACGGTTAGGGATCAAAGCGGCGAGGTTTCGGAAAACTACACCTTAAAAGGTGAGGGACTTATTCGAGGGCTAGAGTTGGCAAAAGGGATAGAACCGCTGCCGATTTACGTGCATAGCAAGTATATAAAAAGCATTAGTGAACGTGGGCTTTCGCTATCAATGCCGGACAAAGGGATCGAACGGCTTTTCATTCCTAAAGAGTATGTGGAATATGATCAGATTAGCAAGAATTGCACAGTGAGGATCGGTGAAAATTGGAATTACTATGGCAAGCCGACTTTAAAAGAGAATGCGACACAAGAGCAAATAAGGAACAATGCAGCGGTACGTTTTAAAGGTCAAGACGTGATCAGCGAGCTTCAAAAAGAAAGTAAATATTTGGACGTTCTTATTCAACCAAAAATGAATATGCTACGACATAGAATGCAAAAAATGCACACGTCGGCTTTAGTAGAGACACTAAATACTTTCAGAGAAGAAAAGATCGAGAAGCCGTCTGATTTAGCTCAAAAGCTTGCAGCGGTTCATAGAGAAAAGGCAGCTGCACAAACGAAGATCGATGAGATAGAAAAGAAGATCACCAATTATAACAACGTCGCCAAGCTGCTGGTAACTTACGAAAAGTACTTACCAATCGTTAAAGAGATCGACGGTGCCGGATTTTTGCAAAAAACAAAGTTAGAAAAGCAATATGAGTCGGAGCTGCGGCAATTTAATTTAGCAGAAAAAAAACTCACTGCTACAAATAATTTGAGAACGGATATGCCGAAAGAAAAGATTATTGCGCTTGCTAAAAATCAAGAGCAGCAAAAAAAGCGTCTGATCGACAGCTTTAAATACTATGAGCAGCAGCTTGAAAAACTAGAAGATGCGAGATTAGTTCTTGAAGAAGTAACTGGAGATCAGTTAGAAGCAGCAGCTTATGAATACTCAGAGATTGAATCGCTAAGTGATCGCTTAGATACATTAGAAAACGAAGCAAAGCAGGAAAATGACGAAAGAGAAGTACAAGAAAAAAGGAATGATCGAGAGAGATAATAGATACGCCTTAGCGTGTGAGTATGCTGCGTTGACACCAGGGGCTGTGATCTTTTTATCACGACCATTGAAATTAAAAGATTACTGTTTTATCTAGTTAGGAGGAAATCATGATTAATAATGTTGTTCTTGTCGGTAGGCTAACCAAAGAGCCGGATATGAAATATTTACCTAACGGTGATCCTGTAACCACGTTTATAATTGCTGTAAACCGTAACTTTAAAAATCAAAGCGGAGACCGTGACGCCGATTTTATTAACTGTGTTATTTGGCGTAATAAGGCAGTAAACTTTGCTGATTTATGCAAGAAAGGAACGTTGATCGGGATCACTGGGAGGATTCAAACACGAAACTATGAGAACAAAGAAAAACAAAGAGTCTATGTAACCGAGGTTGTTGCTGATGGGTTTCAGCTTCTTTAGCAATAAACACGAACGAAATAGCGACCTGGCACAAGCCGGCAGGAAGTAAATCACGAACAAACGTCTGACTAGGATAATCGGATCTTGCAGTAAAAACCGAACGGGGCTTAAAGACACTTATTAGATATAAAAATCGCAAATGAAATAAGTGGAAAACCAGCAGCTATAAACTAGACCCAATAAACAAAAATGCTCCCCAGCGGTATCGGATGCTGGGGAGCTGCTGCTTATTTAAATCCGATTGTTACTTCCTTGCCGACACTTGTTGCAATCTCGTAGAGTACGTTAAAGCTGACGTTCATTGATCCATTCTCGATTCGTGCTATCGTACTTTGCGGCTTTCCTACCTTTTCAGCTAGTTCACGTTGTGTCATGCCTAATTCGTCTCTTAATTGAGCGACAGCAACAGCGACATTAAGTCTTTGTTTTTCTTTTTCAAACTCTGCCGCAAACTGAGGGCTGCTTGCCTTTTTCCGTGCAATTAAATCATTGATGCTGCTTGTCATTTTAATTCCCCTTTCGCATATTGCTCTCTGATCCGTTTAGCGTGTTCAATCTCTTTTCTAGGTGTCTTCTGCGTCTTCTTAGTAAATCCGTGAGTGATCAGGTACTTATTTCCTACTTTTTGGAAATAAATAGCTCGTTGAATGTTATTTCCAACCTTAGAACGCAACTCGTAAAGGTTGGTATCTAATTTTTTAACCCACTCCATTCGTTGTGCAACAAGCAATCCAAGCTCTTGTGTTGATTCAATTGTCGCCAGCAGCTTACTAGAATCTTTGCTTGGTAGCGATTCAAGAAATTCAACGAATTCACTAGTACCGTCCGGTCTTTCTATAAAACGAAACTCTGGTTTTTCCATACACTTATGATAGCATACGCGCTATCAAAAATCAAACTAACCTATTCTTTTTTTTTATTATCAATACGATTAATAAGAAGTTTTAGCTATCCTCCACATTTGACGGCTCTCTTAAAAAAACGTAAATCAAATATCCATATCACATGTATGATTAGACGTAATTATACGTATATTTTAGTCTAATTTAACAGTTATTTACGTAAATTACTGTCTAATAATACATACTTATGGTATAATGATTTTACACAATGTTATAGGAGGGCTAAAATAATGGATGGAACTATTACTTACCAATCTTTAGCTGAATTAGCACGAGAATTAGGTATTACACGCCAAACGCTTTATAACCGCTTAAATGAGCATGAAATTGATCACAGGACGCTAACCTTTACACAAGATCAATTGCGCTTACTGCAACAAAGAAAGGCACCTATTAACCGTACTTCTCTCACGCCTAAACAAAAGCATCAAGCTGAATTAGCCGCACAAAAGGAAACATACGAAAAAATGCTTGCAACACTTAAAGAGCAACACGAAAAAAGTTTATTAGCTGCTCAAAATACGTACGAAAAAAGCCTGGAAAAGCAGCAAAAGCATTTAGAGTTTCTTAGTAGATTTGAGAAAAGATTATATGACGACAAACTAAATGCAGCTGAAAAAGAGTTCAAAGAAAACACTGTTAAACTTGAAGGCGAGAGCGATAAACTGAGAGATCAACTTAAGGAGATGGAAAGTGAACGTAACCAGCTCTTACAGAATTTAAATCAATTAACTTCCGCTTTACAACAAATTCAGAGTAAACCGAAACGTTATCCAAGGAATTCGAGATACTAGAATGCAGAGAAAAATATTATAGAATGGATGTTTGAATTAAACATGATCACAAATATAAATAGCAGATTACCCAAAGACTCCACTGTAGCTATATTCAAACGTGATACGGAAAAACTATTAGGTTTTCTAAGTACTGAATCGTATGAAGATCATTACTCGTTTGATAATGACAAATTGAAACTCAAACTAATTACCTGGAATGAAGCTAATGAAATTGTAAAAAAAATCGCAAGTGATCCTGATTTTACACACATACCAACTTTTGAGAAGGATAAAAGAGAAAATTCCCTAACACCGATTGAGAAAGTAAAATTTGAGCCTTGTAAGGTAGAATTTGAATAATTTTTTTAATCTAAGTAGGTTCTTACAGGAAGATTTAATGGACTAAGAGGAGGTTCAAGAAAATGGAGCAAGTTATAGAAGGCTGGGTTACTATAAACCAGGAATATTGGGTGGATGAGGATGAAATATATTTACTAAAAAAGGATCAAGGCGATATAGATGGCAGTGATGAAGGAAGGCAATTGCGTGTTTTGATGGGACAAGCACTAAATAAATTAGGCCTTAAGGATGCTAAGAATAGCTACGAGAAAGAGCAAGGAATATCTGGGAAATATGTTGCCGATAATGTTATGATGCAGCTTTTCGCTTCATCAAAACGCGTTAAATTGGATGAAATAAAAGAAAAAATAGTCCTTAATTCGATGGGTTTGCTTAACTTTCGAGAAACGGAATATGTCCATTCGACTTGGACAATCGGGGGGTATATTAGCGAAACATTCACATTGGGCGGACATAACATTCTAGAAATATTGAAGCAGCATGAAGGACAGTTCATATACTTAGTAATTGATGCAGTCCACTAAAATAGCAAGCAGCTAAATTAGTCTATTAAAGACCGATTTAATGGAAAGGGGAGCTAACTTTGAAAAGAATGCCTAAAACTTTCGAGAATAAGCTAAGAAAATACAACGAACTAATGAATCAAACCAGCAAAATTCATAATGAAATAAGCAATGAACTTGATAAAGCAGGAGTACCATATGAGAACTTAACCGCTACAGCTGGTATATATCCAAATGACCCTGTTACAGAATCACTTGCTTACATTAACAATGGGGAGTGTAAAACAGAAGAAAGCCTTAATGTGGAAATCGAAAGCATTAGAAAAGTATATGAATACTTTGTAAATAAATAGTCTGCTAATCACCAGTAGTACGGAAATAAAACCATGGATGATTTTACTTCCCATACTCACATATATCTATATTGAACTAAATTAGAAAGTATTGTAGTGCATATAATACGATAAGATGTAGGGGATAAAAATAGTAAAAAAGCTTCTTCTCCCACTTTTTGCCAGAGCCGCCTCGTTGACCATTATATAAGTAAATAAAAGGAAGTACAGTAAAGATCATAAATTCATTGTCAAATGTCACTAAGCTATAAAAGGTACCAGGGTAACCTTGGAGATAATAAAGAAACATTTTTGCAAAGAGTAAGCCACTAAACACAAGAATAGAAATAGATATTTTTTTAAAGTTGCCATGAAATTTAAAAAATACAATAGCTAATAAAAGTTCATAAGGTCCGCCTTCACTTATTAGTATCGGCAAAATCAAAGCTACAAGAATAGCAACGTTTACAACCTTTGAGCCTTCGGATTTTTTTAATCTATCTAGTAACCAGATAAATGCAAAAACTAAGGCAAGAGTCATGAATATATTTTGTCCCTGCAAAATCCTAAAAAATTCAAAGTTACCAGTAAATGGATTGTACAAGGATGTGTGAATCAAAATATTTCTCATTATATTGATTATATGCATGAGAATTCCGGCAGTAAAAAGTCTAAGAAAATATTTTTTCCTACTACGAGTATGAAAGTATGACTCAATCATTAAAAAGACAAATAATGGAGCAACAAATCTCCCTAGTAAAGAAACCCAGTTGGGAATATGAAGTGCTGGCCCTAAGTAAGAAGAAATATGGTCAACCAACATAAAAATAAGCGCAATAAGTTTTAGAGTAAATCCAGAAAAAATTTTTTTCACATGTAAACCTACTTTCAAAATTTTGTTGAATGCTCAACTATAACAAGGTAACACACACAAACGATTAAAGATGAGGGTTCCTTATGAAAATAGGCTAACAATTTTGTAAGGCTAAAATTCTAATCCACTAACTCAGCAAATGGAAGATTTAACGGAATAAGGAGGACAGAAATGGTCACAATAAATTTAACTGAAGAAGAAGCTAATTATTTATCAGCCTTATTAAGAAATGATACTGCTCAAAGCCAAGCAATCATGAGAAAAAGTCCTGCAATGAAGGGTTTCTTTTCTGAAAGAAATTCGACTAATGGGACTATATGTCGAAAAATTACTAACAGTAAAAAAAAATCTAATGAAGAGACTGAGGATTAACCTTTAAGCAACTAACGACCAATTGTATCGAATCAGAATAATTCTATAGAATGGACGTTTGAAATAGACATGATAACAAACATCAACAGCAGATTGCCAAAAGACTCCACTGTAGCTATACTTAACCGTGACACTGAAAAACTATTAGGTTTTCTAAGTACTGAATCCTATGAAGATCATTACTCGTTTGATAATGATAGATTAAAACTCAAATTAATTACTTGGAATGAAGCTAATGAAATAGCAAAAAGTATCGTAAATGATCCTGATTTTACACACATACCAACATTTGAAAAAGATAAAAGAGAAAATTTTCTAATACCAATTGAAGAAATTAAAATTGAAGCTTGTAAGGTAGAATATGAGTAAATTGTTTCGAATCAAATTAGGTTATTGATGACCGATACAAAAGATATAAAAGTTTACTGAAGGATGCTGTTCTGGCAAAGGAATCAGCATTCTTTTTGCATTCAGATTTTTAGGTAGAGATAAGAAACTTTCTAAAAAATGTATATTTTTCGGAAAGATGAGAAGAGTAAGTTTATTTCGATCGTCAGCATACATTTAGGATACATGTTAATAGCAAAAAATTTTTCAAAACTTTTTTGTTTGGTAATACCTGATTCTCTAAGGTGGTAGAACAATTTCAACTCAGAAAAAACGGCAAAAATTTCATTTGGTAATTGCTTTTTAATTGATGTTTGATTGAACATGAGTGAGGAGTCTCCTTGATTAATGTGGTTTTTTGCCGAACTCATTATAAAGCAAAAGGGACTCTTTTTGCGTGTTTCTAGAGAGAAATGTTGTAAAAGTCAAGACATCTATTCAATTTTCAAAGAAGTACTGTGTGTGAGGGTTTGTCTAAGTTTTGCATATACGAAACTTGAGTCATTTACATGAACAAGTAATGTCTAATGAGGACTTCGAAGATTATTTTGACTTACCTAGATCCTAGTATTTCTAAAAAATAGCTAGCAAAATGGCCGAATTGATTCCCGGCCGTTTTACTAGCTTTTCTATATCTCGTTTTCTACTTTTTCACTCAAATCTTCATCTGGAAAGCTCACAGAGAAGATGGTACCTTTCCCCAGCTCACTATCTACCTTTATCGTGCCTTTATGCATCCGCACCAATTCTTGGACAATCGATAAACCTAATCCAGATTCACCATGTTTTGTATTTTTACGAGAGGGGTCAACTTTATAGTAACGATCCCAAATATTTTTTATTTGTTCCTCCGTCATTCCAATGCCTGTATCAGATATTTGAACAACCGTTTTTTTATTTTCTTTGTAGACCCTTATTGAAATTATCCCGTTAGCAGTGAACTGAATAGCATTTTGAATGATGTTCACCATAATTTGAATGAAGCGGTCATAATCGGCATAAACGTCGATGGATTCATCGGTGGTTAAGATGAGTTGATTTCCAGATGCTTGAGCTTTGGCTTCCAGCTGAGTAAGCAGCCCTTGCAAAACTTTGGTGGCATCAAATTTCTTTACGACCATGCTAATTTGATTGGTACGGATTTTTTCGTAATCTAGGTTTTCATTGACTAAGCGAATCAAACGACTTGTCTCATTTTGCATTAAAGCAATAGCTTTGCTGCGTTGATCTTCAGGAATCACATTATATTGCAGCCCCTCCAATAATCCGTTAATCGTAGTCAATGGGGTGCGCATTTCGTGCGCTGCATCGGCCATAAACTGCCGCCGCCGTCCCTCTTGACGTTCAATTTCGTCCTGGGAATCCTTCAGAGCCACAGTCATGCTATTAAAATCAGCAGCCAAATCGTCGAACTCATCCTTACCTTTATCAGGAATCATTACATCAAAATTACCACTGGCAATTTTTTTAGTCGCTGAGCGCATGCGGTTGATTCGTTTAACTTGATGAGCAGCAAAGTAGTAACTAACAAACGTCGCAACTACAGTAGCAATAATAAACCCTTTGAATAGATCGCTAGTAACTGCTTCAACACTTTCACTGATATTGCCTGCTGGTTGAGTTACTATCAGTGCACCATAAAATTGATTTTTGAGGTAAAACGGGACTATTGCATAAGAAGTAGAGTGATCTTTGCCATAAATATCTTGAGCCCGAATCATCTTTTGTTCTAGCCCGCTACTCAATTCCTCCCATTGAGCTTTAGTTATTAGTTTCTGTTTTGAAACTTTTTCATCATAAGGATATTGAATTGTTTTATTGCTATCTATGAAAACGAACTTTACATTTTGTGGTTCAAGTATGCCTTCCGTCGCAGTTATCGCTGCTAAGAAGGCTTCATCTTGCGTTCTGTAATAATATGGCATAATCTCTAACATCCAAGCGGTTGTATTTTGGATTGAACGAGTGTATCCAATCAATTGATTGTAATTGTTTTCTTCCATAGTGCGCCTTGTAAATTGGGTAAAGGTAATCCCAAGCGTGATCAGAATCAATAAGATCAATCCACAAAAGGCTAATAGTTGTTGGTAAAGGTATTTCATAGGCTACTCCTCAATAAAGTATATTAGACGCATCCATCTCAAAGTCACTTATCAAGTATACTTGAATTCGTCTATGGTGGCTATTGGCTAATTAGAGAAATACTAATAATATTTTAATCATATAGTACAAAATATTTAACAATTAGATTGAATCTTATTGAAATTCTGTAACGATCAATACGTTTTTTTAATACCTTTTTTTCGTACAAGGTCAACGGAATAGAAACTTCACCTGAAACAACCTAAACAAGAGCGCACCTTAGAAATCTTAACAGATTTTTAGCACGCTCTTTTTAATTGTGTTTGAAAGTATATTTGTTACTACTATTGATCTACGATCTTCAAGCTCAAAAAGTTTGTTTTGACTTTTAAATATATCCGCTAATTGTGCCCCAATATACACAATGATACTTATAATCCTTATAGTAGTAAGACATCAAAGTTAACCTTCCGCTTTGGGAGCCTCTTGTTACCCATATCGTTGAAGGTGGTGGTGTATGGAAAGAACACATATGATAGATGTTTTGAGACGCCCACATGTACGGCTGAATTTGCGAGTTAGAGCCTAGAGTTTCTGGAGCTTCTAATTCAATGGTTACTTCTCCTGGCGCAGGTCCTGCTTCTGCAGCATCAACTTTAGTTGTTGAGATTGTAAGTATCGCAAATAACCCAGCAATAATTAAAACTAATTTTTTCATAAATTTCCCTCCTTTTTTTAATGCTTTTCTTTTATAGTACCATCGGATACATAACAGGGAGGCTTTTCATCATAATCGACCATTTTTCGATCACCAAATGCCAATTAAATTTTCTATTATTTAGTAATAACTCAAGTTTCGCACATGCAAAACTTGAGTAACTAGGGTACAATTTGTTTTACTAGCTCAGCATTACGGATTAATTATCCCAATGGTTGATTGGTCCTAACATATCTTTATTTTTCCCTATCATCTTTTACTTTGCAACACACCCCCTTCGTGGAGGTAGTAAATTTCTATTGAAGGCAAGGACCTCTTTTGGTTAAGTGAAGCAGGAGATCAACTGGCTGCTAACTATTTAAATGACATGTACCAAAGGATCGCCAATAACCTGTACAATATCCAAGTAACTCTGGATCCTGAGCTGAGCATTTTAGGCGGCGGTGTTTCAAAACGACCAGAACTGGCAGAAGAGATTGCCGGCCGGCTTAAGCATTTGTTGAAAGAGGAGCAGGTGGAAGAAATCATGCCTCAGATTCGCTGCTGTGCGTTTCAAAACGATGCCAATTTAGTTGGAGCGGCGTTAAATTTTGAACGGACCTTTGCGAAGAATGAAAGATAGCGGCTACCATGAAAAAAGACAAGCAAATTCGATCTTATAAAGATCAAGTTTGCTTGTCTTTTAGTATTCCCTGAGTTAGGATTCACTCAGCTTTTTCTTTAGCCAAAACGCCAGTATAACCAGCAGTAGGCCCAAGAAAGAGAAAAGAAATAGTTGATTGGTATCACCGGTTTTAGGATACGATTGCTGCTGCACCACATAGTGAGGAACAAGCTGCTCATTTTTTTCAGGCGGCTGTTCTGATTCAGCGGGTGCTTCAGGAGCAGGAGCTTCAAGTCCTAATTGACCGTAAACCTCGATATCCGTATCCATTCAATCACCTCATCCAGCAGGAAATGCTTAGTTCCATTTCACTGCATCGAATTTTAGGTTCAAGGTGTATTTTAGCTGTTGTTGTGACTCAGCTGTTGCACTTCCAGAGTAAGTAAAGGTTGCTTTGTTTTTCTCAGGTGTTGCTGCAGCATCCGCAGCAGCCAATTGATTTTTGCTGTTCGCCAAAGTGATTAATTCTGAGTTCAATGGTGTTGCCAATGAACCGTTAGTAACCAAACTGGTAGAAGCAGTTGTAGCAGTAACGCCTGCTGCTCCTGTTACGTCAAGCTTCAAGTTAAAGTCTGACGGTAATGTTTGGTTACCAGCATCTCCAGTGAAGCCATTTGCTGAAACGGTAACTGGTCGTCCAGAGTTGTTAACGATTGAATAGTTTGGCGCTTTAATGCTAGTATCGCTTGCAGTATTGTAGAAGATGGTTTTAGTAGGGACGGTAACGTTGATCCAGTTTACATCACCTTCTGGGATTGTTGCATCTGGATCAGTGTTATCGGCACCTAATGTTCCGTTGATCTCAATATCTGCAGTCGATTGACCGTTAACTGTTTG
>NZ_JAFREL010000033.1 GCF_017377655.1 Candidatus Enterococcus ferrettii
AATTCAATTGGAAAACCAGTTCTCTCGACATTAATCTTTAAACCTTGCATAGAATATCCTCCTAGAAAAGGGAGAGACTACTCTCCCTTAGTTTCATCTGTTTCTTTTGGTACCCCTTTGCTCTTTGATACTTTTGCATTTCGAGTTTCAGGGGCTACGACTTTGGGGTTTTAGTCGGTGCTTGGTCAAATGTAATTGTGCAGCTGAACTCTTCGTAAGTAACAGCGTCGCCTGCCCCGGCAATGATATCGGTCACAGTAGCCTTGCCAACAAATGTATCCCCGTTAGTCTGAACTACTTTGTGCCAGACTTTACGCCCGTTTCCGGTAAGATACTTCATGTCAGCAATCATTTTATGCGCTTTATCCTCAGCATCATAATAACCTTCTGGTGTATAAGCTCCAGCTACTGACATTACTGTTGTTTCTGGCGTGCCATCGCCATCGTAGAATCCTTCTTCTTCGGTCTCTTCATTCGAATCATCACCGATTGTATTAATCCACTTTGCTAAACGAACCCAATCTTTACTTGCTACTTCTGGTGCTGTGTCTTGTCCATCTACATAAGGCGCAAGCCAGTGTTCTCGTTTCGCATTCTTTTGTCTAGCCATTAGTTTTCCTCCTAATAAGTTGTTAGATTTGCTTGAACATCAAACAAAAAAACGAACCAGCCTTGTTCATCAGCAGCGCTGATAAATGGCTTGTTCGCTATTGAGATCGAATCGAAATCAAACGATTCATCTTTACTTTTTACTTCTTCTAGTTTCTCTACATAATCAGAAATAGTCCATAAAGTCTTTTCGATCAAGTTGCCATCTTTAGACTTCATAGCTATTTCATAATTCAGTTGTTGGTCTTTTACATTGTCGTAATATTCAGTAATTACGCTGCCACCAGGTAAAGGATATATAACTAATGAGTCATCTAATAGATATCCTTTCTTAAGTTTAATTGGCAAATCAGGTATAGAGTTGATCGAGTCTTTCAAACGGTCGATAAAATCCACTACAACCCAGCCCCCTTCAAGAATGCACGTTTCCATGCAGGCAGATTCAATGCTCTTGCTTTCTTGTCCCAACGTGGTCCAGTACCAGGAGTGCTGTATTTTCTTGCTGGTACATAAAACTGTTTTCTAGCATAGGGCATTTCATAAAGAATTTTACTGCCATCATGGGAAAGGTGTCCTGACTGTCGCAAATGGTTATCCTTTTTCGGTACAAACGGATTCATATCAGCAAGTGCCTGATTACCAAATGCGTAGCGACCTCTTTCGAAAGCTTGCTTACTTAGCTTTCCACGGACACCCGATAAATTAACTGTTACTCCACTCATTACACCACCCCTAATTCATATGAATAAACTTGGTCAACGAATGGCTCTTTAAATACTGCAGCACTGGTAACCGTATGCTCTACACCATCAAAAACAAGCACATCTTGCTCTTTAAATGCTGGTAGCGGATCGGTTAGCCCGTTGTAGCAAAATACAGTAGCATTAAACAGCAACTGTTTCCCCTGAGTTCCAAAGGTGTATGACGGGTTTCGATCAATACGAATATAATTTACTTGCTGATCATCTTCATACTCGGGCTTATTGTAATCATCACCTTGACCCTTATATGATCTATATACCATCGAATCAACAAGCGTTTCTTTTGGTGGCTTAGGTATCAACATGACCGAACACCTCGATACAATAAGCCAGTTCCTTCTAAGAATACAAAGACATCATCAGGAACTAACGACTTGCTTTCATTTGCACCACTAGAATTGTAACGGGTGCCGTTTGATATTGACGTAGAGCCAATCTGAAAGCTTTGAGGCATCTTGTTTAATGATTCAAAGGTATCGGCGTCCATTTCCGTAAAGTAGTTTATCTGAGCTACTAGGGCCTTCTTGAAACGACTCGAACGAAACTCTACATCTGCGGTAATATCATTCCTAATATAGAAATTGTTGGTAATGTTTTCCAGTAGAGCCTCAGCCTTCATGTAAAAGTGGTTAAACTTCTCTTCTGAAGCCCTGCCGTCTAATTTCTGATAATCTTCAAAACTAAGGTAGCTCATGATCTCCCTCCTCAGAAAGAAAGAGAGCCAAAAGCTCTCTTATAATTTGTGTTGAATAGCAACTAAGCCGATTTGTTTGTCTTCGTAAACTTTTTCCCAGTTTTTAGGATTAGACAAATCTTTGTTTGTCGGTGTGATTTCACCAGATTCACGATCGGCATTTGTAAATTTAACCCCGTATGGGTGCATTGTGAACGCTCGACGTGTATAGACTTCATCATTTCCTTTTTTAGCATTACGAGCTTTCTCAAAGCTTGTAAGCTTTGCAGGAGTACCCGTGTTTCGACCGATTGCTCCTGAAGCAAATAAGTAAGAAGTGTAAACTTTAGACGCACCTGTGCCGCTTGCTGGTACACCATCGTCAATCACGACTTGATAGCCTAAATAGGTAGGAATGTTTACTTCTCCACGAGCATTAGGAATAAACGCAATCAAGTTTTGCTTTTGTAACGCTGTGTAAACCGCTGAATGCATAACGATCATGCTTAAGCGGTCTGCAGAATCTCCAAGCAGTTGTTTAGCGTCCAAAACTAATTCACCTGTAATAGAGGTTGTTTTTTTCGACAACAAATGTGTTCCATTTAAGGGACCAGCAGGAACGGAAGCTCCTGTATCAGCATCTGCAAACAAGCCATTTAAAACGTTAATAAGAACGTGTTGTTCCCGTCGTAACCACCAAGAAGCAATTTTCCCTAGCAGTGCCCCTAGAGGATCATCACCGGAAATAACTGCTGCCAGTTCATTAACTGACCATCCACGCCCACGGTACATAACCGCTGCAATATCTGCTCCAGCTGTAATTTTCCCTGTTTCTAATTCCTTTTCTCCGTCTCCAAGTGTTTCATCTTCACCATCTAGATCATTCCAGAATGGCATATTGACTAATAACCCACCTGCTGTAATATTTTTGGATACCTCTGCATCTGCAACCGCAACTCCTGACTGGATGATTGCTGATTTTTCTTCTGTAAAGTTATCCATATACGCATTGAACACTTCTGGTGTAACTACATCTAGTAATTTAGTAATTTCATTTGCCATGTATTATTTCTCTCCTTCTTTTTGTAAAAACTGTGTTAAATTGAATGCTTCTGACTTCATTTGTTGTTTCATCGTCCCAGAAGGTTCTTGAGCCCCCTGAGGATTACCGCCGACAACGATTTTGGGTGTTGCTGGAGTATTTACTTCTTGCTGAAACAAAAATGCCTTACTTTCCTGCAACCCTTTTAGTTGTTCCTCAAATCCTTGCAACTTGCCATCTACGACCTTAATTGTGTCTTTGTCCAACTGTCCTAACACAATGTCTTCGTCTAACGCCTGTGCTTCTTTAAGCGCTAGTTTGATAGCAAAGTCCTTTTGTTGCTCTGCGAGTTTCGTTTCAGATTCAGTTTTAGCAGAATTGAACTTTTCTTGTAAGTCAGTTAGTTGCTGGGTCAGTTCCTCATTCCCTTTTGCAGACTCTTTTAGTGAATCTAGCTCAGTTTGATTAGTCGTCAGCTGGTCCTTGAATTGGTCACGCTCTTGCTCTGCAGTAGCTACGCTTTTATTCAATTCATTCACTGTTTGACCATGTAAAGCCATGATTGAGCCGATTTGTTCATCTGATAACCCTAATTCCTTCAACTGTTCTCTTTTCATTTAATTCATCCTTTCGAGTTTTGACGTGGCTACGACCACGATGGATTAAGCAGTTTAACGCCATGTTCAGGGCAAAATAAAAAGCCTTATCGCGGCTAACGAGATTTAGGATCACCATCACTTCCCGCCATATTGAACTTTCTTTGTTCAAATTCGGCAATGTCATCGCTCATAAAGTCGATTGATTTTTGATAGAGTTTGTCCGGTGGTTTCTTCTGCATTTCATTGATAAGGTATTTCTGATAATTTTCATCAAGTCCTTTGAAAAACTCCATGAAAGCATCTTGTGAGTTGCGTTGTTTTACTTGTTTGTGGGTTTCCATCAACTTCACTCCCTATTCGTAATTCTTTTTCAGTTCATCCATTTCACTAAGAATCAATTCAGCAAGCTCTGCCTTCTTTTTCCCCGGCTTAGTGTGCTGCTGCTTAACCATCAAGCCGCTTATCCGTTTATTGGTGTAGCTGTGAGTCACTTTCCCCTTACACTGCTTACATTCAGCGTAATTGTGTTGAATGCCATCGCTCAACTTGTCCTGTTTCATAATTAGAGGTGTTAATTCGCTGCAAAAGCCGCATTGAAATAGTTGTTCTGCCATCCTTGTTCCTCCTAAAAGTCGTCATACCTGAAATCCTTCAGCAAAGTATTAAGCGGCGTATAGACTTTCTCACGCTTATAATTCCTGCTTAGGTACTCGTTTGAAGCTACTAGCTCTCTAGTTCGTTTCTGCATCGCTCTAACCTTACGACCCCACTCAGCCGCGTTGTCAGTGTGTCCCATAGCCTCAGCTACCATCTGATTCTTTTTAAGCTTGACAATGGCGCGTTCTAGTTCTCGCTGTTTCTTCATAAGCTTAGAGACTTCCGCATTCTCCCTTGCATCATAGGAAGGCTGGTTGTTAGTATTAACGCCAGGTATAAATGGAATGTGCAAATGGTTGCAATTGACTCCTCTATGACCGCCAGGAGTTCCATATTCAGCTTTCCAATACGGATCGTAAATGCTTTTATACTCACTACCAGGTGGCACACTATCTCTTAAATCGACAACATGACCTTGAATAAGTGAACAAGCTGGGCGTGCTCCCATGTGACTTGTTACAACAACCGTGTGAACGCCATATTCAGCCATACGGTCTTTTCGTAAAGTATCATAGGTATTTGCTAATGTAGACTTTAAAACCGTTCTAACATACCGCTCTAGGCTCCAAGAATGCCCTCCTTTATCAATAAAAGCACTGCGAATTCCTTTTTGTGCCAATTCTTGGATCGCTTTTTCTAATGATTGGTCGAAGTTCAATAGTCCTGCATTAAACAATGCTTGCGTCCGTTGCAATACTCCTTGATAAGCCTGTGTTGCAGCACCCAAGCCGTAATTCGTAGTAACGAGTGTCTGATTGATTAAGTTATCAATGCCGGACCATGATTGATCCGCATAGCTCTTAATGATATTGTCCAAATTGCTAGGCATTGGCATAGTTTCATACGGCATGACCTTGTCAATATCGGTCACTGTTTGCTTACCTGCAGCTTCAAACATCTTGTTAATCTCTGACTCGGCAATCCCTGTAACCTTGGATAGTTCCTTTACGACCTCATTGTTGAATAGGTGTAAATCCTTCAAAGCTTCTGTTTGCCACTCCAAAATGTCTGTATGACCACTTGATAGCCGCTTAATCATAATGCGGAGTATTTCACCTTCTAGTGAATTGTAAAGCTCAGCAAAGTTGCTTGACCATAAGTCGAGTTGGTGAGGTGTAATCATTACTCATCATCCCCTAGCTCCTGTTGCTCAATGAAGGCTTGAACCTCTCCTGGGTCTAAAGCATTTTGTTCCATCATAATCAATTTGAACCATTGCATTGCCTCTTTATCAGACAATCCATACTGACGCTTCATAGCTTCGATTTTAGGCATCATTTGTGCAGTCACAGCTTTTGTATTGTAATCTAGCTGAGCCTCCTTAGATTCAAACACACCATCATCAAAATCGACATTGATAGCAAAGTCTGTTTCTCCTCGGTAAAGCCCACAAGCTTCGGCAAGCTCAAATATTGTAATGACTAACTCCTTCATTGCCTCTGATATGATTTGGACATTGTCGGAGCGAGTCGAATACGTTTCACTGTTCTCGCTGATGATTTCTGTCGCTGTTTTAACTGATTGACCATCAAAACTGAAGGTGCCAGCACTGAAACCTGTCTGCATTTCAACAATGCGAAGAATGAAATTGATTGAATCAATGTATTCTTGCGATCTTAGAGAAGGTGCAAAAGCATCTATGAACGGTTCATCCGTTTTCAGCTGCTGGAATACATCGGTTTTACTGTCAAATCGTCTAATTGGGTTCCCTTTTGTATCGTATCGAACTCTAAAAAAGTGATCGCTTGCCATTATTTTTGTTGCTGCCTTATCAATCTCCCACATAAATTGGTCGTACTTATCGTTTAAATCCCTTAGCTGTTTCTTAGCGTTATCAATGACTCCAGCACCTAATGGACTACCTAAATTCTTGTTGTTCTTTCCAGCAAGCTTTATATAAACGAATAACGGCCGCGTGAAGCCTTCCATGCGAGAGATTGGTTGAATATCTTTGTACTTCTCTACAGACGTCAAAGGAACACGTACACCCACTTGATAAGCTGACTCTGACTGATACAATTCATTACTTATGACATATGTTCCGTTCATCCACTCATGAAATTCTAGCAACGTGTAATAAATAGTCTTGTCACCCACCACTTCTTGCGTTGTAGTAGCTATTGCTGCTTCAGATATGTCATTCGTGTTTGACTGTAGTGGGTAAAAGCTATCAGCTTGGCAATATGAAATCTTGATTGTTTGTGATCCTTCGTCAAAATATGGTCTCATAACCAACCCGCTGATTGAATAACCGGCTTCTAACTCCTCACCGAAATTTTTACGAAATTTATTCTTGGCGAAAACTTCTTGAAGAAACTCATCGGCTGTCGTATCATCTAACGAGATTTGACAGCCTTCATTGAAGACTAGCTTTGCTAACTTATGCGAAATCACTTTAGCAACATTGATTGAGTGATATTCTCGGCTCTCAATGCGGCCCTCACTGGTAATGTACTGAACTTTAGGAAATAGTTGTTGATACATTCGTTTGTTCTCTAATATGCGGCTATACTCGTCTGCTGGCATATTGATCTTAGGATGATCAAGAATACTGTTTAATGTTTCTACTACTCCGATTTTGGCCCCTCCTCTCCTCAGAAAGCTTCTTAGTTTATCAAACACTTGTGCACCTCCTTAAACGAGATATGTTGTTGTGAAGTAATTGACTCCATACCTCAGCTCATCGCAAGCATGGTTGTTCTTATCAATTGGTAGCCCGCTGTCATTCCTAGCGTACATACCGATTTCTTTGATTAGGTTGTAATGATCATACTTGCCTTCTAGGTCATACAAAAAAAGAACCCCTTTGGTTAAGGCGTTCTGAACTCGTTCTATTCCAACTTCTATTTTTAAGCCGTTGCTGCTAACTTTGTCACTGCTATTATTCTTTGCTTTGTCTGTGTCTAGACCTAACAGATGCAACTCTTCTCTAAGCGATTTACATGCCGGATCAACAAACAAATAATTCCAATGAGGAAAGCTTATCTTAGCTCTCTCTGATAACTCATCATAGCACCATGCAATAAATTGCTTGATTTCCTTGGCATAGATTGACATAGCCTTTATCACGCCGCTGTCATTACCTGAATGATAATAGTTAGCGAGTCGGTATAGGTAATACTGTCCTTTGTAAAATGTTACTAACCAGAATGCACACGTCGTTGCGTCGCCTTGCCCACCATCAGCAGTAAAGAACGTCTCAATCACATTGCCCTTAATCTGCTTGATCATGTTCTTTTCCTTATCAAACATGCTGTAAATGACACCTTCAGGCATGACTCTTTCGCCTAACCAGTCACGCTTATATAAGTAATCTGATACTTTACATTCCTCTTCCCAATCTTTCAAGCGTTGTCCGGTTAGAATAGGGTTGTCATGCGGCCGCCAATGCCTAAACAAATACTTGTTAGTCTTCTTAAACCGTTCTAGCGTCTCCAGATTAGGATGGTTTGGCGCTGGTGGGTTTTGCTCAGCCAAATGGTAACGAAACTTAGCAGCCAGGGTACGGCGGAAAGCTTCCTCAATAAACGCCTTGTGCAATAGATTGAACTCTAGGAAGGTTACTGTACCAAAACTCATACCAGTGATAGCCCCGACTGAGTTAACCTTGCCTCCCCCTTTATAGTAAATCTTTTTTTCGCCAGTCGGCAGGTTCAACCAAAGATGATCACCATGCCGATCACTTCGCATCTCACCGACTTCTTTAAAGATATGAGCCAATCCATAGCCTTCACAATCCATAAACATCCGATAAGCTTGTTCTTGGTTGTAGGCTGCTACAAGGTGATTAGGATCGGGACTAGCTGTATAAATAATTGCCATCTTTTGAGCGTCCGACATTGTTTTACCAGAACGGATGGTTCCCTCATTCAATTCAAGCTCGATACCTTTCAATGGCTGATAGATATTTGCTTGTTGTTTTTCGGATAAAATCATTCTTCTTCACCACCGATGAGCTGCTGACCTAATTTAATTAAGTCGGCTATCTGCTGCTGGTTGCTCCGATCTATTGACAGCTTGCCAGCTCTGTTGGCTGCTATATCCGCTTCAGCGTTCGCTTTTCTTGTCTGAGCGGATCGTAACTCGTCAGCAGAAAGATACTTCATAAGCTCACTCATAGCCTTGTGCTTGTCGTACATTTCAATGGATATGCCATCCTTACCCTGCGATATCTTTTTAACCAACGAACCGTCAAAGTCTTCACTGGAACGAACATATACATCGTTAAGCCTGCCAATAACTTGTTCACCCTTTTTAGTCTTAACAGGGTTGCCATGCTCATCTCTAACCTCATACTCAGTTAAATTGACTTTTACGATATCCGTGATGTCAGCTCCAAACTGTTTGATGTACTCAGCTATCAGGTCCTTAACGTCTACATAGATGTCTTGCTGCAACTCTGCTTTTAGCCTGTGCAACTCTTTCTTTATGCCATCGTTCGCCATCAATCTATATGCGTTAGCATGAGCTGTTCTATAATTACACTGATAGGCTTCTTGGTATGCCTTAGTCGCATTGAAGTGCTGTAAATAAAAAAGACAGAACAACTTTTGCTGTTCCGTCAGATGATCATTATCTATTACTGGTTGCATATTTATTTGGTGTGCAACCTTTTCTTTTTTTGTGTGCACACTTTTTTTCTTAATGGGTGCACCCTTATTCTGTTCCTGTTCTTTCCACTTTCGTGTCTTCCATGACTTCACTGTATTGATAGAGACACCGTGCTTTGCGGCTATCTCTTTATATTTCATACCTTCTTGGTAATCCTTATATGCTAACTCCCATTTTTCCACATCACACGGCACCTCTCTTTCAGTAAAGTTTTCTATAAATCATAATAATGCTGTTACTGTATTATATATCCCTAATGCAACAGTAATTAAACTAGCTACATTACCAGCAGTTTCGCCAGCTTCTGATATACCTTTAATTGCTTTTGATAACAAAGTATCTGCTTCATCTTTATTTTTTGCCTTTGCTACATCAAAAATGGCTCGCATTATTAGATTCAATTCTTCAGTGTTGAGTTGTGTTTCTCTATTAATTGTCACCAACTCTTTTAAGTAGGCTGTATTATCCGCAATTTCCTTTAAAAGAGCTTTACTATCAATTGCGGCTTGATTGGCATTCATGGCAAGCTCTTCTTTTTCTGCCCGCCACTCGTTTTGAGCATCAAATGATTTTCGTATTTTATCATGTGTACTCATCAAATGATCTAAATTATCCATTTTATCACTCCTCTATCATGATTTTACCAGATAATCAAAAGGATAGTCTTGTAAATAATATGGTTCTGAGGGTTAAAGAAAGGCAGCACATGTCGAAATAAGAAAAAGGGAGTGTCTCATCTCCTTTGATTTATTTTGTGCTGCCTATACTAGCTTTCCACCTCTTGCTAAATCGCTATATTTAAAAGGAGTAGTCATGTCTGACAGTTTTCGTTGGTGTTCAATTTGCTTGAGGTGGTCGGCTAAAATTTCTACGCTATCATATTATCACGAAGGATGTACCATTGTGGGGCGCGTTTTGGACACATCAGAACCAATTAATTACAGTTTCGATGCCGAAGGTGTATTTTGCCACCTCTTGTATTCCCTTATCTAGCCGCCGCTTGATCGTTCTACGGTCACAATCATAATGAGTTGCGATAAACTCATCTGACAGCGGCCGCGGCACTAGGTATTTCATCTCAAGTAGCTTATACCCATCAGGATCTGACTCCTTATAGGCCATTAGAGCAAAATCAACATGCTTCATAATTTTTACTGTCTTGGCCTTATGCTCTAACAGGCTGTTCACATCGAATCGCCAATCAAACCAGAACGAGCCTACTTCTTCCTCTACCTGCTGGTCCACAATTTTACAATGCGTTTTCAGTTGGTAATAATTCTTTAGCACTTCCCTGATATTGTGATAGGCGTTGTTTCTTACGGCACGCCGTTTCTTTTCTTGCGCTGCTGTCATCTTTTCGACTACAGCATCCACAATCTTGTTCATTGACTTCTCAGACAATTCGATTACTTGCGTTTCCAATAAAGCTCCCCCTTCTTTGCTATTGTTTATAGGTCAATTCCTTGCGCTCTTGCTACAATGCGGTGCTTCAACTTTTCAGCCTCCAGATTCTTTATTTGGAGGGTGATCGCTTCGCGTGTAGTAGTGTTCTTACTTTTACGAAACATCATTCTGAGCTCCTCGATTTCCGTATTGCATTGGTCAAATCGAGTCTTAATTTGATCTCTCCCCATGCAATATTCTCCTTTCAAGCCGACGTTAGTGGACTTATCCTATTTGTTTTCTTCTTTATCAATCGGCTTAAATCCTTTGACAAAAACATTGCCGTATCTTATTTCTCTACTCTCATAAGTTCCTATCAGTTTGCCATCAACAACTAGGTTTTTGGCTTTGTCACCGGAATGTCTGTGGTTTTTATAAATAAGTGTTAACTTAGCACCTTGGCAAAGATTGTTTTGCTTCATTGCTTTCGCGACAGCTTGTTTTGTAACCTCTAAATAGTCTGCTACTTCCTGCTGGTTATTAAAGATAATTACTTCATGTTCCAAAGTGACCATCTTTATCATGTTAGCCATAATTGCATCTCCTAACCTATTACCTTGAACTTAGACATCCTATAATTCTTAACAGCTTGATCCATCTCAGCTTTGCTCCATGGTCGAAACAATCTTGCACGGTATTTAATCACCATGTCCACGAACTCATAGCGGATTGATTCTATACACTCAACTTGTCCGCAGACACCCTTAAATACAAAAGGATCACCGACTCTGTACAATGGATTTTCATTTGTAAATTCGCACTTAATATATTTACGTTCAAAAAGACTGGTTGGTTCATATTTTGAATAGTCTGACTGGCTGTCGATCTTTTGTGCAATCCCTTCAACTTCGATTCGTGAGGACTTGCTATACAATCTTTTCATCTCAAGAATGTGGGTCAGCACATAACTCTCATCTTTGTAATCAAAGAGTTCTCCCACTTCAACTGACTGGCTAAACCCTTCTCTGTATAACTTAAAAATCGCCTGCATGAGTCGTCACTTCCTTATAACAAATCGGCAATTGCTAAAACTTGTTGTTCTTCTTCTGTTCCCTTAGCGAGTGCAGAAAGGCCCACTCCAAACTGATTCGGATATTTTGCAACCAATGAACCAAATAACTCAGAAAAATGTTCCTGTATTTGATCCTCGGTTAGTCCTTTTATTTTCAAAACCATTGTTGTACATTCATTTGTGTTATTCATATATGTCTCCTTTCAAGCGTCGGTTAGTGGAATTATTAAAAGTCCTGTTTACTCATTAACTTTCTAATTCATGCTTATTCGCATATCTGATTCTGAATTCAGCCTCAATTTCGCTACTCTCATTTACTAATGTATTTATTTAGAGGTTTATATTTCTATTTTTTTTATAAAAGATGTAATATCAAATCATCAAAAAGAAAGTGGTGTTTAGTATGACAGATTATGAAAAAAAAGAAGTTGCTGTTTTAGAAAATATTGTGGATACCTTGACAAAATTAGATTCAGAATTAGATAAGCTAGACTCTTTAAATGAGGATAAATCCAAAAAGCATGAACTAAAAAAATGGTATGCAGAAAAGAAAGCTATTCATGACATCAAACATATCCTTCATAGTGTTGGAAAGTATGAAAAATATGACGACGATGAAATGAAAAAAATTGATGCTTATATTGAAAACTTTATGAACTAATAGAATTCAGGATTCTACGATTGTGGAATCCTGATTTTTTTTGACGAATAATAAATATCCTTACTATGCTGTTACCAATTACTTCTAGATGTCATTTAATTCCCAATACAAAACGAAAATTTGATCTTTTTTATCTACTCCTTATTCGCTATAATTTTTGAACACAAAGAATACTATAGTTAGGAGAGATCATTAATTATGACTACTGCAAAAACAATCGTAAGTTATTGGAGTGCCAACCATTTCGATGGGAAATTAAACTATGCTTTAGAATATCTATCTAACAATGGTTACGAAATTCTAGAAGTACAATTTAATCATAATTGGTGCTTTTACTCTGCAAGCATTTTGTACAAATAGCCTACACCCTGATCATTCTTTAGGGTGTTTTTTCCCTTCTATGCTGAGTTAGTGGAATTACTTTCCTTTGAAAATCTAGTACAAATCGTATTCAGTATCCGCTTTAGCCATTAGCTCTTCTTCTGTTAATTCCCAGTCTTCCATTAAAGCAGCGTGCAATTTTTCTTCATGATCAAAAATTGTTTCATATTCTACTAGCGTGTAGGTGTAGCCACAATCTGGATCTGGACAGGTGAAGATTTGTTTCTTAGTATCAAATTTTAAATGTTCATCACATTCAAAACATGTCGCCTTCTTAAATTTAGCTGGTAACACTTTTATCCCTCTTTCTATTAAACTGGTGGTTACTAGAATCGGTTCAATTCATTTCTGTCTAGACTATCAGCGAATGCTATAGCAACGGCTGCTACTTGAATAAGTTCTGTTCGTGCTTGTTCCAATCGATGTACCTCTGATGAAAATCCATACTCGTTTATCTCTTTTGCAACTTCGCCTACTTCCTCCGAAAGAATACTATGCCAAAGAAGAGGGCTATGATTTTGTGTTCCCCATTTTTTTTCTTGTCTCTTACGTTCATCAGACACCGATTTAAAAATATCGACTTCCATTTTTTCCACTCCTTGCTTTCCTTGTGTGGTTACTTCACTGCATAATTATTTTTTATTGCTAGATATCGTAGTAGTACCTCTTGCCTTTTGTGCTCTTCCATGCATTTCCAGAGCTCAACTAATTGACGAGGAACCCATTTCCTCCCAACTGCTAACTCAGAAATAATGCCAGTCGGATGAAATCCATACTCTTTAATTTCTTTTGTTTCTTCTAACATCCAATCAAGCAACATATCCTGATTGGATGTTAGATTGCTATTCAGAAAGCTAAAATTTTTCAGTTTTACAAAGTCGCTAGCACCTAGAACCTTCTCAATTTCATAGGAATCGCATCGCCCAATCGGTTTGCCATTGTTGTAAATTAGACTCATAATTTTCTCCCTTCACTCCATGATTTCCTTGGTTAGTTGCCAATTTTTCTCAAGTTGTTTCTATAGTTATCTCCTCTGCTGATAAATATCTAGCCAAACAGTCTGAATCACAAAACATGTTGTCACACCCATCTTCAAACTGAAAGAATTTAATTATCATAAAGTTATCTCTCACTGTTAGATACGATTGAGTAGAAAATCCATTTTCATCGAATAGATTTTTACCACAATAAGCACATTCAGATTCTTCTTTATCGAAAACTGGATAAACCAAAATATCTCTCCTCTCTATCCTTAGGTTATTTGTATGGTCTAAGTCGTTTCAGTGATTTTAACTACTTCAATATTTGAATCTCTTAGACGTTCTTTTAGCTTGCTGACCGCATCAGTTTCATCATTTGCAGGAATATTCCGGCTTCGCTTAATTCCATCAGCGCAACGCTTATAAGCTATATCAAAATATCGCTTATTGGGTCTTTGTCCAATGCCATATACTTTTGTACCTCTATATTTAATTGCACAATCTGCATGCTGCACACGCCAATGACCTCTAACTCTTTCAAAATGACCTTTGCCAGCATCCACGTATTCACCGCAGCGGTAGCAGTAACCAGGATATTTGTTTCTCATTAGCTTCACCATTCCGTTCTTTCGGTCTTGATCAGACTATCCTTCAGCGGTAGCTTGGTCATACTCATTCCAAAACGACTCTATATCATGATCCATTGCTATTCTCATAAATTCCTTAACGACATCTTTAGAGAATAGTTCAGAATCACAATACTGACTTATCGTTACTGCTAAGGCAGTCTTTTCGGTCTCCCCAGCAATCAGTTTAGTGACATAGCTATTCATCAACCAGCTGACTTGTTCTTTTTCATCCACCACTTATCCACTCCTTTTTCTCTGCTTCATCGGTCGTTAACCGAATCTGTTTAAATCGGATAATTCTCTTTTAAAACACTTCATAAATAATATGATATGGAGTACCTTCTACACGTATTTCCAGCCATTCTAGTATTTCCATCACATTTTCCTCTGACATTTCCAATTGATCTAGATATTCATCTACATACATATCCAGATCAAGTTCCTGTAGTTGGTCTATTAGAATATCATCAAGCCACTCTTTAGTTACGCCAATAGCAATTCCTTTTACCATTTTTCCTTCTTGATACAAAGGTAGAATCGCCGCTGCATCATTATCATCGTTTGGAAAATTTCCTGTTGTCTTTCTAAAATCTTTATAAATCATTATTTTTCCTCCATTCCATACTTTCTTCCAAGAACAATACAGTATCACCTATCAGTCACTATCTTCTTGTATTTCTTCATACCGAACGCTGAAAACAAGCGGATCACTGTACAATGCATTGACTGCTTCTTCCATCTCAGCTACTGTTTTGCTGTATTTTGTAATAGTGTCTTGCATTTCTCGGCCCATAAACCGTTGCTTATAAATTAATCTGTAATCCTTTTTCAATTGTCAATCTCTCCTATCTACCTTGTTTTAACTAAATCAGCCTACAAATTGGGCATGTTTAGCCTTCAAATCATTTTTACTTGAGTCTATATATAGCAAAGTAGTTTCGGCGCTGGAATGGCCTAATAGGTCTCTGACATCGTTCAAAGCCATGCCACGGTGACTTGCATCGGTGGCTGTCGTGCGTCTGAATTTGTGTGGATAGGCTTCCTTAACTCCAGCTCTGCCAGCAATGGTTTTTATCATCTTTTGTATTCCACTAGTACTCATTTCTGACCCGATCCCATCACCTCCGCAAATGATCGGACCATGATCATGAGGAAATTTTTCAAGATAAGCGTCTATATAAATTTTGGCTCTAGCGTGAATAAAAACTATTCGCTCTTTGTTTCCTTTACCAATAACGGATATTGTTCCACCTGATCGATCATAGTTCTCCATTCTTAAAGTAACCAATTCAGAAACTCGGCAAGCAGTACTCAGCAGCATCTCAAGTACCATCTTTTGTTTCAAACCTCTACACGAATCTCTTAAAAACTCAACCTCAGCAACAGTGAAAGACTCTAACAGCCTTTTTTCAACTTTTATTTTTTCAATTCTTTTGCTTGGATTGGTAGTAATATATTCCTCCTCATACAGCCAAGAAAAGAATCTGACGACAACTCCTCTTTCGTGATCTAAAGTTGAATTGGCGATTTTATCAACTAGAGTTCGATGTGCAATATAGCTACGGATATCATTTGCTGTAATCTTTTTAAATGGCTTCGAAATGAATCGGTTGAATTTATCAATGTTATACATATAGAGCTGGATTGAGCGGTCCGATAGTCCCCTAAGTTTCAAACTAATAAAAAATTGTTTGTATGCTGCAATGTCACTCGTTTGGTCGTATATGACGACTTCATTTCTTGATTCCTCAAGTTGTAACTTTGACAGATTAAAGGTCATTGTGATCTTCAGCTTTCTCAACTGCGCTCCATTGAATTCTTTTTCCAAGTCGGTGACTACTTTGTTTATGAACTTTTCTTTTAAGTCTATTTCTTTTGTTCCTTTCTTAACGCATCTCGCTACATTGGTCGTCTACCTGCTGATTGAGCAAATCACGAACTACTTTGTGTCCTTTTGCAGTAAGGGTTGTTGTCCTAGGCTTGCCATCAATGTATTTGATTAATTTTTGTTCTCTCAACCTATTGATATATTTATGAACTGTTGAAGAAGAACTTAGCCCTACGATCCCACAGATCTCACGAACCGCCGGCGAATAGTCGTGTTCTTGTCGGTAGTTAAATATGCAAAGAAGAATTCTATTTGCTGTCTTCATCGATCTGCCTTCTTCCTCGGCACCATCCTGGTCAAAACTACCACTGTACGATTGTTTAATTTATCGATCAGGTGATCATCTTCTTTTTGAGTAGCGATTATTTTTACAACGGCCGTATTCGTCAGAATGTTTTCGACTTCACCAATAAAGGGGAATTTCCATGATTCGCCTTCACGCGGGTAACATAGATAAATCCCACCTATTTGAACATTCGGCTTTTTAGCTCGCTTTCGTCTAATCGGTACATTCTTAATTGCGCCCTCTCGGCCAATAAAAGGTTCTGTAATCAATTAATTTCCTCTTTTCTTTTGCATGCTTGTTAAAACGGCAGATCGTCATCGGCAATATCGATTGAACTGCTGCTAAAAGGATCAGGGCTGTTCCCAAAATCAGGAGTAGCGTTACTCTGCTGCTGTGCATTGCTTCCAGACGGGTTACCATTCTGCCGCTCCTCATTTGCCGATCGGGATTCAAGCAACTGGAAGTTATCCGCTACTATCTCAGTTACATATACCCGCTGACCTTGCTGATTCTCATAGTTTCGAGTTTGAATGCGTCCAGTAACACCTAGCAGCGTCCCTTTACGGGCATAGTTTGCTAGTGTTTCTGCTGACTTACGCCAAATCACACAGTTGATAAAATCAGCATCTCGATTGCCAGATTGGTTAGTAAAATTACGATTGACTGCTAAAGTGAACGTAGCCACTCCCATGCCGCTCGCTGTATAACGCAAGTCAGGGTCTTTTGTAAGTCGTCCTACTAAAACTACATTGTTGATCATTTAGTGTCCTCCTGTATTCGTTCATAGAATTTTAAAGCGAATTGCCTTTGCTGCTGATAGCCCTTTTCCATAAGTTCCCAAAAGTCGAAAAATTTCTTCTTTTGTTGATTGTGATAAATAAGGTATCCTACCCAATACTGGCAAAATAGCCGTTTAGCTCTTTCGTCTTGTTCAGTACCGCCATTTACTATGTGAGAAGCATAGTTATTTAGAAATGGTGTTAAAACGTCCCTGTAATCGTCTGGTAGCTTATTGTGCACTAATTTGAGTAAATCATAGTCTTCCATGTTTCCTGCGCTCCTCTATGATTTTATCCGCCTCTAAGAGCACATCTGAATCAGTCTTTCTGCCTTTGGGCGGTTCTTTGATATGTGCTGGTACCTTTTCGAATCTTTTTCCATTCGATTTTTTCGGAGTAAGGTCATACTCATCTTTGTATCGTTCATCTCTGATCCATCTGAATAGTTCTGCAGGTGAATACCATTTGTTCAATTGAATATATTTCAAGTAGTCATTGAATCCTTTGTCAAAGTCAGATAAACTATTTTCATCTGTTACCTTTTTCTTAAACTGTTCAAGAGCTTTCTGTTTTTGAGTCTTCTTGGGATAGGTTTTCCAATACCCCTCGAAATTCGAGCTATATATATATTTATTAGTTGTATTATTAGACTGTATTATTCTCTTAGAAGTTTTTTTCATGGGGGGTTGGAAATTTTCTTCACTACCCTCATGAAATTTATTTCCACCCCCATAGAAATCACCAGTGGTCGGAAATGGGCAAATAAAGATTAATCGTTTCGCCACTTCTAAGGAGTTTTCTTTATACTGCAGTTGAATCCTGATATACTCTCTTGATTCAAGTTTTGATAACCAGTTACTTATTGTTCTCTTGCTTACGTTGTATAATTCAGCAAAGTACTGGTTAGTTGCCCAGCAATAGCCCATTTCATTCGCAAGGGCTGTTAGTTCGCCATACAACAATTTTGCATTACCTGGTAGTTCAGAATCGTATCTCACAACTGCTGGTATGATGGCATAGAATCCTTTTTTCAATTGCTCCCCTTCTTTCTATCCACCAATTCGTAGTTTTTTTCTGTCTTCAGTGTTCAGTTTTAGCGGTGTAATATGGTACTTATTTAGGAACTCATCGGTGCCAATTGTGTGTTCTTCAGAATGATGACATCTGCATAAAGCCATGAATCGAAAATCTGAATGGTCTATCTTTTTTCTATTTCTGCCCATACCTACAACGTCGACATGTGCAACATCCGCTTGATCTAAGCAGATACAACATTTTCGATATTTTAGACAGTGGTAAAACCACGCAGTTTCTTGCAGCAAGTACCTGTATATTTTCGGAATCGGAACACTCCATTTCAAAACAAAATCGATTAGAAATGAAATCCATTCTTTAGCCTCTGATTTAGTAGCTTTGCTGTGCTCAAACCATATACCGCCATTCTTTTTGAAATATTCATGCTTCAAATCTTGTTTGCTCCAGTAAGGTTCCTCACCTTGCCACTTAGCTACATCTGAAATTAAAGCATGGGAAAGAGCATTCTGCTGAGGTGAAATCCCACGATTATCTAGCTCAATAACTTTCACAAAGTTATCGTCACCGTTTGCCAGTAACTTCAAATACTCTTGATTGAATGCTTCTTCTAGTTCTATCTCTAGGTATCTACCATTCATAGAGATAATCTTGCCTATCATTCCACTGGCACCACTTGAATCCCGTTCCCAACAATAAAATTATTTAAAGCTTGCATCTGTTCGACAGTCCCAGTAAGTTGCAATGTCGCGGTAATAAGCTCCTGCTTTTCCTCGTAAGTTTCTGTAGTAGGCATATTATTGCTTGTACCTAAAGAATTCTCGATAATCTCTCCAGTATCAGGATCAATCAACCCTGTATTTGTCTCTACTGCATTTGAACGTTCAAGTTCTTTCATAGCAGCTTGATATTCATCTTCTGCAGCACGCTTTCTTTCTGCTTCAAGCATTCGTACTCGTTTTTCCTCTACAGCTGCTTTTATCTTTTCTCGAATGTCTGCTACACTCCAACCTTGATCAATCATGTTAGCCCACGCATATGGATCTAACCCGGCTATTTCCGCATAGTCTGCTATAGTAGCTTTATCAGCTGCTACCCGTTCACGTTCCATAGCAATAATTTTGATTTTATCCTTGATCTCATCAATAACCTTCGGTCGTACTTCGCCTTTTGCTGTAAAGGAGGCTTTAGTTAACCAATTAGAATGAACCTCGATCACGTTAGCCTCTACGTTGAATTGTTCAGCAAGTTTAGCCATTTCCCATTGTATTTTTTCTAAGCGAATAGCTTTTTGTTCTTCCTCGTAATCTTTAACACTTAAATTGATCTTTTCTGATAACACTCCAAGTCTATTAACATAGCCCTTCATGACTTTTTCGAAATCATCAAGTGGCTGTTTAAAATCTTTCTTTATTTCTTTGCGCCGATCTTCCAAGATTTTGATATATTTATTTAATTGCGCTCGTGCATCTTTCGCTTCTGGTATGTTGCTGTCTGAAAATATTTGAGCTTCAAAATGCTTTGTAACGTCATTGATCAATTCGTCTAATTGTTTTTCGTTTTCGATATAAATTTTTGAAGGAGTATAATTCACCGAAAATTTAATGTCTTTTTCTGCTAATTCGTTTTTCATTGTTTTTGCCCCCAAGGTATATTTTGAATAGTTCCGTAGCCTTCTTCTTGCTGCATTAATTCTTGTTTTCTTCTTTCCTGTTTTTGGCGTTCTTCAAACTGTTTCTTCCATGTTTGAAGGAGCTTCAAAGCTTTATCGAATTCATCTTCATTTATTTCTTTCAATGCTTTAGTTATCTTCAATTCGACTTTTAAAGTTCCAATTACTTTTCCAGCTTGCGAATTCGAAAGTTCAGCTACCTCTTCACTTAAACTTTCAATTACAGCGTATTGCTCTTTAGTGATTGTTTTCGGCGGTTGAAGTGGTGTTTCTGGATCATCACCAGTTGGAATCATGAATAAACTCGTCAATGCGTATTTTAAAGCTCCTGTTTTAGCCTTATAGACTGCTTTATCCCCTGAATCCTGTCCGTCACCGTAACCTTTCATTTTCACTGATTCGCCACTTTCAGCATCAAAAATTGTATATTCGACTTCTAAACTTACTAACTGCTGGCTCCCGTTTTTCGCTGATATTTGAGTAATAGTTCTACTCAATTCGTTTGGAATCATTTGAAGGCCTCTCTCAGTCATTTCTTTTCTCACTACATCTTTAATATCGCTTTCTAGTGCGTAATCATAATGGTGAAAGTCATTGTGCCCATTCTTTGGAATCCGATCAATTGTTGATGTAATATCGACAAGCTTATTCATCAGATTCTTTTGAGGGTTCTCGATTGTGTCTGACATTTTATCCCTCCTGTGATATAATTTAGAAAAATATTTGTGTTTGCGACTTACTACTTGGCGGTGGAAGTCGCTTTTTTCATTGCTGCTATATGTTGCTTGGCTAAGATTGTGGACTTGGTATGTCTCCACCAGAGATCTGCGCATATTTTCCCAATCCGTAACATTTCTTTTCGTTCATTTTCCATGGATTTCAATCCTTTTACTTTGTTATAATGTGTTAAAAACGGTGGTGCCTCATAATGACTATTTTTCTGCAAATCATAACTCCTATAGTGTCTTTGCTGTCTGTGCTTATTTCATTCTTTCTAGGCAGATGGTCTAAATCAAAGGATGCTCAACGGGATTCAGATATTGAACGGTATACTAAATACTACGTGCCCTTATTCTCTATGTTAGTCAGGTTTAGTTATCCCAAAACGACCATGTATCAAATGCTCATGGTGCATCAACTAAAAGTCATTGATTTTTTGGAAAGCAATATTATTCATATGTCGTTAGAAGAAGCTTCGAAGTTTAAAGATATCTATTATCTATCTTTACGCTCATTTGAGTTTTCAACTGGAAATTATCCTGAAAACAAACATTATGTTGAAGACTTAGAAATAGTCTTTGAAAATTTTATTTCTATCTCCGAAAAGAAAGCCGCAACCATAGCAACCAGATTAAAGTTAGAGCCAACCATAACAAAGCTCTTATAATCTTTTGGTTCCTTGAAATAGATACCCAACTATCATAAAAAATATAAACACCTATACATGCAAAGCCATACGCCGTCGTTATTAACTGTGTTAAACATAGAACTACTTCGAAAGGCTGCTCAGCGAGATAGCTTGCTACTTTTTCAAACATCTTTTTCAGCTCCTCTTATCGCCGTTTGATTCCTTTGATAACATTAGTAATGAATCTAATTAGAATTTTTAGGAATTCGACTATCCCCAAAGCGAATATAACGTTTGTTAGTGATTTAAAGAAAAACTGAAACATTATATGCCCTCCTTAAGCTAGTCGTTATCGATTGGCTTTTTTTCTCGTTTATACATGTTTCCACCGCATTCACACACGAACATCAATAGAGCTGTGATAACTCCTGCCTTAATGTCTATCACTGTTAAAGCAACCATTCCTAAATTGGTGATCAAGTTGAAAGCTGTTGATTTTCTGACTGGTAACATTTCACCTGTCCTCCTTTACATAGCCCTCAGCTTGCCTGAGATTCGGCGATTGTATAGTACTTTAGCGTCGTATTCCTCTTTTGCTAACTGAGTTGCTGATCCGTCGTATTCATGCTCATGACCACGTTTGCCTACAGGTTTTACGCCGCCATCTTTTAGTACTGTTTGAACATGCTTTTTAGAGCATCCCCAATTGGCAGCAAGTTCGCTAGTAGTAAAGATTGATTGTTTAGACTTAGCGAAATAGGTGTTTTCCACTGCTTTTAGTTGTTCGTCATTGTTCTTAGCCATCATTGATCGCAGACCATATAAAATCATTTCTTCGTGTTCTGTCACTTCCATCATTGGCATTAGCGCCACCTCCTAGCTAGCTCGTTCCTGTTCAATCATTGGCAAGTAATTTTTTTTCTTCAATGTTTCATATAAGAAGATGTGCCCTTTTTGAGTCCATTTCATGCGCGTCTTCACTTGCGGATTGCCGTTTTTGTCCTCATAATCAAATGGTTCGATATGCGTGTACCCTTTATCCTGGAACTTACTGTACAGCAACCATGTGCCGCTTTGATTGAATTGGATTCCTAATTCATGTAGCAACCTATTAAACGTCACAGCGCTCATGCCGTAGTTCTTGGCAATCGTACTAACGGTTACCAATCCTTTGTTGTTTAAAATTCGGTCGTAGTAATCCGCCTTTGGCTGCAATTCATTTACTCGCTGCTCAGCAATCAAACGTAGTGTTTTTTCTTCTTTCAGCTTGGTGGCTACTTCAATCAGCAAGTCTGGATTATCTAGCAGTTCATCTGTAGCGTACATTCCATGCTTTCTGATTTGTGGCAATACTTCTGTTGCTAACCAATCCTGGAATTTTTCAGCTAAAGCGTTGTTTGCTTTGAATGCTAGTTTGTAAACCATTGGTTCTGGAATAAAATCTCCCATCCCCACTTGTGGGGATGACAGTTTCAAATATTTATTTACTCGCTCCCACCGAACAACTTCATTGCCACTTTTGGCAACTTGAGTAAATCCCAAACTTCTTGCTACCGTCTCAACATCAAACAAAGATTCGCCGTTTTCTGTTTTGACCTCTAATTTGAATAGATTGTTTTCGAACTTCTGCGTGTTCATTTTTTCCTCCTCTTACTATGATTTATAATCATATTGAGCTTAAAAAATTAGACAGGTGCCTTTTCTTTTTTCTCAATACCTAAAATATCATCGCTTGATACACCAAAAAAAATAGCCATTTTAACGATATTGCTAGCGTTCATGGATAAGGGATCTTTTTCCCAATTGCTAATAGACGTTTGAGTAGTTCCAAGTTTCTCAGCTAATTCACGTTGTGACATTTTTCCTTTTCTAGCTCTTAGCTCAGCAATTCCCACCATGCAAATACCTCCTCCCCTTTTGTTTAACCAAACTATAACATGATTTAAAATCATAGTCAATAAAAATATATGATTTATAGTCATATATTTTTAATCACTAGATATTTAGGTAAATGAGCAAAGAAACTTCTCAAACGCACTTGATTTAAAATCATATCATGATATAATATTCTTATCAAAGGAGGTGTGACATGAAAACTATTGGTGCTCGTATACGCGGATTAAGAGAAAAGAAAAATATGACGCAAACAGAACTTTCTGAATATTTAGGCATGAAAACTTATACCACAGTTTCAAAATGGGAAAGTGATGACAATTTCCCTAAAGGTAAAGACCTGAAAAAGTTGGCAGAACTATTTGGCGTTAGCTCTGATTATTTACTAGGATTAAATCAAGATATCTCTTTCTATTCTATTTCCGCTATCTACAACAAACTAGAGCCACTTAGACAGAAAAAAGTATACAACTTTGCTGAAACTCAATTGAGGGAGCAAAACAAAGTCATTGATTTGGAAGAAAAACGTAAATATAGAATACAGAGAACTGCTGAAAAAAGAGGCGTGTTAGGTGCTGGGTTAGGGGTTTCGAACTATTACGAAGACATTTCTGACGAGAGCACTCATGAATGGGATATTATAGACATCCCTTCTGACGCTCCAATCAATTTCGATTGGGTATATATAGCTTCTGGAGATTCAATGGAACCTGAATACAAGGACGGAGATTTAGTTTATTGTAAAGAAATCCCTGAAGGAGAGCGTTCTAACCTTTCTACAGACAAGATATACGTGATCCGGGTAAATGGGTTATCTTATCTCAAAAAAATTCGAGTGACTGAAAACGGAATGTATTTAGTTTCCTTGAACAGCAAGTACGAAGACATGCTTGTTACAGAGGATGACACTGTGAAGGTTGTTGGAGAGGTGGTGAAGTAATTTGAAATCAATCTTGAAAGTTCTAATAGTTGCTTTAATGGGTACCGTTTTAATTGTAAAGAAAAATCCTATTATAGATTTCTTTCGTAAACTCCAAAAGAAAAAGTAAAAACGCCCATGCTGTCAAACATGGGCTTCAATCCTTTCCCCTAAGGATCTTAAAATAATTATATCAAAAAATAGGAGTGAATTGTATGTCAAAGAAAAAGATTACGGGCAATGATGGTAAAACGTATGTAATGAAGGAGAAGAAGCCTTTTTACAAGAAAATCTGGTTTTGGATAGTAGTAGTGCTTTTCGTGGCGATTATCGGTGGTGCTTTAGGCGGTGGCAGTGATGAACCTTCAACAAAGAAAGTGTCTGAAGCTGATTCGACTTCCTCTAATGAAGATAATGCATTAGACCAAACATATAGCGTGGGAGACGTTGTTAGCTATAAAGGGTATGAAATCAAAGTTAATAAAGTTGATTACAGCCAAGGTTCTGAGTACATCAAACCTGATGATGGCAAGCAATTTGTGGTGGTAAATATTACTATAACGAATAATACTGACAACAAGCAGTCATACAACCCTTTTGATTATAGTTTAAACGCTGATGGCAATTCTACATCATTAACTTCTTATATGGAAGGTGTTGACACATTAAACAGTGGTGAACTTGATCCAGGCGCCTCAGTATCTGGAAACTTGGTAGGCAGCGCACCGACAGAGGCTACAAGTCTTAAACTCCAATACAAATCCAATTTCTGGAATGATGAAACTGTCGACATTAACTTGAAATAAACCAAAAACAACCACCCTCCCCGACCAAAGTTTGAGTGGTTGCACAGCAAATAAGTGTTTATTTGACGTGCCTTAGTTTAACACAGAAAGGAGATTATGGATATGGCTACAATAAAAAAATACACAAAAAAAAACGGATCGATCGCCTACCAGTTTAACGCATATTTAGGAGTTGATCCGTTGACAGGTAAAAAGAAACGAACAACCAGGCGTGGATTCAGAACGCAAAAAGAAGCAAAACTAGCGCTTGCAAAATTACAACTAGAAATTGAAGATGTTGGATTTACAAAGCAAGACTTTAGCACCTATAAAGATGTGTATGAACTATGGTTTGCGCAATATGTAAATACGGTTAAACCTACTTCTTCAGAGAGAGTAGAACGATATTTCGATCATCAAATCCTGCCTGCTTTCGGCTCGATGAAACTTAGTAAGATTACGCCTGCTTATTGTCAAAAAGTTGTTAATGACTGGAATGGCTCGTACACTCATCCCGCCCACTTAAAGTCCTATACTTCTAAAGTTTTTAAGTTTGCAATCAATCATGGCTTGCTGACTGATGATCCTATGGATCGTATTATAATGCCGAAAAAGCAGCGCACTGTAAAGTCAAAAGAAGACCAGAACTTCTTGGACAAGCAGCAGCTGAAAGAATTCCTTACGTTGATCAAAGAAAATGAATCCTCTCAAGTTTATACCATGTTTCATGTTTTAGCATATACTGGATTACGAAAAAGTGAGTTGTTTGCATTGTCGTGGAGTGATATTGACTTTACATCGGAGTCTTTATCGGTGAATAAAAGCGTAGCAAATTTAAGTAAAAAAAGGTACATAAGTACAACTAAAACAACTAACTCCGAACGAGTATTATCATTAGATAAAAAGACAATCAGCCTTCTTAAGAAATGGAAACTTGAACAAAGAAAAATGTTACTAACGCGAGGTTTACCTGTGAAGTCGGACACTCAGCAATTAATTTTTAGTTCAGAGAAAAATGAAATTTTATATCACTACTATTTATCAAAGAAGTTGAATAAGTACCCTGATTATTCTATTACACCACATGGTTTTAGACATACTCATGCATCTTTGTTATTCGAATCCGGCGCTACGCTGAAACAAGTTCAGGAACGCTTAGGTCATAGTGACATTTCCACCACTTTAAATATTTACACCCACGTCACTAAAGCAGCAGAAAAAGATGTTGCAATAAATTTCCAAAAATACTTGGAATCTTAATCGGGTATTCAAAGGGGGTATTCATTTTGTTAACTGCTCTATAAAAACACTGGTATATAAATGTTTTCCAACAAATAATCAGGATAGTTCTTATCCACACCAGCCGCTTACCTTTAAAGAAAACTAGCGAAAAAACGCTTTGTATCAGCGTTTTTATATTTCATCATGGAACTTAAAACACATTGATATGCTAAAAAGGGTATTCATAGGGTATTCAAAAACAAACAAAAAGACCACTTTCCAACAAGCCAGTAAGTGGTCTGAAACTGGAGAAGAGAGGCAATATCTTTTAATAAGTGCTACAACAAGAAAAAAGACTATTCACTTAATACTTAATTAATCTTGCAAAAACGAACGTACGTTTGTATAATGATCTAAAACGCTAAGAGGAGCGGGTTATATGAATGATAAATTAACCGTAAAAACATTGATTGAAGATTTAGAACTATTAGAACATATCAAAGAAGCAAAAAACAGGAGGACAAGTCGTATCTGCTTGGATAATCACTCAGTGTTTGAAAAACAAGAAATGTTAGCTATTGAGAACGAGTTAAACGAACTATATTCTGAATATACTTTTGAGATTATCTTTGTAATGAGCGGCTTCGGACAAGACCTCATAATTACAAATAAACAGGCAAAAGCTGAATATGATTCTATGCCAAAAACAAGAACCTATGGAGAGTTGTACAATCTTCTTGTTGAGAAATACGGTATTACTAGAAATTCAAAGTTAAAAGAAAATCCAGACAAAAGTATTAATGATATTCAGTTCAATGAAATTTTAGATTTTGAACTTAGTTTAAATAAGTTACTCTCTTATGCCTACGATAGAATGGGTTCTTTAGACATTAACAAAAAATTTTAAAAACATCTTAGGAGTGGTCAAATGGAATC
>NZ_JAFREL010000034.1 GCF_017377655.1 Candidatus Enterococcus ferrettii
TACGAATACATTGCGCATGTATAGAATATAGGTGACTTTATGCGAGGCGAAACACTAAAAATCAAAGTTTTCCATATGGCGGAGGTAACCCTTGGTGACCAATTTCATATGACACATGATCGTCTACAGATCAAAAAACACTTTGATAGTGCGTGCCCCGATATTCAGAAACTAACCATTCACGTTCTCCAACCTAATCAATTAGATATTGAAACCAATACCATCATGGATATTATACCAATATCCACGAAGGTATTGGGAACGTTGGGGACAGGAATCACGTACACTTTAACAGGCGTCACTGTTGTTATGACTGGGACAATTGAAGAAGGCGAACAGATGCATGAATTTGGTTCATCTGAAGGTTTGTTACGTGAAAACTTGATGCTGAATCGAGCAGGAACACCAAAAGAAACTGATTTCATTATTTGGATTGACTTAATTGCGAAAAAAGGAACGCCTTTTAACCGTGAGCTAAGTTTAAAAATGTTTGAAATTGTAGATCACTATATTCAAGAAATCAGAGAACGGATGAAAATGTTGGAAGGTAAGCTGGCCGTTGAAACCCATACTTATGAAGAAAAAAGTAATCCTGGAAAACCCAAAGTAGCTTTAGTTAAGCAAGTAGCAGGTCAAGGTGCAATGTATGACATGTTGCTGTTTCCAGAAGAGCCAAGTGGTTTTAGAGGCGGCGTTTCAATTATCGATACGAATAATATGCCAGTATACCTTACTGCAAATGAATATCGTGATGGTGTCATACGCTCAATGGTATAGTTTGAATTCGGATAGGAGGGAATGTTTTATGGGGATCGGCCCATCAACAAAAGAAACCTCGCTGCATCATTTTCAAGATCCGTTAGTAGATCTTTTGTCGAATGACCCTGACATAGATTTTCAAGGCATTGTGGTAGTGGGAACACCGCAAAGCAACAAAATGAAACATTTAGTTGGCCGTAGAGCAGCTGCTTGGCTTGAAGGGATGCGCACCAATGGTGTAATTGCTTCAACCGATGGATGGGGCAACTCGGATGTTGATTTTGCGAACATGTTGGAAGAGATTGGACAAAGAGATATCAGCGTGATTGGTCTTAAGTTCATTGGATCACAAGCTAAGTTTGTGGTCGAAAACAAGTATACTGACTTTGTTTTAGATTTTAATAAATCTGAAAAGGGTATTGAAACAGAGATAGTTGGGGAAAATACGATCAATCATCGAGATGCAGTTAAGGCATTAGCTTCAATCAAATTGAAAATGCGTAAAGACGATCAAAAAATTAGATAGCATACTTTGACTTAATATTGATTCAAGGCTGATTTAAGTATGAAAGTAGCTATATCTATAAACCTGGAGGGAAAAAACATGAAAGTATCAAAAATGATCTCAGCAATCGATACACACACAGCGGGAGAAGCAGCACGTTTAATCATTGGTGGAATTCCAAAATTTCCTGGTAAAACAATGGCTGAAAAAAGAGAATATTTAGAAACACAACAAGACGTATTACGTCAAATGCTTATGCTAGAACCACGTGGGCACCGTGATATGTTTGGTGCTTTTATTACGGAACCTGTCCACGAAGAAGCTGATTACGGAATTATCTTCATGGATTCGGGTGGCTATCTGAATATGTGCGGACATAACACAATTGCTGCTATGACTACCGCAGTTGAACAGGGTTGGGTAGAAGTTAAAGAAGGCGATCGTGAAGTCAAAGTTGTTCAAGATACACCTGCCGGAATTGTTCGCGGAACAGTACACTTAGATGAAGATTTCTCAGCGGAATCTGTATCATTTGAGAACGTGGAATCATTCTTATACAAAGAAGCAGTCAAAGTCAATGTTCCAGAAATTGGCGAAGTCACTATGGATATTTCTTTTGGAGGAAGCTTCTTTGCAATTTTACCTGCAGCTTCTGTCGGATTAGAGATTAAACCAGAAAATGCTTCTAAATTTAACGATTTAGGTATGATTATTCGAGATGCGGTAAATGATCAAATTGAAATTCAGCATCCTACTTTAGAACACATTAAAACAGTTGACTTAGTTGAGTTTTATGGACCTGCTACTAGCCCAGATGCGACTTATCAAAATGTGGTTGTGTTTGGAGATGGACAAGTTGATCGCTCTCCTTGTGGAACAGGCACTAGTGCGAAGCTTGCCACTCTGTATGGTAAAGGTGAAATGAAGGTTGGAGATACTTTTGTTTATGAAAGTATTTTATGCACGAAATTCAAAGGTGAAATTGTTAAGGAAGCTGAAGTGGGTGGATATAAAGGTATCATTCCTCGTGTCTCTGGGTCAGCATATGTTACTGGATACAATACATTTTTAGTTGATCCAAAAGATTCTTTAAAAGATGGGTTCCTTTTAGGATAGAGATGAAGGAGGGGTAAGTGATATGGTAACAGTTATTTTAGCGATTTATGTTGGGTTGATTTTGTTACATGCCGTAAATATGGGACGCGATTGCGTTAAGCATAAAGATGATTTAGGACATGGGAATTGGATTGTTTCAGGAATCATCGGTTTTATTACAGACTTTTTAGACACATTAGGAATCGGAAGTTTTGCTCCAACTACAATGCTTTTAGATTTTACTAAGCAATTAAGTCATGACCGCTTACTACCAGGAACTTTGAATGTAGGGCATGGGATTCCCGTATTGGTAGAAGCATTTATCTTTACGACTGTAGTAGATGTATCTCCGGTTACATTATTTGCCTTAGTTGGTTCTGCAACTATAGGTGCGTTTATCGGTTCAAGATTCGTAACAGGTTTGCCAGAAAAGAAAGTCCAACTTTGGATGGGTTGGGCGTTGATCGTTACAGCTGTTTTGATGTTTGCACGTCAACAAGGCTGGATTGATATTTTGGGTGCGGATAATACAGCTACTGCATTGACTGGGATCAAATTGATTATTGGTGTTGTAATCAACTTTTTCTTAGGAGCATTGATGACGATTGGTGTCGGTTTGTATGCACCATGTATGGCGATGGTTTATATGTTAGGCCTAAGTCCACTAGTTGCTTTCCCAGTAATGATGGGTTCATGTGCAGGCTTGATGCCGATAGCAAGTTTAAACTTTGTAAAAACCGGCGATTATGCTCGTAAAGTAAGTTTAGCAATTACAGCTGGTGGGATCATCGGAGTAATTATTGCAGCAAAATTTGTTACTGGTTTAGACTTGAATGTTTTAACGTATATCATTATTGTAGTTATCATCTATACTGGTATTACTTACATTCGTAAGAGTATGAAACCAGCTGCAGCATAATAAGTTATTACTAAAACTACTTTGTCCTTCCTTAGAGAAGGACGAGTAGTTTTTGATGTTTTAATACAAATAACAGGAGGAAAAAAATGGTACAGATTGTTTTGGTCACTTTAGGATTATTTGCACTGCTGCACATTGTCGTTTTCGGGAGAGATTTAATTAAACACAAAACCAATCTTGGAGGCGGTAGTTGGCCTATCTCAATCGGGATTGGTTTTGTAACAGATTTTTTAGATACGCTGGGTATCGGAAGTTTTGCACCTACGGCTATGTTGTTAGATGTAACTAAGCAATTAGACAGCGATAAGCAGTTGCCAGGAACGTTGAATGTTGGACATGCACTTTCTTGTTTATTGGAAGGCCTTATTTTTATAACAGTAGTGGACGTGGATCCTTTGACGTTGTTTTCTTTGATCGCGGCTTCGATTGTTGGATCATGGCTGGGCTCAAAGACAGTAACAAAATTACCAGAAAAAACTGTCCAGTTTTGGATGGGGTGGGCTTTAATTGTTACAGCTGTTCTGATGGCATTACGTCAAGCTGGGATGATCAATTTGTTAGGGGAAGGGAATACAGCTACCGGCCTGTCAGGTGGACTTTTAATTATTGGAATTATCGGCAATGCCATATTTGGAGCATTGATGACCATTGGTGTCGGACTTTATGCGCCATGTATGGCAATGGTCTATATGTTAGGCTTAAGTCCGTTGGTTGCTTTCCCAATTATGTCAGGTTCTTGTGGCGCCTTGATGCCAGTTGCCAGTGTGAACTTTATTAGAGAGGGAGAATACTCCCGACGAGTAAGCTTGGGTATTGCAATGGGAGGAATCGTTGGAGTAATTATCGCTGCGAAATTTGTTACAGGGCTAGATTTAACAATTTTGGTTTGGATCATCATCTTCGTAGTAATCTATACTGGAATTACCTATATTCGTAAAAGTCGTAAGTCAGCACCAGTCTAATTTTTGAATATTAAAAACTCCAATCTACTTGCGGTTGTGCCCGTAAGGATTGGAGTTTTTATGGGTTAAAAAAAATAGTATTTAATGCTCATAATCAAAATCAAGACAATCATGCTAGGTAAAAAGTTAGAGGTTCGAATGGTTGTCAGCTTTAGCATATTTAGTCCAATACCTAGAATAATAATACCACCAACGGCACTAATTTCATTCATCAGAGGATCTAATAGCTGATTTGGCAAACCTTCGGCAATCAAATAAGCCAATAAAGTTAGTGCTCCTTGATAAATAAGAACAGCAAATGCAGAGAAAAAGACTCCAATACCTAACGAGGCGGTCAAGACAATCGAGATAAAACCATCCATAATGGCTTTCATAAAAAGGGTGTGATTACTTCCAGTAATACCACTTTCGATTGCGCCAATGATACCCATTGAGCCAACGACGTAAACTAGGCTGGCGGTCACAAAACCTTCAGCGAAATTACCGTTACCATTAGCAAAACGTTTTTGAAGTAAGAGTCCAAATTGATTCATGCGGTCTTCAATTTTAAAAAATTCTCCAAGCATACCGCCTAGGCAAATACAAATGATAACTAGAATAAACGAAGCAGTCTGAATAGCCATTTGGATTGAAATGGCTATGACAGCAAGACTTAGACCATGTGTCATGGTTTCTTTCGTTTGTTCAGTAATATTTCTTAAAAAGGCTCCTAAAATACTGCCTAACATAACGGATAATGCGTTAACGATAGATCCTATAAACATAAGCAGTGCTCCTTAAATTATCTGATACTTCACTGTCATGGTAGCATGATTTACAGCCTTTTGAAACAAGTTTTTGGATATAAATTAAAGATTAATTATTCCTGATAAACTGCAAAGGAAACTTACATAGAGAATAACAAAATTACCTGTTATAATAGGAAACGTGGAGGATGATGCACAGATGGATACAATCGAAAAATTAATTGTTTGCGGCGGATGTAACGCTAAGATCGGTCCTGGGAATTTAGGAGAACTATTAGCTGATTTACCAAAATCTAGTGATGAAAACTTACTAGTAGGATTTGATTCAACAGATGATGCTGCAGTCATTAAGCTAAGAGACGATTTAGCGATTATTCAAACATTGGATTTTTTCCCAACTATGGTTACTGATCCTTATTTATTCGGAAAGATTGCTGCGGCTAATGCTTTGAGTGATGTTTACGCAATGGGGGGCGAAGTATTATCAGCACTAAATATCGTAGCTTTTCCTGAGGAGAAGGATTTAACGATTTTAAAAGAGATTTTACGAGGTGGAGCGGAGAAAGTACAAGAGGCTGGTGCCATTTTAGCCGGAGGTCACTCGATCCATGATCATTCAGTAAAATATGGGTTATCTGTAACTGGAACAATTGATCCTAATCATATTTATCAAAACAATACTTGTCAGATAGGTGACCATTTAGTACTGACAAAGCCACTTGGGGTAAGTATCATTACAGTAGGCTATAGTGCTAATGAAATTAGTCAAGAAGGTTTCAACAAGGCAACTGAAAGTATGCAGACTCTAAATAAATACGCGATGTCCATTATTCGTAATTATGAGATTACTAGTTGTACGGATGTCACAGGCTTTGGTTTGGCGGGACATTTACATGAAATGTTGAATAGTCATTTTTCTGCTGAAATTCAATCAGATCAGCTGCCCTATTTCCAAGAAGCCTATGAAGGTGCCAAAGAATTTATTTTGACTGCTGGCGGGCAGCGAAATCGCAACTATATGACGGGAAAAATAAAATTTGTAGTAGATGATTTTGCAATTGAAGAATTGTTATTTGACCCTCAAACTTCTGGCGGTTTATTAGTTAGTGTACCGGAATCACAGGTGAAAGAGTTAGTTTCTGAACTGAACTCAGCGGGAATTCCAGCGCAAGATTTTGGGAGGGTAACAGAGCCAGCAGAAAAAGAAATTATTGTATATTAAGGAGACGATAACATGTATAAAATTGATGCAATTGGCAAAGCGTGTCCATTACCAGTGATTGAAACAAAGAAAGCATTAAAGGAACATGAAGCGGTGGAGACGTTGGTTGATAATGAGATTGCCACACAAAATCTGAAAAAGATGGCGGATCAATTAGGGTATATTTACCAAATGGAACCCGACAACGATAATTATCGAGTAAAAATTTCTAAGGGTAATGGCGAAGCGGTGGATACAGAAGAGATAAAAGAATCACCAGAAATAGTGGCAAACGAGGATTATATTGTAGTGGTAGATACTAATATTATGGGCCGTGGTTCAGATGAGCTTGGGAAAAATCTTTTAAAGATGTTCATTTATTCTATAACGGAACAAGATGTATTGCCAAAGCAGATTATTTTCTATAATGGTGGTGTAAGTCTTGTGACAGAGGGCTCAGACTCATTAGAAGATTTGCAAGCCTTGGCGGATCAGGATGTAGAAATTTATGCCTGTGGTGCATGTTTGAATTTCTTTGAGCTGACAGAAAAAGTAGCCATTGGTGAAATCACTAACATGTACCGTATTGTGGAAATGATGCGACAAGCGCCAAAAGTGATGAAACCGTAAAGGAGCAGGCGATGCAAGAATATGGAGTGGTCCTTTTCTATTCCACCCATGAAGCTATGAAAGCTGAAAAACTAGCCAAAGAAGCCCAACTAAAGGTACGAATTATTCCTACTCCAGAGAAAATTCATGCCAGTTGCGGCTTTTCTTTGAAGTATGAGTTAGCAGAAGAGGAAATATTAAGTACACTTTTGCAGCAGGTTAAGTCTGAAAGCTTTTATCATGTGAAACGAGAAGGATTAAAAACAGACTATGAATTAAGAAAGGATCTTTAGATGGCGAATATTGTAATTGGAACTGCCGGTCATATTGATCATGGGAAAACAACTTTAATTAAGGCCTTGACGGGAATTGAGACGGATACAACCAAAGAAGAAAAAAAACGAGGAATGTCTATTAACCTAGGCTTCGCCTATTTAGATTTGTCTAACCATCAACGAGTAGGAATCGTAGATGTTCCTGGACATGAAAAGTTTATTAAAAATATGGTAGCTGGGTTACCAGGTATCAATTTAGTCCTGCTAGTTATTGATGCTGCAGAAGGAATTATGCCTCAGACGAAGGAACACATCGATATTTTGACGTTACTAGGTATTCAAGACTTCTTAGTGGTTTTAACCAAGGTTGATACGGTTGATCCAGAATTAAAGGAACTGGTAGTAGAGGATATTCGAGATCAATTGGCTGATACACCGTTAGCAGAGGTAGAGATTATTGAGACGGATGCTGTTAGTGGTACAGGAATTGAAAAACTATTGACGGCCATTCAAGTTCGCTCTGAGGAACTGTCTGAAAAAAGCAGTACCGGGATCGCTCGTTTGAATATTGACCGAGTATTCAGTGTTAAGGGATTTGGTACGGTTATTACGGGTACGCTGTTGGATGGTACAGTCCAGTTGGGAGAAGAACTTTTTGTATACCCAAGTGGGAAAAAGGTTCGAGTTAGAAATATTCAGGTTCATGAACAAGATGTTCAGCAGGCTCAGGCGGGTCAACGAACAGCTTTGAATCTGGCTAATATAAGTAAAGACGAATTGGAGCGAGGCGATGTATTGTCAGCCTCTGAAAGTCTGCAACCGACCTGGATGTTAGATGTAAAAGTCAAGTGTTTGCCTGAAGTTGAAATGGGAATTGGCCTATGGGATCGCGTTCGTTTATTGATTGGAACTAGGGAAGTCATGGCACGTACGGTACCTTTAGGAACGGAATGGATTAAACCTGGTACAGAAGGTTTTTTACAATTACGTTTAGAGGATCAAGTGGCAGTTAGAGAACGAGACCATTTTATATTGCGTTCCTATTCACCAATGCATACAATTGCTGGTGGAGAAGTTCTAGATGCAGCACCAACTAAACACCGTCGGTTCAAGGTAGAAATCTTAGAAAGCTTAAAAGCTAAAGAGGCAGGAAGTATTGAAGAGATCATTTTGGATTTCATGAATAATAAAAAACAGCCTTTTACTACATCAAAGGAACTGCACGAATATCTGGGGCAGTCTATTGAAGAATTACAGCCATTACTAAAAGAAATGGTAATTGATCAGCAAATCATTGATACGAAATCAGGTTATCTGGCTCAAAGTAGTTACCAAGCATTGCAAGAAAAAGCAATCGGCATCTTAAATGACTATCATAAGAAACATCGGTTACGTTTAGGAATGCCGGTAGAGGAATTTCGTTCACGCATGCGGAATCACTTAACTGAAAAGGAATTGTCAGCTTTGATTCGTCTATTGATAGAATCAGAAGTAGTCAAGGAACAGCAGGACAAATTGGCTGTTGCTGAGTTTACAGTTACTTTTAACAAATACCAACAGCTTGCGAAAGAAAAAATTGAAACGGAGTTGGCTAAAAATGGTCATACTCCGGTAAAAAAAGATGCTTTGTATGGACTCGATAAAAATGCAGAGGAAGTATTAGAGGCACTAAACGGAGATTCCTTTATATTTTTGACTCACGAATACGTATTATCGGCTAATATTTATTGGCAAGCGGTTCAAAAGGTTCGTAAAACAATTCAGGAACAAGAACAAATGACACTGGCAGATTTTCGTGACATGACCAACTCTAGTCGTAAATCATCAATGCTGATTTTAGAATATATGGATAAGCAAGAAATTACTAAAAGAGTGGAGAATTATCGGATTTTAGGTGCATCGAAAGAAACGGGTGAATAGGATGAGTCTATATTTTGACAATGCCGCTACTACAGTTCATAAACCTTCTGTTGTAGCTAAACGAGTAGCAGAGGTGTTGAGTGCTGACAGTTTCGGTAATCCATCACGGGGAGCTCACCTTTATTCTTTGCGGGCTTATCAGGTAGTTGAAGAAACTCGTGAAGCAATCAAGAAACTTTTCCATGCCACAGAAGGGTATGAGGTCGCTTTTACCAATAATGCGACAGTTGCATTAAATGAAGTGCTAAAAGGAATAATTCGACCAGGAGACCACGTAATAACAACCAGCTGGGAACACAATTCAGTACTTCGTCCTTTATATCAGTTAGAACAAGCGGGTGCTCAGTTAGATTTTGTTACTAGTGAAACATCAACTGGTTGTTTAAATTATCAAGAATTTGAGGAGAAAGTACGACCAGAGACCAAGGTAGTGGTATGCAATCATGCGAGTAATGTGACGGGAAATGTATTGGATTTGGAGCGAGTAAAGGCTTTTTGTAAAAAGTATGATTTGTTGCTAGTTCTTGATATTTCTCAAACAGCTGGAGTTTTATCGATTGATTTAGGCGATGAAGAAATTGCAGCTGTTTGTTTTACCGGACATAAATCGTTGTATGGACCACAAGGGACAGGGGGGGTCTGTGTACGTAAAGACATAGTAGTTGAACCTGTGTTAACTGGTGGTGACGGTATGCGTTCATTTTCTAAGACACAACCAAAGGAATTCCCTACGTTATTAGAAGCGGGAACAGCAAATGTTCCAGGAATTGCAGGTTTAGGGGCTGCTGTCCAATGGGGATTAGAAAACCCAGCACCCGCGCAAGAAATAGTTGGTCGCTATTTCATTAAAAGGCTTCAGGAACTTCCTAATATTTCTGTATATGGAGATATGAATCAGCAGCGAGTAAATGTTTTTTCTTTAAATATTGCTGACGCTGATTCGGCTTTAGTGAGTGATTTATTATGGGAAGACTATGAAATTGCCACACGTTCGGGTTATCATTGTGCCCCCTTGATGCACGAAGCATTGGGAACTGCAGCAAGAGGAACCGTTCGATTTTCTTTTTCCCGTTTCACTACTCAGGAAGAAATTGATCAGGTAGTACAGGCATTGAGTGAAGTTGCTGGAAGGAAGTAGGAAGATTATGGTGAAAAGTATTCAAGAGCTTTTAGCACAATTGCCGGCAGTGGATATTCTTTTGAAACGTCCCGCGATTGAACAGTTAGCCACGGAGTATCCTAGAGGAGCGGTAAAAGCAGCGATTCAAGAAGTTCTTGGTAATATTCGTCGAGAAGTGCTGCAGCAAATACGTCAAGACTTACCGGAATTGCCAACTATTGAACAAATGATTACTGAAGAACTAATACAGCATCAATTTTCTTTACGTCGTGTGATTAACGGAACAGGTACTGTAATTCATACCAATCTAGGAAGATCCTCTTTAAGTAAACGAGTCCAACAGCAAGTAGAAGATATTAGTTTTCACTATTCTAATTTAGAGTTTGACTTAGAATCTGGGGAAAGGGGTTCTCGCTACAGCCACTTAACGGAAATTATTAAGGAGTTAACTGGTGCTGAAGATGTATTAGTAGTTAATAATAATGCGGCGGCGGTTTTACTAGTTCTGAGTACGCTAATCAAGGGCCAGGAAGTTTTGGTTTCTCGAGGAGAGTTGGTGGAAATAGGCGGTGCTTTTCGTATTCCTGATGTGGTAACTTCCAGTGGAGGGAAAATTGTAGAAGTTGGAACAACCAACAAAACCCATTTGAATGATTACCAACAGGCAGTGAATGAAGAAACTGGCGGAATTTTGAAAGTGCATACGAGCAATTATCGAATTGTCGGTTTTACAGAAAGTGTCCCTATACCAGAATTGGCGAAATTAGCCGATCATACCGCTATTCCATTGATTAATGATTTAGGTAGCGGCTTATTTATTGATATGCGACAATTTGGGTTACCATATGAACCAACAGTTAAGGAAGCACTGGATCAAGGCTGTGATATAGTAACTTTTAGTGGTGATAAATTATTAGGTGGGCCACAGGCAGGTATTATTGTTGGTAAAAAGAAATATATACAACAGATGAAAAAAAATCAACTATTGCGAGCATTACGGATCGATAAAATGACCTTAAGTGCTTTGGAGGCAACCTTTGAATTATACCTCGATCCAACGCAAGCAATTCAAGAAATTCCTGTTTTACGTATGTTGTCATTAACAGAAGAGGACTGTCTGAGAAAAGCAACAATTTTAGCAGAGAAACTAGAAAAAAATACTAATGATTTAACTATAACCGTTGAAAAGGATGCCAGTGCAGTTGGAGGCGGTTCTTACCCTGAACATTCGCTGCCAACTTATGTCGTGTCGATTTATTCGGATGTTATTTCGGCAGAAACTTTGCAACAAAAGCTGCGGGAAAGTCGTATGCCAATAATTAGTCGCATAAAAAACCAAAAAAATTATTTAGATGTACGAACAATTGAGGATGAGGAATTCGCGTTCATAACTTCAGCGATCAGAACATTAGCATAATGGGAGTAAAAGACTCAAACGATGGAGCAAAAATCCATGTTTGAGTCTTTTTTTCATATGACAAAATTGTTAGTTCTTTTTGTCTTTGTTCGATGGAGCGTTTTATTAATTCAGCCTATACTACAAGAAAAAACAAAGGAGCGATATAAATTGAAAAAACTTTTAATTGGCTTAATCACATTGATTGTTATTGGAGTAGCTGGCCTAAAAATAGCTGATATTGTCGTTATGGGAGGAGATAGCTATTATGTTCAAGTAACAACGGATGGAACAAAGCAGAATGAAACCGATAGTCAAGGCCAAACTTATACAAAATATCAATACCAACTCCCAGGGTATGATCAAAATGGTGAGGAAAAGAGTATGGATTTCTCTACAGTAAAAGAACGTCCACTACGTAAAGAAGCTTTTTTGAAATTGACGTGGAACAAGAATAAAGGGGTCACTTCGTTTGAAGAAGTACAAGAAAAAGAAGTCCCTAAAAAAGCGCAAGAAAAATTATTGGAGGCAAATTAATGGAAACAATAGTAAAAATACAAGACGTGAAAAAAGTATATGGTAAGAAAAATGAAAAAAAGACAGAGGCTCTAAAAGGAATTTCCTTTGAAGTGAACAAAGGAGAATTTATTGGCATCATGGGAGCATCAGGTTCAGGAAAATCAACTTTATTAAATTTATTGTCAACGTTGGATAATCCCACGGAGGGTAATATTTTGATAAACCAAAAAGATGTTTCTACTCTAAAAGGAAATCGTCTGGCTGATTTTCGTGGTAAGGAAATTGGGTTCATTTTTCAAGACTTTAATTTGTTAGAAAATTTAACCGCTGCCGAAAATATAGCGGTTCCTTTGTCATTACAAGGGGTAAAGCCAAAAATAATTAAGAGAGAGGTTCAAAAGATAGCGCAACGTTTGTCGATTGACCATATTTTAGATAGTTATCCAACGGCTATATCTGGTGGTCAAAAGCAACGGGTGGCAGCCGCTCGGGCTTTAGTGACCCAACCGACAATACTATTAGGAGATGAGCCGACGGGCGCTTTGGATTCAAAAAGTGCCAAAGATTTATTGGACACAATGGAAGAATTAAATCGTGAGGATCAAGTTTCTATTTTACTAGTAACCCATGATCCGCTATCTGCCAGTTATTGCCAGCGAATCTTATTTATTAAAGACGGCGTAATTTATCAGCAAATTCAGCGGGGTGAAAAAAATCGCGAAATATTTTATCGAGATATTTTATCAGCTTTAGGAAACCTCGAACAGTAGAAGGAGTATGTGTATGTTAGTCAAGTTATCATTAACAGGAGTAAAAAGCCGTTTGCGGGACTATTTAGTCTTGTTTTCTGGCTTAGTAATGGCAGCAGCCATCTTTTATATGTTTCAATCTATGGCTAGTAATGAAGCCTTTCTAAAAAGCAATTCGTTGGTTTCATCAATAGTCTTTATTTTCTATTTTGGCACTGTTCTACTGTCGATTATTACGTTAGTCTACATTTTTTATGCCAATTCCTTTTTAATGGCAATGCGTCAAAAGGATTATGGCATGTTTATGATGTTGGGAGCTAAATCAAAAAAAATTGCTCAAATGATTTTTATTGAAACATTTTTGATTGGGATTCTCGCAACTATTTGTGGTTCAATTGTGGGACTTGGATTGACCTCGGTAGTGAATCATCTATTAACAACTAAACTCAATATTCAAATTCAACACTTTTCACCGCTTAATGGGAAAGCATTCTTAGTGACCGTTGTTTTCTTTACAATTTTATTTTTGATTGCAGCTGTTTCAAATGCGACAGTAATTGCTAAGAAACCAATCTTGACCTTATTGCGGGAAAACCAAACGCCGCTGCAAGTAAAACGTCGTAAATCTGGCTTGTTTTTTGAAGCAGTGCTGGGCGTGATTTTACTGATAGCTGGTTATGTCATGATGGATCAACTAATGGTTCTTCAGCTTTTGGGAATTGCGGGAGCACTGGTTACGATTGTATTGGGAACCTATTTTATATTCCATTCAGTCATTGTCTTTATTTTGTCTATGCTGAAAAAAGTAGACAATATTGCCTTTAAGAAACTAAATAATTTTACTCTATCACAATTAAGTTTTCGCATGCAGGAATATACACGAATTTTGTCAATGGTAGCCATGCTAGTTGCTTTAGCTTTGGGTGCTTTAACAGTAGGATTAGGTTTCCGCAATGAGATTCCTAAAATGGCCAATGCAGTGACACCGTATGACCTTGTACTAAATAATGCTCAAAAAGTGGATCAGCAAAAAGTGTCAGCGTTAAATCCAACGACAGATGTGAACTATCAATTTAAAGAAGACGCCGAGAATATTTACTATTTAACGGAAGAGTTCAATCAAACCCCAATTTCCACTCATGAGTTCAAACAAGATCGCTCAGTAAAGGTTAAAAAATATACAGGCTCAGAAATGCAGAATAATATTACGGCTCAGGATGCGATACGTTCGGTAGAATTACCAGATCAACAAAGCAAGGAAATGCATCTAGTTTCTCAGGCTGAATTTGATGCTATTGATCAATCGATTGATGAGTTGCAATTGGTTCAAGTAAATGACTTTTTGAAACAGTTAAAACCTATCCAAGCTTTGGCTCACGAGAATGAGAAAAATAACCCATCAATTGATGAAGACGGTATTGGTAGTTTTTCGCAAAAGGTTTCTGCTTATAATTCCTACAATATCATGTTTTCTGGATTTGAATTTATGGGTTTCTTCTTAGGATTAGCCTTTCTAACAATGTTAGCAAGCTGTCTAATGTTTAAAATTTTGTCAGGAGCTTATAGCGATGTTCAACGTTATCGTATGCTTAATAAGATTGGTGCACGTCAATCATTATTGAAACAGTCTATTCGCAGAGAAATCGGAGTTCTATTTTTAGGACCTGGCTTCTTAGGAATGGTTCACGTACTTTTTGGACTGAAAATGTTCACAGCATTTTTGAGTGATCCTTATCAAGCGTTATGGATACCATTTGGGATATTTTTCCTTTTATATTTGATTTATTATGTGATTACTGTTTGGATGTATACACACTTAGTAATTGAACAACAAGAGTAAATTTCAGATGATTCGTTATTTTATGTAACGCAGATAGAATTATGAAAAAAAAACGATAAAAGGTTAAAATTTTTTAAGTGTTTAGACTGAAAGTTTTCTTGACTCAACAAGTATGGTTACACTAATCGGACATTTATAGCTGATCTTCTAGAATAAACTGTAAAAATCCTAAATAATTTATCAGAAGGACCCGTTCTTTTATCAAAAGGTCTATAGTGTATGGAGGAGAATTTAATAGTAGAAAGAAGTGGTTTTGATGAACCGAATTAGACGGGTAATTACCAATCGCTGGGTAATTTTACTGGTTGTCGGTCTCTTATTTTGGGCTAAAACAATGCTAGCTTATTACTTAGATTTTTCGTTAGGAGTCAAGGGAACCATTCAAACGATGATTTTGTGGATTAATCCGGTTGCAACAACCACTCTAATTTTTGGGATTTTTCTTTACGTTAAAAAAATTAAACCAGCATTAATCACTTTGTTTGTCTTGGATGTATTGAATACTTTGATTTTATATTTGAACATTATTTTTTATCGAGAGTTTACGGATTTCGTTACAGTTAAGTCAGTTTTAGGTTTTTCGAAGGTTTCGGATGGTATTTCAGGAAGCTCATTTGCTTTAATGAACGGACATGATATTTTTTATTGGTTGGATATTTTAGCGTTTCTAGGAATTTTATTATGGCTGTTCATTAAGAAAATACCGTTGGTTAGTCCGTCAGTTAAAAAGCCGGCTGCTATTGCTATGACAGCATTGTCCGTTTTGTTTTTCACAGTAAATTTATCCTTAAGCGAAGCAAATCGTCCTCAATTATTGCAGCGAACCTTTGATCGTTCCTACATTGTAAAATATTTAGGATTAGATGCTTTTACGGTATATGATGGAATCACTACTGAAATGGCCAATAGTGTAAGAGCGCATGCTTCTAGTAATGGTCTAGATGAAGTAAAAAAATACACGGACAGTCACTATGCTGCAGCTGATCCAAATTTATTTGGGGTGGCTAAGGGTAAGAATGTGATTGTTATTCACTTGGAAAGTTTCCAACAATTTTTAATTGGAATGAAGGTTGATGGTCAGGAGGTAACACCTTTTTTAAATAGTCTTTATAGTGACAAGCAAACCTTAGGCTTTGATAATTTTTTCCATGAAGTAGGTCAAGGCAAGACGAGTGATGCAGAAAATATGCTGGAAACGGGTACGTTTGGTTTGCCGCAAGGGTCGCTATTTACCCAGTTGGGTTCAGACAATGTCTTTCAAGGTGCTCCAGCCATTTTAAATCAATCAGCAGGATACACCAGTGCTGTTTTCCATGGAAACGTTGGTAGTTTTTGGAATCGAGACCATGTGTATAAGAATTTAGGTTATGAAAACTTTTTTGACCGTTCTTACTTCAATCAATCAGATGAAAGTTTGGGTTATGGAATTTTAGATAAGGATATGCTGAGAGAATCAGCAGGGCATTTAGAACATTTACAACAGCCTTTTTATGCTAAATTCTTAACGGTAACGAATCATACACCTTATTATACTGATGACAAAAATTTCAATTTCCCTTCATTGAATACTGGTGATAGTGTTGTAGATGATTATGTGCGAACGGCTCATTACTTGGATGAATCACTGCAACAGTTCTTCACGTATTTAAAAAATGCAGGGATTTACCAGAATTCTATTTTTATGATTTATGGTGATCATTTTGGTATTTCTGATACGAATAATAAAGATTTGGCACAAGCGTTAGGAAAAGATCCAAGCACATGGAGTAACTTTGATAATGCTCAAATGCAACGAGTACCTTTGATGTTTCATATACCAGGTTTCGAAAATGGTGGGGTGCAACATCAATATGGTGGCGAAATTGATGTATTGCCAACGTTGTTGCATTTAGTAGGTATTGATGATAAAAGCTATATTCATTTTGGAACGGATCTTTTTTCACCACAGCATAATCAAGTAGTTGCCTTTAGAAATGGCGATTTTGTTACTCCGCAATACACGGAACTAGGCGGACAAACTTATGACAATCAAACAGGTCAAGTAGTTGATCCCACAGCGGTAGGAATTGCTGATCAAGTGGATAAGGATCAAAAGCAGGTGAAGACTGCCTTATCTTTATCTGATAAGCTAAATCAAGAAAATTTACTGCGTTTTTATACACCACAGGGATTTACTCCTGTGGAGGCTAAGAAATATGATTATCATAATTTAGATGATAAAAATGCAGCAGTTGAAAAAGAAAAAGGTCAAAAATCAACAAGTGTCTATTCCCAAAACGGGAATCAGACCACTGCTAATTTATATCCAGCTGAATAATGAGTATGAGAACAGGCAAAAGTTTATAGTGAACGATACACTTTAAACTTTTGCCTGTTCTCTCATTTTGATAAAATAAAAAAGCCAATCACTAGTGATCAGCTTGGCTAAGCATTATTGGCGGGAATGTGTGGGAATCGAACCCACCCAAGAAGCTACTAACTCCTCATACTGGTTTTGAAGACCAGAGGGCACACCAGAACCCATCCACTCCCGAAACAAGATAATTTTATCATTCTTTGGCAGCTCAATCAACCGTTTTTATAACAAAAGGCAGATTACTTACTAAATTAATGGGAAGATACTTTTAAAAGCGATAGTGCTCAATATATCAGCAAAATGAACGATAGCCTTCTCAGTACTGAGAAGGCCATCTAACTAATCAATATTCATATTTTAAAGTTGAGGGTGTAGACTATTACTAAAAATTAACTATTTCTCGTTTAAACGATGTATTCCCAAATCCTTCTAATACATCCTTGTAACCCTATAGTTACGCCAGATTGATTAAATTTCATCAAAATGAGTTAAAGTGTCGCATAAAAATATTTTTCGTATTAATCTATTATAGCATGTTTTTATGGAAGCTGCGAAGCACGATAGTCAGAATTTAACACTTATTAAGAATTGAAGAAATATAGATCCTGCATACGTTCTTTTTTCTCTCCAAACTCGTTCTTTGAAAGGATATATAGGTTAATTTATTCATATCTTTTGCAAAAGGAGAAATAGAAAAACCGATTAGGATTCACAATCAACAAGTAAATTGTAGCGTTAGCAGAGCAGTATTCAAAGTAAAAAAACATGGCAAATATTGATAAAAAGACAAAACAAAAGGCATCTACTATTGACTTCTAGTAGATGCCTTTACAGAGAACTGGAACCGTTCATTTGAGAATTGCACTCCTTATGCGATTTTTTTCAATTCTTGTACTGCTTGTTCGATAGTAACACCGGTAGCAAATTGATTTGCATCCTCTTCATTAAAAACGATGAAAAGATTCAATTCAGTATCCAAAGTTACTCGATAAGTTAATTCTTTGTTATAGAATGTCATATTCATTCTCCTTTCTTTGTACTAACGAAAGGCAACTATTACGCTGATAACGAAATTCCATCTATGATTATAGCATAAATGGAAATAGTTGACTACTACGTTGTTTTGAAGAGGATTCCCTTCACCTTTTATTGTATAGAGTATCTGTTTTGAATAAATGAAGTTTGAGTAAATAATTTGTAAAACTAAAAAATCATGGTTGTTTTTATGTATTAGCATGTTAAGCTTTTATTGAAAGCGTTATTATTAATTTGTGAATGGAAGAGGAAAAATAATGAAAAAGCCAATAGATAAAATTTCCATCGTTTTTGGATATATCCTAATTATTTTAGGGATCGCATTCCCTTTTGTCCAAGGAATTGAAAAGAAATATACAGTTTTTGGAGCTTGGTTTACGAGCTTATTTAATCATGATTTTTTTGCATTTTGGCAACACAACTTTGCTTCTGGGACACAAGCAATGGTTGGAAGTGGCTTACTGCTGTTGCTAATTATTTTTAGTTTTGCAGAAGCTGTTGGATTAACATTTGACTACAGAAATATGCTATTACCAAAAATGAAAAATGTTAGTTTATTTTTCCTGATGATAGGGGTCGCTTATTTGCAGTTCTTTCAAGTAAATATTGCGCTGCTATTCGTTCCAGGATTGGCATTTATTGAGTTTATGCTGTCACGTTATCTTGACGGAAAACCAGAGCGAGATCGAGAATATGCTGAGACTAAGGCTGCTAAGCTTACTATGAAAGAAGACAAAAAGGAGAGATTAGACTTTAAAGGTACATACCCTAAACTGCTAAAAAAAATCATTCGAAAAAATTGGCTTTTTTATCGTCAAGATTCCGTCATATTGGTTGTAGGCAATCTAGTGTCATATACTTCTGTTGTTTTACTATTGGTTTTTTATCGTTCATTCTCGGTGCTTCATAGTCAAGAGAGTATCTTTAATAAAACTGGCTTATTACGGATATTCATAGAGTCCGGTGGGATATTGGGTCTATTATTATTGATTTTTTTAACTTATATTACTGGAGTTTATTTGTCTTTTAGAACAACTAATAATGGACTTTGGATTCTTTTGGGTATTCGACGAAAGACCTATTTGTGGATGCTTATTAGAGAATATCTTTTAAATATTAGCTTAGCTGTAGTTTTTGGTACTTTTTTGTTGCTGCCAATAGTTAGAGTAGATTGGTTAGTTTTTGTGATAGCGATACTGATTCAATTGATGTTTTCGGTTTTAACATTGGCTTTTCATCAAGAACAAATTTTGCGTCTTTTACAGTTTAAGCATAAAGAATCGGTCGATGTACGTAAAGGAAATGTTAAATATCCAATTATTTGGTTAAGTGTAGGGATAGTTTCTCTAGTCATTACCTTTTTATGGTTTAGTCGCCGAAAATCTTCAGAAACATACTTTATCTTTGCTCCATTAGCGATTGGGTTACTTGGTATAGTATATGGTGGAGCAGCTCTTGGACATCAGCTATTGAAACACAGCCACAGCTATTATAAACAATTTTTGAATTTTACTGATTTTTTCTATCAATTTCGTAAGAGTGTTAGTTTAGTTGTGCTTTTGATTCTATTGCAAGTGTTTTGTATGGGCATTTTGATTCCTAGAATCATTACTTATCAAATGACAGAAGAAGCAACTATTTTTCCCTACACTATTATGGCAAAAGTCAAAGCTGAAGATGTTCTTCAACTGAAGAAAATTAGTGAAGAACAAAATGCTGAAATGAACATATTTCCGATGTTACCAATTACTTCGGTCGATGGGGATCCTGAACCGGAAATGTATGGTACACAACGTCCGGTGATGATTATCCAAGGGCAGCATGTAGGGATATCAGAGGAGACCTATCAACTATTACGGAAGAAAATTGGAATGAATGAACAACCACTGCACTTAGCAAAGGGATTCTGGCATGTAGTTTACCAACAGACTATCAGTATTCAAGCGCAACCGATTGACTGGGATCCAGGAAGCTCGTTGCCACGTTTGCGAATTGGCCAACCTTTGGAAGAGTATGACACAGCAAATGTCGATAATCTATTTCCTATTCGTCAGATTCAAAGCGAGGAACGGTCTATTTTAACCGGAATGTTTCAACGAGGATTGCAAGAAAATCTAATTGTTTTATCAAATAAAGATTTTCAGCAAGCCGTAAAAGAACAGCCCAATTTCGCTCGACAGTTGGTTTTGATTCGTACGGCTGACGAAGAGACTATGGTCAAAGAATTAGCATTTTTGTCTGAAAAATATGCTGATGAACGTCGCTGGGACGAGTCAATTCAGCCATTTTATGCGAGAGGACAACGAAAGCAAAATGTTGCTACTGAAAATAAACTGGAAATGATGGTTTTAATCTTTTTAGTTATTATCAGTCAGCTGCTGTGCTTTAGTTTACTTTTAAATAAATATGTTAGTGAAAAGAATGTCTGGACGGACCGGCAAAATCTACTTGGCTTATTAGGCATTCGTGAAAGAGATCGGCGAAAATTGGTGAATCGTCAACTACGATTATTTCTTCTATTACCAATTGTATTAGCTGTAGGTATAAGTATGGGGTTTATTTTTACAATGTTTGGCTTACGATTTTTTAATCAAGTAGAACGTCAGGAATTCTGGAGTCACTTTTTATCAGCAATTATCGGGTACATTTTTATTTGGTATTGCGGTTATCGCTGGTGCGGAAATCAAAGTATAAAGTGGGTGATCTGATGACAGCAATTATTACAGCTAAGAATGTTTTCAAAAGTTACGGGGAACAACATGTGCTAAAGGGAATCGATTTACAGCTTGATCAAGGCGATTATGTGAGTATTATGGGCCGTTCAGGTTGCGGTAAAACTACGTTACTAAAAATATTGGGCATGGTTAATTCACCCACCTCTGGAAAAGTTTTCTTTGAGGGTAAAGATACACAGGAGTTGTATCCAGATGAATTATCGGATATTCGGCGCCGTAAATTAGGATTTGTTTTCCAAGATTTCCAATTGATGGAGAGTATTACGGTACGGGAGAATATTCTGCTGCCGGCTATTTTAGATAAACGGAATCTCAACGAAATAGAGCAGCAATTAAAACCCTTGATTGATACCTTGAGAATCGACTCTTTGTTGGATAAACTCCCTCAAACCTTATCAGTAGGAGAAAAGCAGCGAACAGCTATCTGTCGAGCCCTAGTTAATCAACCAAGAATTATTTTAGCTGATGAACCGACGGGTAATCTCGACAGCAATGCAGGTGCGGAAGTTTTAGCTATTTTTAAGCGCATCAATGAAGCAATGGGTGTAACTATTCTAATGATTACTCATGATAATAAGGTTGCCAATGGCGCAAAGAGTGTGATCTTTTTGAAGGATGGTAAAATTTATGACCGAATGAAAACAGCTGGAAAAACAACTGAGTGGGAAATTGCTGAAAAAATGGTTGAAGTGTAATCTCTCAAAGGAATGATGATAGAAGTAAAATGCCGATAAAAATATCCGAACTCTACGAGATGAACATTCTTAAATGACGAGATCATTTTTTATAGTTCGGATCATCTTATTATTTATTCATGCGCCAGTAGTCCTTATAGATATAAGGCAACCTGATCATTTATCGCTAAAGATCGAAAAGACAACTAGTTGCTTTTATATTTAGATTCGGCGAATGGTCGTGAAGCATGGGCTTACGATTGGGATGTAATTAAGTAACTAGAAGTACCAAAGAAGCGAAAAGTGAACGAACTTTTCGCTTCTTTGGTTATTTCATTACCGCTGCAGCTAACGCTTGTTGGACCTTTATAATATTTTTGTCTTTTCTAAACTGTAGTACTTCTGCTGGTTCCAGGGCACTAGAAACCCAAATTTTTAGTTCAGCATCTAAATCAAAGTGTCCAGAAGTTTCAACACTGAAGCGTGAGATACTTTTGTAAGGATAACTTTTGTATTCAACTTTTTTTCCAGTCATTCCCTGTTTATCGATAATAACTAATCGATAATCTGTAAAAACGATTAAATCTCTGACTAACACAAAAGCTAAATCAACTGTTTCACCGGGTATTAATACATTTTCTAATTCTTTGTCTGCTTTTGTTTGTTTAACTTCAGAAGCATTGCCCATCAGGCCATCAAATAATCCCATAATTGTTCCTCTTTTCTATTCGTTCGTTAATAAAATATTATCTAGATACACAAAGCCTCATAAAAAGGATTTGTATCGATAATTTTTCTTTCGAGATTGGTTCCCAGATCCTTCATCAAAGTTTGTCCAGTATGGCCGAATTGATTTAGTATTTTAAAGCTAGTTTTGCTGGCAGCTTCATAGGAGGCGCTAAATTCAGCTTGCATTGTCTGAATTAAACGCAGCTTTAAAGCTGTTTCGGAAATACCAAATTCTTTTGAAATGTCGGCTGGTTTCTTCCCTTGTTTTAATACATTGATAAATACTGGGTCAGGTAAAAGAATTGCCGCAGCTCCGATATTGGCTTGAAATTCAATGAGCGATTTATAATCATACGTATTCAAAGTTTGCTTTGTATCATAATGGTAAGGAGTTTCTCTATTTAAATGATAAAGGTAGTGAATTAATTCGTGTGAAATTGTAAAGTTAATTCGGTTTTGGTTCATATGCTTATTGTAAGTAATGGTAGTTTCATGCGCATCTTTAACGATCATTCCGGAGAGCGTTTGACGTGCTTTGCCTTCGAAATAAAAACCGCGGATTTTTATACTTTCACCCATTATACACTGCCAAACTGCTTCGTGATTATAGTTTTCAACATTCATTTCTAACCCTAACATTGTGGCTGAAAGGTACTCGTTAATTTTTGTAGAAAATTGAACATATTCCTCTAATTCGCCTGACATACAATCAATCCTTTTCTGTACGTTCTCGTTTGATTTCCTGCAGACGCCAATTCAAGAAACGCTCAACTTCTTTTTCAATATCTTCTGCATCTTCTTCAGAGAGATCGGATGTATCCGAACGAAGCATAATTTGCCTGGCAATTGAATGATTGTCTGGAGCATCAGTATCATTGACACTTGCGGCTCGGTCTAACAAATAATCGAGAGAGACATCAAAATAATCAGCAACTTTTTCAATTTTATCAATCCCAGGTTTGTTTTTTCGCCATCGATTGATTACGCCATTGCCAAAATTCAATCGTTCTTCCAATTGACGAATGGAAATATCTTGTTCATTTGCTAATATTTTTATTTTTTCGTATAGATTCATGAGAAAAACCTTTCTTTCTAAAAAACATAGACAAAAAATCGACATGGTTGCATTATGTAGAATATATGTATACAATAGTTGTATAGGAGACGGAAAAAAGGGCCAATCTGATCTATTCTTCTTCTCTATTGTAGAATATTTGTCTATTTAAGTAAAGAAGTGATGAGAAAATTGGCGAAAGGAGTTACGCACATGGAAAAATGGAAAAAAGATTATTTGAAAGGAATTCTTTCAGATTATCCTAACTTGAAAGAGTATATTAAGGAAAAGGAGGGTGAAATTTCTCTTCAGTGGCCGAACACTGACGATCGATTACTCATAACTATTTCTTCAGATAGGAGACTGAGAAATTTAGAAAGAAACCATAGAATAATTCAGGAGACCTTAGCAACTGCTTCTCCTGAAGTTCGCATAATCATTAAAGAGCTGTATATGAATCCATACAAAAATTACAATTTATCTAATGTAGCAGATCAAGTCTATTTAAGTGCACGACAGGTAACACGTTTACGGGATCAGTTTTTTGCTAACTTACTGGAGAAATTGGGAATTTAAATTTTTTTAACCAAAAAAGAACATATGTTCGAAAAGAGATTAAAAGGAGGAGTTAATATGGCAGAATTAAGTAAAGCAAAATTAGCAAATTTAGAAGAGGATTTTCGTTCTTATAAAAGGTTACCTAGTAAAATGGCAGAGGCACTAATAGCTGATGAATGGCAGCCTAATGATGTAAATATATGGATGAAAAATTCTATGCCCCACCCAGAGGAAGAATTAGGAGCTCTATTTCTAAAGGAGAGAAATAGAAGCTACAGGTATTATGCAGCTTTGTATGAAGATATTACGAAGGTATATAACCAATTAAGTGAAGATCTAAAAGAGCTGGTGGATATCTATTTATGGGGAGAATTTAACTATTTGAGTTGGCCTGAAATAGCTAAAGCAACTTACTTTTCTACTGCTGGAATTTATAAGAAACGTTATCGTATTTTAGAAAAATTAGCGATTGAGCGAGGAATTTTGGTAAGAGTAGAATAACGTTTATATCTTTCTACCAATTACATAAGTTAAATTGGTAATGTCAAAGTGATCAGTAAATACAATTTAAGAATCGTCCGTTTCCGGAGGTAGTGGACGTTAAATAAAACACGTGAGGGTCTTCCAGTGACCAAAAATGTGCGTATCTGAAAATAATTAGTTACAAGTAAACCGCTGCAGAGGGAGTAGGAGGACTAATCATTTGGAATCAGAAAGAATCATTGAAAAACTACAAAAACGAATTGGCAAAGAGCAAGCAAAAAAGAATACATTTCGCCAACGTTTAGAAGAAACACACATCTACATTCAACAACTTGAGAATCAGAAAAAAGAGCTGGTTCAAGAAAATCAAAAACAGGAAGAACAGCTTTCAAGGTTGGAGCTGCACTATCGGCAACAACTTTTTATGAAGCAAGCTGAACGAATTTGGCAAGAATTTCAACAAAGCTTTACAGAGCAGCTATTATTAACTGATCAATCTTTTGAACTTGCATTATCAGAGTTAAACACAATGTTAGTTGTCTTAGAAGATCAAATCGGTCAGTTAATCGGCAGCACCTTAACTTTAGAAAAGAAAATGGAGGAATAGAATATGGCAGCATTAGACGGAATCGATGTATTGTGGCGCTATCGCTTTACAGAGGAAGAAGGAAACGAGGCAGCTTGGAGATTGGCTTACACAACAGAAAGCGGCTATTCAAAATCAAAAAGCAGTGAAACGACGATCACGAAAGACGGTACAGTTGTTACACCAGGGGCAGTCGAAACAACTGCTTCAGCAACTACTTTATACAAAGTAGGAGATATCCGCATCGATGAATTGGAAGAAAAAGGAATTGATGCCGGCAAACGGATGCAATTATGGCGGATCAGCACTAAAGAGGCGGGCACCGGGGAGAATGCATCTAAGTATAAAGCAAAGTATTTTGAAGGGTATCTTACAACCTTTGAACCAACAGACAACGCTGAAGACAAAGTAGAGTATTCACTGGAATGGTCAATCGAATCAACTGGGAAAAATGGCTATGCAACATTAGTAATTGACGATAGTGATGGTGGCGATTATGCGTTCAAGGATACAGTAAAAGTTGAGGCAGCACCATAATCAAACACTTAGGAGGATCTTTTTGTGGATATTACTGTAAATGAAAAAAACTATCATTTTAAATTTGGGTACGGTTTTTTAGCAAGAATTAACGAGAAATACTCGTTAGATAAAAACGGCATTGAACTGAGACTAGGGATTGGTACCATCATTACTAATCTTATGTTGGGTGATATGCAAACTGCATTTGAAGCACTTCTTATGGCAAATGAGACAGAAAAGCCTAAAATCACGCTGGATTTATTGGATCAGTATTTAAGTGAGGTTGGTGCTGAAAAACTAATCAATGATGTGATCGAAGAATTAAAAAAGTCGGAGTATACAAAACGCCTAGTCAATCAAACGTTGCAGGAAGCTCAAGGAGCTCTGTAAAACCACGATCATTTCGCGATTACTATGAGGAAGTTCAAATCAACGCCTTGCGTTGTCTGAACTTCTTCCATTTTAAAGATATTGAGCGAATGACGATTGTGGAATATGAACTAAGGATGAAGGCATTTCGTCTGCAGCAGGTGGATGAACAATATATGATTCATTCACAGGCTTGGGCTAATGCCATGGCCCAAGCAACGAAAAAAGGGAAACCCATTTATAAGCGTTTTGATAAGTTTTTTGATTATAAAAAGGCAATTAAACGAGCAACTGAAGAGGTGTCGGTGAAGGAAGCTGATAAGGATCAGTTGCAGGACTTTATTGCGAACTATAATGCGAAAGGAGGGAAATAGATGGATGACATGTATAATTTTGAAATTACACTTTCTAACATGAATAGTTTATTTCAACGAACAGAAGCAGCGAAAGAAGAAAGCGAGCCAGTGCGAGGGATTTTACGAATGGCTTCTAAGTTGGCTGATGCAGCAACTGGAAAAATCTCAGGGCGCTCTAGTGCATCGGCAAACGAATTGGAAAATTCTGGTAAAGCTATAAACAGCCTAGGGAAATCGGTGAATTCAAGTGTTGATGAGTTATCAAAGGCTTGGCAAAAGATTTTAAACGGTGTAGATCAAGTCAATCGAGCGTTTGAAACCCTAGGTGAAAATAGCGGTATTTCTAAATTTCTAGAATTAATGAGTAATGTAAAAGCCATTGTTACACCAGTAGAAAAAGCCTTAAGTAAATTTAACGGCGTAGTTGATTCGTCAGTAGGAAAAATAACTGGCTTACTAGGAAGTAAAAAAGAAGATAATGCTAAGTCGGATGGCAAGGATAATTCAGGCTGTAAATGTTCTTCCTCAAGCAGCGGAGAGAAAAAAAGCGGTGGAGCAAATCCAGCAGTGCAGTTGAAGGATGAGGTTGAAAAATCGAAAGGTGCATTTGAAACAATTCAAGGTATTGTAAACGGCATGCTTGGCGGCTTAACCAATGTGTTTGGTCTAGCGCTAAAAGTATTAGGCCCAGGAGCAATTTTAGGAGTCGTTTTAGCTGGTTTAGGTTTAGCCAATCAGCAATTTGGAGAGCAAATCTCTAGTATGATTACGATGATTGCTACGAAGGGACCAGAGATCATTAATAGCTTAGTGACTAACATAACGACAGCTTTACCAGCCTTGATCGCTTCGGGGGCGCAAATTTTAACGTCGCTAATGGAAGCTATTACTGCCAACATCGAACCCATATTTAATGGAGCGGTGGCAATTATTAGTTCTCTAATCGAAGGAGTGATTGCGGCTTTACCGCAATTAATTCCAGCTGCCTTGCAGATGATTGAAACTTTGGCAATCAGCTTGATTAGCGCAGCACCTCAATTAATGATTCAGGGCTTGAATCTGCTGCTAGCGATTGTACAAGGGATTAGTGAAAACACTGGGAGAATTGTCGAGACCATTGCTAATGTGCTAACTGCTTTTCTTGGCGCTATTACGGAATATTTACCGACAATTTTTTCTAAAGGGATTGAAATTTTAGTTACGCTAGTTACCGCGATTGCTAAAACAGTTGGCGAACTGATCCCCGTAGCAGCAAGCATTATTTATCAATTTTTAAGTACCATTGGAGAGAAGCTGCCGGATGTTGTCAGCAAAGGGATCGAAATAGTTGGTTCCTTGATTCGAGGATTAATCGAAAAACTGCCTCAGGTTATCGAATCAGGTGTTCAATTGATCCAAGCCCTTATCCAATCGATTGCCGAAAAAATTCCAGCAGTAAAGGAAAAGGCGATGGAAATTACCGCTAATTTACTTTCTAAAATTTTGGAAGCTGGCTCAGATATGGTCGGGGCCGGCAAAGATTTAGTGCGTGGATTTATTGAGGGTATTGGTTCAATGATCAATAGTGTTGTTCAAAAAGCAGGTGAATTGGCTTCTTCGGCTGTGGATAAAGTCAAAGAATTTCTACGAATAAAATCACCGTCTCGAGTATTTAAAAGGATTGGTGAATATACTGGTCAGGGGTTTGTATTAGGAATGGACAGCATGATTTCTAATGTTGAGAAAACTTCTGAACAGTTAGCTCAGGCGGCTATTCCCGATATGCAATCGATGGACTATGCGATGAATCAAAGTATGGGAAGTATTGGGGCTAATTTTTCAGCGGAATCAATGAATCAACCAATTATTATCGGCAATGATCAACCAATTTATGTCACGTTGCCAGATGGAAGGATTATTGCTGAAACAACAGCACCCTTTATGCCTAAACTGCTTCAAAAACATCAGGATCGCAGGAACAGTCAATTAGGAAGGAGAGGATAAACCTTGAGTTTATATGAATTTATTGATACAACAGCACCGCAAAAGCAACCTTCTCTTCCTTCCGAAGCGTTGAATTTTAATGGGAACTTTCTGGAGGAAATAATTTCTGGTTATCGGACATTAAATGTAACCGGCCGTGAATTGGCAGCGACAGAAGTTGAAAGCTATCAATTAGGGATTCGTGACGGGAAACGACATGTGTATGCCAGAATTCCAGATCGTGTGCTGACAATCAAGTATCAGCTGACGGCGTCAAATAATGAATCTTTTCGAGATAAATTCAATCGGTTGAATGTTGCCTTGTTTTCTGAAAAAGATGTAGAGCTCTGGTTCAAAGATGAACCAGAGATGCGATGGACAGGTAGTAAATTAGAGGCGGGTGAAGTGCCAGAAGGCGTTAATCAAGTAATCGGAACCTTCACTATTTTATTAAGTGATCCCTATAAATACACCAGTTCAGATGCTACAAGTGTAATGTGGGGTTCCCAGACCATTACTTTCCAAGCAAATTATTTAATGGGAAATACAGGATCTGGAGCTGTAAACATGCCGATTAGGATTGAAGGTGGAGCTTACTGGGGATCCACTATGATCACTTTTCAAAATCGGGCCTACACAATGGGAGATGAAGGCAAAGAAATTAAACCAATTGAAATTTATCCAACCGTTGAGGGATTGAAGGTAAAACCTACCATTACTTTATCAGGAACTGGGCGAGGCGTTTGGATTAAGACTAGGAATGACACCGTTGATTTAGGTGACTTTGACCGTTCAGAAGTTGTCATTGATACCAAATTTTTTAATATTACTAGAAATGGACAGCCAATGATTCGACCAATGAATGATTTTTATATTTACCCTAACGAACCATTGTACGTCCAAGCAAAGGATAGTGATTTCCGCCTAACTATACGCTATCCAAATCGATTCTTATAGGAGGCTGAGCATATGCTTATGGCAATGAATCTCAAGCGAGAGTATACAGCGATCCTTGAGAATGCATTTAATGTTAGTTATGAAAAAATTGAAAATCAGATTGGAAGCATCGAGTTTTCCATGCCGCTGGATGAATCTAAAAATAAGTTTTTACAAGAAATGTTGTGGGTAGAGTTAGTGGATAATGAGAATGAATATATTGGTTTATATCGGATCATGCCTTCAACGATTCGAAAAGATGCCTCGCAAAATACGATTACCTATACGGCTACCCATGCATTGTGCACCTTACTAGATACGGTCCTCTTTGGTTATCACGAGTGTATCAACAGAAAAACAGAGGATGCGATCAAGTTCATTTTATCTAAACAAAAGACAAAACATTGGGTATTGAAAAAGTGCGACTTTACGAAGTACTTTTCCTACTCTTGGGAAAATGAGAATGGGTTAGCAGATGCGCTGTTTTCAATTCCAGAGGTCTTTGATGAAGAGTATTTGTGGGAGTGGAATACACAAACATATCCGTTCGAACTCTCTTTGGTTAAGCCTAGGACATCCGCTGTGGCACGGATTCAAGAAGGCTATAACATGCAAGGCTTTGAAATTGAAAGAGATCCCAATAATTTAGTCAACCGCATTTATCCTCTGGGTTCTGGTGAAGGCGTCAACCAGTTAAATATTTCTTCTGTCAACAATGGAATTTATTACATTGAAAACAAAGAAAGTATCGAGAAGCATGGATTAATTGAATATGTTTGGACAGATACTCGTTTTACCCAGGCTCAGTCGTTAAAAGACAGTGCCGAAAGCCTATTAAAAAAATGGTTGGAACCTAAAATTTCATGGACTATTCGAGCGACTGACCTGATGAAGCTAACCGATCAGCCGTTAGCAATTGATCAATTAAGACTGGGCAATATTGTAATGATTAATACTAATGATTTTGGCAGTATTGATTTGCGAATCAAAATGGAAAGGAAAAATGATGTATTTGGCGCTCCACAGGATATTGAGTTAGAGCTTGGTAATCTAAGCGGAGACATCACAACCACCGTTTCAGATTTGAGTCGGAAGCAGCAGATCAATGAAACCTACTCCCAAGGGGCAACAAATATATTGAGCTACTCTTATCAAGATAATTGTGAATATAACTTTCCAGCGAAAATTGATTTTTATTTAGATGAGGATGTATTTCATATCAATACGGTGGAATTAACCTATAAAACAAAAAAATATCGTGGGTATACGAAAGCTGTTCGTGATGGAGGGGCGAAATCTATCAACAGTGAAGATGGTGGTGCAAAAACGATTAGCAGTAAAAATAATCGAGCAATAACGGTAGCTACTTCTAATGGTGGTGGAGGAAATTCGACAACCAGTTCTGATGGGGATATCCATATAAACGAAATGACTGGTCAAAGTGGTGGAGGAACGACAAATACTAGTCCTGCCGGTGATCATAATCATTTGGTACTTCGAGGTGGGGATTATGTTAATCATAAGTGGAAGGATGATGAGACAGCGAATGTTTATAATGCTTCCAACGGCAATAGTCTTTTTGTTGGTGGAAGCGGCTCAGTTAAAGACATTTATACTGCGACTTCTTCTGGAAATCATTCCCACAGTGTGGATTTACCAAGTCACTCCCATAATTTCAGGTTTGACAAAGCTGGGCATACCCACAGCGTTACGATTCCCGCCCACGCTCATAATGTGACGATTCCGGCACATAATCATCAAATGGATTTACCGGCACATAAACATAAGATAAATCTGCCAAATCACACACATCCATTACAGCTAGGAATTTATGAAGCCAATGAGAACGCCAGCAAGGTAGATATTTATGTGGATGGAGAACTACTAAAAGATAGCCATAAATTAGATGAAAATCGATTGGATATTGTAGGAAGTTTGAAAAAAAGCAATGGGAAAATTCTACGGGGCAATCATACAATCGAGATTAGACCCAATAAATTAGCGAGAATAGAAGCACAAATTACTTGTCGGGTATTTATTCAAAGCCAAATCGGCGGACAGTTTTAGTGAAGTTACAAATTGAATTGAGCTGCTAAAGTGAAGCAGCTTAAAGGAGGAAAAACATATGGCAATTGAACATATTAAAGAGACCGATACCCTTAATCAAGGGCGGCAAAAGATTAACGAAATCATGGACCAATCCAATCAGTCAGCTCAAAAGGTTGACGACTATTCAAGAACCTTAGAACAAGGAATCAGAGATGCCAAACAAATTGCGGCCGATGCCGGTGATGATGCCAAACAAATCGCTCAAAATGCCGGAGAAGAGGCAAATATAAAGGCAGATCAAGCAGTCGCTGATTCAAAAACAGCGGTAGAAACAGCCAATCGCGCTGTAGGAACAGCCAATCAAAATAAGCAAGAATTTGATACGCTAAGAAATGAGTTTGATGAACTTGTTGCCGAATCTGGCGACAGCAATCCTGAAATTGTCCAAGCTCGTACCGATACAGAAGGAATTAAACAGCCAACCTTACAGGCAAGATTAACCAGAGATTTCGGCAACCGTTTGACTACTGCGGATGCGATCAAAATGTTTTCAGGTTCAGTAAATACCCCTAAGATGATGGACTTTTCAAGTAAAACAACTGGTAATTTAGCAACGAATCCTCATCAAGGTTATTCAGATTATACGGCTGCCACGTTGAAAAAGCCTGCAGCAGCTTGGAACGAAGTAAATCAGGATGCTTACAATAAGCTGGTAGCTCGAGATGACTCTGGCGTTTCAACAGGCTCAACGCAAAATGGCGTAATTCCGCAGCAACTATTTAAATTTGATGTAATAAAAGCCATTGAACAGATTGCACCAACAGTATTTAGTGGAAAAAGTTTAGAGGAAAGTATTCAGTTGATAAAAAACAACTTTGTTTCATTTACGCTAGCACTGCGGGGAAAAGCAACTTCACCTAACAATAAAAATCTGAAGGTCGCAACTTATTTGGAATCAACGGACAGCTACTCTACTCAGATGCAAAGTGCAGCGCAAGAGTACACTGACTTCACGACAGAAATTAATGATCGCAATTTTATTGATTCTAAAGGAAAAATCAATGTACTTGTTTATTCGGATAGTTCCAATGGTGTAACTTCTTCAAACGTTGATATTGATTATGTTGGGGTTCAAATTGTCGTCTCCTTGAATCCATTAGATGTTTTAGAATCAAGCGGTTTTGCCAAATCAGAGAATGTCACTAATCAATTGAAACAGCATACCGATGATAAAAACAACCCTCACAGTGTCACAAAAAGCCAGGTCGGACTAGGCAGTGTACCCAATTATGGGGCTGCAACGGATGCCGAAGCTTTGTTGGGAACAGTTAATAATAAAGTGATGACTCCGAAGAATGTGAAGGACACCATTGAGGCTCAATCTGTACTGCTAGAAGGGAGTCAAGATGTTAATGGAAAGAAAAATTATACAAAGATGCCCTCTTTTAAAAATGTTGATATGGCGATTCCTTATACTGAAAATAACAGTCCAGATGCTCAAAACGCCTTCCAAACAAATGGGAAAATCTATTTAGGTGGAGAAATTTGGCTGGGATGGTCAAGTGCATCATTGGAAAATGCTGGCGTTTGGAAAACGGGTAATGCTGTACAACTAGGATCCGGGAAATACCCTGCATTACAAGTACCTAGTAATATGAAAAGCGTAATTACTATTTTGGGTTATAATGTTCGGCCTAACTATTATGGCGGGGCAGGCTTTGAATCATTCCAGTTAGTGGCTGATTGTACATTTAATGGCTTTGAGAAGCCTCATGTTTTCTTTATTAAAACATCAAATGATGGAATTAAAAAAATTTTAGTAACAGGAGCTCTCTTGTATAGAGGGGCGCCTCCAGAAAATCCAAAATCTGCGTATTAATAATTTAAACAGTCAACTGAGAAATACTTTAGTTTTGAATCGAGGTGAACACATGGAAAAATATTTAAACGAACTATCTATCATTATCGGTTTGATTGGTGGATTCTTCGTAAATTATCTTGGAGGGATGGATGCTATTTTACATGCACTAATCTTTTTAGTGGTACTTGATTATGTCACTGGACTGATTAAAGCTTGGAAATTGAAAACAATCAACAGTGAAATTGGCTTTGTAGGTTTAATTAAAAAAGTATTACTATTTGCAGTAGTAGCTGTTTCTGTTGAGGTTGAAAAAATTTTAGGAAATACGATTCCTTTACGGGAAATCGTTATTATGTTCTATTTAGCAAATGAAGGAATTTCATTTCTTGAAAATATTTCCGAGTTTATTCCTCTACCGGAAAAGCTGCGAGAAGTTTTTCAACAAATTAGAGATAAAGAAGAAAAAAGGGGCTAAGAGAAGTCCAATTGAATGAAAGGAATAAACTATCCTGAATGATGAGACGGGTCAAAATTAGGATGAAAAATCTAATTTTTAGACTGCTTCATTATCAGGATATTTTTCGCTAAGGAGAATGCTATGAACAAAGCAACTAGAACGCATATACGTAATATTCTATGGGATATCAAAACAATCAAAAAAGTATTGAGGAATATTTCAGATGTTACATTGGATCAAAAAAATGTATTTTTGGACTATCCTGTTTCGCGTGATTTAAATACTCAGTGGAATATTAATCAATTGGTTTTTCATAAAATGTTTTTGACAATAGTCGAAGAAACTTTATCAAATTCACCAGATCAAATAACTACTATTTTCGAATCGAAGTATCTAAACGGTTATCCAAGTAAAGATAATGCTGTAGTAGCTAGTGATGTCTATTTAAGTGAGTCCACAATTAAAAGGTACGACAATGAATTTCTTCAAGAAATAGCTGTTCGATTGGGTTGGTGATTGGTTTGAGTTTTTGAGTTCAAAGATCAATGGCATTATCGTTTAAAATGTACGATACAATGCTCCAAAAAATTTAAAAAAAGGAATTCAATAATGAGCACATCATCATTGAATTCCTTCTTAAGTGTATCAGTCTTTTTTATCCTTGATACTCAACCTTTTTAAGTTCTTTATCTGCTGATAAATATGGATCGATTTCTGCTAAGAATTTTTTTAAATGATCTGTAGCATTATGTTTATCAATGGCCGCCTGATCACGCCAATTTTCAATAATCATGAATTGATTTCTGTTATCCAGACTTTCTAGGCAATCATAGAACAGTGCACCTTCATCTTGCCGAGATTTGTTGACTAAATCTTCTACAAACACCAAAAATTCTTCTCTTTTTTCTTCTTTTACCTTTAGTAATACATTAATAATAATCATTATTTTCTCCTTTAACCTTTTTTATGGCAAACAGCTTCAATATTGTAACCATCTGGATCAATCACAAAAGCACCATAGTAATTTTCATGATAGTGGGGACGAAGACCTGGAGCTCCGTTTGTTTCACCACCAGCATTCAAAGCTGCTTGGTAAAAAGCGTCAACATATTCACGAGTATTTGCACTAAAAGCAACATGGGTTTTGCTAGGTTCACTTTTAACAATCCAAAGATCGCCACCGTCTTTAGCACCAAAGCAAACACCGTTTTCCATTTCTACTTTTACTTCGTAACCTAATGGTTTTAAAGTTTTCTGGTAAAAAGTTTTGCTTTTGCTCAAATCTGAAACGCCTAAACTCAAATGATCGATCATACAAGGACCTTCCTTCTTTATTGATTAAAAATAGTATAGCAAATATTAAGCATTTATGGAGAGCAAATCAGGATGTTTACTAGTTTTTGACAGAAAAAATACATACGTTATTATTTGTTCGTGTTACTCGTCTTTTCTAATGGAATCAGAGTGATGGTCTCCGTTTCCTGGGGCTCTTCTGAAGTGAAGACCACATTTTCTCCATCTAATTTCACCCGGTAATCATTATCTAATTCTAATTCTTCATTTTTTAGATGGATTGTTTCTTCTTCTAATTGATAGGCTACGTGAAACGCCATATTTTCAATCAGTTCCTTACCTAATTCTTCCCCAGCTTGTTCCCACTCGTTAGATGCATCAGTGGGTGTTTCTGGAGTGTCGATAGTAAGAACCATTTCCTTGTCATTAAAGGATGCAATAAATTTTATATCTTCCTCTTGCTCGTGTGTTTCCATTACCCAATCATGGGCTTTCAGGTCGTTCACCGTGACCGACTTTCCACAAGCGGATAGCGTGAGACACATTAGGATACCCCACATTCCCACAAACAACTTTTTCATAAGAAACCTCCTTTCAATAATTTTAGCAAAAAAAGAGAACGTTTTCAAAAATTACTGAAAGTGACAATTTTAACACTAAGATGACAAAAATGTTCATACTATTTCTTAGATTTCTATGGTTGTCTTACAGAAAAGAATAACTACTAATTCTTCCTATCTTTAAATAAATGGATCAGAAAATTTCTTTTTAGAATCATACCGCTGACATTTTTCAAAAGATTTGCAGGGACGAAAAATCCAACTTTCAAAAACATGATAAAATAAACTAGATCTATAATTCAGAAAAACATACTCTGCCATTCAGACGAAAAAGATCATCAAACCGATTTTTTTCCTATTAGAGTAAGTCGGTCTGAGATACGTTCCTTTAATGAAAAAAGGAACTGTAAAAAAGTTGACACAATAGGTAATGGCATACAGTAACTTCTTTATTTTTAGCTTTACTAAACCAAAGCATAAAATGTAAATTGACTTGACTTTTCCGTTACGTAAAGGTGTAAATTAACTACATGGAGGTGAATACAGTGATTTACACAGTTAAGCAATTGGCTGATTTGTCTGGAGTTAGTCCTCGAACGCTACGCTATTATGATGAAATTAATTTGTTGAAGCCTGCGGAAGTTAATCTAGCAGGGTATCGTTTATACAAACAAACAGAAGTTGATCGTCTGCAGCAGATCCTAGTCTACCGTTCAATGGGGCTGCCACTAAAAGAGATTCGACAAATTTTGGATCAACCAGAATTTAAAATTGAAACCGCACTTCATAAGCAGCAAACGCAATTGCTGAAAAGACGCCAAGAAATTGATGAGTTGCTCTTATTAGTTGATCAAACCTTGGCTCATTATAAAGGAGAGCAGAAAATGACAAACGAAGAAAAATTTGAGTTGTTTAAACAGCAATCGTGGCAGGAAAACGAAGAGCAGTATGGAGAAGAGCTGCTTAAAAAATATGGAGAGGATGTAGTGAAAAAAGCAGCCAATAAATGGTCAGCGATGTCCCAAACAGATTTTCAAACGAAAGAAGAATCGGAACAAGAATTGTTAAGAAAGTTGAAGAAATATGGTCAACAACCGGAACTCCCTAGTGATTTAGCCAAACAAGTCTTCTTACTACACAAAAAGTGGTTGCAGTATAGTTGGCAAGAATATTCTTCCCAAGCCCATCGTGGAGTCGCTGAAATGTATATACTGGATGAACGATTTTCGGAATACTATGAAATACGTGTTGGCAAGAACGCAGCCAACTGGTTAAGAGACATTATCAAATTTTATGCGTAACATTCGGTGAATACAGGCATTTCTGTTATAGTGTTAGCGAAAGGAAGCGAGCATGATGCCTAAAAAAATACCAGCAACTGATACTCAGGCTTACATTGAACAGTCACCAGCTGAGGCTCAAGATATTCTATCTCAATTAGTGAGTCTTTTACGGAAAACTCAACCAGTTGAAGAAACAATTAAATGGGGACTGCCTTTTTTCTTATACAATGAAATGCGGGCCAATATAGCTGCTTACAAAGCGCACGTGAGTGTCAGCTTCTCTGAGGATTTGACACCTGAACAAGTAAAGGAAGCGAAAGATTTGGGTTACGCCACTGGGCAAAAGAGATTAAACATTCGATTTGACCAGTCAGTTCCTGAGCCTCTAATTAAAAAAATTATTGCCAAAAAGTAGAAGTGCTATGAAAGATACACTTCTACTTTTTTTCGATCTTTTACGGGTAAATTTTTTACTACTAACTGATAAGAAAGACGAATCATATTTTCAATTTCTACATCACTTAATTGGGTGGTAGCTAAGTTAATGGTATTCCAGTGTTTTTTATTAGTATGATAGCCAGGAGTAATATTGGAATAAAGTTCTCGCAGTTCCTCATTCTTTTCGGGTAAGCCTTTAAGGGTGATAGTAGCAGATTCACTAACTTCTTGAGTCATTAGACCAAACATTTTGCCATAAAGATCGAAATATAAAATTTCCCAATCCAGACGATAATAAACCTTCGCCTTAGGGAGTTCGTTACCAAAATCTTGAAAATGGGCAATGCGTTTTTCGATACGTTTAAGATTCTTCATTTACATAGGCCTCCTTAAGATTAATGAACGCTGGGCTTCACTTGCTAAATCAGCGTTCGTTCGAATAATTTCTTTAAGCAGCATTTCGCTTTGTGGAAAGGAAGAAAAGCAAATAACTAGTTTCCATTGAAGCAAGGGCTCATAAATACTTTCCTCCCAAAGTGTTTGAAGTTTGTTAAAGTAATTATCAGATGCTTCATTAGGGTGATAAAAAATAAGCAGACCAATCGCATCGATCAATTCACTTAATGCGGGCATGTCTAACTGGTCCAACTGTTCAAACAACGTAGGTAAAATACTTGGCGACATGTTACCTAATGAACGAGCAATCAAATCGCGGGGCAGTGGAAAAGATTTTTTAGCTGACGGTGTATTCAACGGTTGCTGATGTTGGTTACTTCCAATCTTTCCTAGATAAGGCAGCATTTGTTTAGCTGTTTCTACTGTTCCAGTTTCCAGCTTGCGCATCATTTCTAAACGGCAGTACAGTTTTCTTTCTTTAGAGACTACTTCTAATAATTTAGCAGATGAATCAACGGTAAGTGGGATCAAACGAGCAGCAGCACTGCGTTCTAGCGACTGATCTGAATCCAAAAGTACCATTAACATTTCAAAAGAACATTTTTTAAAAATTATCAGATCGTCCTCTTCTAACCAGCCTCTTGTTTGAAGCTGTTTTTTGCTACTTTTCATAAAAAAATCTCCTTTTTTTGAGTATAGCATTAAATATAGACATAGTGAACGAACTCTTAAACAAGCAAAACATTTGTGCTTTTTTTCACAAATTCGTTGCTTTCTTTTTTTTATTATGCTAAAGTATGGAAAAGGAGATGTGATAACATGAGAAAAACTGTTGCCAATCCAATCGAACTGAGAGACGCCATTCGTTGTGAAAAGAAAAAGATTGCACTGACTAGTGGGTTTGCCAATATGATGCGTCCTTTTGCTGAATTCCAACAAAGAAATAAAAAGGAAGTCAATATCAGCGAGGTAACTGAAGCGGTTGATTTACCAGCGAGCGTAGTACTTGCATTCGATTCAAAAACAATGGCCAAATTATTCAAAACCTATCAAGTAGTGGTGAATGAAGATACCGCTAGAGGAGTGGAATTGGAATACGTCCATGTTTAATTTTTTTCTATCATTTTGTGAAAAAGTTATCAAAGACGGTTTGTAAGGCATACGTGTATGCTTTTACGGACGGTCTTTTTTTATTTTGAACTTATTGCTTAGTGATCATTTTGTTTATAGGCAACGCAAATTTAGGGTAATTATTTCAAATTTAAATGGTAAAAGGATGAGAAAATCTGCTAAGATAAATCTAGAAGAAAGAAACTCTCATTCTTTCTTTGTCTGCTTATGAGAGTAAGCAATGTTTTCCCCTAAGGCACTCTATCGCAGGAGTGTCTTTTTTGATTGAGCTAATTTTTTTCTTTTTTAGAGATCAGTCGATACAATAGAAGAGAGTTGTAAGAAGTCTAATTTGTGCAGCATAAAAGGGGGAAATCCAATGCCTTGGAATATGAAAGACTATCCAGCGTCTATGAAAAATTTGGAAAAGGTAACACGCAAAAAAGCAATTGATATTGGTAATGCACTTTTAGCTGACGGATATCCAGAAGAACGTGCAATTCCAATTGCGATTAGTCAAGCGGAAAAATGGTACACAGATGCTTCTGAGAAGGAACTACGTCAAGTAGAAAATTCTAAGAATCCACAGAAAAATGATACGCATGAAACCAATCCTAATACAAAAAAACTAATTAATGCAGCTGTATCAGTCAAATATCAGGAAGATCAATGGGAAGTCATTTCGGATGGTGCAAAACGTGCCAGCGAACGGTTTGCTAAAAAATCAGAAGCTATTCAGCGTGGGAAAGATATAGCTGAAAATAAAGAATCTGAACTGAGAATTTTTAAACGCGACGGGACACTACAAGAAACGCGAAACTTTAAGAATGAGTAGAGAAACCGTGAGAAGGAATGCAATTGATTTCTTCTCACGGTTTTTTATGAAATGAAATGTGTTTGCTGATATTTTTCTATATCAATCATAATTCGCGTTTTTCCTAAAACAGCGTATTTAGCTGCGACGAATTGTTTCCGAACATTGAACTGACCAACAACGGTGATTTGCATACCGTCTTCTACGTCAGCAAGGAAATTTAAACTATGTTTAGCGATTAAACAATGATGATCATCTAGCTTGAAATATACGAGAGGGTAATCAGATAACTTTATTACTTTCAAATGGCTGACCGTTCCTTTTAGTGTATTCATCCTAATCACTCCTTATTTCTGCCACTGGGAAAAGCAAGGCAAGTTTCTTTCGTGCGAACCCCTTTAAAGACAAGTTCATCATTTGAACGTTCGAACAAAAAGTAACTATCCTGATTTCGCTTTGTACGTTTGGCCGCTACTTTAAAATAATCTCGTTGCTCTTCGTCCATTTTTTCAACAATGTTGCTAAGAAATAGGGCTAAAGGAACGGACTCTTGGACAATAGAATAATAAGCTTGATAAAAAGTTGAAACAGAATTTGCACTGATCATAGACATTGTCATCACCTCACTGCTATTATACGAACATACGTTCTAAAAGTAAAGTAGATTTCCTCAAAAAAAAGAAGCTTTTCAGCTTCTTAAGAATGACGCATTTTTAACCGTAAACGTGCGATTGCTTTTTGAGCATCCTCTTTAGTTACGGTGTTTTGAGCTAAAATACCAGTCTCTTTTCCTTGATTGCTTTTATAAAAAGGCAATACCTCAGTCAGGTAATTATTTGTAACCACAAAATTCTCGGCATCACAAACGCTCATGGCAACAAAGGGAAGCTTATTTTTTCCTACTTCATTAATTAAATTAGCGTAATCAACATGATTATTGCCAAATCCATTGCAAGACAAAATAGCTCCATCAGCTTTTAAGGAACAAAGAAGCTGAGCAGTTCGGTTGCTAGCTAATATTTTTGTTGGCGTATCATCAGCACTTCCCATGATAATCACTCCCAGTAAATCGATCTCAGCATCTTCAGCTAAAAGTTCGACAAAGGGATCACGATAATGGTGTAAAGTTGTTTCTTTCATACTTGCACCTAAACCCATGTCGCCGTCTCCTTAATCCATTGCTCGAATAATACCATCACGGTATTCGTTTGGTGTTACTAATTGGGGCATACACCCCATATCAATGATTGATTTACTTCCTTGAAAACCGGCTGGTTCGGTAGGAAATAATCGTGTATCGTAAATAGCACCCTGCCCCGAAACCTCTTTAACTAAAACAACTTGCTTAGCATTAGGACGAGGGTGATCGTCAAACACATGTTTTTCAGTATAGACCTGTGGGTCAAAAGCACGCAACTGTTGTCGAAAAACGGCACAAAACTGATCGCATGCTAAATGTGCAGCATCAGGTCCAGCTCGTGACACCCAGGCATCTGCTTTCAAGACCACATTAAAGGAAATCAGGAAATCCTCATCCGCCGGAGTTCCGGCTCTTCCCCAAGCAACTTGCTCCGCCAAAATACCTTCTGACCCGCCACCATTGCAAATTTGGCGGCCGTTTGTATCCACTCCAGTCAATAAAACATATACTCCAGTTAATGTATGAGTAATCCCCTCACCTAGACTTCCTAATGCTTTAGCCGAAAGAGGGATAACATCCATGATGGTATTAGTGAATTGGTTACGACTATCTGGAGGAATTATTTTGATAGTAATTGCTTCGATTAAAGGATGATCGAAAAATAGTAATTTTGGTGAGAGAGTTAGACTCCCGGTTTCAAGGACTAAATTCTTTTCACCTAACTGGACGTTATTTATGTGATAACTCTTGATCGTCAATGTAGTCATCTCATTGTCGCCTTTCCATATGTAAAGTTTCTCAAAATTAACAATTCTGGGTTTTGTCCAATAAAGAATTCACCCAGTATTCTTTATTGATCTGTTCAACATAAATATCAAAATCATGAGAAGCTTCCATTTGATCAGTAATATTTTTAGTAATGCCATGAATTAAATAGAAACGTTGACTATTATCAATCTGAATCGTTTCAGAAACTGCCGGAATAGAAGAAAATTCCGCCAAAAAAGTTTTTCGGGTAATCAAATCGTGTAAACAAACTTTATGCATAACAAACTCCTTTATTCAAACGGTGAACTTATGTTGATTATAGCACAGGAAATAAAGGAGTTCTGTAAGAATAATGAGATTTGTTCATTGCAAAATGACAAAATAGAGGAGAGAAGATGGTATAAACAGCTAGAAATTTAATTTGGAATTAGAAGCTTCTAAAAAGAGCAGTAAAGAAGTGTGTGACGGAGGCGGACAGCTCCTAAACTAGCTTTTCGTTATTCAGCTTATTTTTCAAGAAGCTGTTCCAGCCACACTGTTTACCCGTTTTTCAGTACCTGTGATATAAAAATATTACAAGACTCAATTTGAGATCTTTTCGTACATATCATTTGAATGTTTAAAATAGATTTCGGCATTTTTTCTCTTGAGACTCCTTTTTGCGAATTCTAAGTCTTGCTGGGTCCAAATCGTTGCTGGAGCACCTTCTATAAGTTCAGCAACATAGAAAAATGAGCCACAAGATACTAAATAAGGTGTCATTATATGGACGCTGAGACTTTTGGTAACACAAGTGAATCGCAATTCTTCAGGAGAATCAAACGGGGGAATGTCGTTTAGTAGGGGAATCTTAATAAAGAGCATTTTTTCACTTCTTTCTCAATCACTAAACCTATTTAATTCACCTAAAAAAGGATAGTCAAGCCTGACTACCCCAGTACATTGACTCGTCTAATTGAGCTAGACAGTGTCATAATATCAGATTGTAATTTAGTTCACAAGAAAAGCACTCAAAGACCGCAAAAATAGTTTTTTTAAAAGGGATTGACCATGAAGCATGCGTAAACAAATTAAAGGACCTGAGAAAGATAGTAATAGTTGTAAACAAATTAATTATCTGTAATCTGCAGGTTCTAAAAGTCATGGTCAATCTAACAAGAATTATAGCATACTAAAATTGCCAGGAAAAGATAACATTTAACGAGTGACTAAAATTATTACAAAAAGCTAGGTAACCTTTAGATAGAAGAAACACATCTTGATTAGAGTGATTTTAATTCAATAAAAAAACCGATCACTAAACGTGACCGGAAAAAATGGGGTAGTTGGGATATGTGCTACACCTTTAATTTACCATCATCTGTCTAAAACGACAAAAAATATGCCCACGAAAGCATCAAAAATTTAGAGCTTAAAAATTATCTGATTAGGTTATTTAGTAAATAGCTTTAAGAATAATCTCGAATTTTAAAGGAAGTATTTCATTCTTCACACACAAAAAGCTTCAGCGGAATATACCCAACTAAAGCTTCACTTGCGAATTATAATGTGGATGCCAGGAGTTGAACCTGGACCTCTTTCTTAAATGCAGACTACTTCATTGAACGAGTGAAACACCGTGTTCATCCACAAACATAGTATAACAAAAAGAATGGCAGCTTTTATTTCAAGCCGATCCTTTTAAGCTTTTTTTAAAGCTTGAACTTCCTCAGCGAACTCTTTAGCAATCATCCAGCCGTAAGTTTCGGTAATAGCTGCTGCAGTAGTGGCATTAACAATCGTACCAGCAACTGGAATTTTACCAGCGACGAAACGGGCAGTCATCTTTCCAGCTTGCTGAGCAATGAATTGCGTTGCCAAGGCTTTTGCAGCACCGTCTTCAATTTTTTTATTAAAAATCTTGCCTAAAGCAATAATCATAGCTGTTTGAACAGGAATTAAGGCGGCCGCATCGGAGATAGGCAATTGAGCCATCCCTCCACCAATGGCGGCTGCGGTAGAAGAAGCCGTGTGAATAACTAAATGAGTTCTTTTTCGTTGTTTTCTATCCATTGCAAAGCTTCCTTTCAGAAAATCTGGTCATATCTTAGCATTCATAGAGAGAAAGAGCAATAAAATGAGCCTCTCCCAAAGAGTACTTTAGCAAAATTATGCTATAATTAAGAAAAGGGAGGCGGTTACAATATTTGGAAATTATGAGACAATTTTAGTAGCTGTAGACGGATCAAAACAAGCCGAAAAAGCCTTTAAAGAAGCCATTACAATCGCTTTAGCTAACCAAGCATCATTGATTATCGCTTGGATTATCAATGAAGAAGATCTTAGTAACAGTGCCTTTTCGTATTCGAAAATTCTTTATGAAGAAAAAGAAATGGTCGAAAAGGAGATAGCGAAAAAAATTAATGAAGCACAACAAGCACAAGTAAAAGAAGTAACGAGTGTGATCGAAATTGGGAACCCCAAAGAGTACCTTGCTACAATTATTCCTGAAAGTCAGTCGATTGATTTAATTGTTATGGGGCCAACAGGTAAAGGAACGATTCGACGAGCTTTAGTGGGATCAACAACTTCCTTCGTTGTAAATAACGCTTCTTGTAGTGTCTTAGTTGTGAAATAAGGTGATAATGTGAAGGAGTATCGCAAAATTTTAGTTCCAGTAGATGGGTCGGATTTGGCTGAAAAAGCTTTTTTGGAAGCTTCTCAAATTGCTAAACGCAATCAGGCACAACTGCTGTTGTTAACAGTAATTGATGTGACTAGTTTTCGAGGGACTGCCAGTGTTAATTCGATTGAAATTACAAAAGAACTGCAAAAAAATGCGCAGCAAATGATTACTAAACTGAAAGAAAAAGTAGATTTTCCGTTGGAGACACAGATTGCTGCTGGAAATCCAAAGCTGGAAATTATTAAGGCAGCAGAAGATTTTGAAAGTGAACTGATCGTGATGGGAGCAACGGGACTAAGTAGATTAGGTCAGTGGATGTTGGGATCTACGACGGGATATGTAGTCAACCACTCTTCTTGCAATGTTATGGTAATTAAATAGAGAGCAACCCTCAAACGTTAGATTTTTAGTCTGCATTTGAGGGTCCTTTTTACAGAAACTCAGTTTTTTTCTTCTAAAGTCATTACTAATTCTTCTCCGGTATCATACACGTATAGGCGGCTAGGGAAGGAGACGTGCTCATAAGCCTGTATGTAAGGTGCAGTCACGCTATCGGAAAAGTAAGGTTCACTTTGTGAATGGACCACACTTAAAGTTTTATTGGGATTTTTAAAAAAGTTAAAGCGTTGTGGTGAGCTTAAGGGCAATCCTTTATGAGGACGCATGAAAATCATATGCCACAATTCATTTTGCATTTGTTCAGGTAATTGCTCAGCGGATACCTCGCTGCGTCGTTTTTTATTCGGTTCAAACATAACAGTCATTCCTTTCTAGTTTTTATAATAGCAGTTTTTCTGAGAAAGGAAACTATTTGAGTAAGAAATAATCATTTTAACGGCTTTTTTTTCAAGGTCATGGTATGGTTAGATTGATGAAAGAAGGGATTCACATGACATACGCAATTTTTTTTAATCCGAATGCTGGAGATGGGGAGGCAGAAAAAACAGCGCACAAACTTAAGGAAAAATTGAAGGCTGCCAATAAGCAAGCAGAATTTTTAACGGCACCTGATCCAGAGGCAGCTATCAAAAAAATCAAGGAGCACTTATCCGATTATGAGGCGATAGTAGCAATTGGTGGAGATGGGACCTTGAATATCGTTGCTACCGCATTTGTACAGGCGGATCAAACGGTGCCTTTTGGAATTATTCCTGGAGGGACAGTTAATAATTTTGCTAAACGATGGCACATTCCGATGGATTTAGAACAAGCGATGGATGTGATTGTTAAAGGACACACACGAAAAGTGGGAATTGGAGCATGTGATGAGCACAAAAAAGCGATTGTCAGCTCATTTGCTTTTGGTACCTTTGCGGATATCTCCAATGAAGTACGGCAGCAGGAAAAACAAAAATTTGGTTTAATTGTCTATCCATTGAAGGCGTTGAAACAATTTGGTAAGAAAAGATCCTACAAGGTAAGTATTGAGGCCGATTCTTACAAGAAAGATTTAAAAGTTTGGTTTGCTTTAATTACCACTACCCACTCAATTGGCGGTATGAACTACGTTCAGGATGGATCAGAGTCATTTCACGTCAGTATGCTGCATAATATGACATTCTTAAAGCTGTTTCAGTTAGCTCGTTTTGTTTTTACCGGCAAATTGAAAAATACAGAAAGCTTGCTTTATCTGGAACCAAAAAAGTTGAAACTTACACCTTTAGGAAAACAGGATATTGTTGCACGGATTGATGGGGACAAGGGTCCAACTTTGCCAGTTGAGTTGGATTGGCTGGATAAGTTTCTCACTCTTTACGTGCCCGAACCAAAGGAAAACAGTTAAATTTAAAGGAGGATTCTAGTGGATAAAGAAATTGAAGCATTAATAAAAAGGGCAGACATGTTTACCTTAACGACAATTGATAGTCGCGGTTTTCCTCATGTAATTGCAGTTTCGAAGCCGTTAGAACGCAACGGTTTCCACTATTTCAAATTCTATATTAATATGGATGGAAGAACCGCTGAAAATATACAGAATAACCGCTCTGGCAGTTTATTTTGTGTGGATTCGATTAATCATGAAAGCTTGGCTTTAAAAGGCTACTTCTTTTTAGAAGAAATAGAAGGTTATGAAGCTCTGACGGCTAAGCTTAACGATTTCCAGCAGCAGTTAGATTATCATCACCCGGTAATGGCTGTTTTTGAAACTTTGAGTGTGAAGCATTACAAGGATAATCAGACCGAAATTATCGATGGCTAGCCTTAAAAAATACAAAACGAATAAATCTGAACTATATTCAGTAGCAACTCTGTTAAAACGCAAAATTTGCGAAACGGTCTGATTGGATCGCAGGGGGAGTGCGGATATTGTTCAGATTTTTTGTTTTTTCATTTTGAGAGAAATTTTTATTTTTTGTTGACAAAGGAAATTAGTCTATGCTAAATTTAAACCCATGCGGCAAAACGTAAATATTACGATTTGTAAATATAAACCGTAAAGGAGCATGTGAAAGAATGAAAAAAGCATGGAAGTGGTTGGCATTACTAGGATTAGCAGGTGTACTAGGTGCCTGTGGAAATAACGAAGAAAAGAAAGAGAATTCAGGAAAAGACGAGTTAACTATCGTAGCCAGTTTTTATCCAATGTATGATTTCACCAAAAATATTGTAGGGGATGCAGGAAAGGTTGAGCTGCTAGTTCCGGCTGGGACGGATTCCCATGATTTTGAGCCTTCAGCGAAAGAGATTGCTAAGATTCAGGATGCCGATGCTTTAGTATACAACAATGAAAATATGGAGATGTGGGTACCGGAAGTGGAGGATTCTTTAGAAAAAAAAGATGTAAAAATTATTAAAGCAACTAAAGATATGCTGTTAATGCCGGGCGGTGAGGAAGATGAACATAATCATGATCACAGTGAAGAAGGTCACCATCATGAATTGGATCCACATGTTTGGCTGGCTCCAAGTTTAGCAATCAAAGAAGTAGAAGCAATTTGTGATCAATTAAGTGAAAGCTATCCAGAACACGCAAAGACGTTTGAAAAAAATACAGCTGATTACGTGGAAAAATTACAAAAGCTTGATTCTGATTACTCTAGCGCTTTTTCTAACGCTAAACAAAAAAGTTTTGTGACTCAGCATGCAGCATTCAGTTATTTAGCTTTGGAATACGGCTTAAATCAAGTACCGATTTCAGGAGTGTCAGCTGAGGAAGAGCCTTCTCCTGCTCGATTGGCTGAACTAAAAGAATTTGTTGAAAAGAATGGGATTCAATATATTTACTTTGAAGAGAATGCGAAAAGCAGCGTCGCAGAAACCTTAGCAGCTGAAACGAAAATTAAAACAGAAGTATTAAATCCGTTAGAAGGATTAACTCAGCAACAAATGGACGATGGAGAAGACTATGTTTCCGTTATGGAGCAAAACTTGAAGGCCCTGCGGAAAACAACCGATACCGAAAATCCTAAAGAAGAGAATTTGGCACCAACTAAAGAAAAGACAGTCTATAATGGTTATTTCGAAGACAGTGATGTAAAGGATCGTTCTTTGACTGACTGGGCAGGAAATTGGCAATCGGTGTATCCTTATTTAGAAAATGGAACTTTGGATCAAGTAATGGAATACAAAACCAAAAAGGATTCTTCCAAAACGGCAGAGGAATATAAGGCTTATTATGAAACGGGTTATCAAACCGATGTCAAAGAAATCAAAATTAAAGGAGACAAAATGACCTTCATTTTTGATGATGGAACTGAGAAATCTGCAGAGTATAAATCTGCAGGATATAAAATATTAAATTATAAAGCGGGGAATCGAGGAGTTCGTTTCTTATTTGAAGCAAAAGGTGACACAGATGCGTTCAAGTATATTCAATTTAGCGATCATGGAGTTCAGCCAGAAAAATCAGGACATTTTCATATTTATTATGGCAATGAGAGCCAAGATGCGCTATTGGAGGAAATGGATCATTGGCCAACCTATTATCCAAGCAATTTGTCAGGAATGGAAATCGCACAAGAAATGCTGGCACACTAAACCTTCACAAAGTAGGCGGCTTCCGCTAAAATAGAAGAAACACCAAAGTGAAGAAGGTAAACACATGAAGAAGAAAGTGACGATTAATCAAGTTGCTGAACAAGCCGGTGTGTCTAAAACTACTATTTCCCGGTATTTAAATGGTCATTACGGTAACATGTCGCACGAAACAAAAGAAAGAGTAGCGGCGGTTATTAAAGCATTAAATTATCGACCAAATCGTCAGGCCCAAGCACTAAAGTCAAAGCGAAGCTATTTAATTGGAGTCGTTGTTGCCGATATCTCCAATATGTACTCTTCCTTACTATTAAAAGGTATTGGTGAAGTGCTAGGGGAGCAAGGCTATCAAATGATTATTATGGACGCAGCCAACTCTGTTGAGCAAGAGCATGATTTACTGGAAAAGCTGATGGATCAAAGTGTTGAAGCCATCATTTTGCAGCCCTCTTCTCGTGATTCGCGGCACTACGAATTTTTGAAAGAACGTAACATTCCTTTACTGCTGGTGGATAGGCAAACTTCTCCAGTGTTGTGGCCGGCCGTGATAACTGATAATGTTTCCGCAATTAATAAAATCATGAAAGTAATTATTAAAGAAAACTATCAAAAAATTGTTGTTGTCAGTGAGCCTTTGCACGAAGCAACGACTCGTGAAATTCGTTATGAGACCGTTAAAACACTTGCAGACGAGGCTGGTATGGAAACGGAATTGCTGGAAACTACTCTAGAAGATAAGCTTGATCAACGGATTCGACGACAAATTATGCAGCCTAAAAAAACGATGTTGTTTGCTTCTAATGGACGAGTATTAATGGCTTTGTTGACTTTTTTAGTAGAGGAAAAAATTGATATCCCTAAGGCTGTAGGGGTTACCGGGTTTGATGATTGGAATCTAACAGCGCTAGTAGGACCAGGTATTACCAGTATTGAACAGCAATCTCAGACGATCGGGCAAACTGCTGCTGAGCAGATTCTTCAATTGCTGCAGGATGAAGAATCTGTGGCCGATGAAATTATAGTACCAACAAAATTATGTTGGCGAAAATCGATTTAACCGTTATTGTTTAAGAAAGTATTAAGGCGAAGAAGCTGAGTATGGGAACCGTTTTCCATACTCAGCTTCTTTTTATATGCAGTTAACTTTTGTTTTTAGATTGAAAGCGGTTGACACTTTTTGGAAACCGGTTTACTATATTAGTATAGAAACCGGTTAACATGTTGGAAGGAAGCTGTTTTATGAAGAGAGAACAAATTGTATTAAACTTACTTGTTTTTGCAAAAGAGGCAGAAGCAGGAGCACTTCAAGCAGAGTTGTTAATGAAGGCGAAAGAGTTAGGCTTTAACAAAGTCGAATTAAGAAGAGAGTATTTTCAGAATATAAAAGAAGAAATACCTGTTATCAAAAAGTTGGCTGAAAAAAATGACATTGAGCTGTTTTATAGTGTGCCGGATGAGGTATTTGTAAATCGGGAGATCAATCCTAACTTAACTAAGTATTTAATGGAAGCTAAGGAATTAGGCGTCAAACACATTAAGTGGAATATTGGTGATTTCCATAAGGACATTGGATTGGCTAATCTTCAAGCGCTTACTGAAGAAGGCGTGGAGGTTAATGTTGAGAATGATCAAACACAGACATCTGGAACTGTTCAGGCAATTTTAACATTTATGGAAGCGGTTAATAGTGTGGGGCTAGCGATTGGTTATGTTTATGATTTAGGAAACTGGCGATTTGTTGGGGAGTCTGAAGAGGTCGCGGCGGAAAAACTGTCCGCATATGTTCGTTACATTCATGTAAAAAATGTTGCTTATGAGAACAATCAACCTCAAGCTGCCGAATTGGACAAAGGGGTCATTAAATGGCGCAAAATTTTAGAAATTTTGCCACAGGATATACCAGTAGCAATCGAGTACCCAACGACATCAGATAAACAAATCTTGACTGCCAAACAATTACTTGAGGAGGCTTAAAAACATGCGTGACCAACAAACAAAAATCGATCCTGAAACCTTCGCTTATCGTTTCATGGATACGATTAATCGACCGATCATTGAAAAGCAAAAAATGGAGGATGCTGCTAAGGAAGCATTGGCGGCTTACTTGAGTGCTTATTATTTAGCCCAGCGATTTAATAGTATGGAAAATGAATTTTTTATTGATGATCACACCAAACCAATTTCAACGTATCAAAAGATTTTAAGTGAATTGAACCAATATTAAGGAGGTGACTAACATGAGTAGTGCAATTGTCGGAATATTGTTAGCGGTTACCTTTATCGTCTTTGTTTTATACGCGATGAAGGGCGGTAATTTAACGGTCGGATTCTTTGTTATGGCTGTTTTATGGACCATCATTGGCCGCGTGCCGTTTAACCAAGCAATTCAAGAAATTTTCACTGAACCAGTCTTAAATTACGGGAAAACAGCTGCCTATATTATTTTCGGTTCCTGGTTTGGCCGAGTGCTAGTGGATACGGGAATTGCTGGTAGTATTAGTCGACGAACAGAAACCGTGGGTAAAAAAAGTCCAGTTTTGGCAACGGTATTAATCGCATTAGTTATTGCATTGATTTTTACCAGTTCTTATGGTGTTGGATCAGCAATTGCAGTTGGAGTCATTTTGTTCCCGATTATGTTTTCGATCGGGGTACCACGAAATATTGCTGTTTTAGTCTTTACCATGTCAATCGGGGCTGCAATGTATGTGAACAATGTGCTCTTTGTTCAGTTTCAAGTTTTCTTTCCGCAAGTTGAGTGGGGCCCTCATTACCAACGTTTTGGCTTCGTGGCAATGGGTGTACAAATGGTGATTGTTTTATTATTTATTTTATTTAATGCGAAAAAAATTCGTAATGGTACGCCGGAAATTATAACTAGCGACTCCAGCGAAGAAATTGCTGAAGTCCCTATTTGGACCTATATTTTACCAGTGTTACCAGTAGCTTTGAGCATTTTTGCTAAATGGGATGCAGTACCAGCATTGCTGCTGTCTACTATTATTGCTTTTGCTGCCACCGGAAATATGAAAAGCTATACCCGCTTTGTTACGATGATGAACGAAACAGCGAAGCATGCGATTAGTGACATTGCTGGATTACTTATTATGTTGTTTGTTTTAACGATGTTTCAGTCAGCAGCTGTTCATGCAATGTCAGGATTCACAGGTGTTTTCCAACAAATCATTCCAGACAGCAAACTGATTCTCGTAATTATTATTGCCATAATCGCGCCACTATCCTACTTCCGAGGACCTTTGATGCTGTATGGAGCAGGGGCTGCGACTGCTGCCATTTTAGTCGGAACCGGCATGTTTGATCAATACTTCTTGTACGGATTGCTGGTAGTACCTTCTATGATGGGTGTCTCAGCGTGTATAACTCAATCCTGGAATTTATGGTCAGTACAATATGCAAAATTGGATACGAAGACTTTCTTGTTAACCGGCCTGCCATGGGCATGGCTGGCTACCATTTTGAATCTAGCAACTGCTTATATCTTACTTTAATAGAAAAGAGGAATAAATGATGAGTGAATTTTTAACGATTGGTGAACCGATTGCTTTATTTGGATCAACAGAGGTAGACAAAAGTTTAAAAGATGCACAGAATTTCCAAAAATTTTTAGCCGGTGCTGAGGTGAATGTAGCAGTAGGAGTTTCACGTTTAGGTCATACTTCAGAATATATTACTCGTTTAGGAAAAGACCCATTTGGTGAATTTATTATTGATCAATTGCGCAAAAATCAGGTAGGGACCGACTATATTGATCAAACTGAAGATTATTGGACTGCTTTTCAACTGAAGGATCGTGTCAGTCAAGGAGACCCGAGTATCTTCTATTTCCGTAAGGGTTCAGCAGCCGCTCACCTCAATCAAGAAATTTTAGATAACATTGATTTTTCAGAAGTAAAGATGGTGCACTTATCTGGAATTTTTCCGGCAATTTCTAGTGAAGCGCTGGCTGCATTCCGACATTTTGTTCAATTGTTAGAGAAGAAACAAATACGGACAACTTTTGATCCAAACCTGCGACCTCAATTGTGGGAATCACAGGAGAAAATGGTCGCAACCATTAATGAATTGGCTTCTCATGCTGAAATTATTTTACCTGGCATTAATGAAGGAGAAATTCTGATGGGAAGTCGAGATCCGGAAAAAATTGCTGACTTTTATCTGGCTAATGGTGCTGCGACACAAACAGTAGTAGTAAAACTAGGAACAGAGGGAGCATATGTGAAGCAAAAGGATGGAACCAGCTTTACAATACCTGGCTTTACAGTTAATGAAGTCGTGGATACCGTGGGTGCGGGGGATGGATTTGCTGCAGGACTAATTACTGCTTTAATAGAAGGAAAAAGCCTGAAAGAAGCAGTTACTCGAGCAAATGCGGTAGGTGCATTGGCTGTTCAATCACCAGGAGATAATGATGGTTATCCTACGCCTAAAGAGTTAGCAGATTTTTTAGTAAAAAATGAGGTGAAACCAGCATGAAATTACAAATAGCCATCGATCGAGTTACCCTTGAAGAAGCTGTCGAACTAGCCAAATCTTTAAATGGGAAAACAGATATTTTAGAAATGGGAACGTCGTTAGTGAAAGATTACGGCAATCAAGCAATTGAGCAAATTCGAACTGTTTTGTCAGACACCGAACTATTAGTGGATTTAAAGACAATTGATGAAGGAGCCTACGAGTTTCGTCAAGGGTACCGTTATGGTGGAGATATATTAACAGTGATGGGTGCTGCTTCTTACGATACATTAAAAGCTTGCTATGAAGTTGCTCAGGAGCAGCAAAAAACCATGATGATTGATCTGCTGGAGGTAGCTGATGAAAAGATTACTCAGCTAACAAATTTTGATCAGGCAATTTTCGCGCTGCATCACTCCATTGATCGCAAAGATAAATTAGACGCTGTAGCTAGTGTGAAAACTTTTCACGAAAAGTATCCAACGATTAAGCATCTCGCGATTGCTGGCGGAATTGATTTGGAACAGGCGAAAGGATTAGCTAAGCAAGGACTGACAGAAATTGTCATTGTAGGTTCAAAAATCACCAAAGCATCTGAACCGCTGCAAGCAGCAGAGCAATTTATGGAGGGAATAAAATGAGTACGATAACAACCATCATGACAGAAATTAACGAAGTAATGAAGCGGGTAGATGAAACCCAGTTAGAGGCTGCTTTATCCTATTTTCAAAAAGATAAACGAATTTTTGTGATTGGAGCTGGCCGCAGCGGTTTTCAAGGCAAAGGCTTTGCCATGCGCTTGATGCATATTGGGTACACCGATTACGTAATGGGAGAAACAATCACACCGTCCATTCAAAAAGGCGATACATGGGTTGCTATTTCTGGATCAGGTACAACCAAGAGTATTGTAGCTGATACTCAGACTGCCAAAAAAATAGGCCTGGATATTGTGGTGTTGACCAGTGACCCTAACTCTCCATTGGCAGAATTAGCGGATCAGGTCATTGTAGTGCCAGGAGCAACGAAAACCGGAGCAGGTATAAGATCTGTTCAACTATTGTCTTCATTGTTTGATCAAACTGTTCATATTACGTTGGATGCGTTAACTTTAATGCTGGCAAAACGTGATGACACCTCTAATCAGGACGCGTTGCATGAACATGTGAACGTAGAATAGGAAGTGAAGAGAGTGCAACGAATCAACCTTTTACAGCAATTAAGGCAATCAGGAGTAATTGCTGTAGTTAGAGGAAATAATAAAGATGAAGCTCTTAGTGTGTGCCGTGCACTGATTAAGGGGGGAATTATCGGAATTGAAGTGACTTTAACTGTTCCTGAAGCTGAATCAGTTATTCAAGAATTAAAGAAGGAGCAGGTTAAAAACAAAAAAATCGTTATTGGTGCAGGTACAGTGCTACATGTATCGAGTGCTGAACGTATGATTATGGCAGGAGCAGACTTCATCGTTAGCCCTTCTTTTGATCAGGCCACAGCAGAGATTTGTAATTTGTATCAAATTCCATATCTTCCCGGCTGTGCTACCATTACGGAAATGCAGCAAGCTTTAAAAAGCGGAGTAGAAGTAATCAAGCTATTTCCTGGCAGCAGTGCTGGACCAAAAATGATAAAAGCAATTAAGGGTCCGCTGCCTCAAGTAAATTTGATGCCTACAGGCGGTGTGAACTTGGATAACTTAGCAGAGTGGCATGCAGCAGGTGCAGTAATGGTAGGGGTTGGCGGAAATCTTTTAGCAGGTGATCTTCACCAAATTACCAAAGCAGCTTCACAGTACAAACGACATTGGGATGACTTGGAGAAAAACGAATAGAAATGAGGGCAGGGGGATGCAATGGAACCTGCCCTTTATTCGTTACATAGTAGAAGGATTGCGGCGGGCAAAATCGAAAAAGCGGAACTTGTCTACCTGATGCCGACTTTCAGTGTATTGGAATTGTTGAGCTTCCGAAGTATAGACACGACTTTTAACAGAGACAATATTAATATCGTGATGATTCAGATCTAACAGCTTTCGATCCTCATCTGTCAAACTGTCAATGGTAATCTCTTTTTCTGCAAAGCTGATAGAAATATGCAAATCCTGTTCAATGTAACGATAAATAGAATCTTTAGCAATTTCTGTATCCAATTCTGGTATCAAGGAGGCCAGTAGTAAATCCTTATCTAAAATCACTTTCTTCTGGTCAATTTGTCGAGTACGAATCAAGGACCAGCAAATTTCTCCAACCTCAAAACCGGTTATTCTTGCCATATCCTCATCTATGGTTACTTTTGTTAGGCTTACAACAGCAGTGGTACTCTCATAACCATAAGAATTTTGCAGTTCCTTATAGCTGGTTAAACCAGAAACTGGAAAACGCAGCTGTTCACGTTTCAGTACAAGGGAACCTTTACCCTGCATTTTTTGAATATATCCATTCGCCATCAGTAGAGACAGTGCTTTGCGAATTGTATCGCGAGAAACAGCATACGTTTTACGTAATTGGTTCTCACTAGGCAAATAGCTGCCAGGAGAATAAATTCCTTTCAAGATACCTCGTTCGATTGTCTGATAGACCATTTCATAAGTTTTCATCAGATACCTCCTTTAACCCATTCTTGATATTCACTTGTACGGATAAGCAACTAAAGTATAAATTAAAACAAATGAAAAGTAAACCGCTTTCTTTAGTGATTTTAGAACATTAGAAAAAACTTATTTTTTTTGATGTATAAGGATGACTTGTTTGCTTAAGGCGATACAGGTTGGTAAACAGCAGACAAGAAAGTGCAGGGAATCTTTTATTGCAGCTATATAAAATGAGATAATTCTAATTAAAAACAAAAGACTAAAGTTGTAAGCGGTTTACAAATTGAGCATAATTTCATATAGTTAAGGCAGAAAGAACTTATCCATACAAGTTATTAAATTGGAGGGAAAAAGATGGGTAAATACGAAAAGGATGCCAAAGAACTGTTAGCTTCCATTGGAGGAAAACAAAATATTTCTGCGGTCACCCACTGTGCTACGCGAATGAGATTTGTATTGAATGATCCAAAGAAAGCGGATGAAGAGAAGATTAGTGATATTCCAAGTGTCAAGGGAATGTTTACTAATGCAGGACAATTTCAAGTAATCATCGGGAATGACGTGCCAGTTTTTTACAATGAGTTTGTTGCTATTTCTGGAATTGAAGGCGTTTCAAAAGAGGCTGCCAAATCTGTTGCTAAGCAAAATCAAAATCCTGTTCAACGTGCCATTACTGTTTTAGCTGAAATTTTCACGCCATTATTACCTGCCATTATTGTTGGTGGTTTGATCTTAGGGTTCCGCAACATTTTAGAAGCGGTTCCGATGGGATTCCTTGGAGGACAAACAATCACTGAATCCTCGCAATTTTGGGATGCTGTGAACAACTTCTTATGGCTCCCTGGGGAAGCGATCTTCCATTTTCTACCAGTAGGAATTACTTGGAGTATCGCCCGTAAAATGGGGGCAACAGAAATTCTAGGAATTGTATTAGGGATTACTCTAGTATCACCACAACTATTGAATGCCTATGCGGTAAATGGTACTTCAGCTGCTGAAATAGCTGCAAATTATACTTGGAATTTTGGTTTTTTAACGGTCGAGAAAATCGGCTACCAAGCTCAGGTCATACCAGCGATGTTGGCAGGTTTCCTATTAGTTTATCTAGAGCGCTTCTTTAGAAAACATATTCCCGAAGCTGTTTCAATGATCTTTGTACCGTTCTTCTCATTACTGCCAACGATTTTGGCGGCTCACGTGATTTTAGGACCAATCGGATGGAAAATTGGAACGATGATTTCAGCAGTAGTCAATGCTGGACTAACTTCAAGCTTTAGCTGGTTGTTCGGAGGAGTGTTCGGTGCAGTTTATGCACCATTGGTTATTACTGGATTGCATCATACTACCTTGGCGATTGATTCTCAACTGATTGCCGATTTTGGTTCAACCAATTTGTGGCCAATGATTTGTTTATCGAATATTGCTCAAGGAGCAGCGGTTGCGGCGGTTGTTTATGCTCACCGCGGTAATAAAAAGGAAGAGCAAGTATCTGTTCCATCGGTGATTTCTGCTTGGCTAGGGGTTACTGAGCCAGCGATGTTTGGGATTAATCTAAAATACATGTATCCCTTCATTGCGGCGATGATTGGCAGCGGAATAGCTGGGATGTTCGTCACTTTATTCAAAGTTCGCGCACTGTCTATCGGTGTCGGTGGTTTGCCGGGAATTTTAGCGATCCGACCACAGGATTATGTGATTTTTGGGATTGCGATGCTGATTACGATTGTTGTGCCATTCCTATTGACGTTATTCTTCCGTCGTGCTGGTATCTTTAACAAAATCGATCGGATTGGTGAGGAGCTGTCTGTTGACCTAAACGAGCTGGATCAACCTGTCTCTAGTAAAAAGGGTCAGATTCTAGAATTGTTTGCACCATTAAACGGCGAAGTACAACCACTGAATCAAGCCAAAGATCCTGTGTTTGCTGAAGGTATGATGGGGCAAGGAGTAGTGATTGACCCTGTGGAAGGAAAGCTCTTTGCGCCATTTGATGGTCAGGTCAGCCTATTGTTCCCAACGAAGCACGCGATCGGTTTATTAAGTAATGACGGTACCGAAGTATTAATCCATATAGGTATTGATACGGTCAAGCTGGACGGTAAATATTTTACTGCTAAAGTAGATCAAGGAGATACAGTAACTAAAGGACAATTATTAATGGAGTTCGATTTAGAAGCAATTCGTCAAGCCGGTTACGAAGTTCAAACCCCAGTTATTGTAACCAACTCGAATGAATTTCAAGTTGATCCGGTTTTAGAAGCAGCGCCTATTACCCCAGCTGAGACGATAATGACCGTTACACACTTATAATTAACAAAGGGCAGTTGATGAAACAACTGCCTCGTTTTAGGAGGAAGAAGATGTCTTTTAAGGACAAAGTAATTTATCAAATTTATCCCAAATCTTATCTAGATACCGATGGTGATGGGATTGGTGATTTGGCAGGGATCTTAAAGAAATTGCCCTATTTAAAATTATTAGGGGTAGATATGATTTGGTTAAATCCGGTTTATCCAAGTCCACAAAGAGATAACGGCTATGATATCTCCAATTATACTGCCATCAATCCTGTATTTGGAACAATGGAAGAATTTGAACGCCTAATTCAAACTGCTGAAGAGCATGGAATTGGGGTAATGCTGGATATGGTATTAAATCATGTATCAATCGAGCATGAATGGTTTCAAAAGGCTTTGGCCGGTGATAAAAGATATCAGGAGTATTTTATTATTCAGGAAGACCCTACTGATTGGGTATCGAAGTTTGGCGGCAATGCCTGGGCACCCTTCGGCGATACTGGGAAATACTATTTACACCTGTTTGATGTTACGCAAGCAGATTTGAATTGGCGTAATCCTGAGGTTCGGGAAGAGTTATTTAAGGTTGTACGTTTTTGGATGGATAAAGGGATTAAAGGCTTCCGTTTTGATGTAATCAATTTGATTGGTAAAGACGAGGTTCTAAAAAATAATTCTGTTAATGATGGTAAGCCAGAATACACAGATCGTCCGATTGCCCACGAGTATATACGTATGATGAATGAAGCAACTTATGGAGCAGATCCTGAGATTATTACTGTAGGAGAAATGAGTTTTACAACTGTGGAAAACTGCATTTTGTATACTCAACCAGAGCGTCATGAATTATCTATGACCTTCAATTTTCATCATTTAAAAGTAGATTATGAAGAGGGTAAAAAGTGGACAAACGTTCCCTTTAATTTTTCAGAATTAAAAAGATTGTTTCACACTTGGGGAACACAAATGAGCGAAAACAACGGCTGGAACGCTTGGTTTTGGAATAACCATGATCAACCGCGGGCCCTTAACAGATTTGTAGATGTGGAAAACTATCGAATCGAAGGGGCAAAGATGTTAGCCTCAGCAATTCATTTAAATCGTGGGACGCCATATATTTATATGGGTGAAGAAATTGGTATGCTTGATCCTGATTTTGAATCAATGGCTGATTACGTGGATGTTGAAAGTCTGAATGCTTATCAAGAACTGACTCAAAAAGGATACTCAGAAAAAGAAGCCTTTGCGATTGTACAAAGTAAATCACGAGACAATGCCCGGACGCCAATGCAATGGACGCATGAAGTAAATGCTGGGTTTACTAAAGGAATACCATGGTTAGCGGTTGGAAATCATGCCCAAGAGATTAACGCAGCTACTGAATTGGAAGAAGGATCAATCTTTGCTTATTATCAAAAGCTGATCCGTTTGCGCAAAAAGTATCCAATTATCGCAGAAGGCAGTTATCGAGCTTTCGCTTCTGAACATGAATCCGTATACGGCTTTATTCGAGAACATGAAGAACAAAAGTTAGTCGTCTTAAATAATTTTTTTGCTGAGGAGACGATCGTTCACTTACCTGATGAGTTCTTGACTGGCGAAATTTTAGTTGATAACTATCGAGCAACTCAACTGAATTCTGAGTTCAAGCTGCAACCTTATCAAACAATAGCTATTTTAATTTAGGAGAGAACTGTGAAGTCCGTTAAGGCTTCACAGTTTTTTACGTAAGTTCCAAGACAAACAACATTAGCTTTATAATGAGAAAAATCCCATAACATGACAAAAATTATCCAAAAGTACTTGAAAAGTTATCAATACATTTTATAATTAAGATACTACACCACCTGGATCGTGGTAGGCCCCCCGTCAATA
>NZ_JAFREL010000035.1 GCF_017377655.1 Candidatus Enterococcus ferrettii
ACTTTTGGGGGTCACTACATCCAACACACTTTGAGGGACTTTTTATTTTAGCAAGATGAGATCGGAATCAAAGTACTGTTCAATAAACGCAATCTGCTTAGCGATTTCTTCTTTTGACAGAATTGTTCCCGTGGGTGCTGCCACCCATTTGTCCTCTACGTCGTCTTTTCGGACAACCACGGCAATTATTTCCCCTATAAAGGATGCAAGTTTTTCTGTTTCCAATAAAACATATACATCTTGAGCTTCCCCATCTCCTGCAATAATTCCTTCCACAAAGCCATAATTTACCGGATAGGTAGTACCATAAGAATCAAGATAGCCTAACGGTCGATCAATGGTTACGGTAGCTTTGAATCGTTTCATTTGTATCCCCCTCTGTTGTTCGACTTCTTTTATTTTAACAGAAAATTCAAAAAGACTTTTGATAGGAATGGTGTCTCAGGTAGTGGAACCAACCATTGATGAAGAAGAGGTAAAGATTGCCGTTCAGACCCATTTTAAAGAAACGCCAGATAAGAAGGATGAAGAAACAATCAGTTTTGAAGAAAACAGTTTTAGTGAGTGGTTAGGATTTTAGAATACGTAATGAGGACCCGAGATAATTTGTCTGGGGTCCTCATTTTTACTTGGATGACAAATGTCATGGATAGTCATGACGAATACGACTTAATTGCTAGGGGGAATTTCGATAAACTAAGCCTATAGAAAAGAAGCGAGGGAGTCACTTAAATGGATAAACTGATCAATGTAAAAAATATGAGTATCACTTTTAAACGAAAACAAGCACTTGAAAAAGTTAATTGTGAATTGGTTCAAGGAGAAGTGGTCGGTTTGGTTGGTCCAAACGGTGCCGGGAAAACGACGTTAATGAAGGCCTTAGTCGGGTTTGTTCCTATAAGCAAGGGGGAGATTCAACAAGCAAGAGGAACCACGATTGACGCCTTGATTGAACAGCCGGGACTTTATCCTTTTTTGTCAGGCTGGGATCACTTGCAGCTGTTTGTTGAGGATCAGCAAAATATAGCAGCAATTGATGGGCTAATTTCGTTATTGGACATGAATGAATTTATTGGTAAAAAGACTAAGGGCTATTCTTTGGGAATGAAACAGCGGTTGGGAATTGCGTTAGCTTTCTTGAATCAGCCGCAGGTGGTTATTTTAGATGAGCCGATGAATGGTTTAGATCCTTATTCAGTTAAGCTATTGAAGAAAGCTATTTTGACCTACAAGGAAGCCGGAACAACTTTCCTAATTTCCAGCCACATACTTAGTGAATTGGAGCAATTAGTGGATCGTGTCTTGCTGTTAAAGGCAGGGAGATTAGTGGAAAATATAGAGCATCCTGAGTTGTTAGAAAATTTTGAGGATGATCTATTAGCCAAATTAGTCTAAGGAGAATGATGAAAATGAAACATGCAGTGAAACAAGAAGTATTTAAACTAATGAAGCAACATGTGATTTTGAAACAAACTATAAAAGTGAGCGGACTAATCCTGCTCGTTGCATTGGTAACCAAATTTGGAAATTTTGACATTTTATCGTCAGATAAATTGGTAAAAACCTGCTTTAACAGCGGGTGGTTGATTGTTTTTTTCATGGTCTATCTGGCTAGCCAGACTTTCTCGATGGAATTTCGCTTTGGAACGATTAAAAATCTGTTGCAAAAAAATCAGCAGCGCCGGACAATTTTCTTTAGTAAACTCATTACTTTGGTGGGCTATTCCATTTATTTGAATGTCGTAGCGGTAGTTGTAACGATTTGTCTCAGTATGATTTTGTTTCCAGAAGTTTCACTAAAGCAAACAGAAGTAATTCGTACATTGTTTGCTAATTTGCTGGGAAATTTTGTTGGGATGTGGCTGTTTGCTAGTTTGTCATTAATGATTTCTTTGATCGTTACCAATGAATCGCTGACAAGTATGTTGGGAATTGCGACTTATTTCTTGTCTTCAATGCTGGCAGGCATGCAATTTATGCTGTTGGATAAGTTCAGCTGGCTGCGTTGGAATCCGCTAAACATGTTGAATCTAAGCAATCAGTTAATCAACAGCGGCATGGAAAAACTGACCCAGCTAGCAACAAATCAATTGTTGATTGGCAATATCGTGTATATTTTAGGTTTTCTCTTAATTGCTGATGTCGTATTTAGTCGGAAAAAGATCTAATTCGTATGGTATCATCGTAGGTAACATACGCAGGTGCATAGAAAGGACTATTCATGAGTAAACTTCGCTTATTTCCAAAAGGAGAGGTGCTTAGCTCCATTATCTGGATGTTGTTTCTATTAATTCCCATTTTATCCCTAGTTCCTTTTGATACGTTTGAAAAAATGTTTTTAGGAGCACTAATGCTGCTGTTCTGCTGGTTTTACCGGAATGCTCTTTTTCAAGGAAGGTATTTTATTTATTGGTTGATGGGGCAATATCTAATTGCTGCGTTTTATGCTTTAGAACTGGGATATATTTATCTATTCATGTTTCCCGCTTGGCAGTTGGGCTTTGGTTTTTCCAAGATAAAAAAATCGTCTTTTTGGTTGTTGTTCTTTGGTCAGCTGGGAATCATTTTACTGGGATTATTTTTTGGGCCGATGGAGCATCCAGTTTTTGGAGGCAATCAGCTGGCGATGTCGCTACCTTTCGGCTTGTTTACTATTATTGCCCCTTTGCCAGGCAGAGAGGTTCAGAAATCTATTGAGCAACGCAAACAATTGTATCAAGCTAATCAACGATTGGAGGCTGTGATTAAGGGAGAGGAACGCAATCGGATTGCGAGAGAATTGCATGATTCTTTAGGGCAATCATTGTCGGTGATGACACTCAAGCTTGATTTAGCTCAAAAGATTTTGACAAAAAATCCGCAAATGGTTTCGAATGAGCTTCAGGAAATCGAACAGCTTTCTCGCTCTACCTTAAAAACCGTTCGGGAAATTGTTTCAGATATGCGAAAACGTACAATTCGGGAAGAGCTAATTGAAATAAACCAGGCCTTAACTACAGCAAAAATTATTTTGACTACTGAGAATGAGGAGCTGGCAAACGATCTGTCAGCCATGCAGCAAAATGAAATCAGCAATGTTCTCCGAGAAGCCGTAACTAATATCATCCGTCACAGTAAAGCGACTTTTTGTACGATTGTTTTTTCAATTGATGCAGACTGGCTTAAGCTTTCGATTAAGGATAATGGGGTAGGTGTAAAGGAACTAATTGCTGGAAACGGGATAACTGGAATGACCGAACGGATTGAAAAGATACAAGGCACACTTTACATACAGGAGGATCGAGGAACCTGGATTCGTATATCGGTTCCTTTGGAGGAGGCTTTAAATGATTAGATTACTGATTGCCGAGGATCAAGGACTGCTGTCATCCGCTTTAGAAATGATTTTGAATTTAGAGGATGATCTAGAGGTTGCTGGAACAGCCAAGGATGGGGCGGAAGCAGCAACTCTGCTGAAACAGCTGCAGCCGGATATTTTATTAACCGATATTGAAATGCCTCACAAATCAGGCCTGGAGCTGGCAGAAGAATTGAAGGAAAGCTCAATCAAGGTAATTATTTTAACCACTTTCGCTCGGGATGGCTATTTCGAAAAATCAGTAGAGGCTAAAGTGTCGGCTTATTTGCTGAAAGATACCCCCAGCGATGAATTAATTGAGCATATTCGTTCGGCGATGAAAGGCAAGGTGTATTATGAACCTTCTCTGATCACTGGCTACATGAACAATCAACGAAATCCTTTGACCCCAAAAGAGCAGGAGATTTTGACATTGATCGCCAAGGGAGCCACCTCAAAGGAGGTTTCAGCTCAGCTGTATTTAACGGATGGAACCATTCGCAACTATATCTCGGAAATTATTAGTAAATTAGGCGCCAAAAACCGAGTCGATGCCGCAGCAAAGGCAAAGGAAAACGGCTGGCTATAAACGAAAAGTCTGGAAGATCATACACCAAATGATCTTCCAGACTTTTATTCGTAGTTGAGTGGAAACAGTCGCTGCTTGATCCAATCTTTGCACCGGCTTAATTGCCACAATATCTTTTGTTCGCTTAAAATTAATTTTTGATAAGCAGCGCTGCAGGTGCGCTTAAGCAAAGCATGACGAAAAAGAAGGTGGCGTAGAAAGTCCAGCAAGAGAACGGTGACACCGCCTGAAAATCCACAGTTGTAAAGATTAATGCCGGCGGTTAGAACATGAGCATGACGGGAAATCATTGCAAATATGGCACCTGATAGAATTCCGGTCAGCAAGCCATACTTTCTAGAAAAAGGTGACAAGGTGGCTGCAAAGAACAAGATAACAATAGTGGTGGTCGAAGTTACATCATGAAAAATGAACAATGAGGACAGCAGGACGCCGCAAGCTGGGAAGAAATAATAACGGAAACCAAAGTTGTACATACTGAAACCAGCAAAGGTTAAAAGGGTACCTACCAGCAAACCATTCAATGGAACCTGTAAAATTAAAGGGACCATTAAGCCGATTAAGCCATAGATTGAAAAACGAACTAGTTTTAACAGACTCAGTCGAACTCCTTTATGCAGTGCTTTGTCGAACTTCAGGACATAGAGAGCATACATCAGTGGCGCAGTGAAAAGGATCAGTAAGAAGATCAATAATGCCGAGCTGTGAGCAGCGTTCAAGCGATGGGGAAGAATTCGGATGTTCAATAGATTGCGGGTGGCAAAATTCCCGATGAATCCGATACAGCCAGCCGAGAACCCCATATTGTAAAGGTTCATTTCTTTGGTATGTGCCTTTAAATAGTGAAAAACCGGAATACTGATATAGCCAATCACCAGACCAGCTACCAGGGCGATGAATTTGTTTTGGAGAAGAAATTGGCTAGGCGCTAGATAGATAAGGCTGACCATTGGAGACAGGCAGGTGCTCAACAAGCCCATGACCAAGGATTCTTGTCTGGCCGCGGGTTTGTGATGCAGATACAGAAGACTTCCTAGAAGAATGGGGGCTGAATTGGCTAAATTTTTACCAAAAAAAGAGAACCCGGAAAGCATCATGACAATGGGAATCGTTAAGGGACAAAAGCTGTGACTGTATTTTCTCAAAATAAACAGGCTCAGCAGAGTAAGCAGGCCGCTGTTGGTTAAGGCTGCTCCAGCCCCAGCAATCTCGACATAATCGCTAATCAGATTGCTGGGTGAGTGAATAATTTGGCTCATTCCTCGTATAATTGTTTCTGTGGGATAGAGCAAAATCGGTACACAAGCTAGCAGCAGGCCATACAGCAGCAGAAAGTTAAAAATTACCTGCTGTGATCGTGCGAATTCTTTTTTCTCCAGTCGTCCTCATCCTTTCTATCTAATCAATTTGAATAACTTTTACACCCATTTTTTGAATTTCCTTCAAGGTCTCTGGTGAACTGAATTGATCGGTAATCAAATAGTCAAAGACAGAAATGTCGGCAATTTTGAATTGGGAGGTTAAACCGATTTTGCGATGGTCAGCCACTAAAACTTTTCGCTTAATTGTGCGGTTGATCATCAGCTCGTTGATTTTCGCCTCATTGATAATTTTGGTTGTAACACCGCTTTCCAAGCTGACTCCACTACAGCCGATGATGCAGACATCTGCGTTCATGGATGAGATGGTATTCATGGCAATATCCCCCACCAATGCTTCTTTAGGAAACCGCATTTCTCCACCAGTCAATATGTAATTGTAGTTGGCATTATGAGGCGAGTAATTGATTTTCAAATTATTCGTAACAATTGTAAGATGCTCTGAATTCAAATAGTCAATTGTCTTTAGAGCAGTTGAGCTAGAGTTAATAAAGATGGTGTCGTAATCTTGCACATACTTGCTGGCCTCGCGGGCGATGGCTTGCTTGATTCGCTCCGGACCGGACTGATCGAAATCACGCTTGTTGTCGTAATTAAAAATACAGTAGCCATATTTGCGAATAATGTCATTCTTTTCTTCTAACAGATTTAGATCTCGGCGAATCGTACTTAATGAAACGTCCAGTGCTTCTGCTAACTCCTGAGTTGTCATCTGATGATTGGCTTCAAGAATCTCCAGAATCTCAGCATGGCGTTTATCGATCGCAACTATCGAATTTTTCATACATGTCCCACCTTTTCCTACAAAATTATCTCTATAGAAGAAAACGTTTTATTTGATTCTATTATACAAGAAAATCAGCGTTTGCGTTAAGAAAATCATATAAAGTTCAAACACTCATATAAAAGGGTTTTCATGACGAGTTTTACGATTTATGATTTATACATGGATCATAACAAAATCACGACAGGAGAGATTCACAGATGAGCAAGCATGTTAACGAGGTTACAAAAGAGAATTGGATTCTTTCAACTTTTCCCGAATGGGGCACCTATTTGAATGAAGAAATTGAAAGTGAAGTTGTCGAAGCCGGTACTTTTTCTATGTGGTGGCTGGGCTGTACCGGAATTTGGTTGAAGAGTCATGAAGGGACAAACATCTTATGCGATTTGTGGTGTGGCACCGGCAAGCGTAGTCATGGAAACGGCATGATGAAAAAGGGCCATCAAATGATGCGGATGAGCGGTGTTCAAAAAATGCAGCCGAATTTGCGCACACAGCCATTTGTCATTGATCCTTTTGCAGTCAAAAATGTGGATGCTTTAGTAGTTACTCATATTCACTCCGATCATTTAGACATCAACACAGCAGCGGCAGTACACCAAAATTGTCCTGAGGCAAAATTTGTGGGACCGAAGGAAGTTGTCGCAACGTGGCTAGGCTGGGGAATTCCAGAGGAAAAAACCATTATTGTGAAGCCAGGAGACGAGGTAAAAATTAAGGATATCAACGTGGTTGCTTTAGAAGCCTTTGACCGAACAGCCTTAGTTACCTGTGAAGACCCAGAAGTTACTTTGAAGGGGAAACTGCCGCAGGATATGGATCAAATTGCGGTGAACTACCTATTTGAAACCTCTGGCGGTAATTTATATCATGCAGGCGACTCTCATTATTCCAACATGTTTGCCAAGCATGGCAATGAGCATAAAATTGATGTCTGCTTAGGTGCTTACGGCGAAAATCCACGAGGAATAACGGATAAAGTCACGTCAGTTGATATGCTGCGAATGGCAGAGTCTTTAAATACGAAGGTGGTCATTCCTGTTCATTATGACATTTGGGCGAATTTCATGGCTGATCCGAAAGAAATCACAGAAATTTGGAAATTCAAAAAGGATCGGTTACGTTACGAATTCAAACCGTATATTTGGCAAGTTGGCGGTAAATTTACTTATCCAACCAACAAGGACGACTTAGAATTCAATTTCTATCGCGGATTTGAAGATGCCTTCAGCGTTGAAAATGATACACCGTTCCCATCATTCCTATAGAAAAGAGGTAGAACCATGTTAACGTATTTTTACGACAATGAACTGATTCGTTACTCTGATAAAGAAATTACTGATTGGAAAGAAGCCATTGCTGAAAGCTGTCAGCTGCTGATGGACAAGGAAATTATTGATCAGCACTATGTAGATGAAATTATCCGCTGTGTTGAGGAGCACGGCCCTTATATTGTGATTGTTCCTCAGGTTGCTATGCCTCATTCTTCTGAGAAGAGTGAGGGGGTGTTTGGAACCGCCATTTCCTTTACTAAAATGAAGCAGCCAGTTGCCTTTGAAAGCACGGATGGAGAAGAAAAAGAGGCACTTCTCTTCTTCACTTTGGCGGCAAAAAACGCAGAGGAGCATATGGAAAATATCCAAAATCTATCTGAAATGTTGATGACAGACGGTTTGATCGACAGTCTGGCGGCTACTAACTCGATTGAAGACTATCAAGCGGTCATGGAACAATACCATCTATAGGGGGAGAAATAAATGGGGGATTTTTTGTTAAGTATTTGGACGTATTTTGCTGAGAACATTTTGACACAGCCAGCCTACTTGATTGGATTTATTGTATTATTGGGGTACTTACTGCTGAAACGACCGATTTATGAATGTATCGCCGGCTTTTTGAAGGCGACAGTTGGGTATTTTATTTTGACGGTTGGTTCAGGCGGACTGGTTGGGAACTTTCGGCCGATTCTAGTTGGGTTGAAGGAACGGTTTAATCTAGATGCAATGGTGACAGACCCATATTTTGGTCAAAATGCGGTAGATGCGGGATTAATGGAAACTTTTGGTCGAACCTTCGGCGATGTAATGATTTTGCTATTAATTGCTTTTATCATGAATATTTTATTGGTTCGTTTCCAAAAATACACCAAATTACGTTCGGTATTTACGACAGGGAATGTGCAAATTCAACAGGCAGCTACAGCTTTCTGGATTCTATTGTTCTGTTTCCCGAATTTAGGCAGAGTGGAAGTATTAATTTTCATGGGATTAGTTTTGGGTTGCTACTGGGCAGTTGCTTCTAATTTGACAGTTGGTGTAACACAGGAATTGACAGAAGGTGCGGGCTTTGGGATCGCTCACCAGCAAATGTTTGGTATTTTTATCTTTGCGAAGCTGGCTGAATGGATGCGCAAGCGGGATCAAAGGAAAAATAAAGCTGCGAATGTAGATAAGAAACTGGAAGACATCGAGCTGCCAGGCTTCCTATCCATTTTTAACGAGAATATGGTAGCGACTTCATTGTTAATGCTATTTTTCTTTGGGATTATTTTAGTGGTATTAGGTCAAGATTATTTGGTTGAAGCTGAATTTATGGCAGAAGGTCAGAGCTTCTTATTCTATATTCTGACAACTTCACTGAATTTTGCGGTTTATCTGGCGATTTTACAATTGGGTGTACGGACCTTCGTTGATGAGTTGACTCAGTCCTTCCAAGGGATTTCCAATACGATTTTACCAGGTGCGGTACCTGGGATCGACGTGGCAGCAACGTTCGGCTTTGGTTCACCAAATGCTGTAACCATCGGCTTCTTGTTTGGTGCTTTAGGTCAATTCTTAATGATTGGACTATTAATTTTGTTGAAATCACCAACGATCGTTATTGCCGGTTTCGTTCCATTGTTCTTTGATAATGCGGTAATAGCTGTCTTTGCTAACAACCGTGGCGGTTTTAAAGCAGCCTGTATCTTCCCGTTCATTTCAGGGATTATTCAAATTGGCGGCTCCGCTCTATTTGCAACCTGGATTGGATTATCACAATACGGTGGGTACCTGGGCATGTTTGACTGGGCAACCGCTTGGCCATTGTTTGCAGTCATTATGAAGTTCTTAGGCTATATTGGTGTCGCTGTAGTTGTAATTGGTTTACTGATTATTCCACAGCTGCAATACCGTAAAAATCCAGAAGGCTACTTCATGATTGTTGATGACTATGAGCAATACGCAGAAAAATTCTTGAATGACTAATGTAGGAAATTTGTCGGCCCAGCTTTGCCTGGGCCGCATAAAATAAAAACTAACCTAGGGGGATTTTAAAATGAGAATCTTAGTATCTTGTGCCAATGGATCAGGAACCAGCTTAATGATGATGAAGAGTGTGGAGAAAGCGATGAAGGAATTAAGTGTGCCAATTACCAAAATTCACCATTGTGCTCTTTCAGAAGGTAAAAGTTCGGCGACGCAATACGATGTTGTTTTTACACCAGTTAACTTCTTAAATATGTTTGACCAAGCAGTGAAGAAAGGCGTTACGGTCATTGGGATTAAAAATGTGATGTCGCCAAAAGAAATTAGTGAGAAGTTCGCTGAATCAGAACTATATCAAAAAATGGGTAAATAAGAGGAGTTTAGAATGAGTAAACCAAAGTTGCAAATTGCATTGGACCATAATGATTTAGAGCATGCCTTAGCAGATATCGTTAAGGTAGGAGAAATTGTCGATATTATTGAAGTAGGGACGATTCTTTGTCTGCAGGAAGGGCACAAAGCGATCAGCTGTATCCGCAGTATGTTCCCTGAGAAAACATTAGTTGCTGATACGAAATGTGCCGATGCGGGTGGAACAGTGGCTAAAAATGTCGCAGATGCCGGTGCTGATTTTATGACGGTCATTTGCTGTGCTACGATACCCACGATGCAGGCCGCGCAAAAAGAAGTAAAGGAATTGCAGGTTGAGCTTTATGGTGATTGGACCTATGAACAGGCTGCTGCTTGGCGAGAAATCGGCATCAAGCAAGCCATCTATCATCAAAGCCGCGATGCCCTTTTATCAGGAGAAACCTGGGGCGAAAAAGATTTAACCAAAGTGAAAAAATTGATTGAAATGGGCTTTAACGTTTCTGTAACTGGGGGCTTGGATGTCGATACCTTGAAACTGTTTGAAGGGATGGCTGTATACACCTTTATAACAGGGCGAGGAATCACCGCGGCACCAGATCCGGTGAAGGCAGCACAAGACTTTAAGGATGAAATTACTCGTATTTGGGGGCAGTAAGCATGGCTCAGATCGGAATTTATGAAAAAGCTTTACCGAAGGGAATCACTTGGCAGGAACGTTTTGCTTTGGCGAAAGAACTGGGGTTTGATTTTATCGAAATGTCGATTGATGAAACCGATGAACGCTTGGCACGGTTAGACTGGTCAGACGAACAGCTTGCTCAGCTGCGAGAGGACATGTTTCAGTCTGGTGTGAGAATTAATTCGATTTGCTTAAGTGGACATCGCCGCTTTCCCTTTGGCTCCTTAGATCTTGAGAAGCAGCAAAAAGCCAAGGAAATAATGGATAAAGCCGTTCGTTTTGCTCATAAGCTGAGTATCAAGGTCATTCAGGTAGCTGGCTACGATGTCTATTATGAAGAGAAATCTGTGACTAGCCGAGAAGCCTTTATTGAAGGCATGAAGGAAAGTGTAAAGCAGGCAGCTAATTATGGCGTCATTCTTTCGATTGAGATTATGGACGATCCTTTTATGAATTCGATTGGGAAATTTTTGGAAATCAAACGGCAGATTCGATCACCGTATTTACAGGTCTATCCAGATTTAGGCAATCTCTCTGCCTGGCCGGAAAACAACCCAGCCGTTGAACTGGAGGAAGGCATTGACTGCATCACTTCCATTCACTTAAAAGATACCTATCCGGTGACAGAGAATTCTTCGGGACAATTTCGGGATGTTCCTTTCGGCGAGGGCTGTGTGGATTTCCTTGGCCTGTTGAAGAATTTGAAACGTCTGGATTATGATGGAACCTTCCTAATTGAAATGTGGAGCGAGAAAAGTTCAAATTTCAAGGAAGAAATTGAAGCAGCTAAAAACTATCTTTACCCTAAATTAAGAGAGGCGGGATACGATGTCGCGTGAAGAAATCATTCAAGAAATGAAGCAGCGAGTATTTGAAGCGAATCTAGAACTGCCTCAATACGGATTGGTGAAGCTGACTTGGGGAAATGTCAGTGAGATTAATCGAGACCTTGGGGTAATTGTCATTAAGCCAAGCGGTGTGAAGTATGAAAAGATGCAGGCGGATCAGATGGTAGTAACCGATTTAGCTGGAAATAGTCTGGAAGCTGACAGTATGAATCCTTCTTCCGACTTACCTACCCATGTGGTACTGTATCAGGCTTTTGAAGAGGTGAATGCGATTGTTCATACCCATTCTACCAATTCAGTGATGTGGGCTCAGGCAGGAAGAGATTTGCCTGCTTACGGAACTACTCACGCGGATGCTTTTTATGGCACGATTCCTTGTACTCGGCAGTTAACAGAGAAAGAAGTTCAGGAGGCCTATGAAATCAATACGGGTCATGTGATTGTAGAAACCTTTAATGAACGAAGTGTAAAAGCCAAGGAAGTTCCGGGGGTTCTAGTCTATGGGCATGGACCGTTTACTTGGGGAGACTCGCCCATGAAGGCAGTGGAGAACAGCTTGATTTTGGATGAAATTTGCCTAATGGCGAAAGAAAATGAGCAGATTAATCCTAAAATAAAGGCAATCCCACAATATTTGCTGGATAAGCATTATTTTAGAAAGCATGGTGAAAAGGCCTATTATGGGCAAGGTTAATAGAGGAGTGAACCACTTAAGCGCGGAGGCTTAGGTGGTTTTTTAGCGAAAAAACTGCCTGCCGAAAACGGCAGACAGTTCAGTGACTTAACTGAATTGTTTTTTATCTAAGAAATCACGAACAATCCGCATCTTTTTCCGAGAAACCGCACAGCGCTGTCCATTGTTCATGGTGACCTCTAGCATTTCTTTATCGAGGGAGCGGACATTGTCTAAATTAACCACATAAGACTTATGAATACGTTCAAAATTTTTACCAAGATCGACCATTTCCTTGATTGCACCATAGAAATGAATTCTGCCAGTCATTGTATGGATATAGAGAACATGTGGTTTGTGAGAAGTTTCGAAATATAGAATATCTTTGTAGTTGACGTATCGTTCACTTTTACCATTTCGAATTAAAAACTGTTCACGTTTTTCTGGCTGGATTTGCTGCTTAACAAAGATAGAATCCAAGCATTCGGTAATTGATTCCATTAGTTGTCCGGGATCGTCCTTTACGATGAAATCTAGGGCTTCAACCTTGTATTTAAAGATTAAAGGAACCGTTTCATCATGTGTGGTAACGAAGACAATTTTTCCTAAGGTATCGTATTCTCGAATCTTTTTGGCTAAAGTAACGCCATCCATTTCGTTCTCACCCAGATCAATATCCAGAAAATAGATTCCAGTGGTATCAGGGTTTTCTTTGAGGTAGTCTAAGACAGCAGCAGGCTTGTCAGTCGATAGCGCAATGTGCGCATCTAACTCTTTGATCATAATCTGCTTGTCAATGTATTCGTGGTAAAATTCCCGCAATGGTGTTTCATCTTCACAAATGAAAATCTTCATCATACTAACGCCCCCTTAAAAAACAATTTTTTGAATAAAGTAATGATCGACAATTTCAGTCTCCAGCAAAAAGTCGGCTTCTTCCATGATCTCCTGCAAATTGCTTAATCCAATTCCGCGATTTTGACCTTTGGTTGAATAGCCTTTTTCTTCCAGCTGGTACAGCGGTGGTAAATCTTCTGAACAGCTATTCTTAACAATAACTACGTTGCTGCCATCGTTTTCGAACACGGCAATCTGCAATTCACCGCGGTCAAGCTCGCTTAGAGCATCAATGGCATTATCTAAAATGATTCCCAAGGCACGAACCAATGGAATTTCATTTTTCTCTTCAACATAGAAATTCTTGTCCATTTCCAGTGTCAGGTTTACTTTCCCACTATCAATTATACTCAATTTCACATAAAAAATACTGCGTAAAGCCAAATTTTGAATTTTTGTCAACTTACTAAGCTGAGTATTCGTGCTGTTAAGGCTTTCAGAACTATGCTTGATTTGAGTATAATAGTAGTTTTTCAGTTCTTCAAATTTATTTTCCTGGAAATAGGTATCCATACTCAACAAAATGTTTTGGTAATCATGCTTAAACTTGCGAACTTCTTCTGCATTCTTTTCAATAGTTTTTAAATAAGCAAGTTGATTTTCAAAGATCGCTTTCTTGCTTTCAGCTTCGAGACGCATTGATTCGCTGCGTTGGGCTATTAGAACAATAACGGTTAAAAAAACGAAAAGAGCAAGTAGAATGTTACTAAGTAATTTTGTTACTATTATCTCACTATTAGGAATTGTCATTTCTACTAGATATTCATTTTTCAATAATTCAAAGAATAGTATTAGACAGACCATAAGAACGGGTATTTTTAGTAGAGGTATTTTTTCCCTAACGTAATTAAGAATTTTCTTTTCCAGCAATACTAGAATGATTGAGATAACTAATAATATAATTCTAAGAATAATGAAAGACAGAAAGATGTTGTTATTGTTTACTGTGTAAATACTATTTGACAAAAACAACGCAAAATTGTCGTTTACAAATATCAACGAACTGTATATTCCAGATAACAATGGTTCTTTTTCAGAGAAATAGAAAGAAGTAAACAAAATTATAAAAAGTAAAATAGTTTTTAAAGTACCACTAGATGTCAATTGCATAGATCTAATAATGATGCAAAGTACAGATACAGTAACAATATCCTTGATGTTGCGTTTAGATTTGAATAGATAAACTGAAAACAACAAAGGAATTGTATCTAAAATAAAAAGTGCATTTCCAACCAAATGATTTTCCCGCTTTCTTTTTAGATTCTTGTTGCATAAACAGGTCGATTATGATCAAATACGGGTCGATTATGATGTTTTTTAATTTTATATTAAGCAAATGAATAAACTAAAAACTAAGGGGGTATTTTTATGAAAAAAATTCTTATAGTTACAGGAATGTTAGTTGCACTTGTATTTCCAGTAGTAGGTGAAGCCACGGCTGTAGATGTTTATGACAGCATGCCAATTGCTCAAACACAAAGTATATCACCCAGAGCTTTGTACAGTTATCTATTCCCATACGTTCCTCCCAAAACATTTAATGGTAGGACACGTATATATTATGAGTATGTAGCAAAAGAAAAAGTATATATTGGCTATTATCAATAGATAGATTGCTACTCTAAAACAGTATAACATATGGATTCTGCTAAAGTTTACGTTTTTAAAGCCTAAGAAAAAGCTATTCGAGTCTTTCGAATAGCTTTTTTACAATCATGTTTCCTCCCCCGCATACTCCAATATATCCCCAGGTTGGCAATCCAGTACAGTACAGATTTTCTCCAGTGTGTTAAAACGAATCCCCTTAGCTTTACCTGTTTTTAGAATTGAGAGATTTGCTGGGGCGATGCCTATTTTTTTAGCTAGTTCGTTGGAGGACATTTTTCGATCTAGCATTACTCGGTCTAAATTAATTTTTATCATTGGCAACACCCCTTTTGCTTTATATAAAAGCATCGCTTTCTTTTTTTAGACGCATTCCTTGCTGGAATACCATATAGATTACATAAATCCCTAAAACCATCAAGGCACCTTTAAATAGATAAAGGATATTATTAGAAGAATCTTGGCTAAGTAGATTTATATGGTAGAGATTGTTAACTATGGATACTAAAATCTCAGCCAAGGTTGCTGAGCCATAGTAAATGAAGGTCTTTTTAATTAGCTTGAGATTGCGTTCGTCAAAATAAAGTTCCTCATTTAAATTTTGCAACAGATTGCGAATACAGTTCAGGTAACTGATCATCAAAATTATACTAATGACACAAAAGACTATTAAGTAGAAAATGATGAAGGCAGGAGACAATGAGCTATGAGCAATCTCCAAGCTTGATGTTAAGACTTGAGAAAGCTCTTGTCGTGAATCAGTGAACGCGATAGCAATAAACGTAAACACTAGCGCGATTCCAAAAATAATCTGCAAAATCAAGCAAACAGAGGCCAACAAGCCTAAAATAAATCGTTCGTACTTTTTCATATTTTTCCTCCTTGTGATAATCATTTAAATAATTGATTGGTTTTCTCTTTTCAGCAAAATACCTTGTCTAAATACCATGTAGATAACATAAATTCCCATAACAGTTAGTAAGCTGTCAACAATTTGCAGCCAGTCAAGGGACTCTAAATAATAAGCGCCGGGAATCTGAACAATCTGAAATAGTTGATCGACGAATACTACACTGAAATTTGTTAGAGTATAAAGCGTGAAAAAGATCAACGTATATTTAATTAGCTTGAGATTCTTTTCTTCGAAATAAAACTTTTCATTAATGTTTTGCAGTAGGTGACGAATGCAATTAAGATACAGGAACATGAATAGGCCGCTTATTGATCCAAAAATGATTAAAGTAGTAGCATAGGTACGCTCGTCTAAGGAGCTGCGGCTTAGATCAACGGCTCTCAAAACAACCTGAATGAATTCTTGACGGCTATCGGCAGAAGAGAGCAACGACCAAAGCATGATCAAGGAGAACAAAACGAGACTTGCTTGAACCATTAGCGTAAAAAGACTTAACAGACCGACGACAGCTGTAGAATTCTTGTTCATTTTAATCCATCCCCTTTATTATAGTATAAAACAGAAATCTTTTTATGTAAAACGATATTTTCATATCGTTTTACAATATCGAAAAGTTTTTGTTAAGTGTTGAACCGTCACTTTTCATTTTAGGTTATAAACAGAAGATAAGCGGTTCTTTTTTTGATTAATAACTGCCAAAAACTAAGAAAAGCGATGATTCTGATTAAAAAAGGGCCAATTCTGACTTTTTTGTTAATTTTCTATCAAAATGGTATAAAATGAATTGTACTTAGGAGACAAGAGGAAGTGGCGTCTATTAATGGGTATAGTCAGTGTTTGGCGCTCTCATTATAAAGAACAACTTCCCCAGATTCGTATAATGACATTCAAACTATTCAAACGAACAAAATTATCCCCAGGAGTGTTTGACGTGTAGCTTTCTTCTCTGTCTCCTAAATTGTTTTAAAACAGAAAATTAGACTACAAGACTTTCTAACCGAAAGCGTCCAGGCAAAAATTGCTTGGACGTTTTTTTTGCTTGATTCGAAAATGTTCAGGGTATGCTGAAAAATCTAGGTCGTGGTAAGATAGAAACAGAGGTGAGTCGCGTGAAAAAAACAAATCAAGCAACACCTGACCAAACGCTAGTAACTGAACAGGTGAAGATTCCTAAGGAGCTTCACGGATTAACTGAAGCAGAGGTTAAAGAACGTACAGAAAAGGGTCAGGTGAACCAAAGTGAAGAGGATTTATTGAAGACAGATGGCCAGATTATTAAAGAGAATACGGTTAATGTCTTTAACCTGTTGAATTTGGTGTTAGCTCTTTTTGTTTTGTTGGTAGGTTCGCCAAAAAATACGTTGTTCTTTGGTGTTGTAATAATTAATACGCTGATCGGAGTCGTTCAAGAGCTGCGAGCGAAGCATACGATTGACAAGCTGTCGGTATTGGCGAAAGATCAGGTAACAGTTCTACGCAATGGAAAGCTGGAACGGATAGATCAGGAAGCAGTCGTTTTAGGGGATACGATTTTCTTGAAAAATGGGGATCAGGTGCCAGTGGATGGTCAAGTGTTGACTGGCGAAGGGATCGAAGTGGATGAATCTTTACTGACTGGTGAGGCTGATCGTATTTTGAAGCAGCCAGAGGATCGGTTATATAGCGGAAGCTTTGTGACTGCGGGTCAGGCCTTCTATCAGGCAACAGCTGTGGGGGCGGATAATTTTGCCCAACGGTTGTCTAGTGAAGCGAAGAGTGAAACGGGAAATAGTTCTCAACTAACTAAGGTATTGAGTCGGATGATTACGGTATTGACAGTGGTCATTGTACCAGTGGGCTTAGCGATGCTTTATTCGCAATACCAAGCCTCTTCCTCCATTCGCCAGGCTGTTTTAGGAACTGTAGCAGCATTAGTGAGTATGATACCAGAAGGACTAATGCTGTTGACTAGTGTAGCATTTGCGGTGGGAGCTGCTAATCTGGCGCGGAAAAAGGTGCTGGTACAGGCTTTGCCGTCGATTGAAACGCTAGCTCGGGTGGATGTCATTTGTCTAGATAAAACGGGCACCATTACCGATGGCACCTTGCGTTTTGAAGAAAGTATTTTAGGTCAAGTAACAGAAGAGCGATTTAAAGTTATCATGGCTGCTTTGATGAAGAATTTGACCGATGATAATGCAACAGCTCAAGCGCTGCGACAAGCCTTTCAAGCGGAGAATGACTGGCAGATGGAAAAGATGATTCCTTTTTCTTCCGCTCGTAAATGGAGTGGCGTAACTTTCAAGCATGAAGGTAGTTACGTTGTAGGTGCACCGGAATTCATTTTTTCAACAGTGCCAGAGAAGTTTCAACGGGAAATTGAACCCTATATGGCTCAAGGTCATCGAGTGTTGGCACTGGCTTCCTATCCAGATGTTTTGGGTGAAACTTTTGAAAAGGAGCCGCAATGGCTGGCTACCTTGATTATCTCTGATAATTTACGGGAAAATGCCCAAGAGACTTTTGGTTACTTTGTTAAGCAGGATGTCCAGCTGAAGGTAATCTCTGGCGACCACCCATTGACAGTGTCCAAAATTGCTCAAAAGGCTGGGATTCAACATGCTGAACATTATGTGGATATGTCTGAAATAGACGATTGGACCAATTATCGAGTGCTGGTGAAGGCTAACACTGTTTTCGGTCGGGTTTCGCCGTATCAGAAGCAGCGTTTAATTCAGGCTTTGCAGGACGAAGAGCATACGGTCTGTATGACAGGGGACGGTGTAAATGATGTACTGGCGTTGCGTCAGGCAGATATTGGTGTCGCAATGGCTAATGGAAGCAGTGCCGCACGTGCAGCAGCGGATGTAATTCTTTTAGAATCGGATTTTAAACGGATGCAGGATGTTTTGAAGGAAGGCCGCCGAGTGATTAACAACATCGAACGGGTTGCTTCGATGTATCTGGTCAAGACGATTTATTCGTTGATCTTAGCCGTGATTTTCATGTTCTTAGCAAGTCCGTATCCTTTTGCACCCATTCAATTGACACCAATCAATGCTTTGACGGTGGGGATACCTTCCTTCTTCCTAGCATTGAAGCCAAGTTACGAGCGTATCAAGGGAGATTTTTTGAACAATATTTTGCGGGTCTCAGTCCCTGGGGCGGTAACAGTAGTTTCAGCAGTCATGCTGATTCAGCTGGCAGGCCATTTGTTCCAGCTGCCCTTTAGTGCGACTTCCACCATGTCAGTGTTCCTGACCGGCTGTGTGGGACTGCTGGTGCTGTATTTGGTTTCATTCCCTTTGGACAAGAAGAAAATTGCGTTGATTATTGTTTTGGCAGCAGCCTATTTCAGTTGTTTTATTATTTTTCGTCAGTTCTTCGATTTCGACGTGCTTTACAACCGAAATCTATTCTTTGTCCTGCCATTAACCTTGGGTGTCTATTGGTTATTTAGGGGGTTAGCGGCTGCGATGAATAAGTTAGTTGAATTACGGGTGCGTTGGCAGGCTTATCGCCGGAAGAAAAAACGGTCACGGGTAATATAAGGAGGAGCCAGATGGAATTAGAAAAGTTAAGGGGACAGGTAATTGTTTCTTGTCAAGCGTTGGAGAATGAACCGTTGTACAGTTCGTTCATTATGAGTAAAATGGCGCTGGCTGCCAAGGAAGGCGGAGCAGCCGGCATTCGAGCCAATTCAGTGGCGGACATTACCGCTATTAAGCAGGAAGTGGATTTACCAGTAATCGGTCTCATTAAACGAGATTATTCGGATTCAGCAGTGTATATTACACCAACCATTCGGGAGGTAGAGGAATTGCTAACAACCTCAGCCGAAATTGTTGCGCTGGATGCTACCAAACAGGAGCGGCCCAATCGAGAGCAGCTGCCGGATTTATTGGCTCAGATTCAGGAAGCTGGTCGCTTGGCTATGGCGGATGTTTCTACTTTAGAAGAGGCAGTGGCTGCTGATAAAATGGGCTTTGATCTTGTTTCTACCACATTGGCTGGCTATACAGCGTATTCCCGTAAAACAGAAACACCGGATTTTGAACTGTTGGCGGAAATCATTCAACAGGTGAAAGCACCGGTTATAATGGAAGGACATACTGATCAGCCCGAGCAAGTGACTAAGGCGTTAGAACTTGGAAGCTTTGCGGTAGTTGTAGGTTCAATTATCACACGTCCCCAAGTTATTACTCAAAAATATGTGGCTGCGGCCAAGAAATTTCAAGCTGAATAAAGAAAAATCACGGAAAAGGCTTTCTTTTCCGTGATTTTTGGTATAATAGACTAAAAGTAATCGAAGGAGGCTTTTCTCTATGGCATTAACAGCATTACAAAATGGTTCAGATATTCGCGGTATCGCTATTTCCGCAGAGGGTAAAACGAAAAATTTAGGAACAGAAGAAGTTGTATTGATTGCAAACGGTATCATGAATTGGTTGGACAATCAAGGTGTTGAAAGACCCTTCACGATCGGCTTAGGTTATGATAGCCGTCTGACTGGACCAGAATTAAAGCAGGCGATGATGGATACCTTCCAAGCTGCTGGAGTGAATGTTTTAGACTTTGAATTGGCCACTACACCGGCTTTATTTATGGCGACGCAATTTGCTGAATTTGATTGTGATGCAGGAATTATGCTGACAGCGAGCCATTTGCCTTATTACTTCAACGGAATTAAGATCTTCAGTAAATCCGGCGGTGCTGAAAAAGCAGATATTGCGTATATTTTAGAACACACTGAAGCGCAGCCAGCCGCTGAAGGCAGCATTAAAAAGGCCGATTTGATTTCGGCTTATGCAGCAGACATGGTGGAAAAGATACGTAAAGGAATCGGGTCTGACAACGAGAAACCACTAGCTGGCATGAAGATTGTAGTAGATGCTGGGAATGGTGCTGGTGGTTACTTTGCTAGTAAAGTCCTGGATGTATTAGGTGCTGACACAGCTGGTTCACAGTTTTTAGAACCAGATGGCAGCTTTCCAAACCATATCCCAAATCCGGACAACAAAGAGGCCATGGCTAGTATCAAGCAGGCTGTACTAGATAATCAGGCTGATTTAGGGGTAATTTTCGACACAGATGTAGATCGCTCAGCCATTGTTTCCAAAGATGGTCAAATCATCAACCGCAACAATTTAATTGCTGTATTGGCAGCGATTGTTTTAGCAGAGCAGCCTGGCAGTACCATTGTGACTAATTCGCCAACCTCTGATCATCTGAAACGTTTTATTGAGGAAAAAGGCGGAAAGCAATACCGCTATATTTCTGGCTATCGAAATGTTATCAACAAAGCGATTGAATTAAATGAAGAGGGCATTGATTGTCCATTAGCCATTGAAACCAGCAGTCATGCTGCCTTCAAGGAGAATTATTTCTTGGATGATGGTGCCTATGTGATTGCTAAGGTCTTAATGCTGCTGCCGAAGCTACAGCAGGAAGGCCGCAAGTTAACTGACTTGATGGCTGAGCTGGAGCAGCCGGTCGAAACCTTGGAGATTCGTTATGAGATTGCTGGCGATGAGTATAAAGAAACGGGCCGCAAGATGATTGAGAACTTCCGTCAACACTTACCAGAAAAAGACGGTTTCACCGAAAATCCGGAAAACGATGAAGGCGTTCGTTTTTCAATCACCGATCCTCATGGCAAAGGCTGGATGCTGTTGCGTTTAAGCTTGCATGAACCATTATTGGTGATGCAGATTGAAAATGATCTGTCCGATCAAATTCAGAAGCAGTTACCGATTTATCGCGAACTGTTGGCTCAGGAAGCGCAGATTAATTTAACCAAATTGGATCAACAAATACAGTAAGCAGTTTGACTTGCATTTTTTCCTCCTTCGGCCGATGATGGTGCCAGAAGGAGGTTTTTTGATGAAAATTACCTTAAGCGAGGATGCCAAAGAACGAATTGCTCAGCAGTTGGATCAACACAAATTGGTGCTGTTAACCTTTGAAGATGGTGTAGGTGCATATTCCCAGCATGCCATGATTCATATGCAGACCCAATTTTCTATCAATATTATTAGCGACACCATGCCTAAAGAAGGATACGATGAAACGATTCCGACAAATTTAGTCGATTTTTGGATTAAGGGTTATTCAAAGGAAGACTTGCAGGAGAATATGCGAATTACCTTGAACTCTCGGTTAAGCACCTTTACTTTAACCGGTGATGGCGGTACGATTGATGATAATTTGGGCTTTATTGATTTTACAAAAAAGAGGTCTTAACTGACGTCTTTTTTCTTTTTTTTAGATTTGTTTGTTAGTATAGAGGAGAAAGGTGGAGGTATGAATGGCAAAGATTATGATCGTTGAGGATGAAGCAGTCATTCGTCAGTTGATCGGCGAAGAATTAACGAAATGGAATTTTGATGTGTTTGCGACAACTGACTTTAATGAAGTATTTGCAGATTTCGAACGAGAAGTCCCTCAGTTGATTTTATTAGATATTAATCTGCCGGTCTACGATGGCTATTATTGGTGTCAAAAAATTCGCGAGGTTTCGAAAGTGCCGATCGTCTTTATCTCCTCTCGGAATACTAACATGGATCAGATTATGGCGATGAATATGGGTGCTGACGATTATATTACCAAGCCCTTTGAAGTGGATGTTTTAGTAGCGAAGATTAATGCATTGCTGCGCCGTTCCTACAATTACGCAGAAGGCGGCGAGACCATGACCCACAATGGGATCACTCTTAACCTAGACAACAGCAGCATGGAAATTGGTGAAGAGGTAATTGATTTAAGCAAAAATGAATACCGTTTGCTTTACATATTGATGAAGCAGCATGGGAAAATTTTAAGCCGGGAAAAACTGCTGCGGGCCCTGTGGGATGATGAACGTTTCGTGGATGATAATACTTTGACTGTGAACATTAACCGTCTGCGTCGCAAAATTGAACAGGCGGGGATTCATGAGTATATTCAAACTAAAGTTGGCCAAGGTTACATTGTGCCGTAAAGGAGCAGGGAATGACATTTTTACGCTTTTTAAAAGATAAGCTGCCGATTTTTTTAGTCTGGATTCTTTTGAGTGCCTTGCTGGTCTTTATGGTTTGGTTAACCCCAGATTTACATGGTTTTATGGATAATTTAGGGTATTTACTATTGCTTCAATTGTTTTTGCTGCTGCTGTTCTTTGTGATTGACTACTACCGCAAGAAGGACTGGTTTCAGCAATTAGGTAAAAAGGAAGACTCCTTACAGCAGTTCCTCGATGAAGCTGATACAGAAGAGGAAAAACTGGTGCAGGAATACATTAACCAGCAGGTTCGTGAACACCATCAATTGATGCAGCAGATCATTAGTAATCAAAAAGATCAAAAGGACTATGTGGATTCGTGGATACATGAGATTAAGGTTCCTCTGGCAGCGGTCGGGTTGATTCTGCAGTCGATTGAGTATGATATTGATGATAAGAAATATACTCTGCTGCAAAATGAAGTGCAGAAAATTGATGAGTATGTGGAGCAGGTTCTGTATTATTCTCGTCTAGATGAATTCATTAATGACTATTTGATTCAGGAATATTCTTTAAAGAAGCTTATTCAGCCGGTGATTCGCACCCAAGCCAACTACTTCATTCAAAAGAACTTGCAGCTGGTTATGCCGGATGAAGACGCTCAGGTTTTAACCGATGGGAAATGGATTGCCTTTATTTTCCGCCAGTTGTTAAGCAATGCCATCAAATATACTCCAGAAAACGGAAAAATTGAAGTAGTGATTACCCAGAAAAATGAAGGTGCTTATTTGCAGCTGAGGGATGAGGGGATTGGTATTCAGTCGGAGGATATGGGGCGAATATTTGACAAAGGCTTTACAGGAGAAAACGGACGCAGTGCTGAACAGCATTCGACTGGTTTAGGCCTTTATCTGGCTAAGAAATTGGCTGAAAAATTGGGCGTTGAATTAACGGCGAAGTCGGAATGGGGCAAAGGAACCACTATGACCTTGTTTTTCCCTCGCTTGAACTACTATCAGGAAGGTCGCTAATAGACTTGTCAAACCTCGGTAATTTCTGATAAGCTGTCACAGGAATAGTGCTGCCAATCCAACTTTTGGCACTCAGAAAGCTATATAAAATCTTCCCCTGCAAATAGAAGAGAAACATGTAATGGAATCTATTAAAATGAACTAGGAGAAGATATGACAATTTTATTTGCGCTTGTTCCGATGTTTGCTTGGGGAAGCATTGCCTTGGTCAGTGGAAAATTGGGCGGGGATGCGAATCAGCAAACCTTAGGAATGACGATGGGGGCGTTTGTCTTTGCCCTTGTAACGTTTATGATTGTACGGCCAGCCGTTGAGTGGAAGACCTTGTTGATTGGTTTTCTATCGGGCGTCTTTTGGTGCATCGGGCAAAACAAACAGTTTCATGGAATGAAATACATCGGAGTATCAGTGGGCTTGCCGCTGTCTACCGGCTTTCAGTTGATTTTAAATACAATTGCTGGTGCGGTCTTTTTCCATGAGTGGACCAAGACCCGGGATTTCTTTTTAGGTTTTACTGCCTTGGCGCTTTTGGTTTTCGGGGCGTATCTTACTGCTCGACAGGACAAAGATTCTGGAATTAAAACCGATCATATGGTTTTAGATTTTGGTAAAGGTTTGCGAATGTTGCTTCTTTCGACTATTGGCTATGGTTCTTATACCATTCTTATTACTTGGGCAGGACTTGACCCTTTAACGGTCATTTTTCCGCAGAGTATCGGGATGCTGGTTGGAGCAGGGGTGTTTGCTGTTGGTAAGACTACTATTAATAAATATGTTTGGCGCAATATACTGACAGGCCTGTTGTGGGGAGCCGGCAATGTGTGCATGCTGCTGACAGTACGGTCAGTGGGGCTGGCAATTGGTTTTTCACTTTCTCAAATGGGCATTATCATTTCTACGTTAGGTGGAATTTTCCTTTTGGGTGAGCACAAGACTAAGAAAGAAATGATCTACGTAGTGATCGGCTGTCTGCTGATTATTACTGGTGGTTTAGTACTAGGTTATATGAAAGCATAAGCAAAACCTGCTGCAAGATTCCAGTTGGAACTTTTGCAGCAGGTTTATTATTTTCTGCGAACGGGAATTTGAATCTCTGTCAGCCACTCTTCCATGGAATCTTTATTCCAAATACCGTCAATGTAGGATTCTCTCGGAAGATCAGCAATTTCATAATCGTTCTGATCGATGAAGGAAAGAATCGCCTGATAGCTTAAAGGCAGCTGCTCATAGGACCCTTTGTGCAAGGTGCAGACTGTATTTTCAACCTTGGGAATAACGGAAAATTCGAGGAAGGTATCCTCAGCTTTAGCGGCTGTCACCGCTTCGCAAATTTCTACCCGAACATCCTCTTCTTTATACTCACCGTCTAAATAGCGGTTGAAGCAGTATTGCGGATTTGTGTAGCTGCACCCCAAACGTTCCAGCTCCCGATCCATTTGCGGCATGTAATGGATTAATTCCCCATAGCTCGCAATTGTTAAGGTCATGGAGGCAATGGTAATTTCTGGCAAGGATTTTTCAATAATATCGTACTCTACCAGCTCTTCCTCGTCTGACAGGTAGCTTTCAATCACAGATAGCTCGCGAGTACGTTCAGCTATTTCTTCTAAAATTCGCTTCTTTTTCATTCGCAGCAGTTTGTCTTTGCCCACTCCTTGTTGGACTTTTCGGATTTCTTCCAAGGAAAAACCGATTTTCCGCAGGGCGATAATTTGATGAAGGTCCGGCAACTGGCTGGCACTGTAGTAGCGGTAGCCGTTTTCAGGATCAACATAACGAGGAACCAGCAGCCCTTTTTCGTCATAGTGGCGGAGAGCTTTGATGGTCACCTGATTCATTTGCGAAAATATTCCAACGCGATACAGATTTTCCTTTGATTCATCCAACATTTCTTTACTCCCATCTGAAGGTTTTAGCTGAAACTAGTATACCAAGAATTCCGAAGATTAGCAGATAGAGCAGCGAGAATAGAGGCAGACTGTCGACTCCTTCTAAAGAAACAAGCTTCAGAAGCTGAATTCCTTGTGTTAGGGGCAGGATGCTAGCAAGTTTTTGCATTCCGTTTGGAAAAATCTCATAGGGAATCACTGCCCCTGACAAGAAGAGCATCGGGAAATAGACAAGGTTACACACCAGGTTTGCTTGTTTGATGGTTTTGCATAGACTAGCCATCATCATACCAATGCTGTACATAGAAAGCATAACTAAAAAGTAGCTGCCAATGAAGCCCAGCCAAGAACCAGGCATGCGATAATCCAAAACCAGCATGGCTACCAGCGTAACACCTAAAGCAGATGCGAGTGCAGTTAAGACACAGACGGTTACGTGGACTCCTAATAACAGAAGCGGACTAGTGGGTGTGGTAAAAAAGTGCTTTAGAATTTTTTTATCTCGGTAATCGGAGATAGTTAGAGGCAGTCCCATGAAAGCAGTGGCACAAATACCGACTGTTGCCAGTGCTGGATAGCTGCTTTGCATAAAGGTGTAATCTCCACCCCGTACCTGCTGATTACCAACTAGCATACTGATAAGCAGTAGGACTGCCATGGGCATGCCAATTCCGAAAAAGAGTCCGTCAGGTGTTCGCAGAGATAATTTTCCTTCCACTCGCAAAACTGTTAAGTATTTTCTCATGCACTTTCCTCCATCTTCTGTAAGTAGTAGTCTTCTAAATTCAAGTAGTTTTCCTGCTGCTGCAATTGCTCTAAGTTCTGACGTTCGATAATCTGCCCTTTTTTCAAAAAGACCAATTCATCGCAAAGCTGCTCGGCCTCTTCTAAATAGTGGGTAGTTAAAAATATCGTTAAACCTTGCTTCTTCAAGCTGCGTAAGATGCGCCAAACCTCCCGTCTGGCTTCAGTATCCAACCCAGTGGTCAATTCATCCAAGAAAACAATCTCGGGATTCGGCAGCAAAGCTAAGACTAACGACAGTCGTTGTTTTTGTCCTCCTGATAAGCTATCTGCTCGTTGCTTCTGAAATTCAGTCAAATCAAATTGTTCCAGAAGATCCTGGTAAGCCAGCGGTTCTCGATAGAGGGCTGACATCTCCTGACAGAGTTCATCTACCCGGATATTGTTTTGAAAGTTCGAGGCCTGCAGCTGGACACCAACCTGTTCAAAGACTGTTTTTCGTTGCTTGCGAGCAGTTTGTCCTAGAATTAGAGCTTCACCGCTTTCTGGCTTCTTTAAGCCTAAAATACATTCAATCAAGGTTGTCTTGCCGGCCCCATTTGGCCCGAGCAGCCCAAAGACTGTTCCTTTCTTGACCTCCAGACTAACGTCCTTCAGTACTTGTTTGTTTCCAAACTGTTTGGATAAGTGATTTATAGTGATTGTGTTCATATCTTCGCCTCCTTGAACCAAGCATAATGTCTGCTCCAAGGGTAGAGTCAAGAGGGGAGTTCGTTGATTTAAGTAGTGAAAAATGAAATACGTCAGTGGTATAGGTACTAAACAGCATGAAGCTATGATTAGTTGAAGTATGAGAGGCTAGGTTTTATAGCTAAATAAACTGCGAAAAGTAGGACTGGCAGCTAGCTCATTAGTAAGGGATTCCTTTTTCCGAGTGCAGGAAAAAGGAAGTAGATTTTCGTACGCGTACCATCCAGCTAAACAGCATGAAGCTATAAATAGTTGAAGTATGAGAGGCTAGTTTTTATAACTAAATAAACTGCGAAAAGCAGAACTGGCAAAAAAACTAGCAGAAAGTAGCTTTCTGCTAGTTCAATGTTTATTTAGGTTTTGTGGTTAATTCCAACAATTTGCTTTTTAGTTCGTTTTCCATATGGTTGATTTCCAACTCAGCGGCTTGACGACGTTCTTTGCCTTCTTTTTGGATACGAAGTGTTTCTTCAAGCGTTTCAACCAAATCATTTTGGGTTTGCTGCAGGGTTTCGATATCAACGATTCCTCGTTCATTTTCCTTGGCTGTTTCGATTGTAGAAATTTTCAGCATTTCTGAATTTTTCTTCAACAGGTCATTGGTTGTTTCTGATACCTGACGTTGTGCCATGGCAGCATCTTTTTGACGTAATAATGTTAGAGCAATTGCCACTTGGTTTTTCCATAGTGGAATAGCCGTATTGATGGATGCTTGAATTTTTTCAGCCAATGCTTGGTTCGTATTTTGAATTAAACGAATCTGTGGTGCTTGTTGGATTGTAATTTGACGAGCCAATTTCAAGTCATAGGTCCGCTTGTCTAAACGATCCAAGAATTGCGTATAGTCGTTCACGATTTGAACATCCATTTGGTCGCCGCTGGCTTGTGCTTTTTCACTGGCTTCAGGAATGGTTTCGAGCTTCAATTCCTCGATTTTCAATTCAGCTGCCGCGATATAAATGTTCAAGGCATCAAAATAATCCTTGTTTTTCGTATAAAGCTGCTCCAACATTTGATTATCTTTTAATAGACCATCTTTTTCAGTATTCAGCTTCATCGCGATTTTATCGATTTGAGCACCGATCTTTTGGTATTTGGTAGTGATTTCATAAATAGACTGTTTTACTTTTCCGAAAACGCGTTGGAAAAGGTTGCCTTCGCCGACACGTAATTCATCTGGATTGGCTTCTTGCAGTCGGTACATCAACTGATTCAATGAATCACCAATCGGTCCAATGTCTTGTGCGGATACAGTGTTTAACATAGATTGAGAAAATTCGCTCAATTTAGTTTGGGCTGTTGCGCCATAGGTGATGACGGCTTGAGAATCATTTACATCAATTTTCTTGGCTAATTCACGAGCTTGGGCTTGGCGTTCTTCTGGCAGCTTATCGACTAAGCGGTCTGCCTGTTGTTGTTCCTGCAGATTTGAAATTTCTTGCTGCTGGACGGGTGTTAAGCTGTCAGTGCCAAATGGATTGCTTAACAAATCATCTAATGTGTCATTTACTGCTGGTTTGTTTTCCGGTTCCACCGTGGTTCCTCCTGTTCGAAAAAAATCTAGCTAGGCTAGATTTTTTATTCGCTAAATTGTTTTGACAGATCAGGATCTTTTTCGATGTTTTGTTTGGCAATTGAGATTTCGACATCCATGTCTTCTAAGTCGTTGGCAACGAATTGCTGATAATCTTTAACTACCAAAGCAGCCATTTGATCAATGATCTGTGCGCTTTCTTCTAGTTTACCATAAACTTCTTTCGACTTGACCTCATGATTGTTAATTTCGATATAATTATCGGTCAAATCACAAATGTTTGGCAAATGAGTGTAAAGAAATTGGCTGGCTTCGGGTAAGCGAGTGGGTTCCTTTACCAATTCTTTAAACAAAGCCTTGGCCGCCTTCAGCATATCGTGGCGCAAATCAATCGCTTTTAACTTCGCATTGTCCTTAATGTTGTTTTGCAGACGAACGATCTGGTTTTTTGATTGATTCATGGTTTCACGGAAAAGATCGATTTCACTATCCGTCATACCAAGTTCGCGGTAATAGTCTTCCTTCTCAGAGCTGAGTATCGGCATTTCTTCCTTCTTCTGAACAGTTCGGCCCTTAATTCCCCGGTAAATTAAACGGATACCAGTGATAAGCAGTACTAATGTGACGAAATCGCCAAAATCACCTTCCAAAAAGCAGATGACCCCAATGATTATAACAATTATCGGGAATATTTTCTTTCGCATAATGATCCTCCTAATCTAGTAAGTAAAGCGGGTATCTAATGCATTAATTTTTCACGTATTACCTTACACGGACATCATAGCACGAAATTCTATAGAATTAGTATCGGACCAAAGATGGATTTTTTAGATTTAGAAAAAACATAATAATTATCTATGATACAATAAGTCCAAAGTCCGTTGTGTCATTCAAACCAACGAAGTATCCTTAAAGAAGAAAGGTGAAGACATGTTAGAATATAAAGATTTTGAAGAAAAGACGATTCAACGCAAAGAGATATTTAAAGGCAAAATCATTGAGGTCGTAGTAGACGATGTTGCTCTGCCAATGGGCGGCGAGGCAAAACGTGAATTAGTCTTTCATCATGGCGGGGTAGGAATCATTCCTATCACGAAAGAGAATAAAATGATCATGGTAAAACAATTCCGTAAACCATTAGAAAAAGTAGTTCTGGAAATTCCTGCGGGTAAGATTGATCCTGGTGAAGGACAGCAGCCGGAAAAAACGGCCCGCCGCGAATTGGAAGAAGAGACCGGCTACCGGGCTGAAAAGCTGGACTATGTAGCAGAAATGTATCTGTCACCTGGTTTTTCAAATGAAAAGCTCTACATATACTTAGGACAACAGCTGGAAAAAGTCGAAAATCCTCGTCCACAGGATGATGATGAAGTACTGGAATTGTATGAATTGACCTTAGAAGAAGCACACCAAGCTATTACAGATGGATTAATTTGTGACGCTAAAACCATCTACGCCGTTCAGTATTGGGAATTAGTGCAAGTTAAACAAGGAGAGGATCAGAAATGAGTCAATCGCCTCTGGTGACGCGAACAGAATTGCGAAAGCGCAAAGAAGCCCAGGAACGCTTGGCTGAGCAGCAAAAAGCGGAAGCAGAAAAGGCTTATGCGAAAAAGCAGAAAGAAATCAGCAGCGTGTATCGCAAAGAGATAAAGAAAAACAAACCTTTGGAGAAAACTCGCAGCGGTGAAAAGGAACGCCAACGAGAGCGCAGCACCTTTTTGAATAAAGCTATTTTGATAGTTGTGGTATTATTAGTAATTGTAATGCTAGCAGTTTTCTTCATCTAGGATTCTACTTAAATAACGAAGTATGCCAGTTCTACTTTTTCCAGTACCAAAGCGCACGAAAGCAGGAAAAAAGTTACAGGAAAACAAAGAGATAGACTCCTAGTAGAATGGTATGCGAGCAGAGAATCAAAGGTATTTTCATAGAAAACTACCAACCTTAATACGAAGTAGCTGCCAGTTCTACTTTTCCCAGTACCAAAGCGCACGAAAGCAGGAAAAAAGTTATAGGGAAACAAAGAGACAGACTCCTAGTAGAATGGTATGCGAACAGAGGATCAAAGGTATTTTCATAGAAAACTACCAACCTTAATACGAAATAGCAGGAGGAATTCAAATGAAAATCGGTATCATTGGTGCCATGGATCAAGAAGTAAAAATTTTACGGGAACAACTGGAAGCGCCATTGTCCTGGGAACGTGCGGGAGCACTGTTTATTTCTGGTACAATCGGCAAGCATGAAGTGATCGTAGTCCGTTCAGGAATTGGTAAAGTAGCTGCATCATTGACAACTAGCCTGTTGATTCAGCAATATGGCGTCAATATGGTAATCAATACAGGTTCAGCTGGCGGAATTGGTGCAGGCTTGCAAGTCGGAGATTTAGTCATTTCTGAAAAACTAGCCTACTTTGATGTGGATGCTACAGGCTTTGGCTATAAACCAGGCCAACTACCTGGCGGAATGCCGTTGTATTTCGAAGCTAGCCGCTATTTAGTAGACAACATGACTAAGGCAGCAGAAAATACTGCTCATCATGTGAAGAAGGGCCTGATTGTAACTGGTGACACGTTTGTGGATGATCCAGCGAAAATTAACGGAATCCTAGCCAACTTCCCAGATGCTTTAGCTTGCGAGATGGAAGGGGCAGCGATTGCTCAAACAGCACAGCAATTTGAGATTCCTTTCTTAGTGGTTCGAGCAATTAGTGATACTGCTGACCATCAAGCGACCCAAAGCTTTGATGATTTTATTGATGAAGCAGGTAAACGTTCCGCTGAAATGGTGGTTGAATTTGTTCGTATTTTAAAATAGGGAGGCTCTTTTATGCGCGCACTGCTTTCGATTGATTATACCTATGATTTTGTTGCAACAGATGGAAAATTGACCACTGGTGAAGCAGGCCAAGCAGTTGAACCAGAATTAGTTTCTTTAACCAAAAACTATTTTAATCGTGGTGATTTTGTAGTCTTTGCGATCGATGGACATGATCCTAACGATCAGTTTCATCCAGAAAATAAATTGTTCCCACCTCATAATGTTATCGGCACAGAAGGTCGAGCATTATATGGTTCCCTGGCTGATTTTTATCAGGCCAATCAGGCAGCAAAAAATGTTTACTGGATTGACAAACGTCATTACTCTGCTTTTAGCGGGACAGATTTAGACATTCGCTTGCGAGAACGAGGAATTACTGAGCTGTGTTTAACAGGTGTATGTACCGACATTTGTGTGTTGCATACCGCAGTTGATGCCTACAACTTAGGGTACAAGCTGATCGTTCCTGAAAAAGCAGTTGCCAGCTTTGATCCTGTAGGGCATGAATGGGCGTTAAGCCACTTCAAAAATACCCTAGGAGCAACCATAATTTAAAAAGCTAGAAAAACAGGAGTAGTCAAAAGGTTGATATCAAGCCCTTTTGGCTGCTTTTTTTCTATTCAGTTTTCAAGGAACGCAAGTAAATTAAACGTTTGGCGGATCAGGTGGTGCCTCACGACCTTTGGCTCTGTTTTTGCGACGTATTCTCCATGAGAATTTTTCTTTGGTTAGGGTATAAGCACTAGCGATTGTTGGAGCAATGTTTTTTTGTTTTGAGTCGTTACTGCTTGCAGGGCGAGGGGCTGTTTGAACTTCTGGTTCATTTTCCGCCGATTGCAAATGTTGATTAAGTGCTGTTTGTGCTTGACTGTGAACGTACGCAGGAGCCGGTAGATCAATGACCGCAGTTGGCTCACCAAACAACTTCCCTCCTTCAAAAATAGGAGTTTCAATTGTTTCTACGTATTTGGCTTTGACAACTTTTTGGAACAAGCCGACGCCATCTTTTTCAAACAACTCTAAGCTGGCTAGCAGCTCTAGCGATTCTTTTATTTCTTCTGCTGATTTAGTAGTATCTGGCTCTTTAAAAGACCAGATGTGCTTGTTGCCTTCACTGTTCAGGAAGGTGGTGACTAAGCTGATCATAGTATTTTTCCTTTCATTTTTTTCGACTAAAGGGACGGACAATGTGTCTATTTTCAAGGAATGGCTTCTTCGTTTGGAAGGAATTTGGCAATTTGTGAGCTAAGCAAGGCTGTTGCTTTTTCGACAAACTTCTTAATTGGAAACAGCTTCAACCCTAGCTTGCGCAGTTCACTAGTTTCAAAATAATCCTTGAAATAGTAGAAGAAGTGCTTCATGGTACGGGTAGCTTTTGTTCGCAAAAATAAGTGACGAACGAGATCTTTTAGCACTAAAGCAAATTCTTTCGCTCCCAGCTGATGACGTACCTGTAAAGCGAGTATCAGCTTCACCGTTGTTGTTCCATCCTGCGTCTCCTGATAGTGATCCAAAATTCGAGTTTCTAAGGTCTCAAGCTTTAAATTGAAAAGCTGATGATGAGTAAAGGGGTGTTCTGTCATGTTGATTTCCTCCGTTTTGATTATTAAATATTTCGCTGATTTTTTTTAGTTATAGCTTTCTCAAAATCTATGGGGATTTGAGCTTTTTTTGTTCGATTCAGCCGATGACTAGAAGTTAAACGAATAACAAAAAAATGTAAAGAGCAGTTATACGTCATAAATTGCACTTATAGACCGTATTAATTTTTATAAATCCCGGTTTAATAAGGTTTTCATTTTTTGAATTCTTTTCTTTTTGCGATTTTATGGCGTATAAGTACTAAAAAATTTTTTTAATAAAATGACCAAATAACCAGTATTTTTTGCGGGAAATATAGGTATAAAGAGCGCTATTAAAGGATTTTCGTTTGTTGAAATGAGATACGTTTGATTTGGAATAAATTCAAAACAACTGATTTTTCCGTTTTAAAATAACAAATTACTGGATGAGGCTGTTTGTTTTTTCGCCGGCTAAACGAACAAACAGCTGCTGTTCCTTTTTCCAAAATTTTTCGTTTCAGTTTTTACTGCTCCCCGCTGACTGAAGAATAGTAGAATAACAAAGCCGATGCAAATGGGCTACTTTGTAAAAACCCCCTCTATTTTGCAAGCTTTTGATCAGGAATACTATAAAATCAAGCTTCTCAAAAATGTTCTTGCAAAGTAGAGGGGGATTAGGAAAGTTTTCTTTGCATATGTTTGATGAGAATTCTGTTTGGATAAGTAGAGAAAAGCCTATGTTATGCGGTTTGCTGGGTCCTCTAAAATGAGAAAATTTTAGAGCGTGAGAAAAGAATAACAAGCTCTTCGGAATCTCTGGTAATAAGGAGCGGATAACTTTACCTGCATCATTTGCATAAATTTGATTCAAAGCTTATAGTGAAAAAGACTTTATTATGGAGATGAACACGTTATGTTGGATTATTTAGTGATTGCGGTGTTTGCTTTTTTTGGCGGATCGCTGCGGTATTGGATCGGCCTCATTTTGCCAAAGATAGATGGTTTTCCACTAGGCACTTTAGTGGCTAATCTGATTGGTTGTTTTATATTTAGCTGGCTGGTGAAGCATATTTTAGATGATATGGATGTTTCTGCCCGTCTAATTTTAGGCCTAGGAGTTGGTTTTTGTGGCGCCTTAACGACCTTTTCGTCTTTTGCCTTAGATACGATGCAGCTAATACAGGCCAAAAGCTGGGGCTTGGCCTTTTTATATCTCGTATTGTCCTTTGTTGGTGGGATTGCAGTGACCTATATTGGTGAAGCGATCTATCGTAAAGGAGGGCAGGCAGACTTATGATTAATTCACTATTAGTTGGAAGCGGGGCAGCTTTAGGGGCGATGCTGCGCTTTACCTTGAACAATTATTTTGAAGCCCAGACGAAGCGCTTGCCTCGCTCTACCTTTTTTATCAATTTAACCGGCAGTTTTTTGCTGGGAATCTTTTTTGGCATCCATCTTTCGTCTTCTTGGTATCTTTTTTTAGGAACCGGTGTGATGGGGGGCTACACAACCTTTTCTACCTTCAATTTTGAGGTGCTGGTTTTATGGAAAAATGATCGGTCGATGTTTTATCGCTACTTGTTTGGCTCTTATGGACTAGGACTATTATGCAGCTTTCTAGGCTTGATGGTCGGAAGCATGCTTTAAAAAGGGAGAAAAACGATGATTGTTTTAATTACTGGAGCTTCTCATACAGGAAAAACGCTCTTGGCTCAGCAATTACTAGAGAACTACCACTATCCCTATTTATCGCTGGATTTACTCAAAATGGGACTAATTCGCAGTGGAAATACAGAATTAACACCAGAAGATGATGAGGAGCTGAAGGAGTATCTTTGGCCGATTGCCTGTGAAATGATCAAGACCGCAATTGAGAATCAGCAGCATCTAATTGTTGAAGGCCTGTATATTCCCTTTAACTGGGAGCAGGATTTTGCTGCAGAAGAGTTAGCTGAGATAAAATTTTATTGTTTGGTTATGAGTGAGGCTTATATCGAGCAGCATTTTGATGAAATAAAGCAATATGCCAATGCTATTGAGCAGCGGCTAGACGATTCTGCTTTGACAAAAACTTCGATACTTGAAGAGAATGCGTATTATTTGGCGATGTGTCAACAACACGAATGCGACTTTCTGCTGATTGACGACCACTATGATCTGAATATAGAACTATAGAACAGAAAATAAAGGCTCTGAGAGATGAAAAAAACTCAGAGCCTTTCTTTTTTCAGTTAGTATAAGCCAAAGCTTAAAAGCCAGCCAACCACTACCGCAATTGGCCCAGTAATCAAGCGAGAGAAGAGCATCGCCGGGACGCCAGCTTCAACTGTCAGTTCATCAGCCTCGGCTAGGGTTAAGGCAACCGGAGCGAAGTCGCAGCCAACCTGAGAGTTGATCGCGAACAAGGCTGGCAAGGCATAGGAAGCAGGAATGGTTCCTTTTCCGATTTCCACCCCAATTAACACACCAACTACTTGGGCGATAACGGCACCAGGTCCTAAAATGGGCGAAAGAATCGGCAAGGCGCAGATGATTGATAAGATAATTAATCCAGCTAAATTTCCGGCCAATGGTTTTACTGCTGTTGCTAGGATATTCCCGATACCCGTGTAGTTGATGATCCCTACCATAATACTGATAAAGGTCATAAAAGGTAGAATGTTTTTTAATACAATGTCAATCGATTCTCGTCCGCCTTGGTAGAAAATATTGACGATTTTTCCAATTGCTTTGCCTAAATTAGTAATAAAATCCATCGGTGATTTGCTTTTTGGTGCTTCAGTTTTTGTCGTTTCCACCACCGGCACAGCAGCTGGTGGTTCTTCGCTAACGGTTTGGGACAATTCTGGTGCTGCTCCGGCTCCCTCCGCCAGTAAAACAATATTTTCTTCGGTTATTCCAGAAATGAAATTCGATTCATTAATAAACTTGGCTAACGGTCCAGAAGGGGAGATCGGGTGCAGATCAATGGTTTTAACCCCCATCTTAGGGTAAACGCCGCAGCGCAAGGTTCCGCCGCAGTCAACAACAGCGATAATCATTTCCTCAGGGGCAATTTTTTCCTTAAAGCCGTCTCGGGCGGGAACCTCCAGCAGATCGGCAATTCTTTGTGCCACAGGATGAATACCGCCACCAGTAATTGAGACAACATATTTTTTCTCTGGGGTGGGTGTTACTTCTAGAAAGGTACCCCAACCATTGTTTCCTTTGGTAATTCTAACTACTTTTCCCATTTAAACCACTTCCTTTTTCGTTTCACTTTTTGCCATAATCATGCGAGTTAAGAACTCAGTGACCATACCACGAATAAAAATGATAATAATCCCAGCCAGAAAATAGCGAATTGCTAAAGGAGAAATTGAATAGCCTAAAGCCGTAATCCCAGAGGAAATACCCGTCCATACAAACAATTCTCCAGCATTGCCATGAGGGAAAATTCCGGTAATCGGATGGGCAAAAGAGAAACAGGCATCAATAAAAGCGGGTTTTTCCTTTTCATCTAAAAAGCGTCCCATCGTGTAACACATCGGATTGGTTAAAAAGAAGAGAGACATCACTGGCAAAAGCGTGTAGCGTAAAATTCGAAATTTCGTCATCTTCTGTGAAAAGTGCGTGACACGTTGTTCTCCTATTATAGCGATTAAGGCATTAACGAAGGTTAAAAGTACTAATAAAGTAGGTAAAATCCCTGTTACTAAGCCCATTAAGTTTTCGCCGCCAGCTTGAAAGATACCAGTGAAGCCTTCTGCTAATTTTACTGCTAAGTCCATTTGATTCCCTCCTGTTGTTCTTGTTTTGAAAAATTGGTTATGGCAATCGTTATTGCTTTTTTCTGTTCGGCAGTACTTTCTGACAGCAGCTCATCCATCGATAAGTTTATGAATGCTTCTACTTGCCTGAATTTGCTGAAGACGGTTCGACCAGACAGTTCACGAAAATCAATGACCTTGTCATTTTCCATTGCCAAAATAATAATCCGCCCCTTTTTGAGGCTTCTCAGTGAACGAAAGGTTCCCATCCCAACTTGTGCGTTGCCACTTAGTTGTTTTTTTACAGCTAAATACTCTTGTGCAATGTGTCTGGATTGTTTGATAACCAACAGCATTTGGAGAATTAAAATAACTAAAAATAATAAATAGAACCCCATGAATGATCAAATCCCCTTTCTCTTTTGCTTGTTTAACAAAGTGGTGTTCGTACATAAAATCTAATTGAAAACGGTAACAATAGCAATGATATCTAGAATATTTGAACAAATTTTCTGATAAAATCTATTTATCGACTGTACAAAATTCACAAAGGAACAATTGTTCAAAGTTATTCGATAACGTTGACAATTGTTTTTGGCAGTCCTAGGATAAACGTGTACTTATTAAGATTTAGGAGGGAATTATATGAAAACAAAAGCCGTTCGACTTCATGGAGTAAATGATTTACGGGTTGATGAGTTTGAATTGCCCGCACTTAAAGAAGATGAGATTTTAGTCAAAATAATTTCAGATTCAGTGTGTATGTCCACCCATAAATTGGCCAAGCAGGGAGAAGCTCATGCCCGAGTGATGGGGTCTTTGACCGAAGAGCCTGTCATTATTGGGCACGAAATTGCTGGCTTAATTGTTGAGGTAGGCAGCAAGTGGCAGAATCGTTTTCAAAAAGGACAAAAATTTACTATTCAGCCATCTTTGAATTACAAAGGATCAATGATCACCCCAGGCTATTCCTATCCTTATTTTGGCGGAGACTGCACCTATGCGATTGTACCAAAGGAAGTGATTGAACTGGATTGTTTGATTCCTTATGAAGGGGATGCTTTTTTCAGCGCTTCCTTATCCGAACCAGTTTCCTGTGTGATTGCTGGTTTTAATCGAAATTTCCATACGAACAGCTTGAATCATGACTTCGATAGGGGCGTTAGAAAAGGAGGGAATTTAGCTATTCTTGGAGCTTGTGGACCGATGGGCTTAGAGGCAATTGATTATGCAATTCAATTGGAGGATGGTCCACAGCTGATTGTTGCAGTGGATGCTTCAGCGGAACGGATTGCTCGAGCTAAACGAGTCCTGCCTACTGAAAAGGCAGAAAACCTAAAGAAGAAGCTGGTCTACTTAAACCCTGCAGAGAGTGAGGATGTAGTGGCAGAGTTGTTGAAGCTAACCGATCAAGCTGGCTATGACGATGTGTTTGTCTATGCTCCGATTCAAGCCTTGATTGAACAAGCAGATCAAATTTTAGGCAAGGATGGCTGTTTGAATTTCTTTGCCGGACCAGTGGATAAGGCACTATCGGCTAATTTGAACATGTACAATCTTCATTATAAATATACCCACATGATCGGTTTTACTGGCAGCACAATGACCGATATGCATGAAGCAATTGATTTAAGTTCTCGGAAAAAAATTGATCCAGCAATTATGATCACTCATATTGGTGGTCTGGATGCAGCAGCCGAAACAACCCTGCAGCTGCCGAGTATTCCTGGTGGAAAAAAGCTAATCTATACCCAAATTGACCTACCACTAACCGCCATTGAAGACTTCCAGCAATTAGGTGAGGCAGAACCGCTTTTCCAAAACCTTTATCAAGCCTGTGAGCGTCATGCTGGCTGCTGGAATAAAGAAGCTGAGGATATTTTGTTGGATTATTTTGAAGTAGCTGTGCAGTCAGAAGAAAAGGGAGGAAAGACGGATGCTTGAAAATCTTAGTGGAATGTTGGCCCAAGCGAAGCAAAAAAAATATGCTGTAGGGGCCTTCAATACGACCACCTTTGAAAGCTTACGAGCCGTTATCAGTGCGGCAGAAGAGTGCCAGACACCGGTAATTATCCAGCATGCACAAAGTCACGATGACATCATTGCATTGGAAGAAATCGGTCCCCTGATGCTGGAGCATGCAAAAAAAGCCCAAGTACCTGTGGCGGTTCATTTGGACCACGGTGCCACCTTTGAACGGTGTGTTCAAGCAATTCGCTTAGGCTTTTCTTCCGTTATGTATGATGCTTCTGGCAAGGATTTTGAAACCAATGTTCGAGAAACGCAGGAAATTGTCAAAATTGCTCATGCGGCAGGTGTGACGGTTGAGGCTGAACTAGGAAGTATTTTCTCTTCTGAAATCGGCAATAGTGAAGGCGATTGTTTAACTGTTACGGATGACGAAGCTCAGTTAGCGGATATCTATACGGATCCTCAGGCCGCAAAAGAATTTGTGGAACGAACAGGTGTTGATTGTTTGGCAATTGCCTTTGGAACAGTTCACGGTATTTACGTGAAGGAGCCGCGGCTGGATTTAGACCGGATTACCAAAATTAAGCAAGCGATTGATATTCCTTTTGTGATGCACGGCGGTTCTGGAGTGTCGGCAGTTGATTATCGGCAGGCGATTCAAAATGGCATCTGCAAAATCAATTACTATACTTATATGAATCAGGCTGGCGGCGAGGAAATCCGTCGTTTCGTTCAGAAAACGCCTGCAAATGAGCCAATGTTCTATGATACAATAACTAAAAAGGCTCAAGCAGCAACTAAAGCTGACGTAATCCAAGCAATGCGCATCTTCAAAGGCGGTGACGCATGATTCGCTCAACAGTTTTATCCGTCGGCGAAATGGCTTATTTTGAGGATTATCCGATGCTGATTTTGTTTAACGAGACCGCTCCCGACGAGCTAAAAGAAGTTTGTATTGTTCATCGGTTTGATGATCCAATTCAAGAAATGATGCTGGTAAAAAAAGGCCGGATAATCTTGGGGCAGCAGGAACTGCATATTCAAGAGATTGGCAGTGTGGCCAATCAGAATTTTACTCAGCTAGGGCATATTACGCTGCAGTTTCCAACTGCGGAAAAAGCAGAGGTATTGCCAGGTGCAGTATTGGTTGCCGAGTCTGAGATTCCCCGTATTTCAGCAGGAGAACAAATTACGATTTTGCCTGAATAAATAAAGGAGGAACGACTGATGGTATCTGAAGATGAATTAACTTTACTGGTGGAGATTGCTAAAATGTATCATTACCGCAATGCTTCACAGGAAGATGTTTCTAAACAGTTCAACATGAGTCGTTCGCAAATTTCAAAATATTTATCCAAAGCCAGGCGCCTCGGTCTAGTAGAAGTAATCGTTCATGATTCTCTAAAAACGACACAAAAGCTGCTAGAGGAAGAGGTCAAGAGGAAATACCAGCTGAAGGACGTTGTTTGCTGTGAATCCAAGGATACGATTGTTTTGAAAAGTAACCTAGCCAAAACGACGCTGGAATATTTATTACGGGAAATGAAATCCAACACGACCATCGCAGTAACAGCAGGTACAACGATTCACGAGATTGCCAACAATTATCCTTATACTTATCCCATGACCAATCTAACCTTCGTTCCTTTATCAGGCGGGTTAGGAAAAAATCATATGGATATTCAAGCCAATATTATTGCTGAATTATTTGCTAGGCATAGTGGTGGGAGATACTTGCAGCTGCATGCTCCTGTTTTGATGGATACTAAAGAGGCTAAAGAAGTCCTGATGCAGCAGAGCTTCATCAAGAAAGTCTTTGATACGGCTGAAACCGCTCAGGTAGCCTTAATGGGAATTGGCAATGCGCCGATATACAAAGAAATGAGCCAGACTTATTTAGAATTTGAAAATACGGATCTTTTTATTGAAGCGAAAAATATTACTGGCGATGTCTCCTATATCTTTTTTGATGACCAAGGAAAAGAAGTGGACTGTTCATGGAATGATCGGGTGATTACTTTGCCAACTGAAAAAATCCGCCAGATTCCCACTCGAATTGGGGTGGCTGGCGGAGCGAACAAAGCCGATGCAATCAAGGCGGCTTTATCAGGCAAGATCATTAACACTTTAATTACAGATACGTTAACAGCTCAATTACTGCTTTAAGCAAAAACAATCTTCTGAACATCATTCGTTCAGAAGATTGTTTTATTTTTTACTTTTTGTCGTCATCAGGCAGCTGATTGTTTAGGTCCGTACGTACAATTAAGACATCGCAGCTGGCGTTGCGGATGACGTATTCAGAAACTGAACCGATAAACAACCGCTCTACGGCATTTAGTCCAGTTGCACCCAGCATAATCAAATCAATATCATTTTCTTCAGGGATTTGAGTAGCAATCATCAATTTTGGTGCTCCGTATTCGATTACCTTAGAAATATTTTCACAGCCAGCATTTTTGGCATACTTCTCGTAATCGTTTAAGGTTTGTTTGGCCATTTCAGTTGCTTGTTCGGCCAAGACATTGTCAAAGGAAGAAACCGTTTGGAAAGCGCGGGTGTCAATTACATGAGCCAGCAAAAGCTCCGCATCGTTTCTTTTGGCAACATTGACAGCTTTTTTGAAGGCAAGCTCTGCTTCAGATGAGCCATCGACAGCGGTCATAATTTTTGTATATTGTTGTTCCATTTTCCTCAGCTCCTTTTCTACCTATATTTTAAAACATTTTGGCGTAAAATCATATCTTTAAGAGGATTTCGTTTTTTGAGCCAACTGAATACTGAATAATGCAGCAAATAAAATGACTGCAATCAGATAAATCATTGAAGGGGTGGAGTGATTAATAATAGCAATAAAAAAACCAATAATTCCTAATGCGGCATATAGAAGTCCATAGTGGCGCAAAAAACGTTTGCTGGCTTCTTTTTTTGACAATAGCATCAGCAAGCCGTCAGATTTTTGAATTAAATAATAGCTGCAAATCAGTAATAAAATCGACATTGCTACCATCAGTAAACGAATCATCATTTTTTCCTCCTAAATACAATAAAAAGCAATTTGCATATGCAAATTGCTTTCATCCAAAAGAATGGAAAACTCCGTCGATGCCGTTATTTACCCGATAGTATTGATCCCGCAAATTCAAGCAGGTGGGTTCCATGGTCTAAGCCTCGAACTACCAAATGATAAGGCTTGTTACCAGCTTTGACACAAGACAGATCCCAATATATCAATAAAAATGTTCGGTCAACACTGAAATGGGCAACGCGCACATCACAGAATTTTCAACTCAATCATAGCATAGTCATTCGTAAGACGCAATCAAACAAATCTGGAATTTGAAATCTTCATGTTTTTCAATGCGTCTTTCTTTATGTTCTTATTGTAGTCGATAAGTAATAGAATTGTCAAAATAATTGTTCCTATTTTTTCTTTTTCCACTCCTGAATTCGATGGTATTGCTGCCCCAAGGCTTGTTCGTATTTGCCCGTGGTTTTGGGCTCGTAATAATGAGCGTTTTTCAACTTATCTGGCAAGTATTGCTGATCTACCCAAGCATTTTCAAAGCTGTGAGGGTATTGGTAATCAATTCCTCGACCCAAGTCTTTAGCACCCTTGTAATGACTGTCCCGTAAATGATCGGGCACGTCGCCAGCCTTACCAGTTTGAATATCAGAAATCGCGGCATCCAGCGCTACGTAGGCGGAATTGGACTTAGGCGACAAACATAGATCAACAACTGCATTGGCTAAAGGAATTCGGGCTTCCGGAAAGCCCAGTTTTTCAGCGGCTTGAACTGCTTGAACTGTTCGTGCGGCTGCAGGTGGATTGGCTAATCCGATGTCTTCATACCCCATCACCATCAAACGCCGGCAAATAATTGGCAAATCACCAGCTTCGACAAGTCGACCCAAATAGTGCAGGGCGGCATCTACATCACTGCCGCGAACCGATTTTTGAAAGGCGGAGATTACATCATAATGAGCATCGCCGTCCTTGTCGTGAGTCAGGGCTTTGCGCTGCACACATTCTTCGATGATGGGCAAGGTTAAATGAATCTGACCTTCTGCGTTTTCTGGTGTTGATTTGGTAGCTAATTCCAGTCCATTCAAGGCACTTCGCAAATCGCCATTGGTAGCTTGCGACAAAAAGCGTAAAGCTTCTTCATCTAATTCGACTGGATATGAACCTAAACCACGTTCTTCATCCGTTAAGGCCGCCTTGACAGCCAGCTGGATGTCTTCTTCGGATAGAGGTTTTACTTCAAAAATTTGTGTCCGGCTGCGGATCGCCGGGTTAATTGTAATATAAGGATTCTCGGTGGTAGCACCGATCATGATAATTCGGCCGCTTTCCAAATGAGGCAGCAAAAAATCCTGCTTCGTTTTATCTAAACGATGGACTTCATCTAATAGTAAAATGACAGTGCCGCTCATTTTGGCTTCTTCTGCGACAATCTGCAAATCCTTTTTCGTGTCTGTAGCGGCATTCAGCATGCGAAAGGCATAGTTGGTGGAACCGGCAATCGCGCTGGCAATACTGGTTTTTCCAGTACCCGGTGGTCCATACAAGATCATTGAGGAAAGCATTCGAGCTTCTACCATTCGGCGAATAATTTTTCCCGGACCAACCAGCTGCTGCTGGCCGACGACTTCATCTAGGTTGCGGGGGCGCATGCGATAAGCTAATGGTTGCTGCATGGTGTCCCTCCTTTTTTAAGAATCAATCCACGATTGCTCATGGATTGGGAATGTATGTTCTATTATACCATTTTTTTCTGATAAATTATAGGAATCTGAAAGGGTGAACGTGGTATCTAGCCTTATTATTGTGTATGATGGAAGAGGTGAATTAGATGAAAAAAACAATCGAATTTTTTAACACACATACGACGGAAGAAGTGGCCGAATTTTTGTTGGGAATGTACGTGGAGCATGAGACGCCGCAAGGAAATTTAGGTGGTTACATTGTCGATTGCGAGGCTTACTTAGGACCGGATGACGAGGCGGCCCACAGCTATGGCATGCGGGATACACCAAGAGTTCGTGCCATGTACCAAGAACCAGGAACTATTTATCTTTACACGATGCACACACATTTAATTTTAAATATGATTACCCAACCAAAGGGCACCCCGCAGGGAGTAATGATTCGGGGAATCGAACCGGCTGAGGGATTGGAAATAATGAGCCGCAATCGTGGAGGTCAAACGGGCGCCGCCATTAGTGATGGACCAGGCAAGCTGGTGCAGGCGATGGGAATTAATCGCGAGCTGTATGGTGAATCAATTTTTACCAGTACTTTGCATTTAGTTCCAGAAAAACGTCGTTACCCGCGAGAAGTAGAACGTTTGCCGCGGATTGGCATTCCGAATAAAGGGATTTGGACCGATTTACCGCTGCGCTTTACGGTGAAGGGCAATCCTTATCTATCCAAACAACGAAAAAGTCAAGTCGTGGCGGATCATGGCTGGCAATAAAAGACAAATAAAATGGAAGAACGAATGGAGACTTATACATGGCAAAAGAAACAATCATCAGCTATTTAGATGCTTACTTAGGCAAAAAAATTCCCGATTATGAATTAAATTTAGATTGGGATACCCGTAATCGTACCTTTGAGATAGCTTTTCGTTTGTATGCTGAAAACAAGCAGCAGCTGGAATTAGACGATGTGGATGGGGTTGCTTCTGAAGAAGAAGTGATCGAGTTTGAGGATGCCGTAATTTTGGTTGATCCTGAAAAATCCAAAGTTGACCCAGAGGACTATTTGGCAGTAATTCCATATGAAGGAAAAAAAGGCATGAAAAAAGCCGAACTAAAGGCAGTAGTTGATTATCTGCGAGAAGTGATGGAAGACGGACAAAGTGACTTGCTGGACTTTTTAGCTGATGACAGTGAAGAAGCAGTCTTTGAATTAACTTGGTCTGACGAAGAATTTCGTAAGCATGTAAAAGGCGATGATGTGTATCTGCCTTATCCTAAATATTAAAAACAAGGAGACTGAACATGAAGTGGAATGAAGTAAAAGTGACAACGGCTAGTGAGGCGGTTGAAGCAGTAGCGAATATTTTAATGGAAGCTGGCGCTAGCGGAGTGGCCATTGAAGATGCTTTAGATATTGCTAATTACAAAGAGGATCAGTACGGGGAATTACTGGATCGTGATACCTTCACGAATTTAGAAGAAGGTGCGGCAGTTAGTGCCTATTTTCCAGAAACGATCTTTTTACCAGAAATCATGCCCTTTATTAAGGACCGGATTAATTTGCTGCCGGAATTTGGCTTAGCGATTGGTAAAAATGAAATTACGGTCAGCGAAGTGGAAGAAAGCGATTGGGCGACTGCTTGGAAAAAATATTATCATCCCGTGCGAGTGACCCGCTACTTAACGATTGTACCGAGCTGGGAAACTTATGAAGCACAGTCTGCTGAGGAAAAGATTATCACCCTTGATCCGGGAATGGCCTTTGGAACAGGAACTCATCCAACCACTAATCTAACGCTGCAGGCGTTGGAAACAGTGATTCGCGGCGGCGAAACTGTTTTAGATGTAGGGACTGGCTCAGGAGTATTAAGTGTTGCTTGCTCATTGATGGGGGCGAAAGAAATTTATGCTTACGATTTAGATGAAGTTGCTGTACGCTCTGCGCAAGAAAATGTAGATATGAATAAGGGAACAGAAAATATCAAAGTAGCAGCTAACGATCTATTAACGGGTGTCGAAAAATCAGCAGATATTATTGTAGCCAATATTTTAGCGGATATCATCACGTTAATGGTTCCTGATGCGTGGCGTTTGCTGAAAGCCGATGGAACCTTTATTATTTCCGGGATCATTGAGGACAAAAAAGACATGATTCTAGAAGAAATTTATAGCCAAGGCTTTGAAGTGGATCGGATTTTCCAACAAAAGGATTGGTACGCAATGATTTTGAAGAAACCAGAGGAAGATTAACATGCAGCGCTATTTTATTGATGAAGCGTATCAACCCAACGTTCAGCTGACTGGTGAACCTCACCATCACATGCTGCGAGTGATGCGAATGACTGCTGGAGCTGCCGTTTTCTTAGTGTTTAACGATCAAACCGCTATCAAGGCTGAAATTACTGCCATTGATTCTGAAAGTGTCCAATTGAAAGAAATTGAAAAGGAGAGCTTCATCCGTGAGCTGCCAGTTAAAGTTACTCTTGCTAGTGGTCTGCCCAAGGGAGAGAAATTAGAACTGATTGTCCAAAAAGCAACGGAGTTGGGTGCCCATGAATTTTTAGCTTTTCCAGCTGACACTTCAGTAGTCAAATGGGACAACAAAAAGCAGCAAAAGAAACAGCAGCGCTTAAACAAGATTATTCAAGAAGCTGCTGAACAATCGCATCGTCAGTTTTTACCTCATCTAGCATTTTTAGCCAGTGAAAAAGAGCTGGTTTCAGCTTTTGCGAAGTATGATGAAGTGTTGATTGCTTATGAGGAATCGGCCAAACAGGGAGAGCAGGCTCAACTGGTGCAAACTTTGCAAAATGCAACCCTTGGCAGCAGGCTTCTAGTGATCTTTGGTCCAGAGGGCGGTTTTTCACCCAAAGAAATAGAAAGCTTCCAGCAAGCAGGCGCAAAACTTTGCGGGTTAGGCCCTAGAATTTTACGCACGGAAACCGCTCCGTTGTACGTCATGAGTGCGGTGGGCTTTTATTACGATTTACTTAATGATTGATTGAAATGACTAAGACATGTCTGTATAATAGAAACAATTATTTAAAAATAACTATATGAATCACATTAAAGATTCCCTGCACGAAAAGTGGCCTTTACCAGGACCATCAACAAAGGAAATCAGGTTCTTTAATGGGATTCATATAATGCCAGACACGAAGAAAAAATACGTCCCGAGGAGGATGTCTGATGGCAAAAGATGTAGAACTAACTGGACCAGACGTGATTGAGCTGGTCGCAGGCTATATGAGTAAAGAGCATGTGGCATTTGTAAAGAAGGCCTATGAATATGCTTTTGAAGCACATAAAGAACAAATCAGAAAATCTGGAGAGCCATACATTATTCATCCGATTCAAGTGGCTGGGATTCTAGCAGACTTACATATGGACCCTCATACCGTTGCAACAGGTTTTTTACATGATGTAGTGGAAGATACCGAGGTTACCTTGGAGGATCTGCAGAAAGAATTTGGTTCTGATGTTGCTTCATTGGTTGATGGGGTAACTAAATTAGGGAAGATTAAATATAAATCCCATGAAGAACAATTAGCAGAAAATCACCGAAAAATGCTGCTGGCTATGGCGCAAGATTTACGAGTAATCATGGTTAAGCTGGCGGATAGACTGCATAATATGCGCACTTTGCGTTACCTGCGGGATGACAAACAGCGGCGAATTGCCCGTGAAACCTTGGAAATCTATGCACCGTTGGCTGATCGCTTAGGGATGAGCCGGATCAAGTGGGAGCTGGAAGATACGGCGCTGCGCTATTTGAATCCAAAGCAGTATTACCGAATCGTCCACCTGATGCAAAGCAAACGTGAGGAACGGGAAAGCTACGTTAAGGAAACGGTTGAAGAAATTAAGAAAGCTACCTATGAACTGGAAATTGAAGGCGATATTTATGGCCGACCGAAGCATATCTATTCCATTTACCGGAAAATGCGGGATCAAAAGAAACAGTTCGATGAAATTTATGACCTGCTGGCTATTCGAGTAATAGTTGATTCCATCAAGGATTGTTACGCTGTATTAGGGGCCATCCATACAAAATGGAAGCCAATGCCTGGCCGTTTCAAGGATTACATTGCTATGCCAAAGGCCAACATGTATCAGTCGCTGCATACCACGATCATTGGCCCCAGCGGGAATCCAGTAGAGGTGCAGATTCGAACCCATGACATGCATCAAATTGCCGAGTTCGGGGTTGCGGCTCACTGGGCCTATAAAGAAGGAAAGACAGAGAAATTAGAAGAAGGCAATGACAACAAGCAGCTGGATTGGTTCCGGGAAATTTTGGAGCTGCAGGATGAAAGCTATGATGCTTCTGAGTTTATGGAAAGTGTTAAGGGCGATATCTTCAGCGATAAAGTCTACGTGTTTACCCCTAAAGGTGATGTGACTGAGCTGCCAAAAGGTTCAGGACCCTTGGACTTTGCTTTTAGCATTCATACCGACGTTGGAAACAAGACGACTGGTGCCAAGGTAAATGGCAAGATGGTTCAGCTGGATTACAAGCTGAAAAACGGGGATATCATTGAAATTATGACCTCGCCAAATTCCTTTGGACCAAGTCGTGATTGGCTAAGTATGGTGAAAACCAGCAAGGCTCGGAATAAAATCAAACGATTCTTCAAAACTCAGGATCGCGAAGAAAATATTACGAAAGGTCACGAAGCCGTAATTAAATGTCTGAACGATATGGGCTTTGTTCCAAAAGAAGTCTTAACAAAAGACAAGCTGCAAAAGGCGCTGGATAAATTTAATTTCCATAGCGAAGATGATCTATATGCCTCGATTGGTTTTGGAGAATTGAGTGCGTTAACTTTTTCTAATCGCTTGACGGAAAAAGAACGCCGGGAACAAATGAAACAGAAGAAGCAAGAAGCGGTGGATGAGCTGGTTAATCAGCCAGCCAAAAAAGAACCCGAAAAAATCAAGGTTCGCCATGAAGGCGGAATTGTGATTCAAGGAATCGATAATCTGCTGATTCGTATCAGTCACTGCTGTAACCCAGTACCAGGTGATGATATTGTCGGCTATATTACGAAAGGTCGGGGAATTTCGATTCACCGTGCCGATTGTCCAAACATCACTAAGCAAAAGGACATCCAAGAACGATTGATCGAAGTTGAATGGGAAGATACGTCCAATATTAAGCAGGACTACAATGCTGACTTGGAAATTTATGGCTTTAATCGGGATGGTTTACTAAACGATATATTGAATATTGTTAGTGGAATGACTAAGCAGCTGGTTAGCGTAGAAGCCAAGCCTTCAAAAGACAAGATGGCAATGATCCGCTTAACCATCAAGATTCAAAACTTGAATCATCTCTATTCTATAGTAGATAAAATTAAAACAGTTCCCGATGTATATAGTGTGAAACGTACAAAAGGATAAGGAGGCCCCTGATGCGAGCAGTAATTCAACGGGTGAGTCAGGCGTCAGTTGCCATTGACAAAAAGATAATCGGTAAGATCGATAAAGGTTTTATGATTCTATTAGGCATTCATGAAGAGGATACCCAAGAAGATGCAGATTATTTAATTCGAAAGATTCCTTTGCTGCGGGTTTTTGAAGATGCAGAAGGAAAAATGAATCAGAATATTCAAGACGTAGCAGGCAGTATTTTGAGTGTTTCTCAATTCACCCTGTATGCTGATACGAAAAAAGGCAACCGCCCCAGCTTTATTAAGGCGGCTCGACCAGAAACGGCGATTCCTCTTTATGAATATTTCAATGAGGGATTGCGTCAGCAGGGGTTGATTGTAGAAACTGGCGAATTTGGCGGCGACATGGATGTGGCACTGGTTAATGATGGACCTGTAACTATCATTTTTGATACGAGAGATAAATAAAAGACTTGAGAAACTCAGAAATGGGTTTCTCAAGTCTTTTTGTATTTATTGAATAAGTCGGGTGATAATTCAGTAAAGGAAGGTACCAATAAATCAGCTTTTTTCAGCTGCCCCTTTGGATCTATACCGACTGCAAATATGCCTGCTGTCCGTAACCCCTCAATTCCAGCTTGTGCATCCTCAAAGCCCACGACTTCTTGAACCCCTAAATTGAGAGCTGCTGCAGCCTTCAAGAAAATTTCTGGGTCTGGCTTTCCTTTACTTAAGCTTGCTGGATCGACTACGGCTGCAAAAAAGTCCGTAACCATCAGTTGTTTTAAAATGTGTGGGGCATTATGAGAGGCTGAAGCCACAGCACAAAGTATTTCTTTTTCTTTAGCCGCTTGCAAAAAGGGGTGTACGCCAGGTAATAAATCTTCAGCAGTCAACTGCTCCAATAACTGGCAGTAGTGGCGATTCTTTCTGTCCGCCAGCTGCTGTTTCTCCTCTTCAGTAAAGTGAGCTGCTTGCCCTCCATGGTCCAAAATCAATTCTAATGAATCTCTTCTGCTAATGCCCTTTAAGCGTTCATTGAAGGTTAAATCAATTGAGATGTTCAACTCAGCTGCCAGCTTCTGCCAAGCCATAAAATGCAACGGGGCAGTATCCGCCAATACACCATCCAAATCAAAAATGAATCCGTTAATCATTTGTCTGCTCCTTTAAAAAGTCAGGGAACGAAAAGCTCCCTGACCATCATTTTCATTATCGTTTTGCATCCCAATAGCCGCAAAATGGATCAATCGGGCTAATGCCCTTGAATGCTGACTTGCCTACCAGCTTTTCCACTAATACTTTAGGATTAAATTCATTGGCTGTATAGGCATTGATGTAGGTTTTAATCATGGGCACATCCTGCAAATGATAGGGATTAGCTATCGAAACAAATAATGTGGGTAATTCCTCTACGAACCACGGCACATCCAAGCCCATTGGTGGCAGCCAATTGATACGAACGGTTGTCTGATTGCTAGCTGTCTTAATATTGGCAAAGTAGATCACCAAATCAAAAGCACCAGTTAGATCCTCAACAGTTCCTCGGGCTAACAAGTCACCATGAAGCTCTTTTTGGAAAAGAGTCGTTTCAAAGCCTTCTTGGGTTAAGTGTTGAAGGAAGTCTTGACTAACCGGCGGCTTGCCGCTGGCACTGACAACATCACCTAAGACAATGACTAGTACCTTAGGCGTGTCTGCTGCTGAAATTGGCAAGAGCTGTTGTGTATCCTTGACTAAAGTAATCGATTCATCCGCTAATTCATAAGCCCACTTTTGGTGCTCAGCACTGCGTAAAACCTGCAAAGCCTGAGTATCAGGAACGACTTCTTCTTTATCGAATAAACCTAAGGCTGCTTTGGTAGCTAAAATCCGCAGCACTGCTTCCTCTAAACGTTCCTCAGAAATAATTCCCGTTTGATAGCCAGCCATCACTGATGTGTAATCTTCAGCGAGATTCCGTGTGAATAAAAGCATGTCACAGCCTGCAGCAATCGCTTGAGGCAACAGTTCTCTGCGTTTACCACAGCTTGAAAAGCCAGCCATGTTGGTAGCGTCTGTAACGATTAATCCGTTAAAATTCATTTTTTCCCGCAGCAATCCCTGCAATAACTCCGGCGAGAGGGAGGCCGGTAAAATATCTTGATCGGTGATCTTAGGATTTATTTTTCGACTATAAGCTGGCTGCATAATATGCCCCGCCATTACAGTTTTTGCTCCAGCCGCGATTAATTCCCGATAAATGACACCATAGGTTTGGTCCCATTCTTCAACAGAAAGACTGTTTACTGAAGTAAGCAAATGCTGGTCACGATCATCCACACCATCGCCAGGGAAGTGCTTGATCGATACCGCAACGCCTTCTTCCTGACAACCTTTGATGTATTGCAACGCTAAATCTTTCACTCGGGCAGCATTAGAGCCAAAGGTACGAACGTTGGTTATCGGATTCGCAAAGTTGTAATTAATATCCACTACTGGAGCAAAGGCCCAATTACAGCCAACTGCTGCTCCTTCTGAACCGGCAACTTTACCCAGCCGGTAGGCATGCTTTTCATCCTTGGCAGCAGCTACCTGAATGGCTCGGCCAAAAAAAGTACCATCGTTGCCGATGCCGTCACCGCCAGCTTCTAAATTGGCAGCCAGCAGCAGGGGAACAGAGCTGGTTTTTTGAATGAGGCGATGGATTCCTTGAATTTGCTGGCTTTCGCCTGGTCGATACATCATGGCTCCCGGCGAATAATCAGCAATCACTTGCTTAATTTCATCAGTGTTGCGGTAATCACCATGAAGACAGAACAGCTGGCCAATTTTTTCTGTTAAAGAAAGCTGAGCAGCAATTTGTTTTACTGTAGCAATTTGTTTATATGTCAGGTTAAATGGCTTTGTTGTCAAATCAATCATACTATTCCTCTTTATCTACTTATTTTTCAGTTAAAGCTTCTTCTAAGGCCACTTTCTCCTCTTGTTTTTCCTCAGTAACATCGCGGTACAAGAACAGGGTTGCTGCAAAAGAAATAATCATCGCTATACCTATTGCGATCACACTCATCCAAATACCAGTAAAGTCACCAGAAGCTGGATTCAAGTAGCAAGGAAAGGCAAAAATTCCCTGACCACCCATTTGGTAGAATTTTACTCCCAGTACCATTGCTAAGGCTCCGCCAATCCCAGAAGAGACACAGCTGATAATAAATGGTTTTTTCAATGGCAGGGTTACACCATAAATTGCCGGCTCAGTGATTCCAAAAATAGCTGGGAAAATGGCAGCAGTAGCAGTATTTTTGATTCGTTTATTTTTGGTACGAATAACAATTGCGATCAAAATCGCTAATTGAGTAAATGACGCTGTACAGGTAGCCGCAAAAATCGTATCGTAACCAAGCGTTGCTAAATTGTTGATGACAATCGGGATCATACCTTGATGGATTCCGAACATAACGAAAATTTGCCAGAAGCCGCCAACAAAAGCACCAAATAGTACCGGACTGAAATTATAAAGTACCTGTACAAAAGTGCCGATAATAGTAGAAGCCCAGGTTGCTAAAGGTCCAATGACAATAAAGATAATCGGTACAGCAATCAGCAAGGTAACCAGTGGCACAAAGAAATTTTTAACGGGTGCTGGAGCAATTCTTTTTACCTGCTTTTCAATGATGGAAGCAAACCAAACAGCTAAAATGGCGGGAATAACCGTTGAAGAATAGTTGGTTAATAAAACAGGTATTTTGAGAAAGGTTAAAAATACATTGGATTCAACAATGGTTCCCGAAAATAAAGTTTCAAGGGGTGTTTCAGTAATTGAATTAATGATAGCTGGATAAATCATTGTGGCTCCGATGGCCATTCCGGTGAACTCATTCACCTTGAATTTCTTAGCAGCAGTATACGCTAAGAAGATCGGGAAAAAGTAAAACAGAGAATCGCCGACCGCATTCAAAATGACATAGGTACCGTCAGTTACCGCTAACAATCCCGAAACAGACAAGATTGCCAAAATTCCTTTAATAATCCCGCAGGCTGTCAACAAGCCTAAAAGCGGCATGAAAATTCCGGAAATCGTATCCACGAAACGATTAAACAAAGACTTGTCCTCCGCAGATTCTTCAGGCTCCTCTTCCTGCTCAGCTGCCAAATCCAACCGTTTCATGACTTCCAAATACACGGCTTCTACCTTCATGCCAATAACGACCTGATATTGGCCTCCCTGTTGAATTACATCGACCACATCTTCCGATTGCTTCAACAAGTCAGTATTGGCTTTTTCCTCATCCTTTAACACAAATCGCAACCGTGTGAAGCAATGCGTCAGCGAACGAACGTTATCTTTACCACCAACATGCTGAATAATCATTTTTGCAAGATTTTTATTATCTGCCATGGTTTGTTCCTCCTTTGTATGAATACGTTCTCATTATAAGGAGAATCAGCAGAAGATGCTTTCCGATTATTGAGTAGATTTTTGGCAATTATTGACTTTTTTAAGATATTTTATTCGATAAACACAAGGCTAATCTTCTTTTTTTGATTTTGCTGATTTGAATTGTCTTCGATATTGGCTGGGAGTTGCAGCATAGACTGCCTTAAAAGCATTGATAAAGGCCTTGTGGTCAGCAAATCCGCTAGTATAAGCGATCTCAGTTAAATTTTTTTCAGTGGTCAGCAATTCTCGTATCGCTTTATTTAAACGAACCTTTTTCAAATAATCCTTAAAGGAAATACCGATATAGGATTTAAAGTTGCGGGAAAAGAATTCTGGATTCAAATGAACCGTAGCAGCCGCTTCAGCTAAGGTAATCGGTTCAGTAAAATGAGCATTGATGTATCCGATAACAGTCTTGTACCGCTGAGCGTATTTAGATTGTTGAGTGGAAATCTGATGCTCCTGCAGGCAGTGAGAAAAGAGTAGATACATAATTTCACTGGCTTTGCTTTGCAGCAAAAAGGTAGCCCAAGGGTCCTCTGACAGATAAATGTCGCGCAGTGAAACCAATAATTCTGTAAATTGATCCGTCCGTTCATCAGACTTTTCCAAATAAAACATATAGTGATCCAGCTGGGGAATCTGCTTTTTTAAGAATTCGTAGGAAACAATCAAGGTGACTCCTTGGTAGTTGCCATTGTTTTCCAGCAAAAATTCATGGCTTTCTTCACTGTTAATCATCAACAAATCCCCATGCTTTAATTGATGTTTTGTTCCTTCCTTCCATATGATCATAGGATCACCCAAGATTAAAACAAACTCCAAGCTCCGGTGCCAGTGCAGCGAAAGCGAATCATGGGTTCGTCCTTTTTCCAAAAAGATGTTATGAGGAATAACTTTAACGGGATAATTTTTTTTCATATGATGGATTTGATATTTGCCCTTCATCGGATCAACGCTCCTTTTCAAGTAAAGTTCATCTAATCATATACCAAATTTGAGTGCTTTGTCTTTTTGTTAAATTTACAAGCAGAAGAAGATTTCTTTCAGGCCTGATACTTGATTATGATTTTTCGGAAACTTGTTTTCTTAGTAAGAAATATCATTAATACAAAAACGTTGCAAAAAAGAACGAAACAAGAAAGAAAAAATGAGTTTTTGCTAAGAAAATCAACAAAAAAACTAGTCCTGCCATTCGTCACCTGATAAACTAAAAGTACATTTCTTTGAAGGAGGAAAAAAATGAAAGAGCAAAAATGGAAGCGGTTTATAAAAGTGTGGCATATTGCCTTAGTAACGGGGCTGCTGATGGGGACATCTGCACCAATAATAGGCTTGGCAGAAGAGACGTCTTCGCAGGCTTCGTCTGAAATAGAGCAAACGACGGCTAGCTCTTCTAAGGAAAAAGGAACAGCAGAGTCAGCAATAAAAACGAGTCAAACAGTCGGCAATGAGACGGAGCAAACAACAGCCTCTAGCGAAAAAGAAACCACTTCGCGAGCAGCTGCTGATACAGGCACTAAAAAATTAACTATTTTAGGTACAAGTGATGTCCATGGACAGCTGTGGAATTATTCTTATGAGGATAATAAGGAGACACCATTAGGTCTGGCTCAAGTGAGCAGCGCAGTGCAAGCCGCCCGCAGCCAAAACGAAAATGGAACGGTCCTGATTGATAACGGAGACATGATTCAGGGAACGATTTTAACGGATGACCTATATAACACCAGGGAAGGTTATAAAGACAAGGCACACCCGATGATTAAGGCCATGAATTACATGAAATACGATGCAATGGTTTTAGGAAATCATGAATTCAACTTTGGCTTGCCATTAATTGAAAAAATAAAGTCGGAAGCAAGCTTTCCAATTTTATCGGCGAATACCTATAAGAAGGCTGACGGCAGCAATTTTGTTGGCAGTACAATCGTAAAGGAATTAGATTTAGATGGCGATAGCACATCGGATATAAAGGTAGGGATTATTGGGTTAACTACTCCGCATATTCCTCAGTGGGATGGAGATAAGGTTGCTAGTCTAGAATTCGCCGCGCTAAAGGACGGCGCTGAGAAGGCGGTTCAAGAGCTGGAAGGAAAAGGCGCCGATGTCATCGTAGCTTCAATCCATGCGGGAAGACAGGACGACGATCCAGCTGCAGCTGCTGATACCGTAATTAACAATGTTCGTGGGATTGATGCTTATTTGCTGGGACACGATCATCGCTCATTTGCAGAGACCGTCACTGGCGTAGATGGCAAGCAAATTCCAATTGCTGGACCCAAGGATACTGGCACACAAATGATGCGAATTGATTTGGATGTCGCAAAGGAAGCTGATCAGTGGGTAGTCAAAAGCTCAGCTTCACAAATTGTTGATACGACTAAATACCCAGCAGACACTCAGCTAAAGGCAGAAACGGAAGAATATCATAACAAGACCAAAGAATTTATTGATGCTGTTATCGGTAAAGCTACGGGTGATTTCTTGCCAAAAGAAGAGATCAAAGGCATTCCAGAGGCACAGCTGCAGCCAACAGCAATGATTTCCTTAATTAATAATGTTCAGCGTTCTGTTACTGGTGCTGATTTATCAGCCTCAGCCTTGTTTAAAGCAGACAGCAAGCTGCCAGCAGGTGATTTGACCTATTCCAATGTTTTTGATATTTACAAGTATCCCAACACCTTGGTTAAGGCCAAAATTACTGGCGAAAACCTGCTGAAATACATGGAAAATCAAGCGGCTTATTACAATGCACCAAAGCCGGGAGATGTTACATTAAGCTTTAATCCAGAAATTCGTGTGTACAATTACGATATATTTTCAGGTGTTGATTACGTGATTGATGTTTCCAAGCCCGTGGGTGAGCGTGTGACAGCAACCATCGGCGGTCAACCTGTGGATCCAGCCAAAGAATTTACGATTGCCATTAACAACTATCGCTATGAAGGGTTAGTTGGCTCAGGTATTTTGGCTCCAGATAGTTTAGTCTTGAATACCGATCCCCAAACCCTGCGAGGCCTAATTGTTGAATATATCAAAGACAAAGGAACGATTGATCCAGCCAAAGAATTAGAGGATAACTGGGAAGTTGTAGGAACCAACTTTGAACAAAACTGGCGAGATCTGGCGAAGCGGTTGGTAGATGAAGGCAAACTTACAATCAAACCATCCGCAGACGGACGTACACCGAATGTCGTTCCGATTACTAAAGCAGATATTCGGGAGGCATTGGCAGCAGAAGGGGCTTCTCAGCCGGTAACGATCATGCACACCAATGATGTTCATGGCCGTTTGGAAGAAAATGCTGGGAACAAAACCTTAGGAATGGCTAAGCTGAAAACAGCCAAAGAGTCGCTTGCACCGACCTTGATGATTGATGTCGGCGATGTTTTCCAAGGATTGCCGATTTCTAATTATTCTGAGGGTCGTCAAATGGCTAAGGTTCTGAATGAAGTTGGCTATGATGCGATGGTGGTAGGAAACCACGAATTTGATTTTGGCTATGACGTAGCGATGGAATACAAGGATTTGTTGAATTTCCCAATCCTTTCAGCCAATACTTATAAGGATGGGAAGCCAGCCTTTGAAGCTTCGACGGTGGTTGAAAGAAATGGCCAGAAATTTGCTATTATCGGGTTAACTACGCCTGAAACAGCAGTGAAAACTCATCCGAAAAATGTAGAAGGAGTAACCTTTGATGATCCATTAAAATCAGCGATAGCAGAGATCGACCGCTTGGATAGTCAAGGAATTGATGTCTTTGTTGTAGCAGGTCATTTAGGAATTGATGAAACGACTCCAACAAAATGGTGTGGTGATTATGTAGCAAAAGAGTTAGACAAGGCCTACACGGATAAAAATATTGTCTTTTTAGATGGACACTCTCACACTGAAAGTGAACAACGTTTTGGCAAGGTTCTTTATGCTCAAACCGGGAATTATTTGAACAATATAGGAGAAGTAACAGTGGACGTAGCAGATCCCGAAAAAAGTACGGCTGTTTTACATTCATACGCTAGCTTAAGCAGTTATGAACCGAATGCGGCAGTTGCTGCTTTAGTTCAAGCTGCTAAAGATGAATTCGATGTCGCAAACAGTGAAGTACTGATTCCAAATAATACGATTTTCTTCAATGGACAACGCGAAAATGTTCGTACTCGCGAAACCAACTTAGGCAATTTAATCGGGGATGCCATGTGGGCTTATGGACAAGAAGGCTTTAGCGAACCAACTGATTTTGCCATGATGAACGGTGGCGGAATTCGTGAAAATATTGAAGCAGGACCGATTACTAGAGGAGATATTATTGCAGTCCTACCTTTTGGAAATAGTATTTCTCAAATTAAGGTCAAGGGTTCGCAAATAAAAGAAATGTTTGAATACTCTGTTCGTTCAGAGGCACAAAAGGATGCTGGTGGAAATGTTATCACAGATGAAGCAGGGCAACCATTGCTAGGTGCCAATGGCGGATTCCTGCATATTTCTAAATCAGTGAAATTCTATTATGATTCCAATAAAAAAGCTTCTACCGATGCCTCAGTGGGAGAGCGAGTTCTTCAAATTGAGATTTACAATCGCAAAACGCAAGAATTTGAGAAACTCGACAGTAAGAAAACCTACAACATGGCAACGAATGATTTCCTTGCCGCAGGTGGAGACGGCTATGATATGTTAGGTGGATCGAGAGAAGAGGGTCCTTCCTTAGATAGTGTTCTAATTAATTACTTGCAAAGTGCAACTAAATTAAGAGTATTGGATGAAAACAATGTTGACCTAAATGATTATCAAGTTGAGCTGTCTCAGGATCGGATTATTCCAATGTCAGAAGCCAAGTTTAATGAACTGAACAAACCAGCACCAGAGCCGGGCAAAGACGGCGAAGATGGAAAAGATGGTGAAAATGGACAGAACGGTCAGAATGGCCAAAAGGGGGATGAAGGCGACCAAGGAGATCCAGGAAAAACTGGCGCTGGAACTGATGGGAAAACGGGAACTGACGGTAAAGAAAACCAAACAGGTGTGATTACTCACACTGCACAGCCAGTCAGCAATAAAAAGCAATACCCTAGTACGGGTGAAAAAGTTGCTGCATATGGTTTTGCAGGATTATTGGTTGTTGCTGGATCCGCAGGTACCTGGATTTGGTACAATAAGAGAAAAGCGTCGTAAGCAGTTCGTCTAAGAGAAGAAAATACTCGTTATAGAGAGTTCTTCTCTTTTTTTTGATCTTTTGATCTCTGATGAAGTAAAAGCAGCAAATGAATTTTGAAGAATAGTCTTCAGTTGTTTTTCAATGTTCCTAGACCCGAACTTTCCCAAAGGTTTTGGGTCTTTTTTGCAAGGAAAACTATCAAAAATACCAGAAATAGGTGATAATTGAAAAAAAGTCAAAGGAGCAATGGAATTAATGCGGACACGAATAGAACGAGATTCAATGGGAAAAATTGACGTACCGGTGGATGCGTTATGGGGAGCACAGACTGAACGCAGCCGTCAAAATTTCAAAATCGGAGGCGAAAAAATGCCGCCTGAATTGCTGGAGGCCCTCGTATTAGTCAAAAAAACTGCGGCTGCCGCTAATCAGGTCACTGGTAAATTATCCAATGAAAAAGCAGAAGCGATTAAAACAGCAGCGGATCAATTGTTGAAAGAACAACGCTGGGATGCGTTTCCTTTAGTTGTTTGGCAAACAGGCAGTGGAACGCAAAGTAATATGAACGCGAATGAGGTGATTGCTCATTTAGCTAGTGACAGCACATTACAGATCCATCCGAATGATGATGTAAACATGTCACAAAGCTCCAATGATGTCTTTCCTACCGCTATTCATGTGGCAGGGACCTTATCAATTGAAAAAAAACTGCTGCCAATGATTGAAAAGACCGTAGCTGCGCTAAAGGAGCTAGAAGAGGCGAATCGTGAAGTTATTAAGATCGGTCGCACGCATTTGCAGGATGCGACGCCGGTTACTTTCGCTCAGGAAATCAGCGGCTGGCGGGTTGGTTTGGAACGTAACCGCAAAATGTTGATTGAAAGTCTAGCTGAATTAAAGCAGCTGGCAATTGGCGGAACCGCTGTTGGAACGGGTCTAAATGCTTCACCAGCTTATGAGGAAGCCTTCTTAGAAGCGTTGCATGTGGAAACTGGGATTCATTTTATTGGTGAAGAAAATAAATTCCATGCCTTAGCGAATCGTGATGCAGTTGTATTTGTCAGCGGTGCTTTGAAGGCACTCGCAGCAAATTGCATGAAAATGGCCAACGATGTTCGGTGGCTGGCTAGCGGTCCTCGCAGTGGCTTGGGAGAAATCTCGATTCCTGCCAATGAACCTGGCAGTTCAATTATGCCCGGTAAAGTGAATCCAACCCAATGTGAAGCTTTGTCAATGGTTGCTATACAAGTGATGGGGAATGACGCCGTTATTGGGATTGCTGCTTCACAGGGGAATTTTGAACTGAACGTTTATTTACCGGTAATAGTCTTTGATCTCTTGCAGAGTATTCGCTTATTAAGTGATGCGTTAGAATCTTTTACCGAACACTGCTTAGTCGGAATCACCGTGAATAAAGAACGGATGGCAGAATTGCTTTCCAATTCGTTAATGCTGGTAACGGCTTTAAACAGCCACATTGGTTATGATAAAGGGGCAGAAATTGCCAAGAAAGCTTTCAATGAAGGAACTACCTTGAAGGAGGCTGCGCTGGCACTCGGCTATGTTACTGAAGAAGAATATGATCAGTGGGTACTTCCCGAAAAAATGATTGGAGAAAACAGATGAACATTTATGAAGAGGCCTTAGAAGTCCATAAAAAATGGCGGGGGAAAATTGGGATTGCAGCAAAGGCGAAAGTAGTAGATCGTCATGATTTATCCTTAGCGTACACACCTGGCGTGGCTGAGCCTTGCCGCGAAATTCAAAAGGATGTTAGCAAAGCGTATGACTATACTTGGAAGGGCAATACAGTGGCTGTTGTTACCGATGGAACTGCTGTTTTAGGTTTAGGAGATATCGGACCAGAGGCTGCTTTGCCGGTAATGGAAGGCAAGGCTTTGCTGTTTAAGGAATTCGCTGATATTGATGCCGTGCCCATTTGTTTGGATACCAAGGATCCACAAGAGATCATCCAGATTGTTAAAGCGATGGCACCCACCTTTGGGGGAATCAATTTAGAGGATATCAGCGCTCCTCGCTGTGTCGAAATTGAACGGGCGCTAATTGAAGCCTTGGATATTCCTGTCTTTCATGATGACCAGCATGGAACAGCCGTAACTGTTACTGCTGCTCTAATTAATTCCTTGAAGCTGGTGAAGAAACAGCCAGAAGACTTGAAGGTGGTTGTTTCTGGAACGGGTGCTGCAGGCAGTGCGATTATCCATATGCTGGTTCATTTTGGGATTAAGCAGATCACTGCCTTCAATAAATTTGGTGCATTACATGAAGGAATGAAGGATGCTACCTTTGTAGAAGAAGAGATTTTAGCTTTGATTCAGCCGCAGAATTTCACCGGAACGATGGCTGAAGCCTTTGAGGGAGCAGATGTCTTTATTGGGGTGTCGGCACCTAATTTGGTGACTAAGGAAATGGTCGCCTCCATGAATCAAGGCGGTATTATCTTTTCGATGGCTAATCCTGATCCCGAAATTACTTATGATGAGGCTATTGCTGGAGGGGCAGCGATTGTAGGAACTGGCCGTTCGGACTTTCCGAACCAAATCAACAATGTCTTGGCCTTTCCAGGGATTTTCCGAGGAGCGTTTACTGCTGAAGCGAAAAAGATCACTCCGAACATGCAATTAGCAGCGGCTCATGCCATTGCTGATTCCATTGATGAAGAACGCTTGACCAGCGATTTCATCATTCCATCAGTTTTTGATAAACAGGTAGTTGAAGCGATCACTCTTAAGGTGGCTGAGGCGGCTGTTAAAGATGGTGTAATACGGTAGTAACAGTAAAAACCTCCTACTGTAAATAGAAATTGTGGTATACTAGCAAGGAACGATTTGTGATCAAAGGAGGAGCCTCATGGCAGAAAAAGAAACATTTTATATCACAACGCCGATCTATTATCCAAGCGGTAAGCTGCACATTGGAAATTCGTATACGACGATTGCCTGTGACGCAGTAGCTCGATACAAGCGTTTGATGGGCTACGACGTATTCTATTTGACGGGTGTAGATGAGCACGGTCAAAAAATCGAGAAAAAAGCCGAAGAATTAGGCGTTGAACCGAAAGAGTACGTAGATAAAATGGCCGGAGACATTACTAAACTATGGAAAACCCTAGATATTAGTTACGATAAATTCATTCGTACAACGGATGACTATCATCAAGCAGGGGTTAAAAAGATTTTTGATCAGCTGTTAGATCAAGGAGACATTTATCTTGGTGAGTACGAAGGCTGGTATTCAGTCTCGGATGAAGAATACTTCACTGAAACACAATTAGATGAAGTTTATCGTGATGAAGAAGGCAAGGTCATTGGCGGGAAAGCGCCAAGCGGACACGAAGTTGAATTGGTTCGTGAGGAGTCTTATTTCTTCCGGATGAGCAAATATGCGGATCGCCTGCTGAATTATTACGAAGAGCATCCTGAATTTATTCAGCCGGAGTCTCGTAAAAACGAAATGATTAACAATTTCATCAAGCCAGGCTTGGAGGATTTAGCGGTTTCGCGGACAACCTTCTCATGGGGGATTCCGGTAAATGCCAATCCAGAGCATGTGGTTTACGTGTGGATTGATGCATTATCGAACTATATTACTGCTCTAGGCTATGGTTCAGAAGATGACAGCCTCTTCCGGAAATATTGGCCGGCAGATGTTCACATGGTAGGAAAAGAAATTGTTCGTTTCCACACGATTTATTGGCCAATTATGCTGATGGCCTTAGACTTGCCATTACCTAAGAAAATTTTTGGTCATGGTTGGTTAATGATGAAGGACGGTAAAATGTCTAAATCTAAAGGCAACGTTGTTTATCCAGAAATGTTGGTAGAACGCTACGGCTTAGATGCTTTGCGTTACTATTTGCTGCGGGCAGTACCGTTTGGTTCAGATGGCGTCTTTACCCCAGAAGATTTTGTCTCACGGGTAAATTACGATCTAGCCAATGATCTTGGCAACCTATTGAACCGAACGGTTGCGATGATTAATAAGTATTGTGAGGGTGTTGTACCGAAATACAAATCCTTAGTGACACCATTTGACAGTGAATTATCAACAACGGCTGCGAATGTTGTTAGTCGCTATCGTGAAGCCATGGAAAAAATGGAATTCAATACTGCCTTGGCTGAGATTTGGGTATTAATCTCTCGTGCCAACAAGTACATTGATGAAACTGAGCCTTGGATTTTAGCCAAAGACGAAGAGAAAAAAGAAGAGCTGGACAGTGTGATGGTTCATTTAGCTGAAAGCTTACGAATTGTTGCCATTTTGTTACAGCCAATTATGACACAAACACCGAAGAAAATTTTTGAACAATTAGGGCTAAACCCTGACAGTATGCAATTAGAGAAAATTCACTTTGGCGAATTCCCTGAAGACACCAAAGTCATTCCTAAGGGCAAACCAATCTTCCCGCGGTTAGATATGGAAGAAGAAGTTGCCTATATTAAACAAAAAATGTCTGAAGGCAGTCAGCCGGAAGAAGAAGCTATCAAGTGGAACCCAGAAGAGACTGAATTGGTTTCAGTCAAAGACAAAGAAATTAAGTTTGATGTCTTTGATAAAGTTGAATTGAAGGTTGCTGAAGTCATTGACTGTAAGAAGGTCGAGGGAGCTGATAAGCTGCTTCAATTCCGTTTAGATGCGGGTGATAAGCAAGACCGCCAGATTCTTTCAGGGATTGCTGAATTCTATGCTGACCCTGCTTCGTTAATTGGTAAAAAACTGGTTATCGTTGCCAATCTGAAGCCTCGCAAAATGCGTGGCGAAATCAGTCAGGGGATGATTTTGTCAGCAGAAACACCTGACGGCAGCTTGAAAGTAGTTGAGGCGCCGAAAGATATGCCGAATGGCTCTATTGTTGGATAATACAGTCAAAAAGGCTTGAAATCTTCATGATTTCAAGCCTTTTTCTTTCTGTTGAAAAACGAGTCAAACCTAAGGCAATGCTTCCCATGGATAATCAACCGAAAAAATTTTTTTCAAAAAAATGTTGACAGCGTTTTCTCTCTTTGCTAAGATAAATATGAATTAAATAGACCACTGATGGATAGTGATTGTTTAAATACAAGCTAAACCTGATGACGTAAGACAAAGTTTATTTGTCGTACGCTCATTGGGTTTTTTTGTTGTTCTCCAGGAGGTGAAAAAAGAACACTGATTATCGGAAATCAGATTGACATCAATTACTTAAAACTCTATCATTTTAGTGAGAGAAAAATTTAAAAGCTACTAAATTTCTCTGCAACGTACAGCGTAGAACGGGGGAAGCTTTACATGCAGATCCAGAAGATCTTGAATAACAACGTTGTAATTGCCACAGATTCTAAAAATAACGAAATTGTGGTAATGGGCCGGGGTCTAGCCTTTCAAAAAAAAGTGGGGGATGAGATTTCAGAAGAATGTATTGATAAGAAATACCGTTTAGCAAACAATGAGTTATCTCAAAAGCTGCAAGAATTATTGGAAGACGTTCCGGTAACTTATCTAGAATTGGCCAATGACATTATTGAAGAAGCAAAAAAAGTTTTAAAAGATCCATTGAGCGATCTACTCTATATTTCGATTACTGATCACTTGTATTCAGCGATTCAACGAGTAAAATCTGGCGTTCGCATTCGCAATTTACTTTTATGGGATATCAAACGTTTTTTCCCGGAAGAGTTTGCTATTGGGAAGAAAGCGGTTGCTGAGATTGAAAAGAAATATCGGATTGATTTAGGAGAAGACGAAGCCGGCAACATTGCTTTACACCTCGTCAATGCTCAAACCGAAGCTGACAATGAGAACGTATATGAACTAACCGAATTGATGCAAGAGATTATCCAGATTACCAGCTATTATTTTAAAGTTCAGTTTGAAGAAGACTCGGTCTATTTTTATCGATTCACAACCCATTTACGATTCTTTGCTTCTCGTATCATGAGCAACAATCAGTTGAGTGATGAGACCGATGATGAATTGCTGTTGATCATTCAAAAGAAATATAAGAACGCCTATCAATGTGTCGAAAAAATCGCAGAATTTATTCAGAAAAAATACCATTATCCAATGTCAAATGATGAGAAATTATACTTAACGATTCATATTGCTCGACTCGTTCAGAAGGTCGACACAACATAAGGGAGGAATACCTCATGGGAAAATACCATGATTTAGCAGAAAAGATCGTCGCAAATGTCGGCGGGAAAGAAAATATCAACAGCTTGACCCACTGTATTACACGGTTGCGTTTTAAATTAAAGGATGAAAGTAAAGCAAATGACGAGATTCTAAAAAACATGGACGGCGTAGTTACAGTCATGAAAAGTGGCGGTCAGTATCAAGTGGTTATCGGAAACCATGTGCCAGAAGTATACGCAGATGTTTCAGAGGTAGCAAACTTAAGCCAAGCAACAGTCACTGAAGACGGCGAAAAGCAAAACATTTTTAATCGCTTGATTGACATCATTAGTTCTGTATTTCAACCTTTCCTAGGCGCATTAGCAGCATGTGGGATGTTAAAAGGACTTGTTTCTTTACTTCTAGCAATGAAAGTCTTGGATCCATTGGGAGGAACCCATATGGTCCTGAATGCAGTCGGAGATGGCTTGTTTTATTTGATGCCTGTGGCAGTAGCTGCAGCAGCCGCAAAAAAATTCAACATGAATCAATATGTGGGAATGGCAATCGGTGCAGCTATGTGTTACCCTGCTTTGCAGCTGGCTACATTAAGCGAAGCTGGAGAGCCGATCCGTACCCTGTTTGAAGGAACAATGTTTGCCAGTCCAGTATATACAACGTTTTTGGGGCTTCCATTGATTGCAAACAACTATACAAGTTCGGTCGTTCCAGCGATCTTGATCGTTTGGGTGGGAAGCAAAGTTCAAAAGGTTGCTAAAAAAGTTTTACCAGAAGTGATTCAAAGTTTCTTCGTTCCATTTTTCGTATTAGTGATTGCACTACCATTAGGCTTTTTAGTAGTTGGTCCAATTATCAGCTCACTAACAGGTATTTTGAGTACAAGTTTCGATGCATTAATGAATTTCTCACCAATATTGTTTGGTTTAGTTCTAGGTGCATTATGGCAAGTATTAGTTATTTTCGGTTTGCACTGGAGTGTTGTTCCAATCGCCATTATCCAATTAGGAGATATGGGCTATGCGACAGCTTTGGTGGCAACATTTGGTGCGAGCTTCGCGCAAACAGCTGTTGTGTTTGCAATGTATTTCAAACTAAAAGATAAAAAATTAAAAGAGCTTTGTATTCCAGCCGTTGTTTCAGGAATCTGCGGTGTAACTGAACCTGCGATCTATGGCTTGTCTCTTCCGAAAAAGCGCCCATTCATTTATTCAATGGTTGGTGGTGCACTGAGTGGTGCTTTCCTAGCAGCAATGGGAACTACACAAAATACGGTTGGGCCATTAGGGGTTTTCGCAATTCCAACGTTTATTGATGCTCAAACAGGAAGTATGAGTGGAATGTATTATTCGTTGATCGCAATTGTTATTGCTTCAGTAGCTGGCTTTGCATTGACCTTCTTCTTCTGGAAAGACGATACTGCCGTAGAAGAAATTAAAGAAGAACAACCAATGATGACCACCCGTAAAGAAAATGTTTCTTCACCGATTGAAGGATCGGTTATGCCTTTATCAACGGCTAAAGACCAAGCTTTTGCTCAAGGTGTATTAGGTAAAGGGGTAGTAATCCATCCAACAAAAGGTGAAGTTGTTGCACCATTTGACGGAACAGTCATGACTCTATTTCCAACAAAACATGCAATCGGGTTAGTTTCGGATAATGGATTGGAATTGTTGATCCATATTGGCTTAGACACGGTTCAATTAGATGGAAAATATTTTACAGCACATGTTGCTCAAGGTGACAAAGTTAAACGAGGCGACAAGTTGGTAAGCTTTGACCTAGACGCAATCATCTCAGCTGGTTACAGTGTAGAAACACCGATTATTGTGACCAATGCAGCAGACTATTTAGATATTTTGGATTGTGAGCAAAAAGAGGTATCTGGAGAAGACGAGATTCTTACAGCATTAGCTTAGAATAAATAAAAAAGGAGGAAAACTTCCTCCTTTTTTAATTCGGACGAAATGATTCCGAAAATTGCAAACGGAATTCCGGCGATTCCTCCATGATTTCAGAACTTGTCTTTCGTGTATCGACGGTTTCTCCAATAGCAATTAAATGGTTAAGGTTGTGAGAATACTCTTCAGCAAAAATACAGCTGTACAAAACATCCAGCAAATAGGAAATTGAGGTATTGATGGTAAAGTTGCCGATTTTTGAATAGAGTCGTTCGCGTGTCGTTAAACGCAGCGTGGTATTACTTAGTTTCGCCAACGTATTATCTCCAATACTGGTTAGTCCGATAAATGGAATGTTGCCCTGTTTTAAAATTTCAGCAGTTTGTAGAATCATTTCATTTTCTCCCGTATAGGAGATAAGAATACAGCAATCATTCGGCTGGCAGTTATACGCCTCATAGGCAGTCTCATAAAGGGTTTGGCAAGGAGTAACGTTCTTACCGATACGACGCATTTTTAAAGCGAAGTCTTGCGAAATTAAAGTATTAGCATTGCTGCCAAAAACTTTGATCTGGTTGGCCTTTAACACCAACTGTTTCGCTGCCTGCAAATTATCGTGATTCAATAGACTCAAGGTATCATCAAGGGTCGTTCGCTCCAACGTCGCAATTTTGTTGGCAATGGTCATTACGCCATCCATTGAATCAAACGGCAGATTGGCATCGACTGTATCAAAATAGGTTTGCAGATAGGTTTGTTCCTCTAGAAGGGCAGTCTTCAGTTCCACCCAACCGGCGAAGCCAAGTTTTTTTGACACACGAATTAAGGTTGAAGGATGAACGAATGTTGCCTGAGCGATTTCTTTAATCGTCAATTCATCAATAGCAATTCCTTTATCTAAGATATAAGCGACCAAAGCTGATTCAGCAGCTGAAAAGTCAGTTTGCTTCATTTTTTCACTAATTAACATGGAAGACACCTCTTTTTACAATATAATTAGTCTTATTGTAAATGAAAAAAATTCGTTTGAATAGGGTTATGGATTTTCATCCCTTAAAACAGAAACGATATTTACAAATGTATCGACTGATTCGTGAATTTTTGTAAACGCAGATGCAATCGAAGCGTTTACCATTGAATAGCAGGTTTACATATCTGATAATGATATTGTAAATAAAAACAAGGGAGACGATTCAATGACTCAAGGTGTTAAAATTGCGACTATCGGTGGAGGAAGCAGCTATACTCCGGAATTAATGGAAGGTTTTATCAAACGCTATGATGAATTACCCATTCGTGAGATTTGGTTAGTTGATATTGAAGCTGGAAAAGAAAAATTGGACATTGTTGGCAAAATGGCGCAACGGATGTGGGATGCTTCACCTTACGATGTAAAAATTTATATGACCTTGAATCGTGAAGAAGCGTTGAAGGATGCCGATTTTGTAACCACTCAATTCCGGGTTGGGTTACTAGAAGCTCGCATTAAGGATGAACGTATTCCAGCTTACTATGGCATGCTTGGTCAAGAGACCAATGGAGCAGGCGGAATGTTCAAAGCCTTTCGAACAGTGCCAATCATCTTAGAAATTGTTGAAGATATGAAACGCTTATGTCCGGATGCGTGGTTGATTAATTTCGCTAACCCAAGCGGCATGGTGACTGAAGCGGTCGTTCGCTATGGAAAATGGGATAAAGTGATCGGTTTATGTAATGTTCCAGTAATGGCACAGATGATCGAACCTGAAATGTTGGGCAAACAACTGGATGAATTGATTTACAAGTTTGCTGGCTTGAATCATTTCCATTGGCATAAGGTAACAGATGCTCACGGGAAAGATGTGACACAGGACATCATCAATAAAATGTATGAAGGCGACGAAACAGGGATGCCGAAAAATATTCATGATATTCCATTCCCGAGAGAGATTCTAGAACAAATGCAAATGATTCCTTGTGGTTACCATCATTATTATTACCAAGAAGAAGAAACTCTTGCTCATGCATTAGAAGAGTACCAGACGATCGGTACACGTGCCCAACAGGTGAAGAAAACAGAAACCGAATTGTTTGAATTATACAAAGATCCAAACTTAGATTACAAACCAGAACAATTAAGTCAACGCGGCGGTGCTTACTATTCTGACGCAGCTTGTGAATCAATCGCTTCGATCTACGCGAACAAAAATACGCAATTGGTCGTTTCAACGAAAAACGATGGTGCAGTGCCAGATCTTCCGGCAGACTGCGTGGTTGAAGTTTCAGCGTATATCGGTGGACAAGGAGCCCGTAATGTTGCCTTTGGCGAATTACCAACAGCTGAACGCGGCTGGCTGCAGGTTATGAAAGCAATGGAGTTGTTAACCATTGAAGCAGCGGTAACCGGTGATTACAACACAGCCTTACAAGCATTTACTATCAATCCAATGGTTCGTTCGGGTAAAACAGCTCAACGCATCATGGATGAATTATTTATTGCACACAAAGAACATCTGCCAAACTTCAAAGAAACCATCGAACGCCTGGAAAAAGAAGGCATCGAAGTTCAGGATGAAGTGGCACGTGAATTAGACTTAGAAAAAGTATAGAAAGCAGGAATTGATTAATGGGATTTAGAAAAGACTTTTTATGGGGTGGCGCAACAGCTGCCAATCAATGTGAAGGCGGCTATGATAAAGACGGACGCGGGTTAGCAAACGTAGATGTTGTGCCAATTGGCAAGGATCGTTTTCCAGTCATCTCCGGTCAAAAGAAAATGTTTGAATTTGATGATGAGCATTTTTATCCAGCTAAAGAAGCGATTGATATGTACACACATTACAAAGAGGACATCGCGCTATTTGCGGAAATGGGCTTCAAAACCTATCGTCTATCGATTGCCTGGAGTCGGATCTTCCCTAAGGGTGATGAAACAGAGCCAAATGAAGAAGGCCTAAAATTCTATGAAGATATGTTCAAGGAATGCAAAAAGCACGGGATTGAACCATTAGTAACGATTACTCACTTTGATTGTCCGATGCACTTAGTTGAAAAATACGGCGCATGGCGCAGCCGCGAGCTAGTTGGTTTCTATGAGAATCTATGTAATGTCATCTTCAAGCGTTACAAAGGCTTAGTAAAATACTGGTTGACCTTCAATGAAATCAATATGATTCTGCATGCCCCATTTATGGGCGCAGGTCTTTATTTTGAAGAAGGCGACGATGTTGAACAAATCAAGTTTCAAGCAGCCCATCATGAATTAGTAGCCTCAGCAATCGCTACTAAAATTGCTCATGAAGTTGATCCTGAAAACCAAGTGGGTTGTATGTTAGCGGCTGGCGCTTATTATCCATATTCGCCAAAACCAGAAGACGTTTGGGCTTCTCGTTCAGATGATCGTGAAAACTACTTCTTTATCGATGTACAATCACGAGGGGAATACCCAGCGTATGCTTTAAAAGAAATGGAACGTAAAGGGATCGAGATCAAAATGGAGGAAGGCGACAAAGAATTACTAAAAGCACACACTGTTGACTTTATTTCTTTCTCTTATTATTCTTCTCGGGTATCAACCACCGATCCAGAGTTGTTGGAACAAACAGAGGGCAACATCTTTGCTTCAGTAAAAAATCCTTACTTGGAAGCAAGTGAATGGGGCTGGCAAATTGATCCGCTTGGCTTGCGTATCACAATGAATGACATTTACGATCGTTACCAAAAACCATTATTTATTGTGGAAAATGGATTAGGCGCAGTGGATACTCCAGATGAAAATGGTTATGTGGAAGATGATTACCGGATTGACTATTTAGCAGCACATGTTCAAGCGATGCGTGATGCAGTAGACGAAGATGGTGTAGATTTGTTAGGTTACACTACTTGGGGTTGTATTGATCTAGTTTCTGCTGGAACTGGTGAAATGAAGAAACGCTATGGCTTCATCTATGTGGATCGCGACAATGAAGGAAACGGCACGCTGAAACGCAGCAAGAAAAAATCCTTCGACTGGTATAAAAAAGTCATTGAAACGAATGGTGAAGATTTAAGCAACTAGTTTACTCGAATAGTCTGAGTACGGCAGCCCCCGTTGTCGCGCTCAGGCTATTCTTTTTTACTGGCTAAATAATGACGTGCCAAAGCCAATTGAGTTTCTCTTTGCTGCCTAACCTGCAACAAATCCTTAGGAAAAAGGATATTCATTACTTTGATACCATAATCAGCTGAAACTAAGGCATGTCCTCGCATGTGACCGCTGGCGATTGCTTGAGCAAAGACACGGGCAGCATATTTACTAAGATCAGTGGAAGATTCCTGTGCTAATTCATTTGCAGTAAAACCTGCTTGTCTCAATACGTGAGCAGAGCATTCTCCATTAATTCGTTGCTGCAGCACGTTTATACACTGAGGAACTCTAGGGTCCTTTTGAAGTGGAGGATCTAGGTATTGTAAGTAAGCTGATGCTTGTTCCAGAGCCCACTCAGCCACTAAAGCATGAGGCAGTTGTTCCAAAGTCATTTCCAGCTGCATGCGCAATTCAGGATCATCGGCCAGCTTAATCTTTGGTTTAGTTGGCAATTGCCTGTTAGTTGTCAGTTCATGCTCATTCCAAGAATACGTGTGCTTCATGTCAGCCTCCCAAAAAATCTTTTACAGGCTATTATAACAAAAAAGACCGGCTTCGCCAGTCTTAACACTATTTATTTATACTTCTTTTTTTTCGTAGAGCACTGACAAACAACATTGCACCCATTGCTAGTACTGTTACCATGACTTGATCCATTTTTCATTTCCTCCTTGTTGTTCTCATTTGTTGTATTTATCATACCAAGAGAATCAGGACGAAACTACTTACAGAATAGCCATGCAATCTTACAATGGTGAAAGTTAGCGGTCCAAGGTAATTTTTTCAAAGTGATTGTCATCTAATTGATAGTATAGTTCGAGATTTTTGGCATTCAAATAAGCTGCGGCGATTTTAAGGTCCTGTTTCGTCCACATCGTGGCAGGAGTGCCATACAAGTATTCTGCTATGTAAAACAAAGAACCATTTGTATTTTGATAGGAAGTAATTAAATGGGTACTAACCATCGTTGAAGCACAATAAAAAGATAATTCTTCTGGTGCTTTGTAGGGACTGATTGTTTTGAAAAAAGGGGTTCTGGTTGCCATCATTTGACTCACTTCCTTCCTATAATAGTTATAAATTAGAACTTCTTCAGCCTTATAGTAACAAATAGTCAATTTAGCGACAAAATTAATGCTTGCATGGGCGAAAAATAGTTGACAACGCAACTAATTATTTCTAGTATGAAGAGGGAGGGGAAGTCATGGTACAAAGCTTAGGGCGTCTAATTTCTATTTTATATCGAAAAAATCAAGGCTATTTGAATGACGCACTGGCACCGCATGATCTGACGGCCAGTGAACAAGCAGTCTTAATGTATTTATATAAACATAACGAAATTTCGCAAGAAGAAATTGCCCACTATCTGCAGCTGGATAAGGCATCGATCACACGCACACTGCAATCATTAATTAACAAAGAGTTTGTCACCAAGAAAAAAGATACACTGGACAAGCGGTGCAATGTGGTTTCAATTACCATTAAAGGTGAAGCCATCAAGCAAACAATTGTCGAAAAGCTGCAGGACTGGAATCAGTTCCTGCTGGAAGATTTTGACGAAGAGCAGCAGCAGTTTATTTATGACAGCCTGCTGGAGATCGTTGAAAAAGTAGAAAAACACGAGGGTGAAAAAAATGGACGAAAGTAAAAATCCGTTAGGGACAGAAAAGGTGTCAAAATTAATTATTCAATTTTCCATTCCAGCGATTATCGGAATGATTGTCAATGCGCTGTATAATGTGGTCGATCGAATTTATATCGGTAATGCGCCCAGCCTGGGACAAAACGGTCTGGCTGGAATTACCATTGGTTTTCCGATTATGATTATTTTGATTGCGATTGGATTGCTGTTTGGTGTAGGTGGTGCGACCTTGTTTTCCATTCGTTTGGGTGAAAAAAAGGTGCGAGAAGCGGAAGAGGCGATGGGGAATGCCTTTAGCTTGTTAATCATCAGCGGATTGCTGTTTATGCTGCTGGGACAGTTGTTTTTAACTCGGGTACTGACACTTTTTGGTGCGAGTGCTACTGTTCTGCCGTATTCAATTGAGTATATGCGTATCATTTTCTTTGGTGCAATTTTCCAAATTGTTAGTTTGGGCATGAATAATTTTATGCGAGCGGATGGCCAGCCTAAACTGGCAATGATCACAATGTTTATGGGGGCCGGCGTCAATATTGTTTTGGACCCTGTGTTTATTTATGTATTTGATATGGGAATGGCTGGTGCAGCTTTTGCAACAATTTTGTCCCAATTTATTTCAATGGTTTGGATTTTAGCATACTTTTTAGGCAAACGCAGTCATCATAAAATTCATGCCCGAAATATGCGCTTAAACTGGCAGACATCGACTCGATTAACCACACTTGGTTTGCCATCTTTCTTTATCCAATTGGCTAACAGTCTGTTAAATGTAGCTTTAAACGTAAATCTTACTACTTATGGTGGTGATATTGCTGTTTCTGGTATGGGAATTGTCAACAGTATCCAAACGATTCTTTTAATGCCTATTACTGGTTTAGTACAAGGCACGCAGCCAATTATCAGCTTTAACCATGGTGCGAAGAAATTTCAACGGGTTTGGCAGGCGCAAAAGATCGCGATTACTTCTGCTACAGCGATCGTGGTTCTTGGCTGGATTATTACTCGAATAGCTCCTGAGCTGCTGGTATCGATGTTTAATCGGGACCCAGAATTGATGTCCTTTAGCTCCTTTGCACTACAGGCTTGGTTCTCTTGTCTGCCAGTTATTGGTTTTCAAATCGTAGCGTCAAATTATTTTCAGGCGACTGGAAAAACAACAATCGCAATTATTTTGACACTTACTCGTCAATTTTTACTGCTGCTACCAGCAATCTTTATTTTCTCCAATGTTTGGGGATTAGAAGGAATTTTGTACGCTGCTCCGTTTTCTGATGCGGTATCTGTTTTACTGACCGGCAGTTTGTATGTCTTAGCAATGCGAAAATTAAGACATGAAATCCGGCTGAATGATCAGTTGGATTTTGAATAATATACAAAAGATCCGCAAGTTTTTTGAGCTTGCGGATCTTTGTGTGTCTGTATCTAAAAGCGAGTCGTTTTATGGATAGTGGGTTTCTTTTGATAGTCAGGACCCTTGAAACGATTTTTGAAGCGTTTTGGCAATAATAAAGCCAATAGCTCAAAAGGGGTGGCCAGAATGGTCCAAGCAACCTGACGAGCATTTGGATGATACCTGTAGACTTTCGTAAGACTGACATGCAGAATAATTAGACCTGGAACCAGCAGCAAGGCGGTTTGCCAATGCTCGTTCCACCCAGTGAAGTGCTGCAAAATACTAAGACCTAACGGATACAGATAAAAAAGTGTGGTAATCATATTTACGCGCCAGCTTCTAGTTAACAAACGAATGTTTAGCAAGAAAAAGATTGCTGACAAAACAATCCCTAATGGCGGGAAAAGACTTACCAGAAAAGAATAAGCGATGCCCCAAATGATTAATCCCGGGCCCTTGATTAAAGCTGTGACTAATATCAATAAGCCGATTGTCCATAATTGATTCTGGATCGTGGCGACACTCAGAAAACTAAAAATCGCTAAAACCACCCAATGCCAGATACTGCTTAACGGCGCTTTTTCCGGGAATTTTTGCTTCAAAGCTTTGGCCGCATTCGGATAATCTCGTTGAAAATTATGCATAAAAAGCCTCCAATTCAGATAGTTGAAATAAATGGCCAGTTTTTAAACGAACGAACTGACATTCTATATCATTATAGAAACTTTCTGCTCAACTTACATCCGACTAAAGACTGAGCACCAGTTAATCCTCTTCACGAGTACTGATTGATCCACCATAAGTTAAAACTACCTATAGAAATCGGCCATTTCTGCATTTACTAGAAGATTGTAGTAAAATGGTAAACGGACAAGAAACTACTACTTGGATAACAAGACATAGATAAAATATAAGGAGCGAATATGTATGCTTTTTGATTCACACACACATTTAAATGCGGAACAATTTAAAGATGAAATTCCTGAAACTGTAGAGCGAGCTAAAGAGCTTGGTGTTACAGAGATGGCTGTTGTAGGCTTTGAAACACCAACGATTGAAAAAAGCTTAGAGCTTAGCCAAACCTATGAAGGCATCTACTCAATTATTGGCTGGCATCCTACTGAGGCGGGCAGCTATACAAAAGCGATAGAGGAAAAGCTGATCCAGCAATTAACCTTGCCAAAGGTAGTTGCTTTAGGTGAAATCGGTTTGGATTATCATTGGATGGAAGACCCAAAAGAAGTACAAGACAAGGTTTTTCGTCGTCAAATTGCTATTGCAAAAGAAATGAACTTGCCTATCAGCATCCACACTCGGGAAGCTTTGGAGGATACTTACAACGTATTGAAGGAAGAAGACATCCGGTCTATCGGCGGGATTATGCACAGCTTCAGTGGCGATGATGAATGGGCCAAGCGTTTCCTAGATTTAGGAATGCACATTTCTTTTTCTGGTGTTGTTACCTTTAAGAATGCGCCAGAAGTCCAAGCGGCTGCCAAGGCAGTGCCTTTAGATAAGCTGTTAGTAGAAACAGATGCGCCTTATTTGGCACCGATGCCTTACCGAGGCAAACGTAATGAACCTGGGTATACTCGTTACGTAGCAGAGAAGATAGCTGAACTGCGGGAACTATCGTTAGCAGACGTTGCGCAGCAGACAACCGAAAATGCCCATCGCTTGTTTAGGATTGGTGCCCATGACTGAGACAGCATTTGAAGAAATTATTGTCGTTGAAGGCAAGGATGATACCAAACGATTGAAAGAAGTCTTCGGAGAAGTAGATACCATCGAAACACGAGGCTCAGCGATTAATCAAGATATTTTGGAACAAATTGAACACGCGCAAGATACTCGTGGTGTGATTGTCTTTACCGACCCTGATTTTTCAGGGGAAAAAATTCGAAAAACGATCATGGCGGAAATCCCCGATGCCAAGCATGCCTTTTTGTCGCGTAGAATGGCAGCTCCTGCTAAACGAGGGGCAAGCTTAGGGGTTGAACATGCCAGTGATGAGGCGATCCTTGAGGCTTTGAGGCAGGTTGTTACACCGATCGAAACAAAAGGTACGATTATACCTAGACAAACCCTGATGGAATATGGTTTAATAGCGGGAGCTCAAGCCCGAGATAAACGGGAACGTTTGGGAGAAGAACTGCGCATCGGTTATACAAACGCAAAACAACTGGAGAAGCGTTTAGCCATGTTTCGGATTACGGAAGAAGAATTGCACGCGGCGATGAAGAAAGTCGAGGAGACTCTGTGAATAAAGATATAGCAACACCCTCAAGAACGAAAGAAATTTTAAAAAAGCACGGCTTTTCATTTAAGAAAAGCTTAGGTCAAAATTTTTTGACCGAGCCGAATATTTTACAAAAAATTGTAACGACAGCAGGAATTGATGCGCAAACCAACGTGATTGAAGTCGGTCCTGGTATTGGGGCGCTCACCGAACATTTAGCTAGAGCTGCGCATCAGGTTTTAGCCTTTGAAATTGATGATCGTCTGATTTCTGTACTAGCGGATACCCTAAGCCCGTATGAGAATGTCAAAGTGGTTCATCAGGATGTCCTGAAAGCAAACTTAGTACAAGAAGCCGAATACTTTGATCAGGCTGGACCGCTTAAAGTAGTAGCAAATCTGCCTTATTACATTACGACACCCATTATGATGCATTTCTTGGATTCAGAATTGCCAGTTGACGAAATGGTCGTAATGATGCAGCGAGAGGTGGCAGATCGTATTTCAGCTGAACCAGGAACCAAGGCTTACGGTTCCTTAACAATTGCTGTGCAATATTATATGGAAGCAACAACTGCCTTTATCGTTCCTAAAACGGTTTTTATCCCGCAGCCTAATGTGGATTCAGCCATTTTGCGTTTAGTTCGTCGAGAACAGCCCGCAGTAACGGTAACCAATGAAAAAGAATTTTTCCGTTTAACGAAGGCAGCCTTTGCGTTGCGTCGAAAAACACTTTGGAACAATTTACTGCACAGCTACGGTAAAGATGAAATCAGCCGTGCCTGGTTGGAAAAAAGTTTAGAGCAAGCGGGGATTGATCCAAAACGAAGAGGCGAAACCTTGTCTTTAGAAGAGTTCGCGAATCTTTCTAACGCACTAGAAGCCAATAAACCGATACGAGAAGAATAATTCTTTTCGTATTTTTTATTAAAAACGAGAAGTAGCTCTGCTATCTTATCTAGAAATTAATTATACTGTTTGCAAGGAGGCATCACATGAAGAAATTAATTTACGGCTCTATGGTCGGGCTGTTGGCCTTGGGATTGCTGTCGGCCTGCAGTCAAAAAGAGAAAAAAGAAGAAACCAAACAATCAGCGGCAGTGGAAACACCTGCAAAAAAAGGGGACACCATTGAAGCATCGGACTACAATGATGTGGATAACTGGTTAGCTAAAACAACAGATCCTACTGATCCAGCTGATGTATTCATTTTATATCCGACTGCTTATCAAAAGCAGGGGAATCAATCACCCGTTTCAAAAATAGACAACTTAAGCATGAGAGCGGGAGCACAGGTTTTCTTGGCCAACCAAGGATCAGCTTTTGAAAGCAGCGGGAATGTCTTTGCACCCTATTACCGTCAGCTAGACGCGAATTGGTTATTAACTCAATCAAAAGAAAAACAAGAAGAATATGTCAATGGAGTGCCTAAAGCAGATGTTTTGGCAGCTTTTCACTACTATATTGAGAATTACAACAATGGCCGGCCATTCATTTTAGTCGGACACTCTCAAGGAGCGGCGATGGTCAAAGAAATTTTGTTTGACTATTTGAAAAAGAATCCTGAAGTAAATGACCGTATGGTGGCAGCTTATGTTCTAGGACAATCTGTCACACAAGCAGAGCTGGACGCCAATCCGCAAGCGAAATTTGCCAGCGGTTCGGACGATACTGGCGTAATTGTTTCTTACAATACCGTCTCTGAGAACTTCACAGGAGAGCTGTCTACCAGCGCTCCTGGAGCGATTGCCATTAATCCAATCACTTGGACCAGAGATGAAACACCCGCACCAGTAGAGGCGAATTTAGGCTCTTATGTACGTAACGATGAAGGTAACTATGAAAAAGCAATGGGGATTGCAGATGCACGAGTAGATACGGCTCGAGGGCTAGTCATTTGCTCAACTGCTGATGTTTCTCGTTATGCGATGCCAGAGAGTACACGGAAAATATTCCCGGAAGGCTCCTTCCACAACAATGATATTAGCTTTTATTACTACAATCTGCAGCAAAATGCTGAAAATCGAGTGGCTCAATATTTAGCTGCTCATCCGCAAGCGCCAGCTGCCGAAGAGTCTATCCCCACAGAAACGACGGGCGAGCCAGTCCAATAATTGATTAGAACTAATCTAACGCCGCTTTATTGCCACTTAGATTAGTTCTTTTTTTGATGAGTTTGTACATCACTAAACAAGCAAAGGAGTCGTCAATTTTCTAAACTTTTCGTATAGTAAATGGAGAAAGTGGGGAATTAGTATGGATTATCGTGTTTTACTTTATTACCAATATACACCAATTGCAGATCCTGAGCAGTTTGCTAAGGAGCACTTGGCTTTTTGTCGCGCGTTGAATTTAAAAGGACGTATCTTAGTGGCCGAAGAAGGCATCAACGGAACCTTGTCAGGAACCAAGGAAGCAACCGACCGATACATGGATTTCATGCATCAAGATGAACGCTTCAAGGATACCTTTTTCAAGATGGACGAAAGCGAAGAACATGCCTTCAAAAAGATGTTTGTTCGGCCTCGCAAGGAATTGGTTTCTTTAAATCTAGAAGAGGATATCAATCCTAAGAAGTTAACCGGAAAGTATTTAGAGCCGAAAGATTTTAAAGCAGCATTATTAGATGAAAATACTGTAGTTATTGATGCGAGAAACGATTACGAATATGATTTGGGACATTTTCGTGGAGCCGTTCGACCAGATATTCGAGCCTTTCGCGAGTTGCCTGAATGGATTCGTGCAAATAAAGAACAGTTTATGGACAAAAAAGTAGTGACCTACTGCACTGGCGGGATTCGTTGTGAGAAATTTTCTGGTTGGATGCTGCGGGAAGGATTTGAAGATGTGGCCCAGCTCCATGGCGGAATTGCTAACTACGGAAAAGATCCGGCTACCAAGGGTGAACTTTGGGATGGTCAAATGTATGTCTTTGATGAACGAATCAGTGTAGAAATCAATCAGGTCGATAAGCAAATTGTAGGCAAAGAGTGGTTTGATGGAACTCCTTGTGAACGGTATATCAACTGCAGCAACCCCGAATGCAATCGCCAAATTTTAGTTTCCGAAGAAAATGAAGCACGCTATTTAGGCGCTTGTTGCTATGACTGTGCAAGTCATGAGCATAATCGATATGAAGCGGAGCACGGATTATCTGAGGCTGAAAAACAAAGCCGTTTGGAAAAAATACTGAATCGTTAGAAGCATGAGCATCATGCTTCTTTTTTTGTGTCTTGACACATCCGGTAGTTTCAACTAAACTAGAACACAGTCATATATGTCAAGACACTTGGAGGAAATAATGAAAAATAATTCTGTTAAGCATTTAACGATTTCAGCTTTACTAATTGGGTTAGGGGTGCTGATTCCAATGATTATGCCGAAGGTGGTAATCCCGCCAGCTTCCTTCACCTTAGCCAGTCATGTACCCGTCTTTATTGCGATGTTCTTTTCACCAGGAATGGCTGTGGCGGTGGTCTTAGGAACGGCATTTGGTTTCTTCATTTCGACTTCACCAATTATTGCTTTACGCGCACTGTCCCATTTAGTATTCGCCGTAATAGGCGCATACTATTTGCAAAAGCATCCCGAGATTGTATTCAAAAAAGGCCAATTCACTTTAGCCAACGGCAAATTTCAACTATTTAATCTAATTATCGCTATCATTCATTCTGCGGTTGAAATGGTTGTGGTCAGTGTTTTCTACTTTATGGGGAACATGCCGGATACTTACTACTCACAAGGATACATCTATACCGTTTTTGTACTGATGGGAATTGGCGGTGTGGTCCACAGCTTGGTGGATTACAATATTGCCTACTTTATTTCCGGCACGTTATACAAGCATTTCAACTTACCAATCTTTGATAAAGCAATCAAGCATGAGAAAGAATTGAAGAAAGTAATCGCCTAATCGCAGTTTTTACTGCGGTTTTTTGCATTTTAGAGGTCGTAAAAACAACTAAATATTTTTTGTTTTATAAAAAATATGAAAAAAGAAGACAAAAACCGCGTGTTTAAAGGGGTTAGAGCACTTTAATAACAAACATTGGACAAAAAAGAATTTTCTAAAAAAGCAAGACTATAATATTATTTTATTGTATAGTAATAGAAAGTTTAATTTTTACAAAATTAATAAAAAAGAGGGAAAGCATGATTAGAATACTACTACTAAGCAAAAATGTCTTGTCTGAGCAAGAACTGTTACAGAAGCTGCAACGTTTGAACTTCGAAGTGTTTACATCTTCAAGTACGCTGCACTCGTTGATTGCTGGAGATCCTGGGGCTGATTTAGCCGATTATTTTTCCGTTGTGATTCTAAGTGAAACCATCTCCTGTCGAGAAGTCCAAACCGTTTTGCCGCGATTAGTAAAAGAAGGACGCCTAATTTTCCGTAAAGCGGACCGTTCATTTGTCGAGGAAGAGAAGTCTATCTTAAGTCAGGAACAAATTACTGACTGGATGTATTCTGAAGCCTCTACAGAAGAAATACGTGAATTGATTGCTTCTCCTTTTTACACTATGGGGGCAGAGAATCCAGTAACCCATACTTTTACGCAGGATCAATTCTCAAAAGTTGACAACAAGCAAATGGAAAATGTACTGGCTTCTTTATCAGCCAGCGAATTCAAGATTTTCCAAAAGTTAAAGCAGGAACGAGGGCATACTGTTGCTCGAGAAGAACTGTGTCAACTATTGTGGGCAGAATCAACTCAATCAAGAATGGTTCAATTGTCCTCATTAATAAAAAATATGCGGGTAAAATTCAAAGCCAATGACATTGATGGTGAAATCATCCAAACTGTCTGGCGCAAGGGCTATATTTTAAAACAATAAGTAGAAAGGTTCGGCTCCCAACAGCCGGACCTTTTTTGGTAGAAACAGTTTTCAAAACTCCTGATGCCATGAAGTGAGTCTTTTTTTCGTAAAAGTTAAAAACTTCGTGTTAAAATGAAACGGTTGAAGGAGGCACTCATGGCAAAAAATAGAGTTTATTTAGTATTCGCTGCATTGTTGGGACTTGCTTTAAGTGCATGCAGTACCAATTCTGGAACCGACAATACCAAAGAAAATCAGCAGTCATCTACTGCAGCACCAACTGCAGCACCAAGTGTATCAGAAAAAGGACAGGTAAAGGACATGTTGGATCAAATGACAATCGAAGAAAAGGTAGGTCAGCTGTTCCTTGTCCGGGTTCCGTCAGAAAACCAGTTGGAAGATATTCAAACCTATCATTTAGGCGGCTATTTGCTTTTTGATCGGGATATGCAGGGGGAAACAACTGATTCTCTGCAAAAGAAAATCAAAAGCTATCAGGAAACGAGCAAATACCCTATGCTGATTGGTTCTGATGAGGAAGGCGGGCTGGTTACTCGGCTGAGCCGCAACCAATTAATTGACCCGCCATTTTCTAGCCCACAGGAACTCTACCAGGCTGGTGGATGGCAGGCAATCGTAGATGATATTACTCGTAAGGGCACCATTTTTCACGAATTAGGCATTCAAGTAGGGATGGCCCCAGATGCTGATGTTTCTACTGATCCTGAATCATTCATCTACGATCGTACTATTGGTATGGATGCTGCTGGTACCAGTGAATATGTGACAAAAAGCGTAGAAGCAATGAAGCAGGCTCAAATAGGTTCAACGTTAAAACACTTTCCTGGATATGGTAATAATCGGGATTCCCATGTGGAAATTGTCACCGATGATCGTTCATTGGAAGAATTGCGCGGTAATGATTTCATACCTTTCAAGGCAGGGATTCAGGCTGGCGCAGACAGTATCATGGTTTCTCATAATATTGTGAATGCCCTTGATTCAGAACGACCAGCGTCTATTTCACCCAAAGTTCATGAAGTGATTCGCCAAGAATTAGGCTTTGATGGTGTGGTAATGACCGACGATATGGATATGGCAGGATTAGCGGCCTTCACCTCTCAAGAAGAAGCCGGGCTTCAAGCCTTGCAGGCTGGCAATGACTTGATTCTATCCTCAAGCTATAGCAGTCAAATACCTTACATTCTACAGGCAATTCAAAAGGGTGACTATAGCGAAGAGCAGCTGAATCAATCAGTTGAACGAGTGCTGCAATGGAAAGCTGAGTTGGGTTTAATAAAATAAAAAAATCTGCGCCTCTTGTAAGCAGCTCGACTAATTTAGCAGAGCTTGCTTCTTGCAAGAGGGCAGATTTTTTATACTCCTTGATTAGAAAATTGTGCTTGGTACAGACGTTTATAGTAACCGCCAGCCTGCAGCAGTTCATCATGTGTTCCAACTTCCACAATCTGTCCTTGATCTAAAACTAAGATTTGATCAGCATTTTGGATGGTGGATAACCGATGAGCAATGACAAAGCTAGTGTGTCCAGACATCATTTTTAAGAAAGCATTTTGAATATTTTTCTCAGTTAAGGTATCAACTGAACTAGTTGCTTCATCCAAGATCAGCATGGGAGGACGACTAATCATTGTCCGAGCAATCGTCAACAGTTGCCGTTGCCCATCCGAAAGTTTTAGACCAGCTTCGCCAATTACGGTATCCAATTTCTTCGGCAGACGCATAACAAATTCATACATATAAGCATCTTTCAATGCGGCATAAATTTCTTCATCCGTTGCTTCTTTTCGACCGTAACGCAAATTGGCTCTTAGACTGCTGTCCATCAACCAAGTTTCCTGTAAGACCATTCCGAAATGTTTTCGTAGACTTTCTCGCTGGATTTCGCGAATATCGGTACCATCAATTTTGATACTTCCCTGATCAACCTCATAAAAACGCATCAGCAAATTTACTAAGGTAGACTTGCCAGCCCCAGTTTTACCAACAATTGCGATCGTTTCACCCGGTTTTACCATCAAGTTAAAGTCTTCGATTAGTTTTTGACCAGGACGGTAACTGAAGTATACATGATCAAATGTTACTTCACCCTTTACTTGATCCAAAGTGATTGCCTCAACAAGATCCGGTTTTTCAACCGGCTGATTCAGTAAATCAAAGGAACGATCCAAACCAGCGATCGCGGTTTGCAGCTGAATGGTAATTCCTGACAGCTCGATGAACGGTTTGGTAAACTGACTGGAATAAATCGTGAAACTGGAGATCATGCCAATGGTAATGCCATGAGAGCCCTGCAATGCCAACAAACCGCCGACTAAGCCGACCATTAGATAGCCTAAGTGATCAACAAAACGTGAAGACGGATTGGTGAGGGAAGAGGCGAATTGCGCCTTTTGCCCACGTACATACAACTCTTGATTGATCCGCTCAAAATTTTGCTGGTTAACCTCTTCACGTTGGAAGGACTTCACGATCTTTTGATTGCCCACCATTTCGGTAATGAAACCGGAAATTTGTCCAACGATCCGTTGTTGACTCGTAAAGTATTTTTGCGAAGTCCGAGCTACAATATAAGTAATTAAGAATATAATCGGCGTTGCTACCAATACGACTAAAGTGAGTAATGGGCTAAGATACAACATGAAAACCAGTGCAACCAGCACGACTGACATGCCCGAAAAGACTTGGTTAAATACTGCCGAAACAGCTATGGATATATTATCCATGTCATTCGTAAAGCGACTCACGATGTCTCCCTGAGAGGACTGGTCGTAATAGCTTAGCGGCAACTGATTCAAATGGCGGAAGGTTCTATCCCGCAAGCTGGCAACTGAATCAAAGGCTACCTTATTTCCAATTCGTTGAATCAAATATTGACTGACTACAGTAACTAAGAATAGACCGATAAATAGACGCAAAATATAGAAAAGGTGGTTAAAATCGACTTGTCCAGCACTCACCATTTGATTAATACCTACACCAATGTAGTAGGTCATCATAACCGAAGTAATACCATTGGCAAATCCTAAGATAACCGCAGCAGTTAATTCTTTCGGATATGCGGCTAGATAAGGACCAAATAACTTAAGCGAACGAAAGAAGCTTTTCTTATTATTCATGAGATTCGCCTCCTTCAGCCTGTGAGTCCGCCAATTCTTGATACATTTCGGAGTCCTGCATCAATTGCATATGGCTGCCCTTTGCTACCAGCTTGCCATTGTCTAGCAACAGAATAGTCGGTGCATCCTGAATTGACCGTAAACGCTGAGAAATGATAATGACAGAAGCATTCAACTCTTTTTTCAAGGCAGTTCGCAAATCCAAATCGGTTTGATAATCCAAAGCAGAGAGAGAATCATCCAAAATCAGCAGCTTAGGTTTACGAATTAGCGCTCTAGCAATCGTTAAACGTTGTCGTTGACCGCCAGAAAAGTTTTTTCCGTTTTCAAAAATCGGCGTGTCTAAACCTTCAGGTAAGCCTTTAACAAATTCCGTTGCCTGAGCAGTATCCAGCGCCTGCCAACATTCTTCGTCAGTGGCATCCGGTTTTCCCCACTGCAAGTTTTCCCGAATTGTTCCAGTAAACAAGACAGCCGTTTGAGGAACCATGGCGATTTCGTAACGCAATTGCTTCAAAGGCCAATCCTTTACATCATTGCCCTCAACGAATACCTGTCCATTAGAAGCGTCATAAAAGCGTGGAATCAATTGAATCAAGGTCGATTTTCCACTACCAGTGGCGCCAGTAATTCCCAAGATTTCATTTTCCGGCAAATCAAAGGTAATATCCTCCAGAGCCAAGCCTGAATCTTCTGTGTAACGAAAATCTACATGGTCAAAACGAACCAGTGGAGCAGAGGTATCCGGCTCTACAGCTTTGGATTCCTCAACTAAAGAAGGCTCGGTATCAAAGACTTCATTGATCCGGTTGGCTGAGGCAGCTGCTCGAGTAAATAGCACTACTAGGTTAGAGACAACAATCAATGCCAGCAGCATTTGATTCATGTAATTGATTAATGCTAAAACCTGCCCTTGTTCTAAGTTTCCAATATTTACTTTAAAGCCGCCAAAATAAAGCAGTGCAACGACACCAATATTCATAATTAAGGTAGTGCTAGGTGACAGCAAAGCCGAGATGTTCGCAACTTTCTGGTTTAGATCCGATAGTTCAACGGTCTTCTCGCTGAAATGACCAGTTTCTGTCTTGGTACGAGCAAAGGCGCGAATGACTCTTACTCCACTTAAATTTTGCGTAACTAATTGGTTTAATTGATCCAGTTGATGCTGAACCTTTCGATACAAAGGAACAGAATAGTGAATAATGAAATACAAAATTAAACAGAAAAAAGGCAATAGAATCAAAAAAATAAGCCCCATTTGCCAATCAATATAGAAGGCCATAATGACTGAACCAATGCTTAAGAAAGGCGCTCGTACTACCAAGCGAATCAGCATAGCCAAAGCCTGCTGCATTTGATTGATATCGTTGGTCATTCGAGTAATTAAAGTATCTGTCCCGAAACGGTTCAATTCTTTGTGAGCAAAGCGGTTGATGTGGGTCATCAGTTGATTTCTCAGTACAGTGCCGAAGCCCTGCGAAGCAATCGAGGCATAATATTGACAAACCAGAGCACAAAGCAGACCGAGAATAGACAATCCGAACATCCACAAAGCCATTTCAATGACCTTTCCTTGATTGTTTTTGGCAATTCCTTCATCAACTAAGCGAGCCATAAACAAAGGTAAAACCAGTTCGAAGACAGCCTCTAAAAATTTAAAAAAGGGGCCAAGAATCATTTGTTTTCGATATTCTTTGGCGTAACGTAATAGCCGAACCATAGTAAAATTCCCTCCTTAAAAATAGGGTTCTCTCCCATTGTAGCTCATTTTGTTAGAAAACGGACGAAATTTGATACGAGATTTTGCAGAAATCTGGTAGAATCAAACAGAAGGAGGGGAACGATGGAACGAGAATTTTCAATTGTTGTGCTTTTATTTTTTTGTTATTCCTTGATTGGCTGGGTGTGGGAGACCATTTATTGTTCGATTAAAGCCAAGAAATTTGTGTATCGAGGCTTTCTGTTAGGACCAATCACACCTATTTACGGCTTTGGTGTACTGGGGGTTTTATACTTTATTGCACCTTATCAGAACAATGAGCTTGTGGTTTTTTGTCTGGCATTCATTCTAATATCCGCATTAGAATACGTTACCAGCTTTTTATTGGAGAGACTATTCCATGCCAGTCTTTGGGATTATAACCAAGTCCCCCTTAACATTAATGGTCGAGTGGCTGTACCGGTTTCGATTTTCTGGGGGCTCTGCTGTTTACTAATTGTTGAAGTAGTAAATCCGCGGTTGATGCTGCTGGCAGCTAACTGGAGCGACCGCTTTGGCATTTTTCTGCCGATTGGATTACTGATGCTGATCAGCTTTGACTTAGGCTTTACCCTGAGCAGTGTGCCAGCTTTCCGTCGCGGATTAAATGAGTTAAATGAAGCCATCCAAGAAAAGAAGGACCAGCTGCAACAGACAGTGGAGGAAAACAAGGACCTTTCCAGTTTGCGGCTGTCAGAAATCAAGCAGCAAGTTTCCGATCGCTACGATTGGCTGACAGAGCTGCGTCAGCAAAAAGAAGGCAGCCGTCGCTTGCCTCGTTTGAATTTGCAGGAGCGCCGCTTCCTGTCCGGCTTTCCTAATATGCAGTCCAAGGATTTTAGCAGTTCAATCGAAGAAATTCGAAAATTAGTGAAGGAACTGCGCAAAGACAGCAAATAGTTAGGAGTGATACGTATGATTGATTTACATTGTCATATTCTTCCTGGTATGGATGATGGTCCGCAAACCCTCGATGAAAGTATAGCTATGGCTCACGAAGCAATTCGGCAAGGGATTACACATATTCTATGTACGCCCCATCATAACAACGGCCGTTACGATAACCCAGCTTCAAAAATAATTCCTGCTGTTCAAAATCTGCAGCAGGAATTAGACCGGCGAGGAATTGAATTGACGTTGTTTGAAGGACAAGAAGTACGGATAACGGGGGAACTGATGGAGGCAATCCAGCAACAAGAGATCCTGTTTACTGACTTGGACAATCAGTACTTGTTAATAGAATTTCCAACATTGGAAGTACCAGCATATGCTGAGCAGCTCTTTTTCCAATTGATTGGGCAAGGCTACACGCCAGTGATTGTACATCCAGAGCGAAATGCCTTCTTTGGTCAAGATCCGAATCGTCTACTGCCTTATTTAGAAATGGGCGCGTTGACTCAGTTGACAGCGCCCAGTATCACAGGCTTCTTTGGTAGAAAGATTCAAAAAACGGCTAAAACGATGCTGGAGAACAAACTTGTTTACATGGTTGCTTCGGATGCCCACAGTATTCAGCATCGCGGTTTCTATTTAAAAGAGGCCTATCAAGAAATTGAAAAGAATGTTGGAATGGATTATGCGCAGGCCATGGAACAGATGGCAAAAGACTTGCTGAATGGAGATCCAGTTCAGCGACCGGATTTTCAAAAGATAAAAAGAAGTCGCTTTTTCTAAAAAATGCGATGCGCAAGAAGAGCTTATTTCCGTCAAAGTTAGAGGGAAATAAGCTCTTTTGGTTCCCTTTGCACATACATTTTATGTAATTTAGTCTCTAGATTATAAAAATCAAGTTTCGAGGGCTCTTTTGGAATAGCCACGTTTGGAATTTTTGAATGCCCACTTGCAATCGTTCGTTTCGTGGAGAGAACTAAATCAATCGTTTGAAAATCAATTAAACAATCATGATGGGTATAGATTTCCAAATTTATATGTCCTAAAAATTCAGTTTTAATCCGATTAATCAGCCGATGCTCTTCCAGATTTGATAAGTCTGACACAAAAAAAATGCGTAACGGTTCTTCCATTTTAGGGATAGGAGTAATCACTTCAAATAATAATGGATAAATACTCAATAAATAATCTGTTTCTTTAAAAAGAGAAAACCCCGTTTCGTGATAGAGCAGGTGAATCAATTCTTTGGTTTTCATTATTAGATGCGGTGAAACCATCGTATTGAACTGGAACATAGATTCGGCAGAGGCGGATTGTTCTCTGTTTTGAAAAAGCTGGCAATATAAGTGAGCACTGTACAAGCACTTATTAATCAGCTGGAGCTCGTCTTTTGGGACAATAAAGCTATGATTTAGAGATAAATGATTTTTTAGTGTATGCACGGATTGAGATAATTGCGTATTTTTTTCTTGATGAAAGTTAAGAAAAAGCTTACGAATGTAGGTATCATTGAAGGCTTCATCTCTAGTGAAAATATATAGAAATAGAAAACCTACTTCGTCTCTTCGATGTGCCTGTTTAGGTAAAACATCCCTCAATTCACTAGCAAAACGAGTAAACAGCTCGTTGTTGTCGATGTTCTCCAATAACTCCTTGGTTAAAACGACATACTTCTCCTGTTTCGCCCGCTCAAGACAAACCGCGACCATGCAAAATACTTTCATGTATTCATAATCAGACAGACATAGATGGAAGAAGCCGATAATCTTTTTGACGAGTCTTTCAGTTAACAGCTTTGTTGTACTGGTATAAGGCCAGTACCCTTTTGCATAAGAATTAACTAGCAGAAAATAGCTTAATTTACGAATTTGAATTTCGTTCCCTAATAAATTTAACGATCGCCGCTCGATAGCAATGCCCATCGGCAGCAGTTTTTTACGGAATTTATTAATCATTCGCCATAAGGAAGATTCACTAACGTAAAAATTATGGGAAAACTGAATAATTGAATGTATCTTTCCGAAAAAAATATCCATTAACAACTTATAGTTAATCGTTTGCTCGATCATGAAGAAAACTAGATCACTTAACGTTGGATCAAAATCATAAGATAAAAAAAATCCTTTGCGTTCATGCTTCTCTAAACAAATATCCGCATTCATGGAAAAAGCAGAGATATCTTCTTCGATAAAAGCAAGATATTTTAAAACCGTGCGCTGGTTGATACCTAATTGTGAAGACAATTCATCAATGGACAACCAGGTTTTCCTCTCCTTTAGTAAATAAACAATTCTAATCTTCGTAATCGTTTCCTTATCGAACAATGAAGCTAAATAATCAATTGAAAACATCCTTATAGACTAACCCCTTTCCTACCTAACAAACCAAACCTGCAGTAAAATCTCCTATCGAATGTTTAACCCATAAAATAATTAATTAAAAAATGAAAACATGATTTTCTGTATGACTGCAGGATTTTTAACTGAATAGAAACAAAAAATTCTGTTTTGAACTATTTAAATATTATTTTATACTTTCAAATCCTGTTTGATCGGTCAAAAAAAGACGCTAAACGAACAAAATTAGACGTTTAATCGGTTAATAGTTAGCTTATTATTAACCGTGCTTAAGGGAACATCGAGCGCTAGTGAGGCGTTCAGTTTATAAAAGAGGGGAAATAGTTTGGGTGATCGTATAAGAAGTTATTTTTTTTTGATATTACTAATGATTTTTCCGTTGATAGATATTTTCAATGGCGTTTTTATCACATATGGGCATGAAGTTCCTCTAGGGATTGCATACAGACTGTTGTTTATCTGCTTTATTCTGTACAGTGTGCTGCTGCAAGGAATCAGGCGATCAGGAATCTTTTTTCTATTACTTCTTTCATTGGTCTCACTGATTTTGGTCTGTGTGATTCAGTCCTTTTACTTCAGTACGGGGATACCGGCTTTGATCAAGGAGCTTTCATACATTATCCGTTTTTCCTTATGTTTATTGATTCCTTTTTTTGCTAAGCAGTATCAGGAACAGTTTTCGCTGAAAAAAATGGCGTGGTTAACAATTGTATTAGACAGTTTCTTGGTTGGCGGGTTAGTAATCCCTTATCTCTTGGGGATTGGCAATAATACCTATGACGAAACAGCTGGCTTTAAAGGCTTCTACTTTGCAACAAACGATATTGCCTATGCCTTTTTGATTCTGTTGTTTTTAATTGGCTGGTTTTTAATCCGCCGGGAGAAACCCTTCCCATCCATAGTATTATTGGTTCTTTATTTTTCTAATCTGTATTGTCTAGTGATTTTGGGCACGAAATCCGGGTTGCTGGCAGGTGTTTTGTATTCCCTTTATTTGGTCATTTATTTTATTTCCCACTATCGGAGCCGAACCCTCTACGAACAATTCTTTGTGTTTGAGTTTTTGCTGCTGCTGTTTTTATTGCTAGTAGTGAAAGGAAAAGAATTTTTACTGAAGTCTTTGTCTAGTGTAATTACCCGATTTGTTTACTTCAAAACGTTGTATCAGGACGATTGGCTGCGCCTGTTTCTGAGTTCTAGAAATGTTTATTTAAGGGATGCTTATGAACAATTTTTACAAACACCCAATAATCAGGCCATATTTTGGTTTGGCAGCGGCTTTGAGAATCGGTGGGATTGGTATGGACGAAAGGGCGGACTTATCGAAATGGATTTCTTCGATATGTTTTTCTCCTATGGAATGATTGGTTTAGTTGTGCTTGTCCTAGTAGTGAGCTATTTCTGGTTCATTATTCTTAATAAAGGCACCAGTAAATTTGGGTTATTCCTGTTACTCTTCACAATTATTTACAGTTTCTTAGTGGGTCATGTGTTCTTTTCGGCACTATCGGCGACGGTATTTGGCGTTATGGCCATGTTTATTCAAGAAATAAAGAAGGAGCAGCTAGGCTGAATATGAAAAAAATTATTATGGTTGGACCAGACAGCAAGGGAAAAGGGGGCATCTCAACCGTTATTCACAATTTTATCCATTCCTTCAAGCAGGAGGAATGGCAGGTTTCGTATGTATGCTCCTGGAAAGCGAATGCTAAGCTTCTTTACAGTTTGCGCGCCTGGTGTCAGCTGTTTTTTCTTACTCATACACAGCAAATTGAGATTGTTCATATCCATGTTTCTCAAGATGCCAGTTTCTATCGAAAGGCCTTACTTCTGACAGCGATTAAAAAAAACGCCAAGGTAATTTTTCATATGCACGCGCCTCAATTTGATCTCTTTTATCAAAGGAAGAGTACCAGAGGTCAGAACAGAATTGAAAAAATTTTTAATCGTGTAGATTTGGTAGTTGCTCTTAGTGAAGAATGGGCTCAATTTTACCAGCAGCTTACGACTACCAAGGTGCAGGTGATTGAGAACGCAGTAAATGTACCTGAAGCTTTTCACTATCAGGTGCACTCGAAGAATATATTAACCTTCGGACGTATATGTGAACGAAAAGGCAGCCAAGATATCGTAACGCTTGCTAAGAGAATTGAGAAAAAACTGCCGGATTTACGTTTCAGTTTATACGGAGATACTGATGAGACAACAGTCAAGATTATTCAGCAAATCAAGGATTTAGATTGTCACAATGTTGAACTACATGGTTGGACCGATCAACAAGAAGAGTTATTAAAGGATTGTGCTTTACATTTGCTGCCTTCTTATCATGAAGGAGTCCCCATGGCAATTTTGGAAACTATGGCAAATGGTGTTCCCAATCTGGCAACCGAAGTAGGAGGAATAAATCAGGTGGTTAAGCATCAAATAAATGGGTATTTAGTTTCTCCTGGAAGTATTGATGAGATGGAACACTATCTATTGGCGTTCTTCAATGATCCTGAAATGCGTTGTCGTTTTTCAAATCAGGCAAGAATGATGATCGACGAGCATTTTTCTATTCCAAACTATCTTCAGAGCTGGAATAGGGTCTATCAATCTTTAACTAAATAAGAGGAGAACGGCATGGTGTATTCATTCAAAGATTTTTTGTTTTTTTTGTGGCTACGTAAAAAGTGGTTGAGTATCGCAACGTTGGCAGCTATCGCCGCTGTTTTCAGCAGCCTAGTCTTACTAAAAGGATTTGATTATTCAAAAAAGGCTTCATTTTTATTACCAGTGACAGAAGTCCAAACTGCAAAAAATGTTGAGAATGAACAAGAATTGGAGAATCGAATCATCGCCAGCAACATTAAGCTAGTCGAAACTTACAAAGAAATGGTGAAAAGTGACCAAGTAATGGAGGAATTACAGAAAAAATTTCCGAATCAAACAAAATCAGACCTGACAAATGCACTGACCGTAACCAGTAGTATCAATTCTCAAATCTTTACGGTTGTCATTACAACAGACAATCCCAAAATCAGTCAAAAGCTGGCCGCTGATTTAAGTGAGATTTATCCGCAAGTCGTAAAAGACAGCCAATTACCAAGAGAAGTTTTTCCGCTAACGGCTGAAGCAAACGATTTTTATCGTTCGCCAAGCATAGCAAAGGTTCTGACGTGCACAGTTCTTTTCAGTCTATTTTTAAGTACGACCTGCTGTTTTATCTGGGTCTCCTTACGTGAGCGGAAGTTTTTGCGAAGTCCAGAAGCTGTCTCCAGTTTAGTTAAAGTGGACGTACTCGGTGTAGTAAACAGGTACGAAATATAAGAGAGGAGGTAGGGCAATGAAGGCACTACTGGTTAGTTTTATTGACAGTTCAAATATTGGGGATCGCTTAATTGCAGAAACCTTGGATAAGCAGCTGTTAACTGACTGTGAAACGAAAAAGTACAGTTACAAATTGATTGAAGAATCGCAAGTAGTTATAAAACAGGCAGTTGTTCCTCGTTCAAAGCTTCATGAAATTTATTACAAGTATTTTCGAAGTATTCCGTTTTTAAGCAACGTTGTGACAAAGGGGAAATGGCTTCGCGGCAGACATAGAATGTATGACTCGAAGGACATCGCAAATTTTGAGCAAGCGTTGACTCAAGCGGATCTGTTAGTAATAGGCGGTGGAAATGCCATTTTTGATTTATCATCGGCTACCTTGTCTGCTCAAAGATTTGATCAGGTGGTTTCATTAGCTAAAAAACATCAAGTCCCCATTTTCGTCAGCTCCATTGGAATTGGACCATTTTGTACAAACAAGCAAGAAGCTGCAGCAGTTGAAACACTAAAAAAATGTGAGTACGTCACGTTTCGGGATCAACGATCATTGAATTATTTACCAGAGGATCAGCACTCTACAGCTTATGGTTCAGTAGATCCAGTTTTTTTACTGCCAGCTACATTGCCTTTTGAACAATTAAAGGCTAAAAAGCGGCTGAATCAGCGAATTGGCATTTGTGTGATTGATTATCGGATTACCGGATGTTCTCACAAAGAGTATCTAAGCTACTTAACCAAAATGAAGCAATTGATTCAGCGGTTGGCTCAAATGAACAGTGAAATTATTTTGTTTTCATCTGAAATTCAAGATTATGAAACGCTCGAAGCGATTTACGCCAGTTTTGAAAACTATTCGCAGGTCACTTCTGTCTTAATCAAAGACAAGGAAGCCTTGCTGAAGTTGTACGAAGAGTTGAATTTAGTGATCGGAACGCGAATGCACTCAATGATTGTTGCAGTGTCTCAATATATACCGATTATTGGTTTATCTTGGCAGCAAAAGGTGAAGGAAATGTTTCGAAATCTCAATTTAGAGGATGATGTGCTGCCAATTGAAGAACTGGCTCCAAATCTGGATTTGTTAATTGAGAAGGTTCAAACGAAGCTGACAAATAATCCCCAGGAGCTGGTGAAAATGAAAGAGTGTAAAGAAGACATGCAGGAAAAATTTGCGATCAATCATCAGATTATGCATACGTTAGAGCAGCGTTTCCAGGAATGATGAATCAATATAAAAAATTAGTCAATGATTCGCTCATTCTGGCTATCGGCAGCTTTGGCAGCAAGCTGATTACGTTTTTCTTAGTAGGGTTTTATACCTACTATTTAACAACCGCTGAGTATGGAATGGCTGATCTGCTCCTTAACAGCATAAATCTAGCTCTGCCAATTGTCAGTCTCAGTATATCAGAGGGAGTGCTGCGTTTTACATTAGATAGCAACCAGCAGCAGGAAAAGGAAAAACTATTACATACTGCTTTAAAGATTAATAGCTGGGGAATTGGAATGATTGGAGTCATCTTGCTTGGCAGCTATTTTCTTATCGGATCTGGTGGACTTTCGTCGGAAATCTGGCTGTTCAGCTTTTGTTTACTGGTTTTGCAATCCTTTCAGCTTATCCTTATGCAATACATCAAAGGAATGGGGAAATTAAAGGTTTATGCTGCAAATGGTATTTTATTGTCCCTATTAACGTTGTTGTTTGGATTTCTACTTTTTCGTCGAATGCAGGATAAGTTAACTGCCTACTTTTGTTCCTTAGCATTGGCTAATGGACTATCACTAATCTTTTTGCTGGGAAATGCTTCGTTGCGTACCTGGCCGACGAAAGCGAATTGTTTGAATAAAGATCAAACTAGACAGCTGATTAAATATAGCCTGCCCTTAATTCCTAATTCTGCTATGTGGTGGGTATTGACGACCTCCAGCCGTTTCATAATGACCTTCTTTTTAGGAGTAGCCAGTAATGGAATGTATGCAGCTGCCAGCAAAGTTCCCAACCTATTATCAGTAGTCGGTTCCATTTTTTTGCAGGCTTGGCAGCTGTCAGCGGTGGAAAACCATCGAAAAAAGAATGCTTCCGTCTTTGCTCAAAGAGTTTTTAATTACTACAGCACCTTGCTGATTGTATTTTCCAGCTGTATTTTGTTGTTCTTAGATCCGCTAGCTTCTATTCTGCTGTCAAAAGATTTTTATTATGCGAAAGCATATATACCGTTGCTGTTGATTAGCAACTTCTTCTCCTGTATCTCAGGCTTTTTCGGCACTACTTATATAGTAGTAAAAAAAACACACGGCGTTTTAACCACTTCTTTGGTGGGAGCAGGAATTAATTTGATTGCCAGCTGGTTGCTTATTCCGTTTATCGGAATTAATGGAGCTTCCTTGGCTTCTGCGTTAGGTTTCTTTGTAATTTTTTATCTTAGAAAGCGCCAAACTCGTCAGCTAACGAAAAGCCAATTGTCTACCAAGCGAATGAATGGGCAGGTGATCTTGCTGCTCCTTCAGATCGGGCTGCTTTACTGGTCCCCTGTGACAAAGGGAGCGACAGTCCTGCTGCAAGTCTTGTTGCTAATTTTTATGGGGTTGATAGGGATCGTGTATCAGCCTGTTAGAAAGGAATAATCCGATGAATAAAATAGAACTGTTTGGCTTACCGATTGACGATGCCACTCTTACAGAAACGGTGGAGGAGATTGTCACCCGGATTCGAAGAAATGAAGTAATAGAGCACGTCGGAGTTAATTCAAATAAAGTCGTGTTAAGTCAACGAAATGCACATATTAAACAAATCATTCAGCAAGCGGATATGGTGAGTGCCGACGGTTATTCAGTTGTCAGAGCCTGTCACTGGATTAACAAGACAAAAATTGAACGAGTGACCGGAATTGATACGATGCAGGCGCTCTTAAAACGAGCAGAGGAAGAAGCGTTTAGCGTGTATTTCTTAGGAACAAAGGAAAGTACATTAGAAAAGCTAGTGACGGCAGTGCAAAAACAGTACCCCAAATTACGAATTGCAGGCGCGCATCATGGCTATTTTAAAGACGCAGAACAGGTGGTCGAGGAGATTGCGGCCTGTCAGCCACAATTATTGTTTGTTGGTATTACTTCTCCTTATAAAGAAGAATTCGTCAATAAATACAAGTATCAGCTAAAAGCCAACTTGATCATGGGGGTCGGCGGAAGCTTTGATGTTTTGGCCGGGGAGATCTCACGAGCGCCAAGATGGATGCAGCGCAGCGGACTAGAGTGGCTTCACCGGTTTATGAAAGAACCGTTGCGTCTATACAAACGCTACATTTTTGAAAATTTGTACTTCGTTTATTTAACACTACGGGAGAAGGCGAAATGAAGAAAAAGCGTGTGTTACTGCTGACTTACGGTAAATTGCCTGTTCCAGCTGTTCGTGGCGGCGCGATTGAAACCTTAATAGATACATTAATTGAAGAAAACGAGCGGCATCAATTAGTGGAACTATTCGTGATTTCTCGAGAGAATCCGGCAATTGAACATTTTAATCAGCAACACCAATTTACTAAGGTTATTTCAGTAGAAATGAAGGAACATCCGATATGGTGGTTTTTTCAAAAGTGCATGAATAAGTTTCTTGCTGCGTTTGATGGAAAAAAGCGTACGTTAATCCCCTATCCGGTTCTTATAGCCGAGACCAAGTATGTTTTGCAGGAGCAACCAATGGATTGTGTAATTGATCTAAATTGTCCAGAACGAGTTCTAAGCTTGAGAGAGTTTTATCCCGGAAAATTAGCTGTTTATTTGCATAATGACTATTTGAATCAACAGACATCACATGGGAAAAGCATATTCCAACAGTTGGATGGCATAATTTCAGTTTGCGACTTTTTAAATCAGCAAGCAAAAACGATTCCTGTTACTGGAACTGAACCACAATTCTTTCGAGTGAACAATGGCATTGATTTAGCTAGCTATCGCCCGCCTGAAATGGAGGAGCGCAAAAGCTGGCGCGAGAAATTCAATATGGAAGAGAAAGATTGTGTAATTGTTTTTTTCGGCAGAATCACGGAAACGAAGGGGGTTCACCTGCTACTGAACGCATTGAGCCAAATTGAATGTAAAACCAATGTGAAGGTGTTGATTATAGGAGGAAATACCTACAGTTCGGCTCAGCAGGATAGCTATGTCAAAAAGGTCAAGTTGCAAGCTGAGAGACTTCCTATCGACGTTGTCTTTACTGGGTATGTTGACAAGGAACAAATTCCCAACTATTTGAAAGCTGCGGATATCTGTGCAGTGCCATCAATTTTTCATGAGACTTGCTGTCTATCCGCTGTAGAAGCGCAAGCGATGGGGATTCCGGTTATCGCGACAAAAATTGGCGGTATTCCTGAATACATCAGTCAGGATAGTGCTCTACTAATTGATTACGATAAAAACTTTGTCGAAAATTTTGCTAAGGGTCTTGATCAGCTGATTCATCATCCTGAGTTCAGACATCAATTACAGGAGCAAGCGATTAAGCAACGGAATCGGCACTCGAAGGAGCGTTACTACCAGGAATTTGTTGCAAGTATCGAAGCCTTACTCTCGGATTAATACAAAAGAAATCCCAATTATAAAGGAAATGAGGACTATTCAATGAAAATTTTAATTTTAACCAAGAACTTATTGGCCGAAACGGAATGTCAAAACAAGCTACAGCAATTAAATAATGAGGTGTTGTGCAGTACCAGTCTAGTGGAGGATAGTTACATGATGCCAGGAAAAACAGAAGGGATTCTTTCCTATTTTAGCTTAGTTATCTTGAGTGAGACTATCTCTTACCAGGAAATAAAGGCGGTCGTTCCAATCATTCGAAAACATGCGACAGCAATCGTTCGAAAGTTTGAAAGTGACTATACTAAAGACTTCGAGGAAGAGCAAACGGAATATGTTATTGATCAATGGATAAGAAAAGACGCTTCATTAGAAGAAGTGAGAGAGCTTTGTCAGGCTATTACTCAAAGAGAAAGTGACAACCAAGTAGAGATTTTATTCTCTAATGGGAAGGGTGTATTTAATAAAGGGCAGTATCATTTTTACGATATTGGTTTTTCTAAACGTGAAAGTGCTTTGCTGCTGTCTTTGTACGAATGCCGAGGATCCTATCTTTCTCGTGAAGAATTGTGCGGGAAAATTTGGAAGGAAAAGCTGGTTTCAAATTCGCAGCGTTCAGCATTGTCGACTTGTGTACGAAACATTAAGTCTAAGGTGCGCAAGATTGGCATTCCATGTGAACCGATTGAAACAGCTTGGGGTAAGGGGTACCAAATTTCAGATGAATTCTATCAATTAATTAAGGTATAAACGTATAGTCCATTTGACAACGACTTATAAATAAAAAGTCCGTAATTGAACAAAAAATGAATGGACCTGTACGATAATTCTGCTTTTATTCAGATTTAAAGCGACTTTTAATAAAAAATAGTAAAAAACGGGTAATTAATTGATGGTTCAAAAAAACGAAAGTGTTCTACTATTGGATTGTTGCTTTGAATCAGTTGAAAAAACAATAGTCAGTATTTTGGGAGTAAAAAATAAATCGGCTCAGGTTGTCGATCTGTTGGAAGTGAAAGAATGAATAATATTTATGAAAAGAACTCCACAGCAGAACGAGTTGAATTAGTACAGCAGTCTGTTTCTGATGATTCGGCTTATTTCTTTAGCAAAACGAAACGCACAGTGGATGTTATGGTGAGCCTTTTGGGGTTGGTTGTTTTGTTCATTCCCTTTGTGCTGGTTGCCGTATTAATAAAACTAGAAGATCCGAAAGGGCCGATTTTCTTCAGCCAGACTCGTGTGGGAGCAAAGGGGCAGCCTTTTATTTTGTACAAATTTCGTACGATGTCGGTGGATGCGGAAGAAAGACTGAATGAATTAATGGATAAAAATGAGATTCAAGGATATATGTTCAAAATGAAATATGATCCGCGGATCACCCGTACTGGCCGGTTTTTGAGAAAATTTAGTATTGATGAATTTCCTCAGCTATTTAATGTTTTAAAAGGAGACATGTCACTTGTTGGGCCTAGACCAGCTTTACCGTGTGAAGTAGAAAAGTACTCCAATTATCATCGGCTAAGATTACGAATCAAGCCAGGCTGTACCGGACTTTGGCAAGTCAGTGGGCGCAACAAATTGCATTTTGAAGAAATGATCAGATTGGATCTAGCCTATATAAATAAAGGAGATTTGTTTTTTGATTTGAAAATCATCGCTAAAACATTGTGGGTAATCCTCACACATGACGGCGCATATTGAGCAAGTACATAAATAATCGGGAGCTGTAAATCATTATGGATGAATCGTTGAATTTCTCTTTTCTATTCAGAATAGTAAGAGAAAAATTAGCAACAATTATATTTTGTAGTATCGCAGGCCTGTTAATTGGCGGCTACATTTCTTTTTTTTGGATTACCCCGCAATATAGCTCTCAAACGCAAATGATTGCTGCTACTAAAGCAAATGAGGAGGACTTATCGAGTGAAATCACAGCTAATTTGCAATTAGTTAAGACCTACAAGGAATTGGTGCTAAGTGATTTAGTGCTAGGGAGAGTCCAAGCAAAATTAAAGGCCGAAGAAAATACTTCCATGTCTTTAGGAGAATTAAGAACAGCGATCACCCTGGAACAGCAACAAGAATCACTTTTTTTCTCAATTCGAGCAATAAGTGACAGACCAAGGTTATCTGCCTATCTAGCGAATACCACCTCTGAAGTTTTTCAAGAGGCTTTAGCTGAAAGTCAAATTCCGGGTGAAATATCGATTACGACTGAAGCAGCTGCTAGTCAGTCACCAGTTTCACCAAATCACAAATTGAATTTGGTCTTAAGCTTGTTTGTGGGTGGAATGCTCGGCTTTATTTTTGTACTGCTGCGTGCCAGTCTGGATCAGACAATTAAGTCTGAACAGGTCATTTACGATATCTTTGGCTGCAATTCATTGGGGATTATTCCTTTTACCAGCAATACGGATATGAAAATGACTTCTAAAGATAAAGAATTATTGAGCAGAAATCTTTCTGATAAATCAATCACTGTTTCACGGCGTCAAAGAAAAAGAATCTAAATAAGGAAGAAAAACCAACATGAAAGAAACCGAAACACGTTTAATTTCGATTGAAAACCGATTCTCTCCCATCACGGAGCAGTATCGTAATGTCCGTACCAGTATTCAATTTGCCGCAACTTCTGGCAATCCATTGAAGCTGCTGCTGATTACTTCGACAGAACAAGAAGAGGGAAAAACGACCTTGGCTGCTAACTTAGCAGTTGTAATGGCTGAAACCAATAAAAAGGTTTTGCTGATTGATGGGGATTTGCGACGAGCCACTGCTGGAAAGTATTTTAATGTATTGTCCTCACCAACACAGGGCTTTAGCACACTGCTAAGCAATTATCGACAATTACCAGAAGAGGTTATTCAAAAGACCCAAATTAAAAATTTAGATTTTCTTCCGGCGGGACCGATACCGCCGAATCCGTCAGAGCTGTTGAATTCGAATCGATTAAATCAACTCTTCGTTATGCTGGAGGAGCAATACGACTTAATCATTATTGATTCACCGCCGTTGCTGGTAGTAACGGATGCTCAGCTGTTTTCTTCGAAGGTGGACGGTGTGGTTCTAGTAGTAAGAGAAAATCGCACCAAAAGAAATAATTTAGTCAAATGCAAAAATTTATTAGAACGCTCAAATGCTCGCCTGATCGGGGTTGTGTACAACGGAGCTAAGGCAATGAATGATGGGCACTATAAATACTATAAGTATTAGGAGGTGGTTGATGGATAGGACAAGGTTTCATCTCAAAAAAAGGGAAGAAGAAAGGGGAAAAAGAAGTGAAGAAAAAGAAATTATTAACTATTGGGGCCAGCAGTTTGATGCTGCTAAACGCCGGGCTATTGCCTGTAGTGTCATTAGCAGAAGAGAATACTGCACCAACAACTGAGGAGGCAGCACCTTTACCAGAAGGAAACCTTCCGGAAGAATCTACTGCTGCTACTAGCGAGTCAACTTCAGAAGCACCTACATTAGAGGTGCCGACAGATACCAGTGAAGAGGTTGCACCGGCACCAGAAGAAAGTGCTGAAGCACCGACTGCTGATACGACAGAGCAAGAAGAACAGGCAGCGCCTGGCAGACAAACTCGTGATATTGGTTTGGTTGCATGGGGAGAAATTAGCCTAAAGACTTCAACAGGTAAAGGGTTAGTGATTAACAACAAAAAAACAGAAGGAGTTTTGAGTGTAGGCTTAACCGTTAAGCAATTGGCTAATTTAGGTATTTCTGATAAAACATTTTATCAAATCAAGTTACCAAACGAGTTTAAACCTTTACTGCAGGATCCACGTTTTATTAACTATCTTTCTGGCCAAATGAAGGCTTGGAATATGGGAATTCCAATTAAGTCTTATTCTTATAAATGGTCTGATATGAAGGTTGATCCTGATAGCTGCTCATTAATTTTTCAAAATCCAAGAGTTTCAACGGTTATTGGAATTGTTCCAACGGTTTATTGTGAAGTAAACATCGACTTAGGCGGATTTGTTTCAGATACTGAAATCCGGATTCCTAATTCATTGGACGGTAAATACCACTTTACTACAGCTTTGGCTCAAGACAATAACGTAATCGACTGGACAGTCGGTGGCGCGAAAGAATCGAGTGGATTCTTAGAATATGCTAAATTGGATCCTGCCTATGGAACAGAAAAACCTGTTTTAACAGCCTCTGATCGTAAAATTGTTTTAGGCGATAATTTTAGCGGAGCCTTTGCAATGAAGGGCGTTTCTGCTGTAGATAAAGAAGACGGTGATCTTACTAAGGATGTCGTATTACTTGATAATCAAGTTCAGTCAAATGTTCCTGGTACGTATCCTGTCACTTATAAAATCACAGATAGTGACGGCCTAACAGCGACTAAAACAATCAACGTAACCGTCGCGGCTAATTCACTGCCGGTAATCCATGCAGAAAATAAAGTGATTGAAAAGGGCGCACCGTTTAATCCATTAGAAGGTGTTACGGCTAGTGATGAAGAAGATGGAGATTTAACTTCCAAAGTAACAATTCGATCGAACTCAGTGAATACCAATGTTACTGGTAAATACTACATTACTTATGCAGTAGAAGACAGCCACAAAGGTGTAACCACTAAAGATATTGAAGTAGAAGTGAAGAACACAATTAACAGTATTACTCCTAAAGATTATACAGTTGGCCAAGGCTTAATTACTGGTACGTATGAAGGGGATGTCTCTTACCTTGAATTTTATGTAGACGATAACCTTGTTTCTAGTGGCGGTACCTTGAAAGACGGTAAATTTACTTATGAAGTAAACACTGGTTTAATCAAGAAAAATTCAAAGGTTACTTTGGTTGCCTATGATAAAAATAAAAAGAAATTAGACGAGAAACCAGTTAAGGTATTGTCAAACTATACTGGTACTGTTTCAGCGTACGATTATACAGTTGGTGATGAATATATTCGCGGTACTTATACTGGCGATGTGAAGAAAGCCAAAGTGATCGTGAATGGAAAAGCCTTAGCTTTAGGCGGCTCATTTAGAGATGGTGAATTCAGCTATTGGGTTGGTAAAAATGCAATCAAAAAGGGCGACAGTGTCTTAATCAACGGCTATGACGTAGATGGTGATGTCTTAACCCAAAATAACAAAGTAACTATTATTGCTGCTCCAGCCGCAACAGGTACAATTTCACCGAATCCTTTCCCATTAGGTTCAGAACAAATTACAGGAACTTATACCGGCGATGTGAAAAAAGCTCGTTTATATGTCAATGATCAACTCATCTCACAAGGCGGAAGCTTTAAAAACGGTACTTTTACTTATTATGTAGGTAAAAATGCGTTGTCTAAAAATTCAAAAGTACGTTTGGTGGCTCTTTCAGCGGATAACAAAGAATTAGACAGCAAAGTGGTACAAGTAGAATCTACAACTTCAGGAGCATTGTTAGCGGAAGCTTACACAGTTGGTGATGAATACATTACTGGATCATATAGTGGTGATGTGAAAAAAGCTAAAGTTATAGTAAATGGCACTGTTCTTTCATTAGGCGGTTCATTCACTAATGGACGTTTCTCTTACTGGGTAGGCGCTAATAAGATTAAAGCTGGTGACAGCGTGTTAATCAACGGCTACGATCAAAACAATGTTTTACTAACACAAAACAATAAAGTAACGATTAAACCAGCGCCTTCTTTAAAAGGAACAATTACACCAGATTCTTATACAGTAGGCAATGGTGAAATTTCTGGTAAGTATACAGGCGATGTACGTAAAGCACGTTTAAGTATTAACGGAAATGTTATTTCTTGGGGCGGAAGCTTCAAAAACGGTCGTTTCACTTATTACGTTGGAGACTCAATTAAAAAGGGTGATGTTGTTACCTTAAATGCTTATGGAACAAATGATGTTCTCTTGCAGGAAAATGTCAAAGTACCATTCGCGAATGCTTCGTATACTGGCAGCATTTCTCCCAATAGCTATACTGTAGGTTCTGCTGAACTTACCGGCAGTTATTTAGGAGATGTTCAACAGGCACGACTATACGTAAATGGCGGATTAGTTTCAATTGGCGGAAATTTCAAAAGCGGTTCATTCACCTATTACGTAGGGAGTTCAATTAAGAAGGGCGATACAGCGTATTTGATTGCCTATGCTCCAGACGGAAAGGAATTAGATCGTAAAACAATTTTAGTAAACTAGCGAACGGAGATTTTGAATGAAAAAATTAGTATTGAGCATTCTTGCAATTTGCTTTCTTCTGACTGGATGCAGTACGGCAAACGATAAAAAAACAGCCAACAGCGATGGAGACGGAGCTGCGCCAGCAGCAGAGGTTGCAGTAAAAGATGGGTTGAATACACCTTTTACAGCTGATGGCATTGAGATGAAGCTTACAGAAGTATCCAGCAGTGAGTCAGTTGATCAGGCAGACAAGCCTAAGCAGTTGATTACCTTTACAGTAGAAAACAAAAATATTGGAACTGAGGATAAAGGAATTGGCGCCATCGATTTTCGATTAGTTACAGATAAAAAGGATAAAACCTATCCTGTGACGGAAGAAATGGAGGCATTTGGCGGTGTGCTGAAGCCAGACGAATCTGCAAAAGGCAAGCTTTATTATCTGATTGAACCCGGTGAAAAACCAACAAAATTGGAATACGCACCCGCAGACAAAGCCTTGAAAACTTGGGACCTGCAATAATCGATTTTTTCATCCTCTTACTTTCGCAAATAATCATCGATCTTTTATTGCTTAGCTCCATCTTTCGCAGCTTCTGCGAACAATTTGAGAATCTTGGAAGAGGAGTATCCAACTGCTCTTCCAAGATTCTTTGCTATAAGAAATGAAAAGGAGATACATAATGCCGATAAAAGTAATGTCTGTTTTCGGAACCCGACCGGAAGCAATCAAAATGGCACCAGTAGTAAAAGCATTGGAAGCAGATGCTCGTTTTCAATCACAGGTAGTAGTTTCTGGACAGCATCGAGCTATGCTGGATCAGGTTCTGGCGTTCTTTGAAATCACACCTGATATTGATTTGGCTATCATGAAGGAGAAGCAAAATTTAACGGATGTGACCACTCGAATTATTAGTCGGTTAACTCCGGTTCTAGAGACGGAAAGACCCGATATTGTGCTGGTGCACGGCGATACTACAACTACTATGGCAGCAGCGTTAGCCGCATTTTACCAAAAGATTACCATTGGACATGTCGAGGCAGGTTTGCGAACCTGGAATAAATATTCGCCCTTCCCCGAAGAAATGAATCGTCAGCTAGTTGATAACCTGGCAGACCTTTGCTTTGCCCCTACCCAGGAGAGTGCTGAAAATCTAATCAAGGAGAATCAAGCGGCAGATAAAATTTTTGTGACAGGCAATACGGCAATTGATGCGATGAGCTATACCATCAGCCCAAAGTATACACATAACTATCTACCTGATAATGGCAAGCAACGACTATTGGTAACCATGCACCGCAGAGAAAATCTTGGAGAGCCTATGAGAGAGGTCTTTCAAGCGCTCGCTCGAATCGCAGCCGAAAAACCAGCAATTGAAATCATTTTTCCTATGCATAAAAACCCCTTAGTTCGAGAGCTGGCACGAAAGGAATTAGGAAATTTCCCTAATATCAACTTAATTGAACCGCTAGATATCTTTGATTTCCATAATTTTGCCCAGCGCTGTGACATCATTTTGACCGATTCAGGTGGCGTTCAAGAAGAAGCCCCTTCTTTAGGTGTTCCCGTACTTGTTTTACGTGATACCACAGAACGACCAGAGGGAGTGAAGGCGGGAACCTTGAAGTTAGTTGGTACTGACGAGGAAACTGTTTACCAGGAAACGATCAGACTTCTAACGGATGAAGCAGTCTATTCTAAGATGGCCAATGCTGTGAATCCCTATGGTGATGGGCATGCTAGTCAACGGATTGTTGATATTTTAGCCACATATCAAGAAATTAGTTTTACATAGTTGCCAATAGACGACTGCAAGAGAATAAAAATGGAGTGGACAAATGGGAAAAAAGCAAAGAGCTTTTCGGCGAACGAGAAAACTTAAAAAAATATTGCGGATATCAGCTACCAGTTTATTGATGATTTTATTACTAATCATTGCAGTCGGTGGAAAGGTACTATATGACGTAAAAGGAACAACAGACGCTGCTTACGAATCTGTTGCACGAACGCAGAAAGCAAAACCAATTGACTTGAAACGCAAGGAGCCCTTTAGTGTTTTACTGCTTGGTGTAGATACCGGTGCATTAGGTCGTACTGAACAGGGACGTTCAGACACGATTATGGTGGCAACAGTTAATCCAACAACAGAACAAACAACGTTAGTCAGTTTGCCTCGAGATACGTATGCTGAAATTGTTGGGCAGGGTTCATTTGATAAAATTAATCACGCCTATGCCTTTGGCGGAACAGCTATGACCATTGCTACCGTTGAAAAATTACTGGATATACCGATCAATTATTATGTAACGATTAATATGGAAGGAATCGAGTCTCTTGTTGATGCAGTAGGAGGTATTGAAGTATCCAATCCCTTTGCTTTCACGTATGAAGAAACCGAGTTTCCAATCGGCTTGCAGTATTTAAATGGAAGCAACGCATTAAAATACGTTCGCATGCGCTATGATGATCCAGATGGAGATTATGGCCGACAGGCAAGACAACGACAGGTCATCGAAGGAATCATGAAGCAAGCGGTTAGCATTAGAGGGTTAACCGGTTATCAAGAAATACTTGCGAGTTTAGGTGACAATATTAAGACAGACATCCGTTTTAAGGATGCGGAATCAATAATCAGAAACTATCGTGGGGCTTTTAGTAAAGTAGAATCTGAACAGGCTAAAGGAGAAGGATTCATGCAGGATGACATTTCTTACCAGCGGCTTTTACCAGACGAATTAGCGAGAATTCAAGGGCTGCTGAAGAAACAGCTAGCCAAATAACGGAGCAAGCGAAAAAGAAACAACCGTATTTTGTCAAATATGATACATTTTGTAATAAACTGTAACCTTCATGCAACATCGTTGTCCTTTTTTTTGCGTATAATAACCACAGGGAAGACAGAAAGGTGGAAATGCAGTGAAGGGGAAGATGTTTGGTATTTTTGCGACAGTTTTATTAAGCACAAATATGCTTACACCAGTGTTCGTTCAAGCCGAATCAATGGATAAGCTAGATGAAAAAGCAACGACTATCGCACGCCAAAGTGACAAAATCAGTGCAGAACTACAGCTCGCATTAAACGATGTGAACAAAACCTATCAAGAGGTAAACGGAATCCGCAGCGAGATTGAAGCCAATCAGCAAACAATCGAAAAGACTAAGTCAGAGATTGCGGAAACGGAAAAGAATATAGCACAACGCAAAGAAGTCATAGCAGAACGAATGAAGGAAGTGCAGCTTAACAGCACAACCGATCGAACCATTACAGCTCTGCTTGAGGCAAAAGACTTCAATGACTTTTTGAATCGAGCTTACGCAATGTCAGTGATTCAAAAGGCCGAAAAAGAAAAAGTAACTAGTTTAAATGAGGCGAAAGCTAAGTTAGATGAATTGAAGACAACTCAAGAGACTACTCAAGCGAAGCTGGTAGCTAACGAAGAGAGCTTGAAGACAGAGTCTTCTCAACTAGATAATAAAATGGAAAATCTGAAGACTGAGCTGGCAGATAAGAAATCAAGCCTTGAAGAAATCAGTCAAGCCAAAGAAGTAGAGCAGGCGCGTCTAACCGCAGAAAAAGCTCAAAAAGAAAAAGCGGAAAAAGAAGCGAAACAAGCAGCGAAACAAGCAGCGGAGAAAGCTGAAGTGCAAAAGGCTGCTGAAGCAAAAGCGCAACAAGAACAAGCAGCTGCTGCACAAGCACAACAAAGTGCATCGTCCAGCGCAACTTCAGAAACACAAACGCAAGAATCAGTACAACAACCGGCTGCTCCGGAACAACCAGCAGCACCGGCACCAAGTACACCGACAACATCTGGACGTACAATTCAGATGCAGTCAACAGCGTACTCTTGTGCTGAGTCAGTAAACACCTTTTACACTGCACTAGGAATTGACCTTCGTCAAAATCCGCAGGTAGTCGCAGTGGATCCTTCCGTAGTTCCACTGGGATCAATGGTAGAAGTTTCCGGTTATGGAATTGCGATTGCCGGTGATACTGGTGGAGCAATCAAAGGAAATATTGTAGATGTCCACTTCCCAACTGTTGAACAATGTATTCAATGGGGACGTCGGTCTGTAACCTTAACCATCATTAGCTAAAATGATCGAAGACTGAAGAGTGTATTCTCTTCAGTCTTTTTTTTGTTCCTTAAAAGTAAGATCTACAGTGGACCTCTGAAAGGTAGCGAATGCAACTGGATAAAAAAAGCTGTGAAATAGGCAAGAACGTTTTAAAAATCTAAGAGTTCAAAGCGGCATTGATAGTTTAGTGAAACAATTATTTAGTTTTCAAGGAAACAAGGACGTCATTTACAGCTGTACCTAACCAGAATAATTATATTCCAGCACTAAGATCATTAACTAGGGGAATCCGGCGGAATATCCCGTCGTTGCTCTTTGGCCTTTCTGCGCTGCTTCCGTCTGAACATTTCTTTGACTATGTTGTAAGGTTTCTCTGATGGATCAGGATTTTTTTCCTCGCTTTTTGTAGCTATTTCAACAGATAAATTATGGTGGTTAATTGTTTCAGTTGGTACATTTATATGAACTTCCTCTTTAATGAAGGAAGATAAGGACACCTTTGGGACTTGTGGTAACTCGCGCCAAGAGCTTTTGGCTTTCAACTCTTCAAGACTGGCGATACCAACCTTTTTTGGTAAGGTTGTTTCTCCTTCAGATTTTTCTTCAATCGGCGCTGGCTCACCGAACAATTCATTCTCCTCAAAAATTGTTCGTTCGATAGTTTCTACATATTTGGCCTTCACGACTTCTTGGAATAGGCCGACACCATCTTTTTCAAACAACTCTAGACTGCTTAGTAATTCCAATGATGCTTTGATTTCTTCTGGACTTTTCGTAGTGTCAGGATCTTTAAAAGTAAAATTGTGTTGCTTACCTTCGCTGTTTAGGAAGGTGGAGACTAGTTTGATCATTTTTGTAACTCCTTTCGGCTTTTATTTGCGTAAGTGAGACGGACAAGCGTTTTAGCCATTCTCAGGTAATTTCAGTTTCAGACTCAATTGGAAAAATTTTAGCTATTTGCAACTTGATAAAAGACTTGGCACCTTCAATAAAATTGCGAACAGGTTTCAATTTTAAACCCAATAATCGTAATTCACTGGTTTCAAAATAATCTGCAAAATACCAAAAGAAGCGTTTCATGGTTTTCGTCACTTTTGTATTCATAAATAAGTAACGAACTAAGTCTTGCAATACCAGAGCGAACTCCTTCGCTCCAAGTTGGTAGCGTACACGTAGAGCAAGCAATAGCTTAATAGTCATAGTGCTATTTTGGGTCTCCTGATAATATTCCATGAGTCTTTGCTCGATCGTTTCAAGTTTGAGAGTAAACAGTTGTTGGTGCGTGAAGGGGTGTTCTGACATAATGGCTTCCTCATTTCTTCATTTAAGTAATAGATAAGTCGTGTAAGTGAAAGAAGAGCTGCTGCAACTCTTCAAGAGTCAATTATCATGTAAAAAATTTATAGGTAGTTCGACATTTTTTCATACGAAGTTGTCTAAGAAGCCGCTATTCTTAGCACTCGTAGTTTGTAACTAATTTTAAGAGCGTCCATTCTTTTTCTGTTTAGAGTTGTTTACCAGCTGGTAACTTAACCATACTTGAATAACACGGATTTGAAAAACGACGAAAGTGGTTGGGCATGTCCCAAATTGACAGACATATTTTTGAAGAATCCTAATTTGATAGGGTTTTACTAATTTTTATCCCTATTCAAGCTAAAAAAACCACCGTTTTGGGACATATAGAAAAATTTCCCCATGTCCCAAAATGACCGGAGTACTTTGTGAATAAAGCTCTTGGATAGATTGATAAAAAGCTGTTTTTGTTAGTGAATGACCAGTGAAAGAGACTTGGGAAAGTTTGGTTTTGGCTTCCAGATCAGAAATTAGATAACAAAGAATCTTTATTACGGGAACTGATGTGATTGTTTACTTGGCAAAAAATATATCAACTAGCACAAACATACTCAGAAAAGTATACCGCTTATTTAGTTTCTAAATAGTTTGGCATTCAAAATGAACCATTTTTCTTCATTTTGAGTATAGATAATCAGTTAGCGGTACAAATGTAAGACAAATATGAGAGCCAGATTAGATGACAGATATTACAAAACAGTAGATCAACGAGAACTATTTCTTTGCTTATTGTTTTTTTATGAAAAAGCACCGATTCTTTCAGAAAAACAAAAAAAGTTATCTGTCTGAAATTGTTGTTATTTTCAAGTTTCTTTGGCCGAAAAAGAAATATTTTTTCTTATTAGAACGAACCTAATAATCTTTGGTGGGTGAAATTACATAAATAATATATAAAATAATAAATACAACTGGAATAACCCGGTCGAGATAGCTTTTTGCGATGTTTTTTAATCTGAAAGTTATAATAGTGTTGTTGTATTTTTGTGTAGATGAAAGTATAATGTGAACAGTGATTAATTAAAATGGCGTAGTTTGGCCTGTGTTCATTTTGGTCAGGCGGTTATTTTTAGTTAGTTGCTCATTAAATCACGGGATTCAGAGTCTAACTCTTTTCCAAATAAATCTAAAAAAGGAGGTCTGTCGAATGAAAAAACTTGTTAGTGTTGTTTTAGCAGTAATGGCAGTGTTCTTATTAGCTGCTCCTTCTGCACACGCGGATGGCGCGATCACAGCAGACGAGCAACGTATTTTAACAGAGATGGACAAAGGCGTTACTGTAAGTGGCAAGAATTTTGCTTTTGCAAGTTCAGATCGTGCACAAGCAGAAAACTACTTGAAGCAACACGATGTCTCTACTGCACAGGTTGATGCGGTTGTTGGATACATCCAACAAGCACGCGCAATTGCAGCTGCTCAAAACGTGAATGTTTCAAACATCAATTCATTACCTGAATTGATCAAAGCATTCCCACGTAATGTAATCAATGATTTGAAGAACATTGTTTCTTCAGCAGCGAACGTGCTAGGCTTAACTGCAACTTACGGTCCGGGTTCAGTAACTATTACTGAAAGAACTGGGAACAACGGTGCAGCTAATGTTAAAACTGTAACTCCAGGCAAAAACACTGTTTATGCTTCTGGTGGCGCAGTAAAACAAACTGGTGCTAATTACGCGGTTAGTTTTGCATCATTCGGAAGTTTATTGGTACTCGCAGCAGGTGCGTTTGTCGTAGCTAAAAAGCGTGTTGCCTAAGAAAACTTCTTGGCTAAAGAGACTTGGGGCGGCAATCGTTGCCCCAGTTGTTTTTTTAGTAATCGGATACTCTCTCATGTACGTAATCGGAAAACCTGTCATTCAATTCGTGACATCAACGATAGAATTATTCTTACTAACAGATGCACCAACATTTGATGCTCAAGCAGCGGAGGATTTCACTGCTATAAAGGAAGAAGAAGTTCAAGAGAAGGTTAATGAAAACAACGAGCTTCCATCTAGCGAACTAACTTATCCAGTTGGCGGACAACAGTATGGAAAGATTCTTGTTTCACCAATCGGATTGGATGTTCCGTTGTATTTTGGAGATACTGATGAAATGTTACGTTTAGGTGCGGGACAATTTATGGGCTCGGTTTACCCTGGTGAACAGGGAACAAGCTTAATTGGCGGACACAATGTTGATGGTTTTGGAAAATTAGCGATGATCAATATCGGTGATGAGATCCAAATTCAGACAACCTATGGCAATTATGTATTTACTGTTTCCAATAAAGAAGTCGCAAATAAAGACGATAAAGCAATCAACGATTTGATCTATCAGCGAGATAAACGGATTGCACTTTTATATACCTGCTATCCAATTGATAGCTTGGGGATGACTGATGAGCGGTTATTTGTTACTGCTGATTACACATCAGGACCAATGATTAATGAGAATGAATAGGAGAGAAGCATGAGCACATCGAAAAAATTTGCCCGTTGGCTGTTAGCCTTCATTAGTTCTCTGTTACTATTCTCATTGCTGACCCTGACCTGTGTTAAGTCCACCTTGTTCAATCAAGAATTCATGGTTGATCAGATTCATCAAGCAGATTATGTAACAAGAGTACAAAAAGACGTTACCCAGCGCATTCAAGACTTTGGACGAGGAAGTAATATTCCGCCGGAAGAGTTAGCTGAAGTGGTTCCAAGAGAAGTTGTCGAAGAAAATGTTGATAACTACATTCGTGGTATCTACACAGGTGTTCCTTTTAATATAGTTGGTAAAGATAAACTTAGTAAGAACATTCAAACAGCCGTTGATCGTTATGCAGCAGAAAAAGGAATCGATATTGACGAAGCAACGCAAGCGAATATTGATCAGTTGAACGATACCGCTGCTGGAGCATTCGAATCCTACATCGCAATTCCTTACCTATTAGAATACGGACAAAAAGTGATGGCCTACAATCAAACATTGACGCTGTTAATGATCATTGTTGGGGTGGCCTTTTTACTTGTCTTTATTGGCTTAATGATTACTACTAAATGGCTGCATCGTCGTCTCCGTTTTGCCGGAGCTGTTATTGGTGGTGCGGGCTTAATGTTAACAGCTTTACCATTATACATTTATTTCAGCGGAGTGATTGACCGTTTAGGAATCACATCTGAAGGAATGTATCACTTCATCACTAATTACTTAAAGGCTTTTGATTTAACCTTCGTTAAGGCAGGAATTATTAGTTTAGTCTTAGCAGTGATCTTAGTGCTGATTAGTGAAGTTTTACGTCGCAAAAATGTTAGTCGGGTAAAGGGAGAATAAAATGGAAGAAACAATTAGCTTAGGGGAAATCTTTGACATCTTAAAGAAACGCATCGGCATGATACTTGTTACTACACTAGCAAGTATCTTAATCGCGGGTGCTGTTACATTTTTCATCATTACCCCTAAATACAGTGCCTCAACACAAATGATTGTCCAGTCGAGTACAGCTGAAAATCCAAATACCAATTTACAAAATGATATCAATGGTAATGTTCTGCTGATTAATACATATAAAGATATGATTACTGGTGACTTGGTTATCGACACTGCTCGAGATCAGCTGCAGGCAGAAAATAATTACAGTTTGACGAGCGAAAACTTGAGAGCAATGGTGGAAGTCGAACAATCACAAAATTCTCAAATGTTTCAGGTGATTGCGACTGCTGAGCATCCACAGGAAGCAGCAGTTATTGCAAACAAAGTATCACAAATTTTTCAAGAAAAGGCACAAGAAGTATTAGCTGTTAATAAGGTAACCATTACTTCAAACGCTCAAACACCTACAAAGCCTGTTTCGCCGAATAACAAGTTGAACTTGGCAATTGGTGCAGCTTTAGGAATTATGCTTGGAGTAGGTATCGCTTTTCTATTAGAACTAGTAGATAAGACAGTCAAGGACGAACGTTTTGTGATAGAAACCTTGGATTTACCTATTTTAGGACAAGTAACTGAAATGAACAAAAAAGAATTAAGTTATAGTCGGAATGCACAAAGTCCAAAAGCAACTCACAAAACGCCGGCTAAAGCCGCCACATCTGCTGGCAGCCGCCAATCTAGGAAACGTGTGTAGGAGGAAGTTATGGCAAAGAAAAAGAATGAAATACTACCAGTTGCCTTAGTCGCAGCAACCGATAACTTCTCAACTACTACCGAGCAATATCGGACCATTCGAACAAACATCAGTTTTTCATCTGCTGACAAAGAAATTAAGACCTTGGTCATTACTTCATCTGGTCCCTCAGAAGGGAAATCGACGACTTCAGCGAATCTGGCGATCGTTTTTGCAAATGCTGGAAGCAAAGTGTTACTGGTTGATGCCGATTTAAGAAAGCCCAGTGTAGCAATTAGTTTCCGTTTGCCAAATGCAACCGGATTAAGCAATTTATTGACAAACCGTGAAGCATCAATCGATCGGTATTACCAGGCAAGCTCAGTGGATAATTTGTATGTAATGACTAGTGGACCCAAACCACCAAATCCATCAGAATTACTAGGTTCACAAAGAATGCTGGATATTATGAATGTGATGCGAGAAGAATTTGATGTGATTATTTTCGATATGCCACCAGTGGCAACTGTTACAGATGCACAGATTTTAGCAGCACATACCGATGGAACACTATTGGTTATCCGTGAGCGGAAAACAAAGAAACAAGATGTCATTAAGGCAAAAGAATTACTAACATTAGCAAAAGCTAATATCTTAGGCGTTGTTTACAATGGCAAGAAAAAAGGCGACTCAGCTGGTTACTATTATTACGGTTAGGAGGAACAAGGATGTTGGATTTGCATTGTCATATTTTACCGGGAGTTGATGACGGCGCCCAAACAATTGACGATAGTATAAAAATGGCGAAGAAAGCCGTGAAGCAAGGTATCACCCACATCCTTTGTACTCCGCACCATAACAGACATTATCAAAATCCCAAAGATGAAGTGATTCCTGCGGTTGAAGAATTGCAAGCAGTCTTTGATGATAAAGGAATTCCTTTAACATTATTTGAAGGACAAGAAGTACGGATACATGATCAACTAGTTCAAGAGATAGAAGAGGATCGTATCCTTTTTGCAGATGTATATGATCAATACGTATTAATCGAGTTTCCGACAGCAGAGATTCCACATTATGCAGAAACAGTGCTTTATGATTTACGTCAGATGGATAAGATACCAATCATTGTACACCCAGAAAGAAACCTTGGTTTTCAAGAAGAACCAAATCAGTTATTAAATTTTTTGAATATGGGCTGTTTGGCTCAACTAACTGCACCAAGTATTGTTGGTATATTTGGGAAAACGGTTCAGAAATTGAGTCATCAATTAGTCGAAAATGGACTAGTACAAATGGTGGCATCAGATGCTCACCGCTTGAAGCAGCGGGACTTCTATTTAAAAGAAGCTTCGGAGTACATAGTAAAACATTTTGGGGAAACACATTGGGAACAAATGGATCAGATGTGCCGTGATATCATCAATGGCGATCCAGTAGCACCTTTTAATTATCAGGAGTTAATGTGAGGGAGCGGAGAAGATGGAAAAGCACGTAGTAAAAGACGACGTTCCGCCTGTTGAGAAAGTAGAGACGGTTTGGTTGGATGCAGATAAGATTAATAACCGTATTGGATTCCAATGCGTGAAACGAATAATAGATATTACATTAAGTGCCGTAGGGCTGATTTTTCTAACCCCTGTCTTCATTGTTGTTGCTATTTTGATGAAGAAGGAAGAGCCAGGTGGACCAGTCTTTTTTAAACAGGTACGGGTAGGCAAGAATGGTAAAGAATTTACCATGTATAAATTCCGTTCGATGTGCATTGATGCAGAAGAGAAATTGGCCGATTTGCTTGATGAAAATGAAATTAAGGGTGCGATGTTTAAGATTAAGGACGATCCAAGAGTAACAAAAATTGGAAAAGCAATTAGACGAAATAGCATTGATGAACTACCACAATTGCTTAATGTGCTTAAAGGAGATATGAGTTTAATAGGCCCTCGGCCGCCTTTGCCAAGAGAAGTTAGAGAGTACAGTCGGCATGACATGCAACGTCTGCTAGTTAAGCCAGGTTGCTCTGGTTTATGGCAAATTAGTGGAAGGAATGACATGAACTTTGCAGAAATGGTGGAGTTAGATATTCAGTATATCAGAGAGCAAAGTTTGATTAATGATATTAAGATTATTTGGAAGACTGTCAGAATTATGATTGTTCCAAATGGTGCATATTAGGGGAGTATAAGATGTGAGTAATGAAGCAACTAGACACGTATATATAATAGGATCTAAAGGAATACCGGCGAAATACGGCGGATTTGAGACTTTTGTTGAAAAATTAACCGAATATCAGGAAGACATACAAATTCAATACCATGTCGCTTGTATGACTGAAAACTCAGCTAAATCTGGAATTACTGACAAGCACTTTGAGCATAATGGCGCAAAGTGCTTTAATATTGATGTCCCTAATGTCGGGCCTGCTAAAGCAATTTATTATGATGTTGCAGCCTTAAAGTACGCAATTAACTTTTCCAAAAGTAATGAGGATAGAGCACCAATATTTTATGTGTTAGCCTGCAGAATTGGTCCGTTTATTGAGAAATACAAAAAGCAAATTCAAAATCTTGGTGGTAAGCTATTTGTTAATCCTGATGGACATGAGTGGATGAGAGCCAAGTGGAGTTACCCAGTTCGTAAATATTGGAAATATTCTGAAGGTCTAATGGTAAAACATGCAGATTTACTTGTATGTGATAGTAAAAATATTGAAAAATATATTCAGAACAATTATAAAAGATATCATCCTAAAACTACATATATTGCTTACGGAACCGATACTAGTTTTTCGATATTGACTGAAAATAGCCCTGAAGTAATTGAGTGGTTTAAAATGAAAGAAATTCATGAAAATAATTATTACCTTGTAGTCGGAAGATTTGTTCCCGAAAATAATTACGAAGCAATGATCGAAAGTTTTATGAAATCAGATTCGAAAAAAGATTTAATTTTTATTACAAACGTTGAGATGAATAAATTTTACGAAAAATTACGGCGAACAACTAATTTCGAAAAAGATTCAAGAATAAAATTTGTAGGTACTGTATATAATCAAGATTTATTGAAATATATTAGAGAAAAAGCTTTTGCTTATTTACATGGACATGAAGTAGGAGGAACTAACCCTTCTCTTCTAGAAGCCTTGGCATCTACTAAGCTTAACTTATTGTTAAATGTTGGTTTTAATTATGAAGTAGGGGATAATACAGCCATTTACTGGGAGAAAGATAGTCTTACCGAAGTAATAAATTCATCTGAAAAATTAAGTGAAAACCAAATTTGTAAGTATGATTCAAGTTCTACAAAACGTGTAGTAGAAATTTTTTCTTGGTCGAGAATAATTTATTCTTATGAAAAACTGTTTGTTGAATAATAAAGATTATGAATTTGAAAAGTAAGGCTAAGGATGTGTTTATATATGAATGTATTATTTTTAGGAGCAGCAGGATTTATTGGGAAAAACTTAGCAATTGAATTCGCTGAGAATAAAAAAAATTATGTTACTTTAGTTGACAAGGAGTTGCATTATTTTGACGATGTTGACTTTGAAAGTTACCCCAATATACGTATAATTACTTCAAAATTAGATGTTGATACAAGATTTGATGAATTAGTAAGTAACCAACAAATCGTTTTTCATTTAATTAGTACAACTGTTCCAACAACTTCTAACCAGCATATATCATTAGAATTGACATCTAATATTTCTTTAACAACGAATTTGTTGGACTCTTGTGTCAGATGTAATGTACATAAGGTTGTCTTTTTATCTTCTGGAGGTACTGTTTATGGAAAAGAATCCTCATGTCCGTTACAAGAAGATATGCCAACAAATCCGATTAATGCCTACGGTGTTCAAAAGTTGACTATTGAAAAGCTATTGTATTTATATTATTACCTACATGGTTTAGATTATAGAATAGTAAGGTTAGCTAATCCTTATGGTCCATATCAGCGTCCAAATGGTTTATTAGGTGCAGTGACCACTTTTACCTATAGAGCTTTAAGAAATGAAAAAATTGAGGTTTATGGTGATGGGGCTGTTATTAGAGACTTTATTTATATTAAGGATGCCGTAAAAGGAATTATGAAAATTGTAGATGGAGATAGTCAGTTTAAAATATTTAATTTAGGGTCTGGCCACGGAAAGAGCATCAGACAAGTTTTGGAGACTATTGAAGAAGTATTAGATATTCCTCTTGATGTCATGTATACTCCGACAAGAAAAGTGGATGTTCCAATCAATTTTTTAGATATTTCAAGGTTTGAAAAAGAGCATGGTAGACTTGAAACTATCGGATTGAAAAAAGGGATAATTGAGACAGTTTCCTTCATGAAAGAAAAGTATAATTTGAATTTTTTCGATAGAGTTTAAAATAAATCACTATATTCATTGGATTTTATTAAGGAGGAATGGTGGTAATGATCAATATACTTTTTTTGCATGCTGGTGCTGAAATGTATGGGGCAGATAAGGTTCTCTTAGATTTAATACGAAATTTAGATAAAAAAAAATATAAGCCATATGTTATTTTACCAACAAGTGGGATTTTAGTTAATTATTTTGAGAGGAATAATATAGATGTTGAAGTGATTCCCTATCCGATTATTAGAAGAAAGTATTTTAATCCGCGGGGAATAATAAAGTATGCAAGAGATTTGTTTATCTATTCTAAAAAACTAGCTTACATTAGTAGAAAAAAAAAAATTGATATAGTCCACACAAATACAGCAGCTGTGTTGGAAGGTAGTTATGTCAGTTGGAGACTCAAAATCCCTCAACTGTGGAGTATCCATGAAATTATTGTTAGTCCTAAATTGATGTTTAAATTCACTAGCAAACTAATAAGTTCTTTTTCAGATATTACAATAACGGACTCGATAGCAGTGAAGCAACATCTCAAATCATCCGGTTTTTTTAATAAAAAAAGTATTAAAGTTATTTACAATGGAGTTGATAACAAGCGATTCTCACCTAATGTGGATTTTTCTTATTTAAAAGAAGAATGGGGTATTCCAAAAGATGCTAAAGTTATTGGAATGATGGGACGTGTGAACAGTTGGAAGGGACAAAATGACTTTTTGAAGGCAGCCAACATAGTAATGGAAAAAAATTTAGATGTCTATACAGTGTTTATCGGGTCTGCATTTGAGGGTGAGGAATGGAGAGAACGAGAATTAGAAAATAGTATTAATCAATCTCCATTTAAAAAAAGAATTATTAATGTTGGTTACCGTACTGATAGCGAAGCCATCTACAATCTTTATGATGTGTTTGTTTTGCCAAGTACTAATCCAGATCCGTTACCAACAGTAGTTTTAGAAGCGATGTCTACCGGAAAGCCTATTATAGGTTATCGTCATGGTGGGGTATGCGAAATGGTTGAAGATGGCGTGAATGGAATTCTTGCAGATGTTGGTAATCCCGAAAATCTTGCTCAAAAAATAGATTTGCTTATTACTGATGACGATTTACGATTGAGGATGGGTAAGGAGTCTAGAAAAAGATTATTAGATAACTTTTCAATTGAAGCTTATATAAGAAATTATTCTAATGAATATGATCATCTGATTTAAGCTAAAAGTTTGTTTAAGAAGTGTGTAAATAGAGATTACGTATTCACTTGATTGTGTTTATTTCCTTGAAACTAAGGAATGAATATAGATTGTAAAAGATAAAAGGATGATACGCGTGAAAAAAGTGGATCCAAAAAATGTAGAATTTGCGCAATGAAGAAGGACAAGCAAACTTAGAAAGACAGCGTGAGGTATTCAATGTTAATAGATACCATGAGGAATTCATGCGTATTTATGATGTACTTTTAACAGATTGAGTAAAGTATCTTTTTTAAGGCTATATTGAAAGAATGGTGTGACTTTAATGGAGTTCAATGAAGATATTAGAAAAATTGATAAGCTTATTATTTTGAAAAATGCTGGAATAAAATTTATTAGAGGTTTTTTGCTAAGGCTATTTCTTAAAAAATCTAAAGGGTTTTTATGGGTTGGAAAACGTGTGACAGTTACTCATGGTAGACTTATCAACTGCGGAAAAAATGTTAAATTCGAAGATTATTCAGAAATACACGGACTGAGTAAAGATGGTCTTTTTTTTGAAGACAACGTTACTATTAGTAGAGGTGTTATGATACGACCTTCAAGTTATTATGGTGGAGATCTTGGAGAAGGTCTATTAATCGGAGAAAACTCTTCAATAGGACCACTTGGCTATATCGGATGTTCTGGGAAAATTAAGATTGGAAAAAATGTTATGTTTGGACCAAAATGTAGCTTGTTCGCTGAAAACCACGTTTTTTCAGATGTTACTAGTGAAATTAAAAATCAGGGTGTCAGCAATAAAGGAATAGTAGTAGAAGACGATTGCTGGATTGGTAGTGGAGTAACTATCTTAGATGGAGTAACCATAGGTAGAGGCAGTGTTATCGGAGCTGGAACGTTAGTAACTAAAAACGTCCCAAGCGGTAGTGTAATTATTGATAAAAGAAGCAAAGTGATGAGATTAAGGTAGGGTGACACTTATGAAGATAGTATCTTTTACGATGGTCAATAATGAAAGTGAGATTATTGAATCATTTATCCGCTATAATCATAATTTTGTTGATGAAATGGTCATTATCGATAATGGTTGTACTGATAGCACAATCAGGATAATAAACAGTTTAGTCAATGAAGGGGTTAACATAACGGTTTATGATGAATCTCTAGAAGCATATAATCAATTCAGACTAGACAACAAGTACATTGAAAAAATCATAAATGAGAAAAAACCAGATATTATAATACCGTTAGATGCTGATGAATTTTTAACTAGTGAAAGAAACCCTAGACTTATTTTAGAGTCTTTGTCATTAGAGAAGATATACTATGTGAATTGGAAATGGTATGTGATGTCAAATAGGGATGAGCTTGATGAATCTTTCATACCGAATAGAATGCAATATAGGCTGAGGAAAACTGCATGGAATTATTCTGATGGTACTTCAGTTACTAAAACAATCATACCAGCAAAATATTATAAACGCATGGGGTTAAAATTGTCCATGGGCCATCACACAGTATACGGAAATGAAAAGGTGGAAATAATTCAACTAGATGACTTAATGTTGGCGCATTATCGCGCGATTAGTGAGCAACAATTAATTTATAAAACAAGTTGCTATACAATAAGAGATATAGCAACAATGGAAAATAATTTCGAGACTGCCCAACGGACTAATCATATGGCATTAATTGAAGCAGGTGTTGATATGTGGGCGGCATCCGAAGAAGCATCTTATGGGGGATATAGCAGAGATATTGTGCATGACCCACTAAGCCTAGAATTCTGTGATAATTCGACATCAATTATGAAATATACAACGTTTTCTAGAGAAAGCTTGGCAAAACGGTTATTAAATACCGGAAGAGAAATGGCTATTAAAGTCTATAATGTAGAAAGAGAAAGAAGAGAAAAAGTCTTGTTACAGCCCATTATATTATGGTTAGACGGAGTTCATGGTGAAGAATGTATTTTCCCCGATCCATCAAACAGGATTACTATCTTAACTGAATTGTACAATGTACGTGGCTTGCTTACGACGAATGAAGAGATTAAATTTTTAAAAGCTAATTACCGACTTATAGTAACATCAGATTTCATCAAATTTTTACCTCATCAATATATTGTAATACCGAATACTGTGGATATCAACGAAGTAAGACAACAGTTGATAGAATTAGGGATTGATGGTAGTAAGATAATATCTGAACGAGATTATCAAAAAGAGTTGGGTCTGTTTCTGAGGTTCTACTGTGCTGTCAGGTTTATCCCAAGTATGTCGAAAAGAATATACTCTTATATTAGTAGGAATGGTATAAGGAGTACAACTAGAAAAATCAAAGATAGATTAAAAATTAGAAACAATAAGGGGTAAAATGTTTATGATTTGCTATTTAGTTCTACACTATAAAAATTTGTCTGATACAAAAAAGTGTATACAGTCAATAATGAATATATCTACGAGTGAAGATAAAATACTAATTGTAGATAATGGCTCTGGAGATCATAGTGGATCAGAATTAAAAGAAATTTATAAAAATAATCAAAAAGTTAGTATTTTGATATTGGAGCAAAATCTAGGCTTTTCGAAGGGCAACAATATTGGATATGAATTTTTACGTAGCAACTATGATCCTGATTTTATAGTAGTTACAAATAATGACGTTGTCTTTCATCAAGAAACATTCCAAAAGAAAATTCGTGAAATCTATAATAAGAAACATTTTTATATTCTAGGTCCAGATGTTTACATACCTAGGAATGATGATCATCAAAATCCGCTATTTAAAAAGGGGATTTCTATTCCAGAATTAGAAAAAGAGATATTAGAATATGAAAATTACGAAAAAAAGCCTAAAACTTTTAAGAGACGTTTGTTCCTTCATAAGCTAAAAAGGAGGATATATTCTAATTTTGAGTTTGCTCGAAAATTGGATTCCTTAGTTAGAAATAAAGATGAGATAGACTATAACCTAGGATATGAAAATGTAGGACTGCAAGGTTCTTGTCTGATTATTTCCGCTGATTATATAACTAAGGAGGTAAAGTTGTTTGACCCAGAACCGTTTCTCTATTGTGAGGAGATATTTTTATATTATAAGTGTTTGAAAAAGAAATACAAAACAGTTTATTCGCCTGAAATAGCAATTAGACATGAAGAAGCCGCGTCTTTTAAGAAATCTAATAAGAATGAATTGGATAGGATCAGGTTCATGTTGAAACATCACGTATTAGCTCGTAAGATGCTTTTAGAGTACTTACAAAATGATACAAAGCAGTCCACATGATCCAGCGATCGTGTTTTGCGTCTATATCTTGTTATAGTGGAATCGTAGTTAATCTTTAAAAGGAGAGGGTTGGGACAGTGGAAAAAGTAAGAACTCTAAATTTCAATTGGTTGATATGGTTAATGATAGTATCATCTTCAATGATAGTAATCCAATTCTCTGGAAGGACCCTATTCCTATTCCTTCAAATTATTTTTTGTTTGGTTGTAGCTATAGGGACGAGTAAGATAGCTTTTTTTAGATTTAAAGAGATTAATCTTATTTTTATTTTTATGCTGGTAACAGCGTTGTCTGCTTGGATTGGAGATTTACCAGATTCTTATAAAAAGGCAGCTTTAGTAGTTACAGTTTACATGATTCCCATGTATTTTTCAGCGGCTTATGTGTATATGCTGATGAAGAGAGACAATAAGATGTTATCTGTCATTGTTAGAGCTATAAAATTGATGTGCCTTATACAGATTGTTTGGGTGCTCATTCAATATGTGTTACATACGTTCTTTGGAATCGATATCAATCAGATATTATTTACTGATGTATTTCGTTTTGTCGAAAATGCTTCATTTTATCGTAATTGGGTTTATTATCCTTCAGGGTTGACATGGCATTCTGCAGTTTTGGCGCCGGCCTTTGTATTAGCTATTGTCTTATTTGATAGTCTGCCTATTCGCTTCCTAGCATTAGTAGCGGTGTTTTTATGTGGGAACTCTACTGCAGTTGTAGGCGCCGTAATTGCTATTCTATTATTAAT
>NZ_JAFREL010000036.1 GCF_017377655.1 Candidatus Enterococcus ferrettii
AAGAAAAAGAAAAAAAAAAAAAAAAAAAAAATTATTATTCGGTTTTTTTCTTAAAACTAAAAAAAATAATTTTTATTTGGAGCCTCAAATAGTATAGCAAAGGAAATAGTACCTAAAAAACCCGCCACTACCTGTAATATCATACTCACCATCTTTATCTTCTCCTATAACCAGTTAAATACGGTTAAAACCAAACCGACACCAACAGATACACATAATGCTGTAATTAATGCATAGATCATTTGACCCCATCCAGAGCTATAGTCCTCGTTAAATAAGTAGCGTATCCCATTTACTACAGCTACTCCTGGCAGCAAAGAAATAATTCCACCAGTTACTAGACTAGTCAGCTGTAAGACTGGAAAAAAATGTACAAAAATACAGGCTAAAGTACTAACCCAAATACTGCAAGTAATATTCCAAATTATTTGTGACATATTAAATTTGGGTGCCAAAAAGAAACTATAAAATGCCAACAAAAATCCAAGTACAAATGCTCCAGCAGCATCCCAAAAAGTACCACCAAAAATGTAACAGAAGCTGGCACTACCAAAGGCATAAGCAAAAAATTTTAATCCAGCAGAAGCAAAATGCTCTTGCTTAATTATCGCCAATTGTTCCTTCGCTTCTTCCGGTGTATACTTCTTTTCAGCAATACGACGGGACAGGGTGTTAAGTTCTTCAATCCGTCCTAAATTGATTGGCGATATTGGGATATCGCGCACTCGTGCCTGAACTGTTTGGTCTTTTAGGCGAGCCGTCATAAAAATTCCATTAATTAAGACAAAGCTGTCAAACTCCTTCAGCTCCAGGGCATCAGCGACATGGCGGATCGTACTCTCAATTCGAACAATTTCTGCACCATTTTTTAGCATGGTTTCACCAATATCATATACAAAATCAAAACGATCACGTTCATTCATACTTCAAGCCCCCCTTTATTCCTCACAGAAAAACAACGACAGCAAACTGCTGTCGTTGACCTAGTATAGCCTATTTACCTCTTATAGTTCAATCAAATCATGAGAAATACTAATCATATTTTCGTAACCATCATCTGTTATTAATACTTGATCCTCAATCCGTACACCACCCCAGTCAGGAATGTAGATACCCGGTTCGATAGTCATTACCATTCCTGTTTCTAACACATCTTCATATTGTTCATCGATATACGGCAATTCATGAACAAACAAACCAATGCTGTGACCAATATTTCGATAGGTATATTGAGGATATTCGGTTCCTTCTAAAGGTTTCAAGGAAGCTTGATAAACATCGCGAACCGCTACTCCATTTTTCATCACTGTCTCAGCAGCTTCCAAGCTCTGTCTTTCATATTCATAAACTTCCCGTTGTTTATCCGAGGCTTTTCCAACAACCACCGTCCGAGTCATGTCAGACATATAGCCATTGTATTGACAGCCAAAATCCATCAAGACAAAGTCGCCATATTCCACGGCTTTTTTAGATGGAATACCGTGCAATAATGAAGTATTAGCACCCGAGATTAAAATATTACCATAAGGCTGTGTATCTGCTCCTTCTTGTACCATGTATAAAGAAAGTTTAGCCGCTAATTCTTTTTCTGTTACACCAACCTTAATATCCTCTAAAATATGCTCAAAGGCACGGCAAGAGATTTCACAAGCATTGCGCATGTATTGAATTTCTTGAGGAGACTTAATGGCACGCATCTTGTCAATTACACCACCAGCTTGTATAAATTCTGCAGGCGTTTTTTCATTGAAGTCTGTATACATATCATAGGTTAAATAATCAGCCTCAAAAGCAATTGTTTTGATATCCTTTTCTTCAGCTAGGCGTGCCACCGTATCTCCTACAGTTTTGCCAGGCAATCGCCAGTTAATAATTTCATAATTAGGTACTTCGATGTCGGCTTGTTCTGTGTACCGTGGATCGGTCAGAAAAAATTGGCCATCTTTAGTCAATAAAATAAACGAATCATCTCCTGTCCAACCGCTGGTAAATCGAACATTGACCCTTTTAGCAACGAAAAAAGCATCAATCTTCTCTTTTTCCAAATACGCACGAATCTTCATCTCATTCATCATTTTACATACCTTCTTTTCCTTTATTCGCTGAAACAATCCCTTGTCTCTATTCTTAGAGTAGCAGTCAACCTTTCAAGGGTCAAACCGTTTTCATAAAAAATAAGTAAATACTCATTTTGATTGCATCCGTTTTTTTGTCTCCGCTTGCATAGGGCTTTCATCAATTTCGCGATGTAGAAAGTAAGAAATGACCGTCCGGATAATGACAATCAGTGCCAGCTTGATAATATCCTGGAAGGTTGGGTTTATAATCGACTCAATAATATCAGCAATGATAAGTACCTCCAAACTTAGCAATACATAGCTTCCCAAATAAGCCTTAATAAAATTGTTTTCTAATGCTATTCCCACCTGATCTGCTTTTTTTTGAAATAAGTTTTTAAAAAAATCCAGACAGGCAGTAAATGCTCCCCATAAAATAATAAAAATAGAAACCATATTCAATAAAAAGACAATAATCTGAAAAGCAGGCATCATCCATAATAAGAGTTCATGAGTAAGATTATCCATTTATTTTCTCTCCCTGACTAAAAATACTTTTTCGAAAGGCCCGCATAGTTTCGGTGAACAAATGCTCGGGTTGATAAACTAATTGAATTTGATTATATAAACGCTGGCCTTCAAAAGGCAAACAACAAACCTGATCATGATAGATCGATTGTTCCACCAGTAAAGTAATCCCGGTTCCGGTTGCTGTCATAGCCAACAGAGCCGGCGAATTAATACTAGTCATCATAGGTACTGCTTGTTTTTGCTGCAATAGTAACCAGCTGTCCAAGGTCTTCCTAATAGCGCTGCCCTGCTCTCGTAAAAAAAGTGGATATTGTAAAAAATCTTTTACAGAAACGGTCTCTTGCCTAGCTAAAGGGTGTTCGATACCCATCACTACTACTAATTCGTACTGATCAAACGGTTCGACTACTAACCCCTTTTCAGCTACACTCCCCTCCAATAACGCTAAATCTAAATCTTGATTACGCAAGGCAGTTAAAATATGTTCAGCGCTATCTGCTTGAATCGTGACTTGATACCCGTGCTGCAAGAAAGACGGGATTAACTCTGGCAACCAAAAATTAGCGATTGTCAAATTAGCTCCTAACTTCATAGGCGCTTGCTTTTCAAGATAAACAGCAAAATCCTCCAGTTCTTGATATTCCTGCAAAAAATGCTTAACCCTCTGGTAGAAAGATTTCCCTGCAGGGTTTAACTGGATTGATCGTCCGGGACGATCAAAAAGTCGAATGCCGATTTCCCTTTCCAGCTCTTGAATCGTTTGACTGACGGCCGACTGGGAAATAAATGTACGTTCAGCAGCTTCAGTCATATTTTCAACCTCTGCAACCACCATAAACATTTCCAATTGACGAATATTCATAGCGTCCTCTCCTTATAAGTAAATAGTTATTATTTCTATAAATATATTGTATTTCACTTATGAAAATTTGTCTCGTATACTGTATTTAAGGGGGTTTTTTTGTGTCTTCATCTTATCTGCGTCTGTTTGGCTATAATTTTTTTATTAGCACTTTTACCTTTGGTGGAGGCTATGTAACCATCCCAATGATGGAAAAGTATTTTGTTACTCATGGCGATATTACCAAAGACGAACTGCTAGATTTAGCAACCATTGCTCAGTCTTCACCCGGTGCAATCGCGGTCAATCTATCCGTGCTTGTTGGAAAAAAATCCCGCGGATATTTAGGTGCTTTTGTCAGCGGCACAGCAGCAATTTTACCATCATTTATTCTTTTATCCATCATATCACTAGCTTATACTGCCTTTCAAAATAATCCTGTTATCCGCGCCATCCTACAGGGAATGGAGGCAGCTGTGGCTGCAATCATCGTCGATCTGGTAATTGATATGTATTTGGCATTAAGACGTGAGAAAAAACTATTGCTGATGATTTTACCTTTTGTTGCTTTCATTGCTAATGCCTTCTTCAATATTCACCCGCTTTGGATTTTAATGGGAACGATACTTATTCTATTTGTCCAAGCTAAAGGAGAGAAAAAATGAAAATCTATTTAGAAATATTTATCAGCTTTTTCCAAATTGGTTTATTAAGTATTGGCGGAGGGTATGCAACTTTACCTTTAATTCAAGACAAAATTGTTCAAGAGCAACAATGGCTCTCTTTACAGGAATTTAGTGACATCGTTACAATCTCGCAAATGACGCCTGGACCATTGGCAGTTAATAGTGCAACATTTGTTGGATTGCGAGTAGCTGGGCTAATTGGTGCCATTTTGGCGACAGTAGCCTGTGTCATTTCTGGCTGTTTAATCGCTCTTTTTTTAGAACAACTTTTTACCAAAAACAAAGAAAATACCACATTGCAGTTAGTTTTCTCTGGTTTAAAATCGGCCACCGTTGGATTGATTGCAGCAGCAAGTTTATCCATGATTACTTTAGCCTTTAGCGGTACCCTGAACTGGTTTGAAGTAAATCATGTTAATTTTATTGCGGTCGCCTTATTTCTAGTTTTCTTCATTTTACTGAGGAAAAAGAAAATAAGTCCTATTTCTTTACTAATTTTAGCTGGCGTCATTGGTTTCATACTTTACTAAAAATTTTCTCAGTGTTTCATGTGAAACTCTGAGAAAATGAGTATCCTTTCCCAAATCACTTTAATAATATGAATAAATCTACTGATTGGTAAATTATTGTCCTATATGTAAAAAAGCTTTCTCAAAGATTTTTCTTTGAGAAAGCTTTTATTTACGTCGGCTGCGACGAGAACGTGAAAAATCTGATGAAGAACTTTTCATCGGTTCTTTTGTTTCCTTAGTATCTTGTTTGTCATCAGTATTCTTATTAAGTATCGGTAAATTAAATCCTGATGTACCTAAAGGAAGCTTTTTAATCAACAGATTACCTAAATATCCAGCTAGCCAGGTCCATAAAAATAGTTGAACCGGAAATAGGAATAAGAAAAGGCAAGCCGTTGCAAATGGACGCTTTAAAATGACCGCACAAGAACTTGCTGTAAAAATCGCTACAAGTAAGCCGTTTGAAAACGGAAATACTTGAACTAAAGCTAAAGCAGCAGCTATGCTTGAAAAAATCATCGGAAAAATGATTCCTCCGCGCCAATTACACGCTAAACAAATCATAGTGATAGCTACTTTACCAAAAGCAATCAATAGTATAATGAATACACTCATGGTTTCTGCTTGCCGAGTGAACGACAAAAGGCTATGTTCTCCTGAAAATAAGAAATATGGTGATACCAAGCCTAAAATCCCTAAAAGAACCCCAGCAGTAATAGTTAATGGCATTGGCCGTTTAATTCGCTGATTAAAATTCTCTGCTTGTTTTTGCATCCACAAGAAGAACTTTCCGAAAAAGGCTCCTAAAGCAATGGTCGGAATCACTAATAGAATTCCTTGCCATGACAAATTAGTGCTCATTCGTTGGATGGCGAAAACCTGTTCCTGATTTGGAAATAGACTGTAAGTCATCAAGTACCCAATAAAGCCTGTAAACGTAGCAAAAATGAATAATACGTATCTTTTTAACTTACTTTCAGTCAAATTTTGCAAATCATCTTTTTCTAAGGCACTACCGACACCAAACAACGGTGCAGTAAATATAACTCCTAATACCGTTCCTGAAGCAAATTCCAGCAAATCTTTTCTTTGCGGCAAACTTACTTTAAAATGATCACAAAAAAAAGTAATCACGCCGCCAACGATGATCATTAACGAGGCTTCAGGACTAACACTTGCACCAAACAGTAAAACAAGCATGGCACCTAAAATATTGAACAGCAACTGTCCATTTTTATATTCTAGTCTTCCTGTTTCCTGAGATTCAACAAGTGTTTCTGGAAGCATTTTAGGGTATTTTCCAACGTGCTCAATAAAAAAGCCAATGACAATCCCACCCAATGAACAAATCAGTAAGGGATAAATAAACGGATCTCCTAATGCACGTGGAATAATTTGCCATAGTAATTGATTTCCTAATTCCACCATTCCCATAAATAATGCAGCGATGACTCCTACAATCAGCCCTAGCCCGCCACTATAGACGAATGAGATTCCTGTAAACTTATTCATATAACAGACCTTTCTGAATAGACTCTGCTACATTATAGCAGAGCTTGGGCTTCTTAAGTGCCATAAATAGGTTTTTTTATGGTATTTTGCCTATTTTTATTAAATTTTTCTTTACTAAACACGTGTTTCACGCCTGAAAGCGTTGTTTCCAATTCTGGTGTTAGTTCATAATGATCCAATAAGTACTGCCGAGTTTTTTCTGTGAAATAGCCGCGCATAAAAGCAAAGAAAAAAGCTTCGATATTTTTAACTTTGTTAAATCGATAGATTTGTTCCAAAGCTTTTGCTACTGCATCTGCCAATCCATTTTTGTAGTACTCATTTTCTTCAAAGGTTAGTACTTTTGCCTCAGCTGGTAGTCCCGCCTTTAAAAATTGTTGGTTACTGACATACTTAGCTTTAAAAATAGTGTCCACAAACCATTTTGCTTTTTCATACTGTCCATCACAAAACGGTAGAAAACGCTGAAAAACTAAATTTGGAATCAATTGTGCATAACGTGCCTGTAAACCGGCAATCAATGCAGACTCTTTGTCCACCTGTGGATAACTATTGCTGGCAGGCTCCATGTGTGTTGCATTTGTATTATTTGTTGTTTTTATTACTTGCTGTTTTTCTGTACTTGTCAGTAAATTTTGCGCGCTCGGAGCCGCAAAATTTGCATCTCGTTCAATTTCCCGGTTTTCCCCGGTAGTGGGTTCGATCATTAGCTTACTCGTCGTATAATTTTTGAAAGCCAACTTCACTACGGATCCTTCAGCCGGAGCCTCTGGGTTTGCTACATAAATTCGGTAGTTTTTCAAGCCATGACGAAGCACCTTGATCAAATCCAGCTCTGCCAAGCGATTTCTCAAGGTTGTGATTTTGCGTTCAGATACTCTTAATAAGTCAGCTGCTTCATCATTAGAAAAATAAATGTAAGGCAGTTGATTATCATCCAGCCAACTGCTATCCTGCCGACTGTTGTGGATACTGCAGGTCATACGCATGGTGTACAAAGCGTGCAGCATCATTGCTTCAATAGATAACTCTTGATATTTTGGATTATTGATTAAGTTTAGATCAATGGGCAGATAGTTCCCATTGGGTAAATTGGTTGCTGTCATTGCGTTAAAGGTAGACATGCCAATCGCTCCTTAAATTTTTATCGAAAAAAATTCTTAAGGATTTGAGAGCTGTCACACTATAAATGATTGAGAAAAGAGTGAATTTATAGTATAATAAATAGAGGTTAGTTAAACGCCAATTTTTCTAACCGGTTGCTTAAATTTATATGTGACATGCTAATTCGCCAAAATTAGCTCAAACCTTGGGAGTTTAAAGATCGCCAAATCTTTAGACTCTTTTTTTCGCCGTGCTTTACATGTATTAGAATAATGGATATAAAGCGCGTTGTAAAGCGATTTGTTGCCATCTTTTTTTGAGGTTAACTTTTATAAATGTTATGAAGTGTATTATAGTTTACCGCAATTTGGTGGATAACTTTATTTGAGTTAACTTCAAATAAAGTTAAAATCTTTAAAAAGGTAAACTTAAATCAAAGAAGCATTAAGAACAGACGTTTGAAAAGTGTGGATAAACTCTTTGAGAATAGTCGCTTTTTCTAAAAGATATCCACAGCTTTGGATTGTCCACAACTCCAAAAAAGTAAACCGTAATCGCAAATGCTCCTTTAAAAAAAGTAAACTTTAATCATAGTTGCTCAAAAAAAAAAGTAAACCACAATTCATCTTTTAAAGATAATTGGAGTTTACTTTTTTCAGTTGTTTTTCTCATCATTTTCTAATTCAGCGAATAATTTCTGATATTTAGGCTTCTCTTTGTACTCTTCCATCGCTGTTTCTTCCACATGATTCAAGAAATCTCGGTCATCCTTGGACAATTCTTTCTCAATGTAGTATTCATACAGCCAGTCAAACATCTTATCCGGTGTATACCCGTCAAACTTAGCATTGATCAGGTTTTGAATCCGAATTTTTGTGCGTGCCGAAATCTTTTGCATCTCCAAAGCCTTAAGCCGCGGATCGTAGTATTGCCGTTTACGTCCCCGCTTTCCAACGTCCTCATCAGCAGAGACTGCAGGTGTCGGGGCAGATGGACGTGATTGCGGTTCAACAAAATGACTGCGATCAATCGTGTTTTCCGGTTTGCTGGTGGTCTTCTTAATTGGTGCATTAGCTAGCAGATCCTTGGAACTAGGCTTTGGTTTAGTGGCTGTCTTTTCGGTTTGCTCTTGATTGGAGTATTCGGACATTTTCTCAATGCCCTTATTCTTCTTGTTCGCCGTCAAAAGCGAGTCTAGCTTCATCTTTTTCGCCATTTAACGTCTCCCCTATTCACCCGATAATAAGTAACGATGCTCATCAATTTCATCTAAAATATGCACAAACACCTCATGCGCCCGGTTATCCCATTGCTCTACCTTGCCATTTTTATTGATATCATAGGTAATCCCAGAGCCGTCATAGCGTTTCAAGCGGCTTTGGTTCAAGACAACGGTGTTCAATAAGTGACCGCCATAGATGCCCTTTGCTGTTTCATAGATCTCTTGATCGACCGAATCTCTTTTTTGCATCATAAATGGAATGATTCCGACTACTTCCAGCTCCGTTTGATACTGTTCAACGAAAAAATTCATGTAGTCGATGTAGTTCTGCGCCCCTTTAAGTGATTTCACCTGGGTCTGCAGAATGACAATAACGTATTCTGCCACATACATCGCAGCGTTTGAATACGTACTGATCGTCGGCGGTACGTCAATGTAAATTACGTCATAGACCGACTTCAATGAAGAAATAAGCTTGTCCATGTATTGAAACTGCGACAACTTATCATTAGGAAACATCGAGATCATGTAATCCGGAAAGTCAGAGAACGAAATATTGGCTGGGATCAAGTCCAAATTCGGCATAATATTATAGATAGAATTAGAAATGTCCCCTGTCCGGACCGCTTCCCAAATCGTTGAATCAAATTCATCCGGCAGCTCGCTGTTGCCAAAGTTCTCTGCAGTCAATGACAATACGTCACTGGTGTTTCCTTGAGGGTCCAAGTCAATAACCAAGGTCTTCCGGTTCTTTCTGAAGGCACTCTCAAAGGACAACATTTGTACGGTGGTTGATTTACCCACACCACCTTTAAAGTTTCCGACAACATATGTCTGAGCTTTCTGTTCTGCCATATACTACTACTCCCCTATCCTGTGTAAGACTCTTTTAAAGTTTACTATAATTCCCAGCAAAATACAATAAGGTTTACTATTAACGAGGAAAACAAGAGGTAAACTGCAATTATTTAAGGTTTACCGTGAATAACAACTTGAGAGACAAATGGCTTTTATTGCGGTAAACTATAATTATATGAATAAGGTTTACTCTATTTACTCATTTAAAGTTTACTTTATTAAGAAATAAGGTATACTATTTTCTAATTAAGGTAAATTTCTTGTGAACAGAAATACTGTAAACATAGCGATACTGACAGCAAAAAGTAAACTTCTAGATAATTGGAGTTTACTCTAAAAATTTTAGAAGTATACTTTATAGTGTAAATCGACTAGATTCGCTGAGAGATAAGCAGCTAAGGTAAACTTTAATTAGTTTAATTAAGGTATACTTTCTATCTTCAAAAATACTAATATAACAGTCATCTGAAATAGAAAAAGTAAACCTTTATAGAACATTTAAGGTAAACGGGATATTTCAAAGGTAAACTCTAAATACTAATCTGACTTGGCTGCTATTGTAGGAAGAGAGTTTAAAGTTTACCTTTACCAGTATAATTAGCATAATAATTGAAGTAAACTTCAAAAATCAAAGGTTTATCCTAACTCCACAGAAGAAAAGGTGCAGTATAGAGAGCTTTCGATGGGTATCTTTAAAGGTAAACCCTTGATCATTTAGATAAAAAGTAAACCTTCAGAAGAATCTTTCAAGGTTTACTTTAATCAAGAATGTTGATATATCAAAATTTATTAACGGTTTACTGTATAATAATTTATATAAAAGGTATACTTTAATTGTTTAAGGTAAACTTTGTAGTATAAGATTAAGTATCAGCTGGGACCAGTTAAGGTAAACTCCTAAATATATGGGACAAAAAGTAAACCTTTAACAACACAAAAAAAGTTTACTTCAAATTGAAATATTGATCTGTAGGTATTTATTTAGAGTATACTGTATAAGTATTTATATAAAAAGTAAACTTTAATCACTTGAAGTTTACCGTTTGACACAGACCCGTAAGTACAAATCTGTGAAAGGAAACCATAATTCATTTCATAAAAAGTAAACCGTTAGTAGACAGTTCCAAGGTTTACTTCATAATGGCATTATTAAAAGGTAAACTGTATATCAATAAAGTAAACCGCATTTGTCATTGTTGAATCATGTAGAGGGTGTGTATTAAAGGTGAACCTCAATAATTAACCATTAAAGTAAACTTTTGCATCCAGGTTTTATTTAACAGCGATTATTTAAGGTAAACTCAAAATAAGTGAATCACTAAAAGTTTACTTTATATAAAAAGGTTTACCTTAATTACCCAATAAACAGGGCCATCTCAACAATTCTCTTCCTATAATGGTAACCTTTAAATCATAAAGTAAACCTTTAATCCGTCCTGTAACAAAAGGTAAACCTCAAATGAAAAAGGTTTACTTTAATGTATATTCTGAAAAACATTGCTATAACAGCAATAATTCTATAAATACATAAAAGTTAACCGCAAAAAATCCTATCAGAGTCAGACTCCAATAGGATTAAAGTAAACTTTATTTAGTTAAGGTAAACTTTTAAAGGGATTCGACCACCTGAATCGCTTGATAAACCTGCTCTGAAGTAATTGTCGGGTCAATCATTCTAAAGGTTTCTTCTTCACAGGCGGCATGGTCGGTACAAGGCTTCAACGCCTCTGCATCTGTTTGAGTTACATTCAGTTCAGCCAGCTTTAATGGTAAACCAGTTGCTTGATAGAAGTCCTTCAGCCTTATGATTTCGTCAATCTCATTGGTATGAGCCAATTGAACCAAGATACCATAAGCTACTTTGTTGCCGTGCAGCTGACTGTGAGTGGATTCCAAATAAGAAAGGCCATCATGGATTGCGTGGGCGCCAGCTGAACGTCCGTAGGTAGCGGCAAAGCCGCCAGTTTCTCCCGCCAAACCGACAATCGTATCAGTTACTCGTTCAAAGGCTGGCGTGATTTGTTTGCTTTCTAAGTCTTTAATGCCTTGGATGGAATCCTCCAATAGAATATCTAAAATCACCTTCGCACTGGCTATTCCCAAACGAATGTAAGCGGTCTTATCGTCTGGTGACAGCTGTTCGGTGATGCCCTTGATTTCATACCATTTAGCGACGGTATCACCAATTCCGGCGACGAAGTAATCCTTTGGTGTAGCCAATAGGAAGTCATAGTCGATTAAGGTTAAATAGGGTGCGCGAGTCATGAAGCCCATCTCTCGGAAAGTGCGATCCGGGTGATACACCGCAACAATGGGAGTAAACGGTGCACAGTTTGAGATTAGGGTAGGGACCATGATAGCATCGATGTTCATTTCATCAGCCACTAGTTTCCCAGTATCTAAGACTCGTCCGCCACCGATAGCGACGATCACATCAGCTTCACCGATTTCTTCAGCGATTCGGTGAGCATCTTCGCGGCTGGCACTGCCATTATAGCGAAACACCGGGTATTCTAGTTCTTTTTTATAGTAATCTGAAAAGATTTGGTAAGAAATAGTTCCAGTAACGACGGCTACTTTTTTGAATGGTGCTAAGTATTGAGGTAATTCGTGTAAAATATTCTTTCCAGTGGCGTAACGATTGGCGCCAGGACGTACTTCGGTTGCTAGGTTCATTAAAGCTTCAGCTCCTTGGTTTTTGAATTGAAACCAGTCTAAGCTTTTCTATTATTAAAGTCAACTGTGATTTCGATGAAATAAAAAAGTTGACAAATGAAAAATAGATGAGTAATATACGTAACATATCAAAAAGCTAAAAACGTGATGAAGAGAAAAGTATAAATGATTAAGCATCAAAGAGAGTCTGGGTAGGTGAGAGCCAGGCATGTGGAAGCCTTTAGAAAATGGTCTCTGAACGGTGACGTCGATAAGTAGGCGTCAACGGGGTAGCGCTCGTTAGATACGCTCTAGTATGCATACGTACTAGTGAAGGCAAGAGTTGTGAGACTTTTGCGAACAAAGGTGGTAACGCGAGTAAACTCGTCCTTTTCTGACTCATTAAAGCAGAAAAGGACGAGTTTTTTTTAGCTTAAAATTAGGAGGAATTCATGATGAAAAAAACGCACAAATTATTAGTAGGAACATTCGCAACAGCTGCACTGTTACTGACAGGCTGCGGTGGCGGCAATGCCCAATCAGAAGCTTTAAATAAAAAAGAGGTGACTGTCGGCGTTACCTCTGGCCCGCATCAAGAGATTTTAGAAGAGGTAGCCAAGCAGGCGGAAGAAGATGGTTTGACCATTAATATTAAAGCCTTTGATGATTACAATACACCGAATACGGCCCTAAATGACGGTGATTTGGATGCCAACAGCTACCAGACGATTCCGTTTTTGGATCAGCAGGTGAAGGATAAGAGCTATGAAATTGAGCAAGTCTTTGAGACGGTGGCCTTTCCATTAGGAGTTTATTCGGAACAGATTAAGAAATTGGATGAATTGAAGAGCGGCGACAAGGTCGGTGTACCGAATGATCCCACCAATGAATATCGGGCCTTGAAACTATTGCAGGACGCAGGTGTAATCACTTTGAAGGATGGCGTTAAGGTCCAAGCCACTAAGAATGATGTCGGAGAAAATCCAAGAAACATCGATATTGTGGAGCTGGAGGCTTCCCAGATTCCATCTCAATTAGGTGAGCTTACGGCGGCGGTGATCAATACTAACTTTGCCTTCAGTGCGGGTTTGACAATTAATGATGATTCAATTTACCATGAACCGCTAGTGGACAATCCGTATCCGAATGTATTTGTGGTTCGCAGCAGCAACAAAGACGATGCAGTCGTTAAGGAAATTGAAAAATACTACCATTCAGATGAAACAAAACAATTTATTGAAGAGAAATACAAAGGTTCGGTTGTACCAGCCTTTTAGTGAGGAGGATCAGCAGATGATTGAGTTGAAGCAGGTATCGAAAACTTATCAACAGAAAAATAAAACAATTGAAGCAGTGAAGGAAGTTAATTTATCCATTAAGAAGGGCGAAATCTTTGGGGTAGTAGGCTATTCAGGAGCCGGTAAGTCAACTTTGATTCGCATGATCAACTTTTTGGAGCCGCCTACCCAAGGCGAGGTTTGGATCAATCAGCACAATCTAAACGAATTAACTAAGAAGGAATTGCTGCTGGCGCGCAGGAAGATCGGCATGATTTTCCAGGGCTACAATCTGCTTTCGACTGCCACAGTTTATGAAAATATTGCCAAGCCGTTAAGCCTGGAAGGTGTGCCAGCTGAGGAAATCAAGGTGCGGGCAGAAAAGTACTTAACTTTGGTTGGGTTGATGGATCGCAAAGATAATTATCCTGCGCAGCTTTCAGGTGGTCAAAGACAGCGGGTAGCCATCGCCCGGGCTTTAGCCCATGAGCCGGAGATTTTGCTTTCGGATGAAGCTACCAGCGCTCTTGATCCGGAAACCACCGAATCGATTTTGGAGCTTTTGTTAGAGATTAATCAGGAGCTGGGGATCACCATTTTCTTGATTACCCATGAAATTGATGTGGTTCAGCGCATTTGCGATCGGGTGGCGGTGATGGAGGAAGGAGAGATCATCGAAGAAGGTCCTGTGATTGAAGTCTTTACCCAACCGAAAAAAGCCACTACTAAACGCTTTATTGGTGCTAACGAAAATTATAATGTGCCAGAGGAAGTGTTGAATGACTACAAGCGCACTGGCCGTCTGCTGCACCTGCAGTTTATTGGTGACGAGGCCACCGAGCCAGTATTAGCCAAAGTGGCGCAGGATTATACATTAACACCGAACATTTTAAGCGGAAATATTAGTTACTTAAAGGATCAACGCCATGGACAGCTGCTGGTTCAGTTGGCTGGCGGCAGTGAAGATGATTACCAAAATGCCAAAGACTACATCGCATCACAAGGCGTTTTTATTGAGGAGGTTCAAGCATGACACAATTTTTTGAACAATGGGGAGCCGTCATTTTAGAGGGCTTAGGACAGACATTGATCATGGTAGTGATCGGTTTGGGCATTTCCATCATCGTCGGCATTCCTCTAGGGGTGCTACTGGTGTTGACGCGCCCGGGCGGTTTAAATAGCAGTCACGCGTTGTACTCTGTATCTAACTGGCTAATTAATATTTTGCGATCACTGCCATTTATTATTATGCTCTTTCTGATTTTGCCAGTGACCAAATTTATTATGGGAACCACCATTGGTGTCAGAGGTGTGCTGCTGCCGTTGATTGTGTACACGGCACCTTATTTGGCCCGCTTGGTGGAAACTTCACTATTAGAAGTGGACGGAGGAGTGATTGAAGCCTATCAGTCCATGGGCATCAGTAATTTCAATATCATTAAGACTGTTTTGCTGCGGGAAGCCCGTGGCGGAATTATTCGTGGTTTGACGATTGCCATGATCGGCTTGATTGGTGCGACAGCGATGGCTGGCTTAGTGGGTGCCGGTGGATTAGGAAGTATCGCTTACCAATATGGTTTTTTACGGAATGAACCTGCTGTAATGTATGGTACAATTCTTTTATTAATTATCTTAGTCCAAATCGTTCAGTCGATAGGCAATTTTATCGCAAAAAGCCTAGATCGGAGTTAACCATGAGAATTACCTTACTGCAATTGGATATTCAATTCGGTCAGCCAGAAGCTAATATGTTCCATGTGGAACAGTGGTGTGAAACAGCTCAACTTGTTCCGCACAGCTTAGTGGTGCTGCCGGAAATGTGGAATACGGGCTATGATTTAACTCGCTTAGCTGAAATTGCGGACACAGACGGCCGGCAAACTCAGCAGATGCTGTCACAACTGGCTAAAAAGTATCAGATTTACCTTTTAGGCGGTTCTGTCGCCCTTAAACGGGGAAATAAGTATTACAATACTACTTTTGTTTACGGGCCAGCAGGAGAGCTGTTAGGTAGCTATGACAAAGTCCATCTCTTTCGTTTGATGAAGGAAGAACAATTTTTGACGGCTGGGAATAGTAGTTTGTCAGTAAACATGGCAGAGACGGTTCTTTCCAATGTGATCTGTTACGATTTGCGCTTTCCTGAGTGGTTTCGCAAGCAGGCCAGCGAATCGGGGACTCAACTATTTGTTGTACCAGCACAATGGCCACTAGTGCGCATTGAAGCCTGGCGCAAGCTTTTGCAGGCTCGGGCAATCGAGAATCAAGCCTTTGTTGTCGGTGTAAATCGTGTCGGTTCAGACCCTGATAATCAATTTGGCGGACATTCAATGATTGTCGATCCGTTAGGGCGAATTGTTTTAGAACTGGATGATAATGAAGCAACTGGCTCAGCGACGATTGAGTTATCATTAATAGAAGAGGTACGAAGAGGTATTCCGATTTTTCATGATCGGCGTCCTGAACTTTATTAGACCTGAAATGGTCTTTTTTTTAACCATTGACAGAGAAAACAGTATAATAAAATGAAGAGAGTAACAATTAAGGAGACTACTATGAAAGCAAAAGATTTATTAGCCGCTCTGCAGGTGGATACAACAGGCAAGTTAAATAGCTTATCAACAATGATTTATGTTTACGCTGATATTGGAGAAAAGCCAGTAAAAGAATTGCATTTGGATACACCGGATGACCAGATTGAAATTAGAAAAGATCTTAAACAGCCTGCGTTAACGATGAAGGAGTTTGTTGACATTCTGAATCGTCACAAAGAAGCCAATTTATATTTGATAAAGGAAGAAAAGAAGCTGATTTATGGCTATCGCCTAATTAAAGATGGAATTGTCATCGGTTAAGAAATTCAATATAGTTTTGGAAACTAGATTGAATTATTTTTATAATCATGTTATGCTGTTGTCAACAAATAATTTGAGGTGAATTGTATGAATGCAGAGTTTAGTCGCAAGTATTTAATTGCAAATGAAGTGTTAAATGCTGTAACACATGGAATTGCAGCTGTTTTGAGTTTAGTAGGAGTTGGTTTCTTATTGCAAAAGGCATCTACTAATATTGACTATGTTTCTTTTGCCATTTACGGTGTATGTTTGTTTGTCTTGTTCTTTGCTTCTACTATGTATCATAGCTTGATCTTTACTAAGGCGCGCAAAGTTTTTCAGGTCTTTGATCATTGCTCCATCTTTTTACTAATTGCCGGCACGTATACACCATTTTGTCTGCTTCGTATCAAAGGGACATTGGGAATTATTTTGTTGGTAGTTATTTGGCTAGCGGCAATTACCGGAATTATTTATAAGAGCTTGACCTTGACGAAAAGAAACAGTGTTTCCAATATGTCAACGATATTATATAACGTAATGGGGTGGGCAGTAGTTATCGCTTTACCTACCTTATATCAAAGTATTGGTATTAAAGGTTTACTTTTATTAGTTGGTGGGGGACTTTCTTATTCAGTGGGCTCTTTATTTTATAGTATGAAAAGCAAGAAATTTACTCATGTTATATGGCATTTGTTTGTTATATTAGGAGCATTGCTGATGTTCTTTGTGGTTTACCTTTATTAATTGGATAGAACCACATAAAGTAAAAAATTCACGGTTCATTTGAACCGTGAATTTTCTTACTTATTTTTTTGCTTCGTCTAAAGCAATTTCGTAAGCTTCAACTTGAGCATATAAGCGTTGGATTTGAATTTCGTTTTCAATGTAGTTGATTGAGTTGCCTAAGCTTTCGCTGCGGCGATCTTCTAGACGTTCAACTTCTTTTTTTGCTTCGATTAACTTGCTATTTAGAAATTTTTCCATGATCCTTCACTCCGTTTCTTTTACTACCTCTAAATTAGCACTTCCGTTTGAAAATTACAAAAGAATGGTCTTGAGAATCAACTATAAGTAATCATCTTCTGAGAAATCGGTATTTTCATATGTCCCTTTATCTCCGAAATAATGATTGTAGCGCTGTTTAAACTTCCGGAAGGTGAAGACCACTAACAACTTAATCATTGAATAAATTGGTATCCCGAAGATTACTCCAACTAGTCCAAGTAAATCACCCATAACCAACAAGACAATTAGGATGGTTACTGGATGAATTTTCAGGCGATCGCCCATTACTCGAGGAACGACTAAGTCTCCATGGAGCATTTGGACCGCGAACCAGGCGATAACGAATTTAACTACCATAAAGGTTGAATCCTGAAAGGCAATAAAAAGTCCTGGGAAAAAGGCTAAAAAGGCGCCGATGTAGGGAACAATGCTTAGGATACCCGCTGCAATTGCAATGACCGTAGCGAACTCCATGCCAATTAATAAAAAGACTATCCAATAAATGGCTCCTAGTAAAAGAGAAGCAATCACTTGCCCCTTTAAGAAAGCTCCCAACTGCTGGTTAGCAATTTTCGTCAATTCCTGCACATCTTTACGGAACCTTGGCGGTACAATCGCAATAAATGATTGATACAGCTTGTGAGGATTCTTAATTAAGAAGAAGGCCACAATCGGTCCAGTAAATAAAGTAATGGCCACACTAGAAACGGCTGAAAAGATCGTGCCTAGTCCTTGAGCTCCTTTTTGCCAATTACTGGCAATAAAGTTGGCAAAGTCCTTCACAATTGAATCAATTGAATTCAAAGCTTCGTTTGATTGAGCAGCGAAGGGTGTATTATCTAACAGATTTTGAACTGTTCCCTGAAAATCATTAAAGAATCCCGGAAGTTGTTCAAATAAATCAGAGGCTTGGCGTTCTACAATTGGTCCTAGCTGAAAGCCGCCAATTACTAAAGCTCCTAAAATCACGATATAGCTTAGTCCGATGCTTAATCCACGCGATAGGCCTTTCTTACTAAGAAAGTTAACAATTGGATTAAACAAATAATACAGCAGCAGTGCAAAGATCATTGGTGGCAAAATTGTGGTAAAAATAACTACCAATGGGTGAAAAATGAAAGAAATCTTGTTTAATAGGTAGACGGTAACTGATAAAAGAGCCACCAGCCCGATTAAATAGTAGGATGTTTTTCCGCCACAAAAAGCAACTAACGGCGATTTAGCGTCCTTTTTCAAAAAAAGCACCTCGTTTCGATTTTATTTCTTTTAAGTATAACGAAAGATTAAGGTTGTGTATATGTGAAAGTTTCAATTGATTTTCAATTGTGTAAAAAGGGACAAAATTGTATTATTTGAAAGCGTTTTTCTTTGTGATATATTTAAGATGTAAATTTCCTTTTTGGAAACTTTTACTGTGATAAAAAAGCAAAATAAAGGAGCGGAACGCATGGAATCTTACATTATGTCGATTGACCAAGGAACAACTTCTTCACGCGCGATCATTTTTGATAAGGCCGGAAAAGAAGTCGCTTCGTCGCAAAAAGAATTTAAGCAGTATTTTCCTAAGTCAGGCTGGGTGGAACACGATGCCAATGAGATATGGAATTCAGTTCAATCAGTAATTGCAGGAGCTTTGATTGAGGGCAGTTTAAAGCCTAATCAAATAGAAGGAATTGGAATCACGAATCAACGGGAAACAACGGTAGTCTGGGATAAGGAAACTGGATTGCCAATCTATCCAGCGATTGTCTGGCAATCAAAACAAACTAGCAAGATTGCTGATGAGTTAAAAGAAGCTGGACATCAAGAAATGATTCAGAAGAAAACCGGATTACTGATTGATTCTTATTTCTCAGCTACTAAGGTTAAATGGATTTTAGATCATGTAGATGGTTCTCGGGAGCGGGCAAAAAACGGTGAGCTATTGTTTGGTACCATTGATACTTGGCTGGTTTGGAAGCTGACGGGAGGCAAAGTTCACGTAACTGATTACACCAACGCTAGTCGTACCATGCTCTATAATATTTATAAGTTAGAGTGGGATGAAGAAATCCTGCAGTTGTTGGATATTCCGAAGGTGATGCTGCCAGAAGTTAAATCAAACTCTGAAATTTATGGTTATACTGAAGACTACCATTTTTATGGTAATAATGTTCCGATTGCCGGTATGGCAGGTGACCAGCAGGCCGCTTTGGTTGGCCAATTAGCCTTTGAAAAAGGGATGGTTAAGAATACTTATGGAACTGGTGCCTTTATTGTTATGAACGCTGGTGAAGAACCGATCCTATCGGAAAATGGATTGCTGACGACAATTGGCTACGGTATTGATGGGAAGATCACCTACGCATTAGAGGGAAGTATTTTCGTTGCTGGTTCAGCAATTCAGTGGTTGCGAGACGGATTGCGTATGTTCAAAACAGCACCAGAATCAGAAGACTACGCGAAACGTGTAGAGGATAGTGGCAATGTTTACATGGTTCCGGCATTTACTGGTTTGGGTGCACCTTATTGGGACCAAGAAGCACGAGGTGCAATCTTTGGTTTAACCCGTGGTGTGACTAAAGAACATTTTATTCGAGCAACCTTGGAGTCCTTGGCTTATCAAACTGCCGATGTTGTAAAAACGATGGCGATGGATTCTGGCACAGATATCAAATTACTACGGGTGGATGGGGGAGCATCTAAGAATGATTTGCTGATGCAATTTCAGGCGGATATTTTACAGACACCAGTAGAACGAGCACCGTTCTTAGAAACTACAGCATTAGGAGTAGCTTATCTAGCAGGGTTGGCAGTTGGCTACTGGGAGGATATTGAAGAAATCAAGAAGTTCAAGGAAGATGGTATTCACTTTGAACCGAAGATGGCTCAGGAGCGGACCGATGATCTATACGCTGGTTGGCAGGAAGCAGTTCAGGCGACCATGCAGTATAAGCATCAACCGAAAACTTAAGAATGACAGGCAGCCAAGTCTAAGGTGATTTGGCTGCCTTTTTGTGATTATTTTTAGCCTAAATACTTTTGACTGATAAACCTTGCGGTGTTAACAGCACCATCTGCGTGAAAAGTTTCCGCTAATTGTTGTGCTTTGTGCTGATAATCATCGCTTTGAATACTCTCAATGGCTTGACGCAGTTTGGTTTCGGAAAATGGTTTAGGCTTCAAGCGAATGGCATTGCCATAGTGTTCGCAGTATTTGAGATTCATGACCTGCTCCTGTTGAAGACCGAAACCGATGAAGGGTTTACCTGACAGACAGGCTGTTTGAACGGTTCCTTCACCGCCATGAATAATCGAGAAGCTTAAATAAGAACCCAATAAGGGAGCTGGCAGCAGATCTGTGATCATAATTGATGATTCTTGAAATTCAGCGATCGCTTTTTCAGAAAGGTATTGTTTGATCGGTGCTACCACTAAAAAATTTAATTCGCGAAGAACGTTTAAAATATTCAAGGCTAAATCTGAATTTCCCGAGCTGCCTAATGCAAAATAAACAATCGGTCTATTTTCTTGTTGTGCCGCCAATAAGGTATTCCGTAAATTATCAGGTAGCGAATCTCCCAATTGAGCAAAAATCGGTCCAATATTATGATAGTTTTGGGGATACTTTTGCCAGCTGGTAAACTCATGAAATGTGGTAATTAGATTTTCATCCCCATCTAATAAGTCAATACTATACTTTGGCAGCGACAGCTGATGCTCTCTGGCCACCGCCCTAAAAGCTTTCGGCTGCCATTTAACCTTCAATAAAAAAATGTCCAGTAAGGATTGTCGGTCATTTTCCAGCTGCGGCCGAGACATAGCATAGGGTTTAACATAAACCAAAGGAATTTTGGCAATCCGAGCACTAAGAAAAATCGTGACATTGGTTCCGGTAATAATTGCGGCGGGGCGTTTATCAGCAAGGTAGCTCAATTCACTGTTAATTCGGGAAGCAACTAACTCCTTCGTAAAAGGATTTTTCACAGATTTCATTTGATCTAGGTCCATAATCTGCTGCTCCTGTTTTTTGGTTAAGATTGGGGAAAGCAGGGAAAAATCAAAACCGTTTTGACTAATTAGTGGAGCATATGTTGGTGAAAAACCAAAAAAGTGACAGTCACAGCTTTTTTTCAGCTGTTTAGCAACTTCAATCATCCGAGTAGTCTCAGCTAAGTTAAAGGTGGCCGGGGCAAAGACAATTACTTTTTTCAAGGGTACTGCAAACCTCCTTTTATGATAGAAAAATGCGCACCTTTAACAAGATGCGCATAAAAAATCTATTTGCGAAGGTCATCCAAAAATTCGGTTTTTCCAGCCGTTTTTTCGTCCTTCATTTTGATAACACGTGCGGGTGAACCAGCAACAACAGCTCCAGCTGGAACATCTTCAGTTACAATGGCTCCTGCAGCTACCACCGCATCTTTACCGACACGCACGCCTTCCAATACTACTGCATTGGCACCAACTAATACGTTATCTTCAACAATAACCGGAGTAGCACTAGGTGGCTCAAGTACACCGGCCAAAACGGCACCTGCTCCAATATGGGCATGCTTTCCAACTGTTGCGCGAGCACCTAAGATGGCTCCCATGTCGATCATGGTTCCTTCACCTACTTCAGCACCAATATTAATGATGGCACCCATCATAATCACTGCGTTATCACCAATATCCACTCGGTCGCGAATCATCGCACCTGGCTCAATCCGAGCGTTTACTTTAGTGAAATCTAGCATAGGAATAGCGGAATTACGGCGGTCATTTTCAACATGACTTTCTAAAATACGGTCCGCTTGTTGTTCCAGTAATGCTGTTACTTCTTGGGCATTGCCAATCCAGATCCAAGAATGTCCTTGACCGAAAATCTTTACCTTGTCACTTTTGACACCAGCTAAATCGCCTTGAACGTAAGCTTTAACTGGTGACATTTTTTCTGCATTTTTGATATATTTAGCGATCTCATATGGATCGGTTAACTTCTCTGGGGTCATGTATGAATCCTCACTTCTCATCAATTAGTTGTTCCATGTCATATAAGCCTTCTGGTTTATGACTGACATATTTTGCTGCTTTTACTGCACCGCTAGCAAAAATATTGCGGGAAAGAGCTAAGTGACTCAGCTCAATTACTTCATCCGGTCCAGCATACAATACGGTATGTTCGCCAGGAATCGTACCACCACGTACGGCGTGAATCCCTAGTTCTGACAGTGGATTGGTAAGATCATTTCCGTGACGGCCATATATATAGGTTTTCTTTTCCTTCACCGCATCATTTACTGCATCAGCTAGGAGCAAAGCTGTTCCACTAGGGGAGTCTTTCTTCTGGTTATGATGCTTTTCAATGATTTCCATGTTGAAATCATCCTCTAATAAAGGTGTAATTTCGCGAATTGCTTTAGCCAACAAGTTAATTCCAATCGACATATTAGCAGAAAAGAAGACGGCTGTTTTTTTACTAGCTGCTACCAACTGTTGCTTAGTTTCTTCATCTAGACCAGTAGTAGCAATCACTACTGGTAGTTTTTTTTCGACACAATATTCCAACACAGCAGGTGTGGCAGTATAATGAGAAAAATCGATAACTACATCCGCAACTACACCGCAATCGGTCATGCTTTGGAAAGTGGGAAATTCTGCTTCGAAAGCTTCACGATCAACACCAGCAACAATCTGCATGCCGGGTTCGTTATCGATCATTTCTTGTAAAACTTTCCCCATTCGGCCATTAGCACCATTCAAAATGACTTTAATCATACTTGAACCTCCAAACCGTATGCTGTCATTTCTTTCTTCAAGCGCTCAATTGTTTCTGACTGTGCACTACTTAAAGGCAAACGGAAGTACGGATCGATTTTACCAAGTAAACCAACCGCTGTTTTTACCGGAATTGGATTCACTTCTGAGAATAAAGCATGGATCAATGGTAACTGGTCTAGCTGTAATTTTCTGGCTAACTCGTAATTATCATCCAATACGGCCTGCGCTAACTCGTGAGTTTGTTTTGGCGCAACATTGGCAATGGTTGAAATACTCCCCTTACCGCCTAAAACCATTAAGGGTAAAACTTGATCGTCGTTACCAGAATATACAGTAAAATCATCGGATGCTAAGCGACAAATGTCAGCAATTTGTGAAATGTTGCCACTAGCTTCTTTGATGCCAACGATATTAGGAATCGTGATTAGTTTTTCTACCATTGCTGTTGATAAGTTCATATTGGTTCGTGACTGTACCGAATACAAAATAATTGGTAATTTAACACTCTGAGCAATCTTTTCATAGTGTAAGAATAATCCTGTGTCAGAAGCTTTATTGTAGTAAGGAGTTACGATTAATAAAGCATCGGCGCCTACACTTTCTGCACCAGTAGATAGTTCGATGGCATGGTTGGTATCATTCACACCAGTGCCAGCAATAATGGGCACTCGACCAGCTGCTCTTTTCACCACTGCTTCGATAACACTGATGTGTTCATGATTGGCTAACGTAGATGCTTCACCTGTGGTGCCACAAGCAACAATAGCATCGGTACCTTCGTTAATTTGCCACTCAACTAATTCGTCTAAACGTTTATAATCAACTGCACCGTCTTCCTTCATTGGTGTAACGAGAGCGACTGCTGTACCTTCAAAGATGCTCAAATAAAACACTCCTTTGTTTGTGATTTAAAAGGATAAAAAGTTTGAAATGCCGATAGATAATCCTTTAATTATTCGAATTATATACCAAATCATTAGAACCTGTCTATTCGTTTTCTAATCCTTTTTTCGCAAATGAATAAAAACTCAAGAAATTCACATTGAAAAGCATCTTTTATACAAGGAAAAAGAGATTGTCCAAAAGGTGGTTTGACAGGGAGTATATACTCGCTATAATCAGATCAGAGACGTCTTTCCACGAAGAAAAGATTTTTTTGTGAATACAAGCACATGTGAGTTGATCATGTCACCATCAAAGATTTGTCTTCATATAGAAAGGGGAGGACTGCGATGTATAGAAATTATTCTTGAGTTTGAGAAAAAGCAAAACTTAGAGTTTCTAAGAGAATAGATTGCCTGTTTTTCAAGCTGAATGAGTTTTTGTTTGTCGTGAAAAGACCTCTCCTTCAGTTGGATAAAGCAAGGTAAATAGAAATGGATGAAAAAATGAATCAACCAAGCAAGAAATTAGTAGCGGTTTCTCATTGTATTTTGAATCAAAATGCTGTAATTCATGGATGGGAACGGGCTAGTGGAGCATTTCCTTTCGCTCTTGAACTGCTTAAGCAGGGGGTTGCGATGATTCAATTGCCTTGTCCTGAATTCATAACACTAGGGGCTAATCGACCACCGATGACCTATGAAGAATACGCTCAAATTCCGAATTATCGCAAGATTTGCCGCGATCTGTTATTGCCAATTCTCCAGCAAATTCAAGCTTATCAACAAGAAGGCTATGAGTACCTGGGAATAATTGGTATTAATGAAAGCCCTAACTGCTCAATCACTGGTCAGCGGGGTGTTTTAATGGAAGAATTTTTTTCTTTGTGTGAAGTGTTCGCTATTTCCTCAGACTTTTTTGAGGTGCCCGTTTGGTACAGCGAAGATCATCAAGAGAACATGACTGGGCTGTTAGATCAATTTATGGAAAGAGGTTAATAAATTGAAAAATACCACGAAGTTTTTAGCAATGTGTGCCATTGCGGTAGTATTAAATGTAGTATTGGGAGAAGCGGTATCTATGTTAAAAATTCCTTTACTGTTTTTAGACACGATGGGAACAATTTTTATCGCGGCTAACTTTGGGATGAAATATGGAATTCTGACGGGTGTAACGACAAATCTACTAATGGGGCTAATTAGCGGCCCTTTGTCGATTCCCTTTGCTTTAGTAAATGTTGCGGTAGCTATTGTGGTTGCTCTAGTTGCCAAAAAAGGCTTCAGTTACAAACAGGCCTTGATTGCGGGGGTGTTGTTGGCAATTATTTGTCCTATGATCGGCGCGCCAATTCGGTTAGCTTTATTTGGCGGTTTTACCGGATCAGGAACTGATATTGTTATTTTAGCTTTAAGAGCTTCTGGTAAAGAGATGATTAGTGCTACTTATTGGGGAGCAGTCGCTGGAAATATTGTCGATAAAATTATTTCTTGTTTAGTAGTTGCTTGGTTCATTAAGCTTCCGCAGTTGAAAAAATATACGGCATCTTTCTAATTGATTACGGGGTAACATAAATTCTATATAATTTAAAAAGGAATAGCAATCCACTACGAGCTTTGTCACTTAGGTGATGGGCTCGTTTTTATTTACAACTAGCAGCCTCTACGCACTAAGAGAGGTTTGATAAAAGCACATGCTAAACAAGAGATGTTTGCACTCGTCAGGAAAAGGGAAAGAATCGATAATCAGAGAGGAGAAAGCAATAAAAAAGCTTTCCCAAACCTTCATTAACGAGGATGGGAAAGTATTGCTTGAGGTTCAATTGAGTAATGGACAATCGCTAGAGACAAATTTCTTTTGATCTAAAAGTGACTGCATCTTTCGTCGATATTGCAAAGGAGACTGCTGGTATTTCTCTTTAAAGCATTTGCTGAAGTAGGCGGAATTATTGAAGCCGCATTGAAAAGCGATCGACGTAGCAGGTTGATTAGACTGAAATAGTTTGACAGCAGCTAAGGCTAAGCGGGCATCTTTTACGTAACCGCTGAAGGATAATCCAGCAGTTTGGAAGCCCTTTTGCAAAGTACGAGTCGATGTTTGGCAAGCCTGTGCCGTTCTTTCCAGCGATAATGTTGCATCCCATAGATAGGAACGAATATAATCTGCAGCTTGATTCAAAAGCAGTTCCTCTGTAGAGTAGGATTTCTTTTGACCTAACCAGTCTCTCAACAGAGTAAGAAAATGATGTAAAATTAATCTATTTTCTTCCATTGAAATATGGTTAAACTGTTGTTCAAAGATAAACATGCTTTCAAGTAAAAAGCGAGCAAGACCATTTGAGCAATCCAAAACCACACTGGTAGTAATCGGATTAAGTAAATTTTGGGTGTACCCGTTTTTTTCAATGAACAAGTTAATTCCTTCAGTTGGTCGTTGGCGATCATAGATGCTGATAGTGTTCAAATCAAAAATACCGATACTATAATCCTTCAAGATATTTTTCTTGTTATCGTCAGTATGAACTTCATATCCATGGCGGATAAATCGTAATGCTAAATACTCTTGCGGAGTATCAGGAATCCGAGAGAAAATACCTTTTGAACAATCAACAACACTATAGGTTAAAATCGCATCATCCAGCTGGTGGATACGAGAAACGGTCAAGCTGTCAGCAGCTGGACTTTTAATAGTATAGCGGAAATTCAAATGAGCCAGTCCTTTTGAATAATCTTGCGCTTTTAAAAAGCGTTGACACTTATGTTCCATGGATACTTGCTCCTCTCGCGTGATTCTTATAGGGCAGCGGCGTAAAAGTGATAGTCTTTTTACAATAGGATCGTATACTTAAAGTATAAAGCATGATAGGTTTTTCACAAGCGTTTTTTGTCAGGAAAGTTCGATTGCCTTAAAAAATGTAAGAGGAGGAAACGTTATGGAAACAAAGTATCAAGCACTCTTTTCGCCATTGAAAGTAGGATCGGTGGAGCTGCCGAACCGAATTGCTATGATGCCGATGGGAGTATTTTCTCCACGTTTGTTGAACATGGACACCATTGCTTACACTAAAGACGGTGCAGATTACTATATTGAGCGCGCCAAGGGTGGTACTGGGCTGATTATTACCGGATTGATGCCAGTTGTTGACAACATGGGTTTTTGTATTCTAAGTAATCCTGAAGGCTATGTGAAGGATATGAAGTATTTGGCCGAAGGGGTTCATGCAGCCGGCAGTAAAGTTTTTGTTCAGTTGACTGCTTTAACAGGTCGGGCTAATCATGGCTTAACGGGTATTACACCGGCTCCAGCACCGATTCAAAATGTTTGGGATCCAACCAAGATGGATATCGGAATGACCAAGGATGAAATTCATCAATACGTGAAGAATTTTGCGGAAGGTGCGAAGCTGGTTCAGGATGCCGGCGGCGATGGCGTGGAAATTCATGCGGTTCATGAAGGATACCTTCTTGATCAATTTGTTATTTCCTTCTTTAACCGTCGGACTGACGAATATGGTGGTTCTTTAGAAAATCGTTTGCGAATTATTAAAGAAATTGTAGAAGCAATTAAGGAAAAATGCGGCGTAGATTTTCCAGTATCCATGCGATATAGTGTGAAAAGCTATATCAAAGATTTTAACCGAGGTGCAATTCCAGGTGAAAAATTTGAAGAAAAAGGTCGTGACTATGAAGAGTCCTTTGTTGTGGCGAAAAAGCTGGAGGAATTTGGCTATGATATGCTGAACTGCGATAACGGAAGCTATGATTCGTGGTTCTGGGCACATCCACCAATGTATATGCCAAAAGCCTGTAATCTAGAAGATGTCATGAAATTAAAAGATGTAGTAGATATTCCGATTGTGTGTGCTGGACGTTTTGATAATCCAGAATTAGCTAACCGGGTAATCGAAGAAGGCAAATTAGACATGATGGGTATGGGACGACCTTTGTTAGCTGATCCAGAAATTGTGAACAAATTTGCGGAAGATCGTTTAGCAGATATTCGACCATGTATCTACTGTCATCAAGGCTGTTTAGGTCGAATATTCCAAGGCAAAGATATTTCCTGTGCAGTGAATTCTGCCTGCGGTCGTGAAAAAAGTTTTGCTTTGACATCTGCTGAAACACCTAAGAAAGTTTTAGTAGTCGGTGGGGGGATCGGCGGAATGGAAGCTGCTCGGGTAGCGGCCATTCGTGGTCATCAAGTAGATCTAATGGAAAAAACTGATCAACTAGGTGGTGTATTTGTAGCAGCAGCAACACCAGATTTCAAAGAAGATGATCGGCAGTTACTCGAATGGTACAAGAAACAAATGAAGGATTTAACTATCAATGTGCAAATGAACACCGAAGTTACCGAAGCTATGACCAAAGGGTATGATGAAATTTTCGTTGCCACGGGTGCCAATGAAAGAAAATTGCCTATCCCGGGCTTCGAGAGTGACCATGTAGCCTACGCAATTGATGCCCTGCGTCACAAAGAAATTACTGGAGAAAACGTAGTAATTGTTGGCGGAGGTTTGACCGGTTGTGAAATTGCCTATGACTTGGCTCGCAAAGGTAAAAAGGTAACTATCATTGAAGCTAGCGAAACCATTATAAACGCATTTGGTTTATCGGCAGCTAACTATAATATGATGATGGAGCTGTTGGAGTATTATAAAGTAACGGTCATAAAAAACGCGGTTGTTGATAAATACGAAAATGACATTGCTTATGTGACCGAAACGGTCAAAAACTATCCAAACGTGGCCAATCGTGCACAGCATATGTTTGCTCTTGGAGTTCAAGGCATGCCGAAACCCCATGAAATTCCGGCGGATGATATTGTGGTTTCAGTGGGCTATCTACCAGACGATCGACTATATAAAGCAGTCAAAGGTGAACATGTACATTTGATTGGTGATGCTAAGAAGCCGACCAATGTAATGGATGCAATTTGGGCAGCTTACGAAACTGCAATGAGGGTTTAGTTTTCTGCTTATATAATAGAAGTATTCGCTAGTTTCTTTTAAAAGTGAAAAGGCAAACTTGAGAAGAATTTTTGTCTCAATGTTTGCCTTTTTGACGTGTTTAGTTTAAAGAAGGCAAAAAGATATTCACCTTCACTAGACAATCTGCGCATTTGTACTATAATATTAGAAACTGTCAATACTATTTTAATCGAATAAACAGAATAATTTCACTGATGAAGGATGATACGATGATTGAGCTTGAGATACAAGAATTAGAAGAATTAGTCACTAAGATGCGCCGAGACCTACATCAAATTCCCGAATTAGGTTTAGAAGAATTTCAGACAGCTAAATATATTCGTGAGAGGCTGGCTTCTTTTGGTATCACAGAAATCTATGAAGTGGTTAACACAGGAACGATTGCGGTAATCCGGAGTGAACGACCAGGTAAGACAATAGCTTATCGTTCAGATATTGATGCCTTGCCGGTAGAGGAACAAACGGGCTATGATTTTGCTTCAAAAACATCAGGAAAAATGCATGCTTGTGGACACGATGGTCATATGTCAACTCTGTTAGGGTTTGCAGGCTATTTAACAAATCACCCGGAAAAAGTTCGAGGAACAATTGTTTTGGTTTTCCAACCAGCTGAGGAAGGACCAGGTGGCGCTCAGTTAATCGTAGATACAGGGATTTTACAGGAGTTAGGTGTAGAAGAAATTGTGGGACTACATGTTTTTCCAGATTTGCCCGCGGGTAAAATTTCTTGTCGTCCAGGACCGATGATGGCGCGTAACGCCGAAGTCACGATTATTGTTAAGGGACTAAGTTCTCACGGCGCTCAACCACAGCAAGGAGAAGATGCAATCGTGGCAACTGGTGGAATTATTTCCGGATTATCCAGTATTTTAGCCCGTAACATCAGCCCATTAGATAATGTTGTTTTAACTTTTGGAACCATCCATGGTGGAGAAGCGATGAACATTATCGCTCAAGAGGTCACTTTGCATGGTACGATGCGAGCTTTTGATGATAAGGTTTACGATGAAGTCGTTCGACGGATTGATCTAATTGCTTTGGAAATTGCTAAAGGTTATGGTTGTGAAGCGGAAGTTATTTTCAATCATATGTATCGAGTGGTGGATAACGATCCCCGTATGGTGGGAGCCTTGGAAAAACTTGCAGCTGATTATTATGTGGAAACACCGCCATATTTAATTGCGGAAGATTTCTCAATGTATCAAACCGTTATGCCGGGAATGTTCTTCTTCTTGGGTATCCGTGATGAAGAAAAAGGATACACCTATCCTTTACACAGCGGAAAAATGAAATTTGATGAAAAGCACTTATTATTAGGAATTCAAACGTTTGTAAACTTAATCGACGCATTGAACGAGGGGAAATAATATGGAAATGACAGTAAAAAATGGACATTTATTTTGGGATGGCTGTGACACGGTAGAATTAGCAAAAACTTATGGTACGCCACTTTACGTTTTCTCACAAAGTATTATTGAAGAACGCTGCCAGGAATTGCGTCGAGACTTTGTTAATAAATACGATAGGGTTCGAGTTGCCTATGCCAGTAAAGCTTTTTCAACCATGGCGATGCTGAAAATTATCGAAAAGCAAGGCTTCTCATTGGAAGTTCTTTCTGATGGTGAGTTGCATACAGCGTTACAAGCTGGATTTCCAGTAGAAAAAATCGAAATCAACGGCAACAATAAATCACTGGCTGAGCTAGAAATGGCTATCGACAATGGGATTGGCCGGATTATCGTAGACAGCTTACAAGAAGTAGATACGATTTCAGCTTTGGCGCAAGAAAAAAATAAAACCGTTAATGTTTTGTTCCGGATTACTCCAGAAGTGAATGTGGAAACTCATTCCTTTATTTCGACTGGTCAAAAAGATTCTAAGTTTGGTATTCCAATTAATGAAGACATTTTATTCCCACAAGTGCAAAAAGCGATTAACGCAGAGGGAATTAATTTCCTAGGCTTCCATTTTCATGTAGGCAGTCAGTTGTCTGACAATAGTGCTCATTTGGGCGCTGTAGATATTGCACTAGACTTAGTAAAAATGGTGAAAGAACGATTTGATTACGAAATCAGTGAATTGAATTTTGGTGGCGGCTTTGGTGTACGCTATACCGATGAAGATATTCGTCAGCCCTTTGCTTATTTCTTAGCTCCGATGATGGATAAATTGTTAGCGTTCTGTGAAAAAGAAAACTACCCGCAGCCAGCCGTTGTGATTGAACCAGGTCGCAGCATAGTAGCTGAGGCTGGAATATCTTTGCATACGATTGGAGCGATCAAAGAATTGCCAGGAATTCGTAAATATGTCAGTATAGATGGTGGGATGACGGATAATATTCGCCCGGGTCTTTACGAAGCAAAATATACGGGAATATTAGCAAACAAAGCAGATCAAGCTGTGGCAGAAACAGTAACGGTTTCTGGTAAAGCCTGCGAAAGTACAGATATCTTGGTAAAGGATATTGAGTTGCCAGAAGTTGAAACGGAGGATATTTTTGCAACCTTCTCAACTGGTGCATATGGCTACTCAATGGCCAGCAATTACAACAAACTAGCAATTCCAGCGGTAGTCTTAGTGAAGGATGGCCAGGCTGATTTAATTGTAAAACGTCAAACCTTAGAGCAAATGATCCAAAACGAAGTAATTCCGGAATCACTGAAATAAGCATGCTAGGAGCAACTTATGAGAATACCTTTTAACAAAATGCAAGGTGCTGGTAATGATTTTATTGTGGTTAACAATATTGAACTGAATTTAACTGGCGAACAATTAAGCCGATTGGCAAAACAAACATGTGAACGTCGAGTTTCGGTAGGGGCAGATACATTGATCGCCATTGAAACAGCAAAAAGCGCTGGTGATTTTTATGCTCGTTATTACAATTCTGATGGTTCGGAAGCGGAAATGTGTGGAAACGGTGCCCGATGTGTTGCCCGGTTTGCCTACGAGACTGGCTTAGCGTCAGAAGAAATGGTAATCGAATCAATCGCAGGAGACGTACCAGCACAACGGTTGTCTGAGCGGATTTACCGAGTACAGTTGAATTCACCGACTGTGTTTAAGCAAGATTTAGTTTTGCAGATAGAAGGTCGAGATTTGACAGTAGATTATGTGGAGCTTGGCAATCCAGGAATTCCACATTTAGTCGTACATTATCCTGATTTAGCTATGACTCAATTGGAGACGATCCTTGATTTGGGACGTGAGCTGCGTAATCACCCATCCTTTGAGAAAGGTGCCAATGTAAACTTTTACGATCTTTTACGAGATGGACATATAGTTGAACGAACCTATGAGCGTGGGGTTGAAGATTTCACTTTGGCGTGTGGAACAGGAACCGGCTCAACTGCTTATGTTCTAAACAAAAAAGGTCTGACGCCGGATAATCCAGTAAAGGTAGAAGTATTAGGTGGCCAACTTCAAGTTAATGTCGAAGGCGAGAATCTCTTTTTGATCGGGGATACTAACCGTGTGGTAGAGGGTACTATTATTGATGAAAATTTAAGAGTATAAAAAGCTCAGGCTGTACCCCCAAAATGCAGCCTAGGCTTTTTTGTGCGCTACAGTATTTACGATTATCAAAAATTTGAGTTCAGGTCAACTATTTTCTGTGAATCGCTTCTATTGATCCCTTAGCTGCAGGAATAAACCGAATAGTTGCTACTCCTGAAATATATTGAGTATTTTGAAGCATCTTAAAAAAAAAGAACCCAAAAGGAATATAGAATAAGTTAAACTATAAATACAGAGTGAAACCAAAAGTGCAGAAGCAAAAGGGAATAACTCCGCAGCTAATTAGTCATTTTCGTTTATCACTACCAATTTTGTTTTTTTCCTTTTTATATATTCTCTCAGAAGAGTACCTCTAGTTTCTAAAACTGGAGGTACTTTTCGTACTTGTAAGGATTTAACTCCTTTTTTTAACGGAACAATTAAAATGAAGATAGATGCAAAATAATGGTAAAGAATCATCTGCTTTATGGTTTATATTTGTTTAAATGCTGCATTATCTACAGCAAGGATTTCAAGACAAGTCATTTGTGAAGCTGATAGCTAGTGTGATTGGTTTTAATATCCATACTTTAATACTGCCATTTATAGCTGGAGAAATGGGTCAACAGAAAATGAAGCCAAGGGATGTTTAGAGGCAAAAGTATAAAGGAGAGTATAGGCATATTAAAGAGCAACAGAGAAAAAACATGCTATCATAAAAAGAAAAAAAGGTGATAGCAATGACAGATCAAACGAAGAAAACAGTTCAGATTAAGGAATTAGAAAGTGACCTTCAAGCGTTTATAATGCAGCAGACACCAGAGATGAATCAAGAATCAAAACTTTCCTATCAAAATTTGTTAAATTATCGTTTCCAGTATATCAATAAATTATTGATCCAAGAAATTCACATTACGAATCAATTTGACCATGAATTAAAGCATAAGATTCGTAATGAGCAAGTCCACATTCAAAACGTCAATGATGCCTTGAAAACTAAAGAAACAAGAGGGCAAAAACTTGCGGATGGTATCGCTAAATTTGGAGGCAGCTGGCCATTCATCATTATATTTCTACTTATCTTAGCTATATGGATTGTTTTGAATACGCTGCCTTTGTTTTTTCAACCATTTGACAAATTTCCTTTTATACTGTTAAATTTAGCACTTTCTTGTTTAGCGGCAATTCAAGCCCCTATTATTTTGATGAGCCAAAATCGTCAGGCCGATCGTGACCGGGTAGAGGCGGACAATGATTATCAAGTCAATGTCAAAGCGGAAGTAGAAATACATTTGCTTCACGAGAAACTTGATTATCTGATGTCAACTAAATGGCAGCATATTCTTGACTTGCAAAAGCTGCAAGTTGAGATCTTACAAGAACTTATGGCTCAAAATAAAACAGATAAGCACAATAAAAATTAAGATAAAAGTTCTTCTAACAGAAAAAAGTAAGTGAATCTATGGTAGTTGGTCAGTCTTCTATTATTAAGAGCACAACAATCGAAATATAAGAAGAGAGATTAACAGTCATAGAAAGATTTGTTTCCAAGAAATTTAACGAGTGCTATAAATGCAAAAATATATTTGTTCCTAAAATACAAAAGTTTTACTTCTGGCTTCTTTTGGGAGTTTCTTAAATCGCTGTGTCTAAATTCCCAGGCCGAGGTCAAGCTGACTAAAATAATTACTATCAAAGATGTTAGGCATCTAGTGTTACAATACACTCAAAAAAATAATGTGCTTTTGCCAACAAGCTATTGAAGGAAATAATGGAATAAGAATTAAGGAGTAAAATATCGACTCAGAGTATGATTGCTCTGGATCTTTTTGGTGTTAACCAAAAAGCTGTTCCTCAGTAGATCGTAATTCAGTAGTTTATGATATACTAAATGCAAATGAAATAGATGAGGTGAAGTGATGTTTGTAGGAAGGAAGCAGGAGCTTGTAGAACTGGAGGAACGATTAGCCAGTGAACAGTTTGAATTCGTTGCAATGTATGGTCGACGGCGGATTGGAAAGTCCAGACTGTTGGAAGAGTTTGTTCAAGGTAAACAGACCATTTTCTTTACAGCGGATCAATTTGGGCCAGCCATTAATCTTGCTAATTTGAGTCAAGCAATCAATGACTTAACTGAACCAGATGATTCAACTAAAAATTTTGCTACTTTTATGGCAGCTTTTGATGCAGTAGCTAAGCTTGCCCAGGCTTCGGATGAACCAGTTGTCTTTGTTATTGATGACTACCCTCATTTAGCGAAATCAAATGAAGGACTTGCTGAAGAGCTGCTAGAAATCATTGAAAAATCTTATCAGAATAGTGGTAATTTACTAGTGATTCTAACTGGATCACAAGTTTCCTTTATGAAGGAACAAGTTCTAGGTAGCAAAAGTCCTCTTAATGAGAAAATCACTGGACAAATAAATCTGTTGCCATTAACTTTTACTGAGGCTCATACGCTCCTAGCGAGAATCCCTAAGGAAGTTTTTATGACTATTTATGGCTTAACAGGAGGCATTCCCTTTTATCTTGAAATGTTTAATGACAGCTTATCTTTGAAGGAAAATATTTTAACCAATATGCTGCGTAAAAATACTTTTTTATACGAAGAGCCTAGCAACTTGTTAATGCAGGAATTGCGAACACCAAATCGTTACAACGATATTATTACCGCTATTGCTTCAGGTGCAACTGAGGTTAGAGAAATTGTCAATAGAACTGGTATTGAATCTGGCCCGTTAACTAAGTATTTGGAAACACTGATTGACTTAGAAATAGTTGAGAAAAGAACGGCATTAACTGAAATTGGAAAAAACAAGCCAACTTATGTGATCTCGGATGGCTTATTCCGTTTCTGGTACCTTTATGTTCCTAAATACAAGCAGTTTATTGAAACTGAACGGACAGAGTTGATTTGGAAATATATTGCCGAGGATATTTTGCAGTTTACCTCAAAAACTTTTGAAGATTATTGTCGTAGCTGGCTGGTAGAGAAAAACGGAAGTGAGCGGATGGCCATTTCACTCACTGAAGTTGGTTCTTGGTGGGGGAATCCATCCACTGGAAAAAATAAGAATGCTCAACAGCAAAAAGTCAATGTGGTTGGACTGGGTGCTGAAGAAGAAGATTTGTTACTAGGTGATTGCTACTGGCGAAATGAAAAAATTGATTTGCCAGCAGCTGAACAACTGATAGAGCATAGTAAATATTTTCCATACGCTACTAAAGAATTGGTTTTATTCTCCAAAAGAGGTTTCACTAAGCAAGTGAAGGAACTTGCAAGAGAGAAAAAAATTCGTTTAATTTCATTGGCAGAGATGTAGATAAAACTAGCTAGAAAGAACTGAGTCAACTCAGAGTCTTTCTAGCTAGTTTTTATTCCTGATAAAAAAGGCGGTATTAAAAAAATATACAGTAAAAAATTTAGTATCTTACGATCTACTGAATTACGATTATAAATTTTTTCTGCAGGAAAAGATCAAAAGAAGCTTGCTTTAGAGAGGTTATTCTATCAATCGCAGATCCGATGATTTCTCTAATTTATGAACTTTACAAGAGAACTGTAATTCTCCTTCACGTCATTTGGCAGCTGATTATCGGTGATTAAACTAGACAATTGTTCTAAGGTAGCAAAGGTAGCAATAGATTTCTTTTCAAATTTTGTACTGTCAATCAAAGCCACCGCTTGCGAAGCTAACTCAACCATTTTTTTCTTTAGCTCAACTTCATAAAGGTTAAAATCAGATAAACCACCAGTTGTTGAAATTGCATAGGCAGAAGTAAATAAGGTGTCGATGTTTACCTTCTTTAAAATTTCAAGCCCCAGTGTACCCTCAACGGCATTAGAAGTTCCCTTGACTACGCCGCCAATTAAAATCACTGTTAAATTCAAATTTTCCTTCAATAGAGAAGCGGTTCGCAAGCCGTTCGTCAGTACCGTGATCTTCAAATCAGAATGGTTAATTACTTTAGCTAGTTCGTAGCAAGTAGAACTGGCATCCAAGATAATGCATTCACCGTCTGTAATCAATTGGAAGGCTTTTATCGCGATCTCTGCTTTCTTCTCGATATTCTTTTGTTTACGAATGTCGTAATTACGGTCGATTTTTATCGTTTCTTCTTCTTTGGTTCGTGTGGCTCCTCCGTGCGTACGAATCAGCATGTTGTTCTCACTCAAATAATTTAGATCGGAACGAATCGTTGCTTTTGATACATGGAGTTTTTTTGTTAGATCGTTTACCGAAACAGAGCCTTGTTCTTGCAGCAAAGACAAGATAGCCTCTCTTCGTTGATTTGTATACATAAAGTAGTCCTCCAAACTATAGTAGCTTTTGCCTAAAGTATAAATCAACGCTTTCGAAAACGCAAACTTTATCTTCATTTGCTTTCGTTTTCGTTGGATGGTAAGAATAAATGACTATAAGAGAAAACCTGATTTTTATAATGTTTTCTGGTGCTGGATCGAATGGAAACAGTAAATTAGGCATGGATATGTCCTAGTAATTACACCAAAACGAAAACAAACGAAAATATAAGTTGACAAAACGAAAGTTTGATATTATGATAAGTTTAACAAAAAGTTAGAAATACGAAAGGAAAGAGGAAGTAATATGAAAATTGGACTTGGTTCTGACCATAATGCATTTGAAATGAAAAATCAATTGAAGGCTCACATTGAATCTAAAGGAATTGAAGTAGTTGATTATGGTTGCTACTCCACTGAAGAAGTGGATTATCCCAACGTAGCTTTTAATGTAGCCAACGGGGTAGTAGGAAAAGAGATAGAACGCGGGATTTTATTTTGTGGAACAGGTATTGGAATGGCGATGGCTGCTAATAAGATTCCTGGAGTAAGAGCTGCCCAGGTTCATGATACGTATTCTGCAGAGCGGGCTCAACTCAGCAACAATGCTCAAATTATTACACTAGGTTCCAAGGTAGTTGGTATTGAAGTTGCCAAAAAAATCGTTGATGAATATTTGTCAGTTCATTTTGAAGGTGGAAATTCGGCACGTAAGATCGATCAGATAATGGAAAAGGAAGCAGAAGTCAGTAATCACTAACTAGGGGGAAGAAACATGAAGTTCTTTTTAGATACAGCTAACGTATCAGAAATCAAACGAATCAATGAACTAGGATTAGTAGATGGTGTAACAACCAATCCGACAATCATTTCTAAAGAGGGACGCGATTTTAAGGAAGTGATCACGGAAATATGTGGTTTGATCACTGGACCAGTCAGTGCAGAGGTAATTGGGCTAGACACTGAGAGCATGGTAAAAGAAGCACGAGGCATAGCCAAATGGGCTGATAATGTAGTGGTCAAGATACCGATGACTGAAGATGGTTTGCGAGCTGTAAATCAACTAAGTAAAGAGGGGATTAAGACGAACGTAACTTTGGTGTTCACTGTAGCACAGGGGTTAATGGCAGCTAAAGCTGGAGCAGACTATGTAAGCCCCTTTGTTGGTCGATTAGATGACATCGCGACTGACAGCTTGGCTCTCATTAAGAATCTCAAACAGGTATTGACTCAATATAACTATCAAACAGAGATAATTGCTGCCAGTATTCGCAGTCTGAAGCATGTAGAAGATGTGGCAGAGTTAGGTTCAGATATTGCGACTATTCCAGGTAGTCTGTTTCCTAAGTTATGGTCTCATCCATTAACTGAAGCAGGGATTCAATCATTTTTGAAAGATTGGGAAGTATTTAAGCAATAAACAAGTTGAAGGGGGACTAAATCATGCGAAACCCAATTGTTGGTATTAGTTTAAAAATGTATCAAAACAGAATTGATGCTGCACGAGCCTTTGCACATGGGATTGTAGAAGAAGTTGGGGAAGAAACGAAGATTGAACAGTTTATGTGTCCGGGGATGGGAGTTATCTATTCGGTAGCGATGATTTTGAAGGAATCAAGAATTGGCTTAGGTGTTCAAAATATTGCACCGACAGTCAACGGAGCGTTGACGGGAGAATTTTCAGTTGAATCCTTAAGAGATATGAGAGGCAGCTATGCGGAGATTGGTCATATTGAGCGGCGTACTATTTTTTCTGAGACAGATGAGTTAATTAATCAGAAGGTTCGTGTGGCCTTAAAAAATGATATTACGCCAGTGCTGTGCATTGGGGAAGTTATTAAGACCGATGATTATGCTGAAATTAAAGACCTCATGAAAAAGCAGCTATTTTTAGATTTGTTCCAAATTAATGGCGAAGAGGCTGCAAGAGTGATTCTAGCTTATGAACCTGCTTGGGCGGTGGGGAAAACAAGTGCGGCCAGTGCAGTACATGTTCACCAGGTTCACCGATTAATTCGTGAGGCAGTTACTGAATTATACGATCAGCAAACGGCCGAAAAAATCCGTATCATCTATGGTGGATCAGTGTCACCGGAAAATACTCCACTTATAGTCTCTGACGAGAATGTGGATGGTGTTTTCGTTGGACGATTCGGTCATGATCCAAAGCGTTATGCCAGTATCGTCGAAATTGTGAAAAAAGCAAAGGAGCGTGCATAATGTTCGGAATTATCTTAGTTTCTCATAGTCAAAAAATTACTGATGGTACAAAAGAAATGATTGAGGAAATGACTGGCAGCAGCAGTAATGTTCGAATTATTTCAGCAGGTGGAACCGGTGATGGACGTCTAGGTACAAATGCAGTGATGATCATGGAAGTTATCGAAGCCAACTCGGATTGCGAACATATCTTGATTTTTTGCGATATTGGAAGCGCTATTTTAAGTTCAGAAACAGCAGTCGAGCTGATTGAAGACGAAGAATTAACTGCTAGGATCGATATTATGGATTGTCCATTGGTGGAAGGGGCATTTGCCGTGGCAGTTCAAGCATCCGTCTGTCAGGACAAAGCTTCAGTTTTAAGGGAGCTGGAATATATTTAAGTTAGTAATAAAATATTTATATAAGGAGCGGTTCGAATGAAGTTTTTAAGAAGTATGGTCGGTTACATGGTTGCTGGGGTAATTGTTATGACAGTTTGGAACGAACTTGGCAGTTTTGGTATTTTTGGTGGATATTTAGCAGCGGGTATTATTATTGGTCCAATGTGGTTTATGAATCATTATGTAAATTTAACAGGAAACGAAGACGATGCAGCTTTTGTCGATATGGGGCTAGCCATCGGTGTGTGTGGAATCATGCGGGATACCATGATGAATGGAACAGCAGCTTTTACGGCCTCTTTGCCAACGATTGGGATTGTCATTTTGGGTGCGATTGCTGGTGGAATTGTCGCGGCGGCCTTTGAGAAGAGTATGTCAGTTGAGAATGAACGAGAAATTAATGCACCCGAACCAGGGATGACAGAAAAAGAGCTTGATCGTTTAAGTATAAAAGACTAAATAACAGGAGGAAAGACAATGACGTTAGGACTAGGAATTGCAACATTCTGTGGAGGTTTCTTGTTTCCCTTTGTAATTCGCATGGCTTGGGGGAAGATGGTGGATAATTGGGGACCGATTGGTGGTTGGATGGCAGCATTATTTATTGTTGGTACTGTCTGGTGTATTAACCACGGAATTTCCACCCCAATGATCACGCAATCTGGTGCAGCTTGGGTGGATCAGGGATTGGCGGCCGGTGTTGGTGTTTGGGTAGCTTCCGCTTTAGTAGGAGGGAATGTAAAAAAATCATTCCCTAAAATAGCCGCAGCAGTATCTGGTGGACTATTAGGCGGCCTGTTGATTTCATTATTCTTATAAAAATAAAAAGGGGAGAGAAAAAAGATGAAACGATTAATTAATGATGGATACGATGTAGTAGAGGAAATGTTAGAAGGATACGAAGCAGCGAATAACAAATATGTTTCGATTGATCTGGAAAATAGAGTAGTTGTCAGTAAAGTCATGAGTGAAGAACCACGGGTGCGGATTATTGTTGGTGGCGGGTCTGGCCATGAACCAATGTTTTTGGGTTATGTTGGGAAAGACTTTGCGGATGCAGCAGTAGTGGGTAATGTAAATACCTCGCCAGCACCTGATGCTTGTTATGAAGCTGTCAAAGCTGTAGACAGCGGCAAAGGTTGTTTATATTTGTACGGGAATTATGCCGGAGATGTCATGAACTTCGATATGGGAGCTGAAATGGCATTGGAAGAAAATGGTATCCGGGTAGAAACGGTAACTATCACGGACGATGTTTTCTCAGCTAAAGAGAAAAAGGATCGTCGAGGAGTTGCGGGAGACCTGCCTGTATTCAAGGTTGCAGGTAGTGCGGCCGCCAAAGGATACGATTTAGATCAAGTAAAAACCGTTACCGAAAAAGCCAACGACAACACGTATTCATTAGGAGTAGCGTTATCATCTTCAACATTGCCAGTAACCGGCGAACCAATTTTTCAAATGGATGAAGGGGATATGGAGATTGGCATGGGAATTCACGGTGAACCAGGAATTGAACGACGAAAAATCGAAAAAGCTGATAAAATCATTGATGAATTGATGCATTACATTTTAGAAGACGCCAAAATTACCGAGGGTGACGAAGTTTACGTATTGATTAATGGGCTAGGTGCACTACCTGTAATGGATCAATATATCTGCTACCGTCGTGTCAATCAGATTTTGAAGGAAAAAGGTATTAGAATTAACCGTACAGATGTCGGCAACTACGCTACTTCAATGGATATGGCAGGTATGTCAGTTACTTTGGTGAAATTAGATGATGAAATCAAAGAGTTACTCGATGCACCGTGTGATACACCATACTATAAGCTGTAAGAAAGAGGTGCCTAATGAGTGAGATGACATTTGACAAACAATTTTTTGGCCGCAGTTTGGCGTCTATGGCTGAGCTGACGGAAAAGAATCGTGATTACTGGACCAAACTGGATTCTGATATTGGCGATGGCGATCACGGTATTAACATGAGTATCGGTTTTCGAGCAGTTTCGGCTAAACTGGAAGAAAATTTGGAAAATGCGGAAGACATTACAAGTCTGCTGAAAAAATCTGGTATGCTGCTGCTAAGCAAAGTAGGTGGAGCTTCGGGTCCGCTATATGGCAGTTTTTTCATAAAAATGGGAAAAGATATTACGGGACAAACTGAAATTACTTTTTCAGATTTTGTCGGGATGATTAAAAATGGAGTAGAAGCCATTCAATTTCGCGGTAAAGCAGAGCTGGGAGATAAAACGATGTTGGATGCATTACTGCCAGGTCTCGAGTATCTGGAGGCACATCAAACAGATTCGAACCCGGTCGTTGTATTGGAAGAAGCGGTAGCGATTATGAGGCAAGGTGCAGAGTCCACCATCCCGTTAATCGCTAAAAAAGGCCGAGCTATGCGTTTGGGGGAACGGGCCATTGGACACAAAGATCCCGGTTCAGAATCTTCATGGATGCTGATCAATGTCTTTTTAGAAGAAATGAAAACAGTCTGAAATGGAAGCGAGAATGATGATGAATTTGAAACTAAAAGCAGCAGAACTGCGGCATGACATTATCCAATCACTGGCAGCTGCTAAATCTGGACATCCTGGTGGTTCCCTGTCAACGATTGATATTCTAACGGTTCTGTACTATCAAGAGATGGAAATTACGCCTGAAAATTTTGCGGAAAAGGACCGAGATCACTTCATTCTCTCCAAGGGGCATGCGGCTCCGGCTCTGTATGCGGTGTTGGCTGATAAAGGTTTTTTCCAAAAAGAGGAGTTGCTTAAGCTTCGAAAATTTGGCAGCCTGCTCCAAGGTCATCCTGATCGGATTAAAACACCGGGAGTGGATTCTTCCAGCGGCTCCCTTGGTCAAGGGTTATCAATTGCCAATGGTTTGGCTTTGGCGAAACGTTTGGACGGCAGTCAAAAAGGGGTCTACGTATTGCTAGGTGATGGCGAATTACAGGAGGGTCAAATTTGGGAAGCCGCAATGACGGCAGCCCATTATCAATTGGATCATCTTATTGCTTTTGTTGATAATAACGGTCTGCAAATTGATGGTACCAATCAAGAAGTCATGGCTGTAGAGAATATAGGTGAAAAGTTCGCTGCCTTTAATTGGTTCGTCCTGAAGGCAGATGGACATGACGTTGATTCGCTAACCCAAGCAATTCAGCAAGCTAAAGCCTATAAGCAGGGACCATCTGTTATTATTTGCAATACAATTAAAGGCAAAGGTGTCAGTTTTATGGAAAATCAAGTTGGTTGGCACGGCAAGGCTCCTTCAACAGACGAAGCTCAGCGAGCATTAGCTGAATTAAAGGAGGCTTACTAAAATGAAGAAAGCCACAAGACAGGCTTACGGAGAAACCTTAGTCAAGCTCAAAAATCATCCTGATTTGGTGGTGTTAGACGCCGACTTGTCTGGAGCTACTAAAACGGACATTTTTGCTAAAGCTGTTCCTGATAAATTCTTTAATTTAGGAATCGCAGAAGCTGATTTAATCGGAACTGCAGCAGGCTTGGCTTTAGGTGGCAAAAGACCTTTCGCCAGCAGCTTCGCCATTTTTGCAGCGGGTAGGGCCTACGAACAAATTAGAAATGCGGTCGCCTATCAAAAGTTAAATGTGGTTATTGCTGCTACCCATGCTGGAATTACTGTTGGTGAAGATGGCGGGTCTCATCAAGCAATTGAAGATTTAGCATTAATGCGAGTGATTCCTGGGATGACGATTTTAAACCCTGCGGATGATTTGGAAACAGAAGCAGCGATTGATGCTATTTTGGCTCAAAATGGACCGGTTTATTTACGATTGGGTCGGCTGGCCGTACAAAGAGTTCACAAGACCAAACCTGTTTTCGATATTGGGAAAGGGGAAACCTTGACGGAGGGGGCAGACGGAACGATTATAGCAACCGGACTGATGGTACAAGAAGTTCTAGAAGCTGCAAAAATTTTAGCAAAACAAAGGATTAAAGTACGAGTACTAAACTTCTCAACTATCAAACCTTTAGACGAAGCATTAGTTTTGCAAGCTGCTAGGGAAACACCATGGATTATTACAGCAGAAGAGCACAGTATTATTGGCGGGTTAGGTAGTGCAGTGGCAGAATTTCTGGCTGAGCACCATCCAGCCAATGTCGTAAAAATTGGAGTGAAAGACTGTTTTGGTCAATCCGGGGATCCCAAGTTGCTAAAAGAGCATTATGGCTTAACTGCAGAAAACTTGGTAAATAGAGTGGTTCAATTAAATAAATAAGAATAAGCGGGCCATTCGAGAAAATGGTTCGCTTGTTTCTGTTGGCTATTTTTCCACACTTTCCCAAAACTCTCAACAGGTGGTATACTAAAAGAAAAAAAGAAGGTCTTATTATGGCATTTTTTAAAGAAATTGGTGAAGCAGTTGGAGCCGTGCGCGGTGGGATAATCAGTGGCGTAACGAATATTGCAGCGGAACTAACGGATAGTGATGATCTAAGAGAAATTAGTAAAGACGTTTTTGAGCGGAACAAAGCAGTAGGTAAAGTAGTCGGTCAAACATTAGATGGGGTGGCTAATACTGCAGTAGGTACGATTGGTAAACAAAGAATTCGTCGAGATGATGGACTGGAAGATTTAGGTGAAGTGGTTGAACAAACCAAGGACGGTGTAGTCAGAACGATCAACTTTACTACACAACAGGTTGGAGAAGTATTAGATGGCGTAAAAATCAACGATAGTAAAAAGGTTGTTTCTAGTGCTAAAAAACTGGCTAAAGAATCGGTAGTCGGTTTGTTAACATTCAAGAAGTTTTAAAGGAGGCTGATTTCAGTCTCTTTTTTTTCCTCTCCTGTAAGCATATCAGTTAAGCAACATTGAAAATCATGCTACCATGAAGAAAAATGAGACTAGAGGAAAAAACGATGAAAAAAGGATTGGCACTATTAACGTTGAGTTTTTTGCTGGTGATTTTAGGCAGTTGCAGTGATCCGGATTCACTTGAACTAAAAAATGGCACGAGCATTTCGCCCGCAGTTTACACCGATTCCCAGCAAAAACAACAAATAAAAAAATATCCTAAACTATACCAAGCAGTTTATGAAAGCGAGAATCTTGATCAGCCCCGTACGTACATCATTCCTGGCTTAGATCAGACTAAAACTTTAGATATCAATCAACAGGTATCTACCAGTACGGATATGGATCCTCAAGGTGTGGCAGTGGCGGATCGGTACGTCTTTATCAGCGCTTACAGCCATGATCATCATCATTTTTCGGTAATCTACGTGATGGATCGACAAACGGGTGGTTACATCAAAACTTTAGTTTTACCAGGGATGCCTCATGCAGGTGGAATTACTTATGATCCAAAAAGCGAAAATCTATGGGTAACCTCACAGGTTGAATTAGACCATTCGCAAATTTCAGCAATATCTCTTGAGCAGATTGAGAGCTATGATTTTGATGTGAGTCACCGTCCGGTTAAGTACGACCAGAATATTCAGTTTGAAGACTTTTCCGTTACTTCCTATATCACTTATTCTGACCAGAAACTTTATGTAGGAACTTTTAAGCTGAATCGCGAAGGTGAGGTTTCTATTTATCCATTGGACGAGAAGGGGAAGCTTAAGTCTAAGCGCAGAGTTGTCGACGATAATCGGGATTATTACACGATGCCTAGTGAGGCTCAAGGAATTACCTTTTATCAGAATGACTTTTTGATCTCAACATCCTTTGGTTCTAGTGATTCAGAAATCTTGCGGTACCGCAATTCAAAGCATTTAACTCAGGATCTGACCGATGATGAGTATAGAGGGGAAATTAGAATGCCTCCTTACTTGGAACAAATCACTGCTAACGATGATCAACTATATATTCTTTTTGAATCAGCCTCAACCTATTACGATTACACCTCGGTGCCCCGGGTGGATCGGGTATTGGTAGCGGACATAAAAACATTATTGAAGTAGCTCTGCAGTTCAGCAGAGCTTTTTTATTGCAAATTGACATACAGACTGTATGTATGCTAAAGTCAAAGAAAAAATGGAGTGAGCAGGATGAAGCACAAGGATCACTATAATGATGACTATGTTGGTGAACTGGCAGGAAAAATAGCGGAGGTTTCCCCAGATTTTGATGCGGCGAATTTTACCAAAGAAATACAGGAACAACTGGAAAACAAAGAACTTTTTGCTCGTTTTGATTTCATTGTAGATGCGATGGATAAATATATGAGTCCTGATTATTTCGAAAATATTCAGATCTTTTATCAGCTGCTGGGCCCGGAATTGGAAAAATCAGAAGGTATGTTTAGCTTTGGCTGGTGGTTGTGGCCGATTGGTCGTTATGTCGAACGCAACGGTAATCAAGATTGGCAGGTATCATTGGCTTTTTTAAAGGAGCTAACCAAACGTTTTACCGGAGAGTATGCAGTTCGTCCTTTACTGAAGGAGCATCCTAAGGAAGTCATGGACGAATTGATCCAGTGGACTTTAGATGATAATGTACATGTCAGAAGACTAGCTTGCGAAGGGGTTCGTTTACGTTTGCCATGGTCAGAAAAACTATCGATGGCGCTGGACGAACACGAACGTTACTGCGAAATTTTGACTAATTTAAAGGATGATCCTGAAAAATTTGTGCAAAAAAGTGTTGGCAATAACCTAAATGATCTTTATAAAGACGCTCCCGACAAAGCAGATGCATTGATTGCCCAATGGCGGCAATCTCCTAGCACCAAAGCCCAAGATTGGATTATCAAGCATGGAACTAGAAATCAAAAATAGAAAGGAAATTCTATGAGAAAAGAAGAGGCAGCTCGCAAAACAACAGCCTTGCTGACGCAAATCGCGCGTAGGCATTTTACTCAATATGGGTATCATAGTGTTTCATTGGAGAAAATCGCTGAAGAAGGTCAAGTAACTCGTGGTGCAGTTTATCATCATTTCAAAAATAAGCAGGGACTTTTTCTGGCTGTATTGGATCACGTACAGCAGGATGTCGCTGCACAAATCGAAAAAAATGCACGAACCAGTGACGACCCTTGGCAGCAACTAATTCTCGGGTGTATGGGTTTTATTAAAGGAGCCAATGCGCTGGAATGTCGACGAATTTTATTGGTGGATGCTCCTGCAGTGGTTGGCTGGGATGCCTGGCGCAAAGCGGATCAAGAAAACTCAATGAATTCTTTGCAACAGCACTTGATGGATCTAAAGGCACAGAATTATTTAACCGATGAAGTAAATCCAGTATGGATCACCCATGCCCTTTCAGGGGCACTTAATGAGTTGGCCTTGAATTATCCAGCCGCAGTTAATGATGAAAGTGATCAAATGATTGTCCAAACAGTTACTCGATTAGTTGCAGGTTTTAAAAAGATGTAAGAAAGTAAGTTCAGATTATTCCTGATAAATGCCCCTGAGCAAGTAGGTGAAAATAACTGCTCAGAGGCATTCATAATGCATACTTTTTCTAAATCCCTCAAGCTAAAATGATAGATGCTACAGCCTCAGTGACCAGAAAGTTCATGGACACTTCAAATCGAATAGAGCTTTTTAGGAATATCGGCAGTTACTTCATCAATAATTGTCTTGACGAGATCCTCCTTTTGCAATAAAGGTTAAGCTATCCTAACTACAGCATAATAAGTTTTTTATAGAACCTCATCTTTTTAAGTAAAAGAGACGTCAGCTATAGTAGTCATTCCTTCACAATTTCCGACTCGCCATCCAGCTTTAAGAAAAGATAAACGAGCAACAAAATCGTTAGGGCATTCAACACGGGGCCTAGCCAAAAGGTATTATTCCAAGGTGAATTCCAAAGAAAATGTAAAATGATTGGAGCTAACAGCCACAGGTATGCACGTTGTCCTTTTACATGCTTGATTAAATAGAATAAACCTAATGTAAAAATGCCCGTATAAACCCAATGAGAACTGACTGATCCAGAGACACGATTCAATGCTTCAGGAATTACTTCGCGCAGGGATTTTTCGGCGGCGTCCGAAATATAAGCAATATCTTCAATCAGCTGAAAACCTAATCCTACTCCCATTCCAGTAAGCAAGGCTCCTTGCGGCTTTTCGATTTTCAATAAATAAAGAAAACAAAGGGCAAATAAACCCTTGGAAAATTCTTCGACAAACGGTGCAGAAAGTGCATCTGACCACTGCTTCAATAGTGCTGAATGACCAAATAGTGCAGTCAAACCAGAGCCGACTGCCTCATTACCAAAAGTGGCGATCCAGCCGCTGGAAAATCCGCCAAAGAGAATAATAAAGGGAAACAAAATCATGGGTATCTCCCAGCGCTTCGCTGCCATATGTAACAAATACAAGAGCGGTAGAACGTAAATAAGCAGCAGTAAAATGGCAGAAAAAACTTGCTGATAGTCATGGGTGGACAAACCCAAATCAGCCATATTGCCAAATTCATAGTCCAGACCCAAAAAAGCAATTACCAGTAAGAAAAACAGAACCAATGCTTTCTTCATAATAGTGACTCTAACCTTCCTTCTTCTTCAAAATTGTAGCATGACTGAAGCTAAATAGTGGATTGAGAAGGCTTGAACTGTGGCTCTTTTTTTAACTTTCTCAAATCAACTAAACTTCTCTGAAAAAGATTGTTCAATTCAAATTTGATGAGTAGTTGTGGAAGGGAAATTACTGTGTGTTGAGGGAGTAAGCAACTATAACGGTAGCTGAAGAGTCTCGTTATTTTTTTGTTCTGAAATAGAGAACTCATCTGGTTAAACGTTGTTTAAAAACGAATAAACCAAGGACTATTTTATATGATAAAAATAGAATGACTTTTACAAAAATCAGTAGAGAAACAAAGTATTTTTGAAACGATGTTCTAAGATGGACCCAACAGCATTTTTTGATACAAAGATAATGATACTATTTAAACAAAGTTAGGAGGAATTTAACATATGAAAATTGTTGTTATAGGTGGAGCTGGACATATCGGTACGTACCTCACACCCAGATTAGCCAAAGCAGGACATGAAGTTATATCTATCAGTCGTGGTATCAATAAGCCATATATTGAAGACCCCGCATGGGAGAAAGTGAAACAAGTGAAATTAGATAGAAGTAAGACTGAGGATTTCTCTCAAAAAATTGCAAATTTGAATGCTGATGTGGTTGTTGATTTAATAAACTTTACGCTGAAAGATGTAAAAAGCATGGTTGAAGCATTAAGAGAAACAAACCTTTCCCACTACTTATATTGTTCGTCTATTTGGGCACATGGTAGAGCTGAGCTTGTTCCAGCGGATCCCAACGGTGTGAAACATCCATTAGATGAATATGGTTGCCAAAAATACAAAAGCGAACAGTATTTGAAAAAAGAGTTTCGCACCACAGGCTTCCCTGCCACTGTAATTATGCCAGGACAAATTTCAGGACCAGGCTGGACTTTTATCAATCCGCTAGGAAATGAAGATAGTAAGGTGTTTCAAACAATTGCTGAAGGTGGGAAAATCTATCTTCCAAATTTCGGAATGGAAACATTGCATCATGTACATGCATCAGACGTGGCACAGATGTTTGTAGATGCAGTTAATCATAGGAACCAGGCAGTGGGTGAGAGTTTTCACGCCGTAGCAGAAGAATCACTGACTTTATACGGATATGCAACCTTGATGTACCAGTTCTTTAATCGTGATCCCAAAATCGAATTTTTGTCCTGGGAAAAATGGTGTGAGTATATAGATGATGAGTATCATATTGATAAAACATATTACCATATTGCACGCAGCGGTCACTATAGCATTAAAAATGCTAAGAACCTGATTGGCTATTCGCCAAAATATAAAACAAGTGATGTGGTGGAGGACAGTTTAAAGAGTTACATTGAAAGAGGGATCATTTCAGTTCCCTAATAAAGTATTGGAAGAAATGATTTAAGACGTAATGACAACCGATCATTACGTCTTTTTGAGGTAAACTTTTAATCAAAACTAAACTCAGCCTGATCATCTACTATTTGATTTTGAATTTGTCTATGTTCTGTTCTACGGGCTAAACCAATTTTATAATCATAGTTTTCTTGGTAATGAATTGTAAAAAAGTTTGAATAGAGAATATCCAAAATTAACGAAATCGATTCTAGTGAAGAAAAACCACCAATTTTTGAGTAGGAAGTTTCCCGAGTGGAGATCCGGAGAATCACGTCAGCCAAGCTTGATAGGCTATTTTCTCCAATGCTTGTAATAGCAATAATAGGTACTTTGTTCTCACGTAATATTTTGCATGTATCTAAAAGCTCTCCAGTTTCTCCTGAATAGGATAGGCAAACTGCACATTCATCAGAAGTCATCATTGTCGCTTCTTGGTACAAGGCATTGGAGACCATTACTATTTCCGCCCGTTTATTTATATGTTTCAGTTTATGAACAAACTCTTCTCCAAGAAATAAGGTATTGTATAGTCCGAAAACTTTGACATTATTCGCATCCTCGAGAATTCTTACTGCTTTTCGCAAGGTGTCATGCTTTAAAAGTGAAAGGGTATCATTAGCGCTTTCAATTTTTAATTGCGTTATTTTCGCAGCAATAGTCATAGGTGAATCCTTTGAACTGAAGGGCTTGTTTGCATCAAGGTTGCTAAAACTGGACTGTAAATAATGAACCTCTTCTAAAAAGGCTTGTTTGAAATCATTCCACCCATTGAAATTCAATTTCTTTGCTATTCGAATTAAAACAGAAGGAGAGGTATAAGTTTCCCCAGCAATTGATTTAGTGGAATAGGGTTCTATTTGTTCTTGTTTATCTAAAATAAAATCAACGACAATTCGTTCATTTGGGGAAAATCGTCTCTGCTTCATTTTTTCTTGTAAAAGCAATACTAACACCTCCTATTGTTTATTTTAGTAAGAGAAACCTTAGAGTGCAAGAACCAATTCAGCAGTGTCCCAAAAGATTAGGTAGTGTCGACAGCCTCGGGGACACTATTTTTAGCTGTTAACCATTGCTATTAAAGGAAATACGATTAGTTTAATATTGGCACGTTACTTGCTTAATAGTAAAGTGAAGAGAGGTGAAGAAATGTATCATATAGTGATCTCATCCCATGGAAGTTTATCAGATGGCTTTCTTGACACATTAAGATACTTTACAAAGGATCTTGAGCAGGTTCATTCCATAGCACTTAGAGATAAAAGTGTCTATGACTATCAGCAAGAAGTGCACGAGCTGATAGAAAAGCTGGAAGGCGATGTTCTGGTAATGGTAGACTTATTTCAAGGAACACCATTCAAAACATTCTATCTGGAGCTTCAAAAAAAAGAGGAAGCAATCATCTTGTCAAATGTCGGCTTTCCACAAGTACTAAATGCCGTACTTATGCAACAGTCGAAATTGAGTGAGATATTACCGATGATTGAAGAATGCGGGGATTTAACTGTTACTAAGTGCGGAGAAATTGTAAATGTTGCCACAGAAGAGGATGAATAGGGGAGGAAAAAAATGGAACCGAATGTATTGCAAATAGCATTTGTTATCTTTTTTGGTTTTTTTATTAATTTGGATCGTTACGGGCTGCACTTTAATTTATGGCAGCCAGTAGTTGGTGGAACGATTGTTGGGTTGATTTTAGGGGACATGCAAACAGGGATGTTTATCGGTGCTAGTTTACAGCTGATGACTTTAGGTGTGAGCCAATTTGGCGGGGCCTCTGTACCTGATTATGCAACTGCTGCAGTAGTAGGAACATTTATTGCTATTACGACTGGGCAAAGTCGTGAATTGGGTGTTACCTTGGGGATTCCTGTTGCGTTATTAATGGTTCAATTAGATGTTTTAAAAATGACCATCAATATCTTCTTTCAACATGAAGCTGAAAAAGCGGTACAAAATGGCGATTATAAAAAAATCGGTATTAGTCATTGGATTGCCACAGTCTTGACTATGTGTTCTACAGGTGTACCAATTTTACTATGTGTATTGATGGGACCTACACTCGTTGATTTTATTGTAAATCGGACGCCTGAATGGCTAATTGGGGGATTAACTGTTGCAGGAGGACTACTGCCAGTAATGGGTTTAGGGATCTTACTGCGCTATTTGCCAACCAGAGACTACCTTACCCCTTTGATTGTTGGCTTTGTACTAGTTGCTTACTTTGAAATACCTATTATGGGGGTAGCTTTATTAGGTGGAGCTTGGGCGCTCCATGTATTGAAGACATATAATAAAAACAATGGAGAAACTGTTGGTGCAACCACCACAACGTCATACGAAGGAGTGTTCGATGAAAATGAGTAATACGGAAAATAAAACATTTACCAAAGCTAGAACCAAATCTTTAGTTCGCTGGATGTTTACCAGCTGTAATTCATTAAATTATGAAAAGCAATTATCCCTTGCCTATGCTTACTCAATGCTGCCGGTTCTGCAAGAAGTATACAAAGACAAGCCCGAAGATTTGAAAAAATCAATGACGGCACACTTGCAGTTCTTCAACTGCACCCCTTGGGTATGTCCGTATATTCTGGGCTTGAATGTTGGAATTGAAGAAAATGAAGGAGCCAAATCATTAGAAACAGTGACTTCTTTGAAAACAGCGTTAATGGGACCTCTATCGGCACTGGGAGACACGGTGATGATTACAATTCCTTGGACAATTTTTGGAGCGATTGCTTCATACATGGCTTTAGAGGGCAATGTTTTTGGAATTATTCTATGGCTGATCGTCAGCTTAGTTTTGCTAGGTCTGAGCTTTCCATTTTTCAAAGCTGGATTAATTTCAGGGATGTCCTTGATTGATTCACTTAATGAAAAAATGGCCAGCATTACAGCTGCTGTTTCTACGATTGGGTTGATGGTTGTAGGAGCATTAATACCTTCAGTCGTCAAAGCGAATGTTGCTTTTCAATATAAAATGGGCGATGTTACGCTGAAAATACAGGATCTTTTGGATCAGATTATGCCGAATTTGGTTCCTGCTTTGCTGGCTGTTTTTGTCTACTATTTATTAGGAAAAAATAAAATGACTCCAGTCAAGGTAATTGGAATTCTATTAGTATTTTCTATCCTTTGTTATGTATTAGGTATTTTAAAATAGGAGGGTAAAGGAATGAAAGGGATTAAACATATTCGTATTGATGATCGATTGATCCATGGACAGGTCGCGGGACTGTGGACAAATAATTTGAAAGCAAATCGAATCATGGTCATCAACGATCCGATTGCAGCCGACGAGGTTCAGAAGAACTTATTGAGAATGGTTGCACCGCCAACGGTAAGAACCTCAATCATTGCTAGAGATACTGCAGTAGCAAATATTTTAAATGGAAAATACCACGGACAAAATGTTTTCATAGTGGTAAAGTCGCCAGAGGATGTTCTCTATTTGTTAAACAACGGATTAGACATTAAAGAAGTAAATTTGGGTAATATTTCTTCAAGAGAAAATACTGAAAAGATTAAAGCAGGAATTAATGTTACTGCCTCGGAACGCGCAGCACTTAAAGAGCTTTTAGCAAAAGGAGTCAGAATCACTACTATTCGTACACCTTCTGACCCAGTAGTAGAATTGACCGTCAGCGAATTATAGGAAGAGAGGAGATGGAAGGTTGTTTCTCATTGATCAACTCGATCAATAGAAAATCGTTCGTCTCCTTTTGACTTTTTGCAGACTACTTGGATAAAAACTCTTGAAATTCAGGAAAAGCCTTTATCGAGAAAAATTTTCAAAATCAGAATAAAGCAGATCAAAAAGATTTTTTTAAAGCAGACACTGAGATAACTAAAAAACTATTTAACTATAATATAAAAGCCTTTATGATAGAAATAACTATCCTTATTGGAGGTCAGTTATGGATACAAAACAAAATAAGATTATCGGGTATATCAGAGACACTCAGGAAAAGACGGAATTTTACACGGCATCAAGCATTTCTACAGCACTGAATATAAGCCGCAACAATGCCAGTCATCATTTGAATCGGTTGGTTGAAGAAGGGATCTTAACGAAAATAAATACTCGTCCGACCAAATTTGTTTATAAAGAAAATCAAGAAAGCAGTCAAGCCTTTGAGGGCTTCATTGGCTATGATTCCTCCTTAAAAAAAAGCATTCAAAAGTGTAAAGCGGCGGTTAATTACCCAAAGGGACTGCCATTGATGCTGCGAGGAGAAAGTGGGACAGGAAAAAGTTATCTAGCCAGCTTGATCTTTCAGTATGCGAAAGACAATGGTGTGATTCCTCCTCAAGCACCGTTTGTAGTTTTAAATTGTGCTGACTATGCAAATAATCCGGAATTGCTGTCATCGGTCTTATTCGGACATATTAAAGGAGCCTTCACTGGTGCAGAAACCGATAAAAAGGGATTAATCGATGAGGCGCAAGGCGGGTTTTTATTTTTGGATGAGGTTCACAATTTAAGTGCTGAAAATCAGGAAAAGCTCTTTCTTTTAATAGATTCGCAAAAGTTTAGACGTTTAGGAGATAACGACAATTGGCAGTCGTCGGATGTACGACTAATTATGGCTACTACAGAAGAAATAACTTCTAGTTTATTGACCACCTTTAGACGAAGAATTCCTCTGACTATCACACTGCCAAAGTTTACCGATCGGCCACTGATAGAACGTCACGAACTAGTTTTAGCCTTATTTCAATCAGAAGTCAAAAAAGTAAAGAAAACCATCCAAGTTTCCTATGAAATAATCGAAGAGCTTGAAAAAAGCCAGTATGAAGGCAACGTTGGAGAATTAAAAAATGAAATCAAAGTAATGGTAGCCAAGCATTACTCACAAACGGCCATCGTTATTAATAAAAAAGGTTCTTCCGATCAAAGGTATCAATTATTTTCGACCGAAACAGCAAGCAACGGACAAGCAAAGAAAAGCAGCAGCTTGTTAGAATTGGCAGATACCTCAGCGATAAAAAACTTTCAGGGATTGCTGAATTCGATCGAAAATTTAGTATTTAATATTCACTATTGTATTAAACAAGAATACGGCAGCTATCAAATTTTCATCGAGAATGAATTTGAAGAAAGCCAGGTTGAGTATGATAGAGATTTAGTGAAAAAACTATTTAACCAACGAGGGATACTATTAGAACAAATGGAGCTCGACAAATTTATAGAGCTGCTGCATTTTTTCCAACGTTTTGATTATGTTTACCCACTTTCAATTGCACTTAATACCAAAGAACGAATGCAGCTGCACAAATACCTTCGATTAGCAGAAACGATGGTTTCGGAATTATTGGTTTATACCGAAAAGGCTGATCAATTGGTTTTATTTTTTACGGCCTTCTTTTATAAGAAGAAAATCATCACATCGATAATACCAGCCGTAATTGCAATGCACGGATTCAACAATGCAACAAGCATGGCAGCAATGGCCAATCAATTGGTGAATGATTATATCTATGATGGATTCGATTTGCCGCTAGAATTATCAAGCACTCAGTTGATTGAAGAAATTGTTCAATATATCAAGCAAATCGATACGAAAAATGGTTTGGTTGTATTTGTAGACATGGGATCTTTAGAAGAAATGTATGTAAAAATCACCCCTTTTGTCGAAGGAGATTTACTTGTGCTAAACAATGTTTCATCGGCAGCAGCGCTAGATATTGCCCTTCAACTGAAGGCGAAGTCTCCCATGAATGAGATTGTGAAGGTAGATACGACGAAATACATCGTTGAAAAAAGATACTTTGAGGGGCTGTCTCAAAAAAATAATATTTTAGTGACCTGCTTATCTGGAGAAGGAATTGCGATCAAGGTGAAAGAAATTCTTAGCCATTATTTTGATCATGAAAAAATTGAGATTTTGACTATGGATTACAAAAATGTTCAGCAGCAATTCAAGCGAGAGGATTTAACTATTTTCAAAAATACGATCGCTATTTTTACCACGCCTAGTATGTATGAGCAGCGAGTTCCCATTGTCAACATTGAAGAAATTGTAAACGGACAAGAAACATTGGAACGATTTGCTTTATTTATTGCTGAAGAAAAACGGAAAGACTGTATCAATGAAATTGTTAAATTATTTACGATCGAGGGGGCAACGGCTAGATTAACCTTTTTAAATCCCGAAATGGTCGTTAACGAAATCGAGGAAGTCATTATTGCTTACGAAGAATTTTACGATATTGAGATTCAAAGCTTTATAAGAATTAACCTATTCCTGCATCTATCATCTATGATTGAGCGGATTTTACGGCACGATGAGATCGATGAGGAGCTATCCCCAGATGTGCTTTCGCAAAAAGAGAAATTTGACGATTTCTTAGGTTTTTCAAAGCTTGTATTCTCAAAAATCCGTCAAAAGTACAACATTCAAATTCCCAAGAGTGAATTTGGAATGGTTTTCCAATTAATCAATGAGCTGATTTCTAAAAAGAAATAAAGGTGGTCACTAGCCACAGCACTAGTCACTAAGTAGAAAGGACAAACGATGCTTAAATCAATAATAAAAAATACCCAATTAAAAGACAGTGTTTTTAACAAGCGTTTTTCGAAGAATTATGACTATATGTTAAGCTTGCGGACGGATAATTTATTGCGTAATTATTTGTTAGAAGCAGGTCTTTGGAGTTATAGCGGGAATTCTAGCACAACCATTGATCCGGAAGAGCAAGTAGAACAGCCAGATGAGTGGCATTGGGGATGGGAAGCTGTAACCTGTGAAATTCGTGGCCATTTTCTCGGCCATTGGTTATCGGCCGCTGCTAAAATTTACGGGGCAACTAATTCACCCGTGATCGCTGGAAAAATTGAAGAAATTATAGCTGGTTTGGCTAAGTGCCAGCAGGCCAACGGCGATGGCTGGGTGGCTTCTATCCCTGAAAAATACATGCAGCGGATGGAAAAAAAGCAAACTGTTTGGGCTCCCCATTACACCATTCACAAAACGATGATGGGCCTGTTAGATGTTTACAAATATACTAATAACGAAGAGGCACTCGCTATTCTTATTCAGTTCAGCGAGTGGTTTATTCATTGGTGTGAGAGAGTAAACGAGGAGACGTTCCAAAATATCTTGTCCTATGAAACAGGAGGGATGTTAGAAATCTGGGCGGAGCTGTTCGCTATCACGAAGGATCAGCGCTATCGCCAATTAATTGACCTCTATTATCGACATTCTTTCTTTGATCAGCTGTTAGAGGGAAAGGATGTGTTAACCAACAAGCATGCGAATACTCAAATTGCTGAAATTCTAGGTATCGCCCGTATTTGGGAGGTCACTAAAGAAGCAAAGTATCGAGCGATTGTTGAAAAGTTTTGGGAAATGGCAGTTGAAAAGCGCGGGACTTATATTACAGGGGGGATTTCCTGCGGAGAGCTATGGACGCCAATTCAAGATTTTTCGGGTCGTTTAGGCAAGGCTCAGGAGCATTGCACGGTCTATCATATGATTCGTTTGGCCCACTATTTATTTAAGTGGACGGGAGATTCTAAATATGGAGATTTTGAAGAATTGAATCTATACAATGGTATTCTGGCACAGCAAAACAAAAACACTGGAATGGTTACTTATTTTCTTGATATGGAGCCTTGTAGTCAGAAGAACTGGGGCGATCCCTTAAAGCATTTTTGGTGTTGTCATGGCACTTTAGTCCAGGCGCAGAGCTCGTATCAAGAGTGTGTTTTTTATCAAGAAGAAAATACGGTAACCATAAACCAGTACATTCCTTCTGAAACGATCCTAGAAACCAAGGAAGGTCAGCTGAAAATAGAGCTTATTCAAGATAGTCAGCTGGGGGAAGGCCCCTTAGAGCATTCTAATAAATTTGGCAAGCAGGTTATTCAGTCCTATGAATCTAGCAGTGATATTCTCAGCAAACGGCCAACAAGCTACCGATATAAAATTATCCTAGCAAGTGAAGGCTTCTGTACATTGAACTTTCGTGTGCCAAAATGGTCAAAGGAAACACTTCTATGGGTCAATAATCAACCACGAAACTATATAGCTAATCGAGGATTTGTAACCATCGAAAATCTTACCTCAGTTAGTGAGATTGTAATTGAATTTAAAAAGTCTATTGAAATGGTTACGCTTCCTGGCAATCCTAATCGAGTAGCCTTTATCGACGGCCCTTTAGTTTTAGCCGGATTAACTGAAGAAGATGTACCAATGCACATTCATGATGAACTATTCCAGCCGTTGAATGAGCGACACCATAGTTTTTGGCGGGACAGCACCTATATCACCACAAGACAAGAAAAAAACATAAAATTTATTCCTATAGCAGAGGTTTCAAATGAGACCTATTCAATTTATTTTGAACGAAAAGGATAACAAAGTAACATATCTAAGAACTGTTGTCCAATAAATCATTGTTATCACAGCTTCTATATACAGATGATGAAAAAGTGTCAATAAGATAGTCATCTTAACGACACTTTTTCATCATTCAGCAAGTAGCCAGTCAACAATATAAATAATCGGAATCCCATCCACCTGCTCAACCTCAGAGTAGCGGACAGTGATGACTATTTTTTTGTAGTTATCTTCTATATGAAGTAAATTATCCGTCTCGTGCTGATTATCGGGTAATTCGTAAATGACTTGGACGTAAAGAGTTTCATCCAATTTTCTGGCGACAAAATCAATTTCTTTTTTGCTCAGCTTACCGACATCAACGGTGTATCCTCTACGTAATAATTCAATGTAAACAATATTTTCTAATCGATTACTGTAGTTCCCATCTTTTCTCCCTACCGCATTTCTTCTTAAACCAGTATCAACAATAAAGTATTTACCATTTGTTTTTAAATACTCTCTGCCACGAATGTCATATTGTTTAGCCTGGTAAAACAGGTAACCGTTCTCCAATAAATCCAAATAGCGATTAACTGTATGATTAGTGGTTTCGATGCCTTCGCTTTTCAACGTATTGACAATTTTTGACGCATTGACCAATTGTCCAACATTATCGGCTAAGAAACGAATGAGTGATTTTAAAACAGCGGGGTCTTTCACACCTGCTCGTAAAGCGACGTCGTTCAAAACAATCGTATCCTTGATTGACTCCTCAGCTATGACCACGCTGGGAGAACCACCATATTTCTCATACTCATTATAAGCACTATCTACTTTACGAGAAGCTGGGGCAATGTTTTTCGCCCGTAAAAATTCTTGAAAAGAGAAAGGATACAGAGGGATTTCAATATAACATCCACTTAAAAGAGTAGCCATTTCACCTGAAAGCATGTTTGCATTAGAGCCTGTGATCACAGTAGTACTATTAAAGCTGACACGAAGACCGTTGACTACCCGTTGCCAACCATCAACGACTTGAATTCATCAAATAATAAATAGATTCTCTGATCATCCTTAGGTATAATCCGCTAATTGTATTGCGGAATTTTTCTTCGGTAGTGATGCTCTGATACTCAAAGCTTTCGAAATTTATATAAATGATATGATCTTCAGAAACCCCTTCTTGTAATAAATACTCCCTAAAAAGCATCAGTAAAACAGACTTTCCAGCACGTCGTACACCCGTAATGACTTTGATAAAATCAGTATTCTCAAATTGAATGAGTTGTTGAAGGGTCGCTGAAACATGAGCAGTCCTCCTTGAAGTAAACTTCCAATTTCGTTTAAAATTAATAGGATTTGAAGTTAAACTAAATTTGTGCCTGATGAACTATCTCATCAAATAAAATCAAATCGAAGCTTACTATTTTATTTCAACTCTCGATAAACGTTGATATAAAGCTTTTTCTCAAGAGGTGAAATAAATTGACTACTATTTTAAAAATTTACGTACTTTGCAAACTTAATAGCCGTTTCTCCTTCTTATGGAATCATTTTAACGGTAACAGGTAAATTGTCATGTAAATAAACAATGATTCCTAACTGTAACGAAGTATTTTTTTTCAATATTAAAATGAAGGTCTACATCATAGGGGTCGATTGACCTTTCGTGAAAATCATCGCGTATTTCAATGCCGTTTTGAAAGAATTTATATTTAACGAGCGAACCCATAAAAGAGCTTTCGTTATATAAAGAAGAATCATTTCTCCAATCAAATTGGAAATTCATTGTTGTACCTTCTACTTTTGCATATAAAGGCTTTAAATCATCACGGTCAAATTGAAAATCGCCAAAAGAAGTAAGATCAATTTTTGTATCTATTTTCTTTTCGCTTTCTTGTACTGATGATTCTTTAAAAAGATTTTGCAAATGGATTGAAGGGCTGATAGTTACAAAGAAGCTTAATACACATACGGCAATAGATGAAATAAAAAACTTCTTATTGTATTTTCTTTTTCCATAATAGAATATGCCTATTAGTCCGCTCAAAAAAAATCATGGTTTTTCTCCTCCAATGAATTTATTTTATGTCATACGTTTTTCTGTAAAGACATTTCTTGTTCTTCCATTAGCCAACATTGATAAAATTCCTCATTTAATTCATAGCCTTTTCCCCATACGGTAGTAATGACATCATAAGGAAGGCCACATTGTTTAAATTTATTTCTAATTTTTTGGATTAAACAGGACAACTGACTCAAATTAGAATTAGTCATACCATCGTTCCATAAATAATCACACAAATCTTTTCGTGACAAAATAGTTTCTTGATTTTGTGCCCATAGTAAACGGTCGAATATATTTTTCTGGGATTTAGTAAAATTCATATAAACACTTCTTAAATTTCCAGCGTGTAAAGGTATAACATGTTTTGTAGAAAAGCTTTTAAAATGATCCTTATTACCTATCTTTTCCTCTAATATAATAGCGGCTTCCGCTAATCCTTCCCTTAATTCTTTTACAGAAGGGAGTTTGTTAATCCAATGAAGGATGCCATTTTCTTTCCACATTCTCTTTTCATCGGGAGAGGGGGATTCACCAGCCCGAATAACGACCAATCCATAAGAATTCAAAGTAGGTAAAATATTTACGGCTTCATTGTCGCTTATAGTTTCGCTGATAATCACTATTTTAAAATAAGAAATTACAGGCAAAATTTTACCATCTTCTAAAGGTTGAATAAGGTGAGCTGAACATAACACTTCATAATTTAAATAATGAAGTTGCTGAATTAATGATTCTTCAGATAAAACATTTCTAGTTAAAATTAATACGTGTTTCATAAGGGGGCACCTCTATTTTAAATTTTTAGACTTTCCATATAATTATTGTTTTACCTTAATATGAAATGGATGTTTTGTTCATCGAGCTGTTTTTTTGCATATTTAAAAACTTTTTCTTTTCTTGAAGTTTCAAGTGTTTGATAGATTTAATCTAATGGTAAGTTTGTAATTTTATATGCCGAAAGGCAATATACTTTTTGGAATAACGGTATAACTAGTAATATCAATTTGCTTTTAGCTGTTTTTCAGCATAGATGAGATTTTTTTCGTGAGGGTTCTAATTTGAAGTAAAATAGTTTCCTATAGATGAATTATGGTTTTATCATCTGAAACGTTTTAAAACGCTTCAGATAATAAATTCCTCTAAAAAACTCTTTTTTCTTAAAAGCAGCATGTGTGAACAAATGATTCAATTTAAATAAATTTCGTTTAGTGTTAGTTATTTAATCGGTTGTATTTTTTTCGTTGAGTTGTTACTTTGCGTATTTAAAAACTTTTTCTTTTCTTGATGGTAAGCTTGTAATTTTATATGTCGAAGGGCAATGGTGGATGTAGTTTTTTTTTGAATACTTTTGAATACCAAAAGATCGTTAAACGTTGCGAGTGATTGTGAGAGGTATTAGTCGCGAATGCTTTTAAACCAATTTTTTGTGAAAAGTCGTGACTTCTTTATTATGTGAATTCAAAGCTTACTATTTTATTCATGATTTGCACAAGGTCTTCTGGCGATTCTTTTTGACCAGTGTTAATCCATTCTTGTAAAACGCCTAATATCGCATTGCTTAAAAAGGTCACTAAATAATGCTTTTCTGTCTCGGTATCCAGTTGGATATTAATATGGGCAATTATATTTTTCAGAGCATTCTTTTTCAATAATTGCTTCACTTGATTCTGAATTTCTGGTGACCCATGATCAGAAATTAGAAGGGCTAATAGTTCTCCATCATTTTTCAGGTAGTTAAGCATATGCAACATCAAGTCATTCCTTTTGATGGTACTTTGTGAAGCTGTTTGAATAATTTTATTAGCGTGAGCCATTAGCTCCAGCTGATGTTTTTCAGCTAAATCATACTTATCAAGGTAATGTAGATAGAATCCGCTGCGACTTATTTCGGCATATTCACAAATATCCTTAACGGTTATCTGATCAAAGTTTTTTTCCTTTAGTAAGCGAACCATAGCTGCTGTAATCCGCTGTTTGGTTCGATAATAACGGATATCTTTTTCTTGTTTCATAAAGAGCACCTCAGTTAGTAATCAATTTTTGACAAGTGTCCATTAAGTGAGTAAATGTCTTGTAGTTTTTTAAAATCATTCTATACTACAAAGAGTACAAGATAATACACACGATGTCCATTAAAATGAGGAGGGATTACACGTGGGAAAAAACACTCAAATCGCTGCAAAGATGACTCAAGCATCCATATCATTTAATCAACGTAAAATATTAGATAACGTTAATATAGAGCTTGATTCTGGTTGTATATTAGGATTGATCGGTCCCAGTGGAGCAGGGAAATCAACGACGATTAAATGCTTAATGGGAATGGAAAAACTAGATCAAGGAACAGCAGAAATTTTCGGAACAACGATGCCCAATCGTCAGATTTTAGGCCGGATCGGATACATGGGACAAAGTGATGCTTTGTATGAGGATCTGACTGCAAAAGAAAATTTAGTCTTTTTCGGTAATCTGATGGGTCTGAAGAAAAAGGAGTTAGACCAGGCGATTAGTACAAATATAAACCTCGTTAACTTGGCTCAGTTCATAAATCAACCCGTTAAAACCTACTCAGGAGGAATGAAGCGTCGACTTTCCTTAGCGATTACATTATTAGCTAATCCTGATTTGATTGTGCTGGATGAACCAACTGTTGGGATCGATCCAAGTCTGCGAGTGACTATTTGGGAGCAGCTGCGGACTTTAGCTACTATGGAAAAAGCGATTATTGTAACAACCCATGTAATGGATGAGGCAGAAAAATGTGATTACGTTGGACTAATCATCGAGGGGCAGCTCTTTGCTTTAGGAACGCCTAATGAATTAAAGAAAAAATTTGATGCAGACAGTATCGAAGAAGTCTTCTTAAAAGCAGAGGTGAATGCAAAATGATTCGATTCAAAGCAATGCTTACTCGTGTGGTGAAGGAGCTGACTCGAGATAAGCGTACCTTGGCGTTAATGCTTATCGCACCGATAATCGTTTTGAGTCTTATGAATGTCGTCTTTGATACAAATGCAGAAACCCACGTTAAAATTGGGGTTGATGAGACGGTGCCGGCTGCTCTAACCGACAATTTTCCAACGGACGAAGTAAAAGTGAAAAGGTACCGTGATGCAAAAGATAGTGAGGATAAAATGTTGACCGACAATTTAGATGCATTTGTCACATTAAAAGGCTCTACCTTTCATATTTTGTATCAAAATGAGGACCCTAGCAATACAGCGAAAGTGAAAGCACTGTTCCAAAATATCATTACTACAAGTAAACTGAAGGAACTAAGTGCAGATTTGCAGAAGCTGGCAATGCAAACGGGGCAAAAAGTACAGGTTGAAAACTTCTCAATCAAAAATGCCTATGTATATGGTGATGCGGACAGTTCCTTTTTTGATAAAATATTTCCGATTCTAATTGGCTTCTTTGTTTTCTTTTTCGTTTTTCTGATTTCAGGAATTGCTCTGTTACGGGAACGAACTACCGGAACTTTAGAACGTTTGCTTGCGACACCTATTAAGCGGAGCGAGATTGTTATGGGGTATTTAACAGGCTATGGGATATTTGCCATCCTACAGACACTCATTATCGTTTTCTTTTCCATCTATATTTTGGATTTACAAATAGCCGGGAATCTGCTTTGGGTTATCATAACCAATAGTTTGATCGCACTGACAGCATTATCTATGGGGATTTTTGTTTCGACCTTTGCCAACTCAGAATTCCAAATGATTCAGTTTATTCCTTTAGTTGTTATTCCTCAGGTTTTCTTTTCTGGCCTGATTCCATTAGATAGTATGGCAGATTGGGTCCGGTATATTTCCTACATTTTCCCCTTAAGTTATGGAGGAGAAGCCTTAACGAATGTAATGATCAAAGGGCAGGGCTGGTCAGCTATTTCCTTTGATTTAGGGGTGCTGGTTCTCTTTGTTGTCGGATTTACATTGTTAAATATTGTTGGGTTGCGGCGGTATAGAAAAGTGTGAAGCAACTTTTTTACTCTGACTTCTTTCGCGACAAGCTTGATTTTCAACAGCAAAAAGAGAACTGCTCGATTTTCATTGTGAGCAGTTCTCTTTTTATAAGTAAAAAACGAGAAAAAAGAACAAATCCGCTACTGAATAAGCTTTTTGCCAAAAGATGCACCCAATTTCTGTGACAACCAACGGATGGGGTGTTTTATGTATACTCTCAAAAATTCTAGCAGAAAAAGCAGTCGGTTTTCGATCTTAATGGACTATAGAAACTCAAAAAATTAAGTTGAGGATCAGTCGTAACTTTTAATGATTGATCAATCAGACTGCGAAGAAATATTCTCAAAGTGAATAGAGCGTCATTTTTTTGCCAAGCAATTGTAGCGGTTTATTCTTGATGTTACGATACAAGCGAAAAGAATGGAGGAGGCTCGAATGAAAACGAATTTTGAGAGAATAAAAAGCGATATTGAAAACTTGGCAAAATATAATGCGACCCCAGAATTAGGTATTACACGATCAGCTTATTCAATAGAAGATCGTCAAGCGAGAAATTACCTAATCAATGAAATGGAGAAGCTAGGTCTGGAGATTTGGGAGGATGGGTTTTCCACCTTGTTTGGAAGACGACCAGGTAAAAAAACTGAAGCCCCGGCGGTAATGATTGGTTCACATTATGATTCAGTTGTAAACGGGGGACAGTTTGATGGTACTGCTGGAGTTGTTACGGCACTGGAAACGATGCGAGTTCTTGAAGAAATTAATTTTGAGAATGAATACCCGATCGATCTCATTTTAATGAATGCAGAAGAAGGTGAGACCTTTGGACCTAGTACTGGGGTTTCAAATTCACGAGCAATGATGGGGACTTTAACTATGAAGGAATTAGAAACGGTTAAGAATCGTCATGGTCAGACGAAATTAGCAGCATTGCGAAACTACGGTGTTGAGCCTGATTTGGAAAAAGCCAAACGAGATCCCAAAACCATTAAAAATTTTATTGAACTGCATATTGAACAAGGTCCTATATTAGAAGATGAGGGGAAAGATATTGGATTGGTTGAATTTATTCCAGGAATTGGCCGCTTCAAAGTACGCTTTTATGGTGAAACTGAAGATTCTACAGCACCGATGACTACTCGCAAAGATGCTTTAGTTGCAGCTGCTCGTTTTGTCTTATTCATGAATAATTGGATGTTGTCTTTGGGAGATACTATTGCAGGTACTGTTGGAAAATTGAACATTGAGCCGAACTCTAATCAGTTTGTTCCTCACTTTGTCGAAGCACTTGTGGAGATTCGAACGTTTGATACAAAAACCATTACACCAGCTGAGGTAAAGGATAGTATGTCGAAAGAGTTGGTCGAGATCCAAAAGGATACAGGGGTGCGTTGTGAACTTGAGGAAATGGCCCGAATCGGTTACAGCAACCCAACAGAACCAAGTGTGATGGATCAAAGAAATGTAGAAAAAATGAAAGAGATTTGTCATCGATTGGATTATACGTATCGTATTATTAATAATGGGACTGGCCATGATGCTATGATAATGGCGGATTTTGTTCCAACTAATATGATCTACATTCCTTCAAAAAATGGCGTTACTCATCATCCTGATGAATGGACAGATCTTGAAGATGTTCAAAAAGGTGCCGATGTTCTACTGAATCTAGTGATGGCTATTGCGATGGAATAGGAGGCGGTTCATCGGAATCTTCAAGTGTTAGTTAAGAAAAACCAACAGGTATCTGTTGGAAAGCCGTTGCTTGTTTTTGATGCAGAACAGATTCAAGCAGGGAAGCTTTCCGATACGATAATGAGTTTGTTCCCTGAAGAGAAAGAATTCATTTTAGAATTTCCGGAACATGAAGTAAAAAGTGGGAAACTGTTATTAAAAGTATAAAATAAACTTATCAAAGCTGTACTTTCGTATTACAATGAAAGTACAGCTTTTAATTTTTTTAGAGGAGGTCTGGGGATATGACACTCGAACAACTGATTAATGAGCACCATGGGCTATTAAATGAAAATGATGAATATGTCTTAGGATTCATTACTCGAAATATGGAAAAAAGCATCAAACAAACTGTTTCAGAATTGGCTAGACAGGCGAATGTATCAGATTCAACAATTATTCGCTTAACAAAGAAATTAGGATTTAAGGGGTATGGCGAGTTCCGTTATTTTTTAAAAGAGGAATACGTACGCAACCAAAAGACAAGAGTGGATATGAGTGATTTATTTCAGCCCACTATCCTTTTGGAGGATGTTCAGGTAACGATTAAACTATTCGAGGATGATAAAAGTGTAGAAGATATTTATGAAGCCATTCGTCGTTCGAAAAGGATTTTTGCTTACGCAACAGGCCATGGACAACGAATGATGCTGAACGAATTTGCCCGATGCATGTGGAATCTAGGAATTTATATAATCATTGTTCCTGAAAAGAATGAATTGAAATTAATCTCAAATGATATTACTGATGAAGATTTGCTGTTTGTTGTCTCATTGTCTGGAAGATTAAATACATTAGAAGAAATCGTCCGAAAAATTCAATTAAAAGGAACACAATTAATTTCTGTTACACGTTTTGGTCAGAATAAGCTAGCTAGTCTGGCGGATACCAGCTTGTATTATCAAGTCACAAACATTAATAATGTCAATGGATTGAACAATTCTTCTTTTTGTACCTTAAACCTTGCTTTGAGTCTACTCTATGAGGGGTACCTCAATTATCAAAAAATGAATAGCTGAGAGTTCTTCAGCTGTTTGAAGACACGTTTTCGTGTCTTTTTACTTTTGAATGACCATTCAAAAAAAGAACGAACAATCATCCGTTGAATACTGATTTTATAGCCTTCTATCATATTGTTAGCGCTTTTTTAGGGTGCTATACTCACCTTGTAACAGAGAGATAAACGTTTATGTCAATCTAGAAAAAGAAGGTGTTAATTGTGAGAACTTATGTCCAAAAGTTAGGTAAATCATTGATGGGCCCCTTATCAATCATCGTTGCTTCGGGGTTGTTGTTAGGTATTGTATCGATTTTACAGAATCCTACTCTGGTGGGGGAAGGATTTGCAAATGCAACGATTATTCAAGGCATTGTTGGAGGTGTCCAAACGGTTGTCGGGACCATGTTTGGACTATTACCAATTTTGTTCGCAATTTCAGTTGCGATAGGGATGTCACACGAAGACAAAGAAATTGCAGCTTTCTCTGTAGTTATAGCTTTTATTTTATTCCATGTAGTCATTAACTATTTGTTGAAACTAAAGGGAATTGATGCTGACAATACAACAGTTGAACACTTAATGGAAAACGGGATGAGTCAGATTCGTGCTGTTGAGACTTCGAATATGTATGAAACTATGTTGGGAACCTTTACTTATCGGATGGGGGTTTTTGGTGGGATTATTACCGGACTTTGGACTGCAATGATCCACAATCGCTACCATACCAAACAATTACCTACAGCATTTAGTTTCTTTAGTGGTAATCGTTTTGTTCCTATTATGATTATCTTGACCATTCCTATTGTATCAATCATTTCCTATTTTGTATGGCCATTTTTCAATACTGCCATTAATGCACTAGGTGGTTTGATTGGTAACTCTGGAGTTATTGGAACATTTTTGTATGGCTTTTCAGAACGATTGTTGATTCCGACGGGCCTCCACCACGTATTGAATCAATTGATTCGGTTCACACCGATTGGCGGAACAGCTACGATTGATGGGGAAACTATCTCGGGTGCATTAACGATTTTCAATGCTGAACTAGCAGCTCCGGTCAAAGACATGGAAATTATGCGCAATGCTACACGGTTCCTGACACAAGGTACACATCCATTTATGGTATTTGGTTTACCGGCAGCTTGCTATGCAATGTACAAAACATCTTATTTAACACAGCGACCTAAGATCAAAGGTATGCTGATTGCAGCAGCAGCTACTAGCTTTGTAACAGGGATTACTGAACCAATTGAATTCGCATTTATCTTTATTTCACCGATTTTATGGGTTTTCCATGCCTTTATGTCAGGTTTGTCATTCATGATCATGAACTTACTGGGTGTAGCTGTCGGAAATGCCGGCGGAGGGATGATTGATTTAGCTATTTTCGGGATTCTCCAAGGGACCTATACCCGTTGGTACTTAGTCGTAGCTTTAGGGTTAGTTTATGCGGTAGTCTATTATTTCGTTTTCAAATATGTAATTGAGAGATTTGACATCAAAACGCCTGGTCGTTCAAAGGATGATGTTTTAGAAGATGCTGACGAAGAAGTGGCAGGTAGCGAGTTAGGAAGTTTAATTATGCAAGCACTAGGTGGATTCGATAATATTAAGGAGATTGATAACTGTATTTCTCGTTTGCGTTTGGTGCTAGAGGATACAAGTATTATAAATGAGCAACGGCTAAAGAAAACCGGATCGATGGGCATTGTCAGAATTGATGAAAAGAACCTACAGGTGGTTTATGGTGGAAAAGTAGAAAATGCGGCACGCTCTTTGAAGAACGAAATGAAATCAATAAAAAGGAATCAGTGAGAGTGATCCTTACTAGGTTAAAAATAGTGACAACAGGAAAATGCGCATTTTTTATTTTTCCATAGGTGAGTGTTACCAAACTGCATTATCTTGCAACGATACACCTTTGTTTACCTCCGAATTAATTGACGTTCTTATCATAAGAAACAAAAATACTGCAAGGGTAGTGATATCGACTACCCTTGCAGTATTTTT
>NZ_JAFREL010000037.1 GCF_017377655.1 Candidatus Enterococcus ferrettii
TCAAAGGTCTACTTGATAAAATCGGATGTTTCTTGTTGCATCAGCAACTCTTAAATCTTATCATTTCACCGTTTAAATGTCAATAAGTTTTTTTGCTTTTTTTGTTTTAAAAAAACATGATTACTATCTATCATTATCAGCGACTTTATAAAAATACCATAAGTGAAATCATCCGTCAACAAGTTTTTGAAAAAATATTTTCAGAAGATTTCATCTCGTTGGAACAAATAATAATATAGCAATTTTCATCATTTAATGCAACTATAAAATAGAATTCTTCTACATTTTTTCTTAATGCGAACAAAATGTCCCTATACTAAAATAACGTTCGATTTTTGAAGCAAAAATAACAGTATACTGAAGCCTATTCATAAAAATAATTGCATAAAAAAATCAGCCGATTATTGTTCGACTGATTCTTCTTCCACCATAGGTATAAAAATTCTAAAGATCGTACCTTGACCAAGGGAGCTTTCTACACTAATGTGACCTTTGTAACTTTCAATTAGCTTATGAGCTATCGATAAACCTAACCCATTTCCTCCTTTTGTTCGTGCACGTGCCTTGTCCACTCGATAAAAACGATTGAACACTTTATCAATGTCTTCATCTGGAATACCTTCACCAAAATCTTGAATCGCAATTTCAAACTCATTCAGAGTCGAAGAAATCGATATATGCACTTCTTTACGATCCGTTGAATACTTAACTGCATTGTCCATAATGATAATCATGATTTGTTCCAAATGATTTCGGTAGATTTTTAACTGACGCTCGTTTTCTAGATCATCATCTAAAGTAAATGTAAACTCTGGATATAGTAATTTAAAGTTGTTAAAGACTTGGTAAGTTACTTCTTTTGCATTGGAAGTCTCATTTCCATAATATACATCTACTTGTTCCGCACGAGATAGATCTAACATTTCTTGTACTAAGCTCTTCATTCGTTCAATTTCTTGAAGACTGGCTTGAATTGACTCTTCTAAAATTTCAGGGTCATCTTTCCCCCATCGATTAAGTAAACTGAGATGCCCTTCAATCACTGCTACAGGAGTACGTAATTCATGTGAAACATCTTCAACAAATTGTTCTTGCTGCTTAATATACATTCTAATACGGTCAATTACGTCATTAAAAATCATTGCTAAATCTGCCAATTCATCGTTTGTAGTGATTTCTGGTACATGTACATCTGCCTGTGGATCTTGACGAATAATCTCCATTGTATCTCGCAAAATTTTAACAGGCTTTAAGAAGTATGAAGATAATAAGAAGCCTAAAAAACTGCTAAGTACTAAAGAAACAATTTCTAATACAATCAACGTTATTAACAATTTACTTCGCATTTCATAAAAGTCAGAAAGTTCATAAAAAACCTGAGCATATCCTATCTTCTCTCGGGTTTCCTTAGAGTAGATTGGTTCAATGGACAAGAAGCCATTTCGATTATCAAGTGTAACGATTGTAGGGCTTTTGTGCTCTGTCTGTACTAAAGGATGATATACTTCCTGCGTTTTAAAAATTAACTTTTTATCCAAATTATAGATATCTAATGAAAGCTGCGGTTGGCCTAATTCAGCTACAAAGCTGTCAATTCGCAACATATTGCCCTCAAGTGTCATATTCCGATCATACAGAGCATTGTCGAGATTAGACGACTCTGTTAACGTACGGTATGTATTTACTAAAGTAAGCTCTTCATCCGAATTCGCTAAACGTGACGATACGTCTGAGATTGTCTGCTCAACATTATTTCTTTCTTTAGCAACAATAAGATTGACTGAAGATTTATAAGTGATCACTGCAAAGATTGTAAATACAACAAATATAAAGAAAGAACTTGTAAAGGCCCACTTGATAGTAAGTGAAGGCCCCTTCAGTTCTCCGTGCTTTTTAAAAAGCTTTCTCATGATCGCATTACATATCCTGTTCCACGAACAGTTTGAATGTAGCTGTCTTCCCCATTAACATCAATTTTGTTACGTAGATAACGAATGTAAACATCAACTACATTTGTTTCAACCTCAGTTTCATAGCCCCAGACTTTATTTAATAAAACATCTCGTGCCAAAACGACGTTCACATTTTCCATTAAAGTCAGTAAAAGTTCGTATTCACGTTTAGTTAATTCAATAATGTCATTGCCACGACGGACTACTCGATTCTCTTTTTCAATAGTCAAATCACGATAGGTAATTGTAGTCTGCTTAGCTACATTTTTATCACCTTCTATGTCGATGCGGCGTAGCAAAGCGCGTAAACGGGCTAACAACTCCTCAATAGCAAACGGTTTGACGATATAATCGTCAGCGCCATGATCCAGACCAGAAACTCGATCAATTACTGAATCTCTGGCAGTCATCATAATGATTGGTGTATTTTTTACTTGTCTTACACGTCGGCACACCTCTAAGCCATTTAACTCCGGCAACATCAGGTCCAATAAAATAGCATCCCAGTCATTTTCTAGAGCTGCTTCAAGTCCCGTACGTCCATTGTAGTGGACATCTGTATCATAACCTTCATGTTTCAACTCAAGTTCTACGAAACGAGCTAAATTTTTTTCATCTTCAATGATTAGAATATTACTCATACTTTTTATTCCTTTCCAAATCGTTCTTGCTTAACCCAAAGATTCAGCGGTCTAAGCCTTTCAGAAGCTATTGACATTTTAGCATGAAATCCCTAATAAAAAAACTAGGGACTATTAAACAATTAAAAATCCCTAGTTTTAAACTATTTATTCTTCATCATACCAACTGTAATGATAAATACCTTCTTTATCAGTTCGTTCATAAGTGTGAGCACCAAAGTAATCGCGCTGAGCTTGAATTAAGTTTGCTGGTAGACGTTCAGCACGATAAGAATCGTAATAAGAAATTGCTGAAGAGAAAGTTGGAACGGGGATGCCTGCTTGAACAGCAATCCCTACAACTTCACGAACAGCAGATTGGTACTTGCTTGCAATTTCTTGGAAATAACTGTCTAGCATCAAATTTGCTAAATCAGTATCATTTTCGTAAGCATCTGTAATTTTTTGCAAGAAACGAGCACGAATAATACATCCGGCACGCCAGATTTTAGCAATATCACCATATGGCAGATCCCAACCATATTCTTTTGATGCTGCACGAAGTTGTGCGAAGCCTTGCGCATAACTCATAAGCTTACTGAAGTATAACGCTTCACGTATTTTTTCAACTAATTCTTTTTTATCACCATTATATTTGTAAGGTGCAGGGCCACTCAAAACCTTACTTGCTTCAACACGCTCTTCTTTATATGCTGAAATGAAACGCGAAAAAACTGACTCAGTAATCAACGGAAGCGGCACACCCAAATCTAAAGCACTTTGAGAGGTCCATTTTCCAGTTCCTTTATTTCCTGCAGCATCCAAAATTATATCTACTACCGGTTTATCAGTGCCTTCATCGTCTTTTCTAGTTAAAATATCTGCGGTAATTTCAATTAAATAGCTGTCTAATTCACCCTTGTTCCATTCGGCAAAAACATCAGCCATTTCATCAACAGACAGACCTAACAATTGTTTCATTAAGTCATAAGACTCAGCAATTAATTGCATGTCTCCGTATTCAATACCATTGTGAACCATTTTAACGTAATGACCGGCACCATTTGCGCCAATGTAGGTTACACATGGTACGCCGTCTTCAGCCTTAGCAGCAATTTGTTCGAAGATTGGGGCTACTAGGTCATAAGCTTCCTTTTGACCACCAGGCATCATAGAAGGACCTTCTAAGGCTCCCTTTTCACCGCCAGAAACTCCTGTACCGATAAAGTTGATCCCTGAGTTAGCCAATTCTTCATTTCTGCGCATTGTATCCTTAAAGAAGGTATTTCCTCCATCAATTAATACATCGCCTTTATCTAAATGAGGCAACAACTCTTGAATAGTGGCATCCGTTGCCGGACCCGCTTTAACCATTAACATAATACGACGAGGTTTCTCAATCGCATTTACGAATTCCTCAATAGAGAATGTTGCTTCAAAGTTGCGGTCTGGATGTTCATCCACCACTACTTGAGTTTTTGAGCCTGTACGGTTATACAAGGCAACAGTGTATCCTCGGCTTTCGATATTTAGGGCTAAATTCTTACCCATAACCGCCATTCCGACAACACCAAATTGTGCGTTTGACATAATATACCTCCTAATTATTCCGCTATCTTCTACATTATATCCTAAGGTGTAAAAAATGAAAAAGGAATTGTGCGTAATAAATAAAAAACCTCAAGACTCCATGGTTAGTCTTGAGGTTTTTTGCTTTTCTATCATTAAAAAAGCTATTATGCTTCTTCTTTAGACATAACATCTTTTCCATCGTAGTAGCCGCAGTTGGCACATACGTGATGACTCTTTTTCATTTCACCGCAGTTTGGACATTCGTTCAAACCTTTGATGGTTAATTTGTAATGAGTACGACGTTTTGCTTTTTTTGCTTTTGAAGTTCTTCTAGCTGGTACTGCCATTGGTGTTACACCTCCTTGTAAAATGAAGTATCTTAAAATAGATACATATTATTCCAATCTTACTTGTTATCCTCTTCGTTAAAAAGTTCGGACAATTTTGCAAGACGAGGATCAATTGCTTCTGCTTGTTCCTTTTTCGCGAAGTATTCTTCTTCAGAAACCACTTGCCAATCATTTCCCTTAGGTAATTCTTTAGCACTTTTCTCTTCATCTGATAATACTTGCAATGGAATTGCCAGCAGTATGTTGTCTTCGACAGAATCCGTAAGATCGATTGTATCACTCTCTAACACAATAACTTCTTCTTCACGGTCTTCTTCCTGCACCGACCATTGCTCTTTTGTCATGAATATCTCATCCACAGAAAGATCAAGCGGCAGGTCTACTGGTTCAAGCGAACGGGAAGACGGAACAGTTACAGTTGTCGTTAACCGATAATGTAAGATATATTCTTTTTTCCCGACAGACAAGATTCCTGTAACCTTTACAGGTGCTACTGCCAAAATTTCTGAATCGCGTTGTTTTAAAGAGTCATTAACATCCATTGTTTCTGAGAAATTTAATGGTTCTTCTTGATAACGTCGCAATTCTATAATGGACCATTTCATTATTCATCACCTCTAAGCAACAATCGATATTATACAGGTGGAAAAATTCTTTGTCAATGAAATTTTCTTGACACCTTGAAAAAAACTGATGCTACTGCGTTTTTTTAACATCATTTTTATGAAAACAAGAGAAAAGGGTGAACCAAATTTAATTGGCTCACCCCAAGAAAGACAACCTTAAATGGCTGTAGTTTCTCCACGGTAAACAATTCCGCGACGAGGGTCTACTGTTACTAACTCGCCATCAACAATAATTGTAGTTGCATCTTTAGCGCCAACAATAACTGGAATATCTTGTGCAATGCCGACAACAGCAGCATGAGAAGTTAATCCGCCATCTTCAACGATTAAAGCAGCAGCTTTTTCAATTGCAGGCATATATTCTTTATCAGTTGTTGGTACAACTAGAACCATACCTTCTTTAGCGTTTTTCACAGCTTCTTCAGCAGAAGATGCGATCACTGCGTTTGCAACAACAGCTTTTTCACCAACACCTTGTGCTTCTAATAATTTAGAGCCAATTAATTGGATTTTCATCACGTTAGTTGTTCCGCGTTCGCCAACTGGAACACCTGCAGTGATTAGAATTAGGTCGCCTTCTTTAGCAAAGCCTAAATCTACAGCTTTTTTAGTAGCTAATTCAAACATATCATCTGTTGTAGTTGGTTTTTCTGCTACAGTTGGATAAACACCCCAGTTTAACATTAAACCGCGTTTGGTGCGCTCGTCAAACGTTACAGCCAAGATATCTGCGTCCGGACGGTATTTAGAGATCATCTTAGCAGTGTACCCTGATTCTGTTGCAGCGACGATAGTTTTAACACCTAAATTGTGCGCAGCGCGTGCTACTGACAGGCTGACAGTTTCAGTTACGTCGGTTTTATCAAATTCATTAATTTGGAAAGTACCCATTTCTTCAAGTGCCTTTTCAGCTTCTTGGTCAATACGAGCCATAGTTGCTACAGCTTCAACTGGGTAATCACCGTTTGCTGATTCACCTGAAAGCATAGTAGCATCCGTTCCGTCGAAAACAGCGTTCGCAACGTCAGAAGCTTCAGCACGTGTAGGACGTGGGTTACTTTGCATAGATTCTAACATTTGTGTAGCGGTAATAACCGATTTACCCGCAGCATTACATTTTTTAATAATTGATTTTTGAACCATCGGAACTTCTTCTGCTGGAATTTCAACACCCATATCACCACGAGCAACCATAATACCATCAGAAACTTTGATGATTTCGTCAATGTTGTCAATACCTTCTTGAGATTCAATTTTAGAGAAGATTTGAACATGCATCATGTCTTTTTCTTCTAAAATTTCACGGATTTCTAAAACATCTTGTGCTTTACGTACAAAACTAGCAGCGATAAAATCAATATCGTTATCTAATCCAAAACGAATATCTTCTGCATCCTTTTCAGTAATACCCGGCAAACTGATCGAAACACCAGGTGCATTAACACCTTTGCGTGAACCTAACATACCAGCATTTTTAACGACAACAACTAGCTCACGTGCAGCTTCATCCTTTTCGATAATTTCCATGTCAATTAAGCCATCATCGAATAAAACGTGTCCGCCAACGTGAACATCCTCGAATAAGCCAGGATAAGTAACCGCAATTTTTTCTTTTGTTCCTTTATGTTCAGGGTTCATTGAAATACGAGTTTTATCTCCAACTTCAAATTGGATATAGCCCGCACGACCATAATCTGCTTCTGTAGTGTCTTGTACCGTTGTGCGAATTTCTGCACCTTTTGTATCTAAAAGAATACCGACGTCTTTTCCTGTTTTCTTAACAGCTTCACGAACAAGAGTCATACGACTTAATTGCTCTTCATGGTCACCATGAGAAAAGTTGAAACGAAAGACATTTGCACCAGCCTCGATCAACTCTGAGATGATTTCAAGTGTATTACTTGCTGGTCCTAATGTACTAACGATTTTTGTTTTTTTCATTATATAAACGCTCCTATTCTTGTTGTCATTGCTTTTATAATTAAATAGCCTCGGGCTACCTAGTTAACGAGATTAAAATGAGATTGTTTGGTTCAGTTCATACAGAGATAAGTCAGGTTTATGTTTATTGTTTTCTAGAGTATCAATAATATCAGCTGCAACCACTTCATTGTTTAACATACCAATACACAATCCACCTTTTTCCTGTTGCAATAATTCGACTGCATACGAGCCAAATTTACTTGCTAATACGCGGTCGCGGGCGCTCGGAGATCCCCCACGCACAACATGACCAAGCACACTAACTCGGGTATGGAAATCACCATACTCTGATAACTTATCCGCAAAATCATTGCCGCCCATAACCCCTTCAGCAAGAACAATTAGACAATGTTTTTTTCCACGATCACGTCCTGCTTTAATTTTTTCAGCAATCTGAGCCATATTGAAGTCATGTTCTGGAATGACAATTTCATCTGCTCCACCAGCAACACCTGACCATAAAGCAATATCTCCGGCTCCACGCCCCATTACTTCAATTACGAAAGTGCGTACATGAGAAGTCGCTGTATCACGAATTCTATCGATTGATTCCAAGACTGTGTTGATGGCTGTATCAAAACCGATAGTGAAATCTGTTCCTGGAATATCATTATCAATTGTTCCTGGAATACCCACTGCTGGGAAACCGTGTTTAGTTAATGCCATTGCACCATGATAAGAACCGTCTCCACCAATAACTACTAATCCTTCGATCCCAAATTTTTTCAATTGTTCGATCCCTTTTAATTGACCTTCTTCAGTCGCAAATTCCGGGTAACGAGCAGAATATAAAAATGTTCCTCCACGTTGGATTTTATCACCAACATCAGCAACATCCAAACGTCGAATATCACCTGCAACCAACCCTGCAAAGCCGTAGTTGATTCCATAAACTTCAAGACCTTCATAGATCCCTTTACGAACCACGGCACGAACAGCTGCGTTCATTCCTGGAGCGTCTCCTCCACTTGTCAAAATTCCAATGCGTTTCATTTTCTCACCTCAAAAAATTATTAATCAAGCATTGTTCTCAATTCATGGTACATTCTACCATCAAAGCCGCTAAAAGTCTTGGAAAGATGTTAGGAAAGTTTGATATACCTGAAAAAAGTTTTGAAAGTTACAAGAAATCACCGTAATACGACGTTTTTATTACCCAATATGTCACGTAAATCGGTCAATAAGACCTCATTACGCCCTATCCAATATTCTTTTCCTAACACAATCTTTCTCTGGTCTTTTTCAAAATAAAGAACTACTGGGATATTCCCAGGAACGGTTTGCAGCTTTCCTGCAATTTCTTGATGAAGAGTCCGGCTATCCTGTTCACTGGAAATCCTCAGATAAAGAATCTCTTCTGAAAGACTGTTTTCTATCGTGTCAGCTGACTCAAATTCTTCCACCAACAATTGCAATGATTGATCATAACGACTTTTTTCAATTTTTCCTGAGACAAGGTAAACTTGGTCTAGATGAATCATGTTGCGAATTTTGCGATAAAGAATGGGAAAAATAGTTAGGGAGAGTTCTCCGCTTTGATCATTTCCGTTAAGAAAAGCCATCTGCTCTCCTTTTTTTGTTCTTATTTCCCGTAGCTCTTTCAAGTAAATAAGTATGGTAGCATTTTGACCTGGCACGACATCGCTGGTTAGACGAATGTTTCTCTGTCGTTTTAGTTTCGGATAGTTTTCAGTTGGATGTCCCGATACATATAAACCCAAATATTTTTCTTCATAATCAAGTTTTTCTGCTAGTGAATATTCTGGAACTTCGTGCTCTTTCAGACTCATAACGTCTAGTAGAGAATCACTACCACCACTATACAAAACATTTTGAATTTTCCCTTCCAATTCAACTTGCAATTGACGACGATTTTCATGAAGCTCATCAAATGCACCTACTACGATTAACGGTTCAATATATTCTTCCTTTAGCCACCGATCTTCAATTCTCAATAAGAAATTGTCTAATGATTTATAAAAACCTTGCGCTTTACGTTCAGCAAGAATACTCCCTACATAATCGCGCCTGATACCCTTAATCGCATCTAGGCCAAAGCGAATCGTATCCTTCTCGACTAAAGTAAAACTATAAAAGCTTTTATTAATGTCTGGAGCCAATAAGCTAACTCCGGCCTGATTTGCCTCGGCTATATATTCACGCATCTTTTTAGCGTCGCTGCGAACTGATTGAAGTAAGGCCGCATAGAAAGGTCCTGGATAATGAACTTTAAGATAAGCCATTTGGTAGCCGACAAAAGAATAGGCAAACGCATGTGATCGATTAAACCCATAATTGGCAAAACGCTCAATATAATCATATACCTCTTCAGCGCTATTTTGTGTATAACCTTGCTGAATTGATCCAGATACAAAGTGTCGCCTCTCCTCATCTAATAAATCCTTTTTCTTTTTGCTAACAGCGCGCCGCAATATATCTGCTTGCCCCAGACTAAATCCGGCCATTCGAGCGGCAACTTGCATAATTTGTTCTTGGTAAACAATGATGCCATAAGTGTTTTCCAAAATTGGCTTCAACGACTCTTCAGGATATTGAATGGCTTCTTTTCCCTTTTTCCTAGCGATAAAATGATCTATGTTTTGCATGGGGCCTGGTCGATACAACGCATTTACGGCTGCGATATCCTCAATCGAAGTTGGACCTAAGCGACGTAACACATTTCGAATACCTGCAGATTCAAATTGAAAGACTCCGCTGGTTTCGCCTCGCTGAAAAAGTTCCAGAGTTTGAGGATCATCTAGTGTAATCTGCTTAAGATTGATTTCTTGTTGATAAACTTTTTTTATATTGCGTAAAGCAGTATCAATAATTGACAGGTTACGCAGACCCAAAAAGTCCATCTTCAGAAGTCCAATTGTTTCGATATCACTCATTGTAAATTGAGTTAGCAGAATATCTTCCGAACCATTTTGCAAGGGGACAATCGAAATTAATTCTTGATCACTAATGACTACACCCGCAGCATGAGTGGATACATGTCTAGGCAAACCTTCTAAGCTTAAAGCTGTTTGAAACATCAATTGGCTTTTGGAGTTTGTATTTACTAATTGTTTCAGCGTTTCAGATTGCTCGTAAGCATCTCGCAAAGTAATTTTCAACTTATTAGGAATGGATTTGGACCAACGATTCGCTTCACTTTGAGATAAACCGAAGACTCGCCCCACATCTCGTAAGACCATTTTGGCTGCCATTGTTCCAAAAGTCGCAATTTGAGCTACATGAAAACGCCCGTATTTTTCTTTAACGTAATGCAAAATTTCATTACGTCGATTGTCGGGAATATCCAAGTCAATATCAGGCATACTGTTTCTTTCTGGATTTAGAAAGCGTTCGAAGAGCAGGTTATATTGAATAGGATCTACATCCGTGATTGACAAAACATAAGCTACCAAAGAGCCTGCGGCAGATCCACGTCCGGCTCCCGTCACAATTTGATTGCGATGAGCATAATCCATCACATCCCATACAATCAGAAAATAATCATCAAATCCCATTGTGTGGATGATAGACAACTCTTCAGTCAATCGTTCTTGATAAACCGTTGATATATCGTTGACTCGAAGTGGCAACCGTTCCCAGCACAGTTTTTCTAAAAACTCTTTTGCATTTTGGTCAGTTTCCAACGGATAATGCGGCAGCAGCTGTTGATGCAAAGGGATTTCAAATTGGCAGCTTTCTGCTAATGAAATGGCATTGTTAATGGCTTCTTCTCTTTTTGCCTCTTGAAAATAGTGAGTAATTTCTTCTTCTGACAACAAGTAGCTGTTCCCTTTTTTTTCTACTAATGCGTCTTTGCTTATCTGTTTCCCGGACTGAATTTTTTTCATCACGTCGATAGCAAAAGCTTCTTCTGGCTTTAAATACTTTACCTCGTGCAAAGCAAGAAGAGGCAAACCGTGTGATTGTCTGATAGCATCATCAGTTTGTCTGCTGTTAGTCAAAGAACAGCCTAAAAATACTGTATCGTGGAAGGTTTCTTTTACTTCATCCATTATGTAATCGATGTTCTCTTCTGAAGCAATTTTACTTATAGGTAAAACAACCATCAAATTCTGGCTGTTAATTTCATACTCAGCTAAATGCTGTGACTTCTCTTCAATCATTCTTTGAGAAGAAATACGCATCAAGTTTTGATAACCTGCTAAATTTTTAGCATATAAAAGAAGTGTAAATGCCTCTTCAGCTTTTGATAAGATATCTAATTCCATGCCAATGATTGGTTTTATGTCCTGATGTATGCACGCCTGATAAAATTCAATTGCTCCATAAAGTACATGCTCATCCGTTAAGGCCAAAGATTTATAGCCCAACTCTTTCGCCTTTTTGACATATTCTGAAATTGTCAAGGTACTTTGCAGCAATGAATAGGAAGTTTTAGTATATAGTTGTGGAAAATTCATGGAGCCCTCCTATTAAAATAATTTCATGAAGACTTTTCTTTACTTTTTTTGAAAAAATGCTAAACTGGTTCTAGAAATCTGCAAGAAAAGAGGTGTTGTTAATGAAATATCTCGTTACTTTCTTTTGGGCATTTGCCATTGGTCAGGCAGTTTGTTACCTAGGCGGCGCCTTGCAAAGTGCTACTTATGACTTCCAGCTTTCAACGATCGTTTCGTTAATTATTGGTGTTATTACAGTTTTACTTTCTTTTGCAATGAAGCCAACTCGTCGATCAGCAAACCATTAGAAAATAGGCCAGTTACTCTATTGTAACTGGTTTTTTCTTTCTGTTGAGCCCGCTAAAAAATCTTCCACTTTAACTTATATTTTTGTTTTACTCATCAGAAGCCCTCGGAAGTTGAATAGACTAAGCAGGATATTCCCGAATACACAAGCACTCGTAACCAAAAAGACGGCTGAATAGCCTAAAGAATGCGCTACAGTTGATCCAATCATCGGACCTAATACTTGTCCAAAATTGTTAAACATCTGATTATAACTATATATACGGCTAACTCCTTCAGGTGGACTGATTTTGCCGATTAACGTATTAATAGACGGCATCAAAGCGCCTGTTGAAAATCCTAAGAAGAAACGAAGCACTCCTAATTGAAAGGGAGATTTTACAAAGGCCATTGGAATAAAGCAGATGAAGGATAAAAACAACCCAAACAAAAGAATTTTATGATTACCTATTTTGTCACCAATCTTACCTAGAGTCGGTGAAGAAATGACCGCTGAGACCCCTGCTGCCGAAATAATGAATCCACTAATCATCAACGCATTGTTGCTGTTTCCACTTAATTGACGAATATATAGAGTTAAAATTGGGCTAATGCTTGTTGCTCCTAATTGTAGAATCAATGTACTTACAAACAAACCTACCAAGATTGATAGATGGTTTATTTTCTTCGTAAGTCCTCTCATACTGACCATATCCTGCTTTTCGATCGGCTGAAAATTTTCCTGGACCATAAAGATAGTTAAAATTGTACAGATCAACAAAATAATTCCAGTAATTATAAAAACGTTCTCTAAACCGAACCATTGAGCCAATACACCACCGATTGATGGTCCGATTAAATTGCCAGCAACTGCTCCCGTTGACAATGTTCCTAACGCCCATCCACTCTTTTCGCGAGGTGCCTGTGACGCGATCATCGCAGTAGCATTGGGAATATAACCCGAAAGAACTCCTGTCATAAACCGCATGCCTAACAACCAATACACATTTGGAACAAACGCTAAAGATCCCATTGTGATAGTCATTCCAGCAGCTGCGCGAACCATCATTAGCTTTCTTCCTTTGCGATCAGCAAGATTACCCCAAATAGGTGAGACAATAGCTGCTGCAAAAGCCGTGACCGAAATTGCCAAACCAGCAAACATCTCTACTTGAGGTACCGGGGTTCCCATTTGTTCAATATATACCGGCAAGAAAGGCATGACCAAACTAAAACTTGCTCCTGTGAAGAAACAGCCAATCCAGGATACGAACAGGTTTCTTCGCCAATTGATTTTCATTTTTTTCAGCTCTCTTTTTTACATTTTTCTTCAACTACTACTATAACAAAGATTGTCAAGCTTTGTAGTCATAAACAATTTTATCATTTACTAAATTTATTACTAGTTGGTTGCGTTTTTTATAAGATATGCTAGACTGAAACAAATTGAGACAAGGATGATTACTATGAAAAAGATGATTGCCATCGATCTGGATGGGACGACACTAAACGAAGAATCTAAAATATCTGAACGAACAGCAAAAACTTTAAAACGGGCAATGGAGGACGGCCATTCTGTCGTAATTGCTACAGGCAGACCTTACCGCATGAGTAGTGAATTTTATCGTGAACTGCAGCTAACTACACCGATGGTCAACTTTAATGGTGCCCTAGTCCATTTACCAGAAAAGCAATGGGATAATGAACTTGAAACTTCTTTTAACCGGAATATCGTCTTTGATATTATGCAAGAAAAGAAAAATTTGAAGCTGGACTTCATTGCAGCCGAAGACCGCAATACTTTCTTTATTGATGATTTGAATTTCTTTGACAAGCATATGTTTGCCAGTGAAGCAACAGCCGACAACTTGTTAACGACCGATTCATTAGTTAAAGATCCAACTTCTGTGATTGTACGCAGCCAGCCACAAAACTTAAAGAGTGTTGCCGAAGAACTAAAACAGCAATATGGCGCTTCTGTTGAAGTTAATACTTGGGGTGGACCTAACTCAATCTTAGAGATCGTGGCTAAAGGCATCCAAAAGGCTCACGGGTTAGCTCATATCGTTAAGGTTTTCGATATGAATAAAGAAGATATTATTGCATTCGGTGACGAACACAACGATGTGGATATGCTAGCTTACGCTGGCTGGGGAGTTGCTATGGCCAACGGAACTGAACAAGTGAAATCAGTGGCAAATGATATTACCGCCAAGCCAAACTCTGAGGATGGATTAGCTGATTACTTAGAAAGATATTTGGATCTATAAGTTGATGAATTTTTCGTCAGCTTTTTTCAGCAAAAAGACTTGTCATCTACAACTACAGAAGATGGCAAGTCTTTCTTTTAAAGTTCATCACAGGTCAACGAATTTATCGTAAAACTCTTCTCCAAGTCACTCCTAACGCCTTTTTAGTCATTAGGATCCACAAGTTCTCAATAGCTATTATAGGTGTCATGATATTTTCCACAGCTATTTCTTTCGAATAATACTTTGTTAATAGCTATTGCTTAATTTCTGCAAAAAAAGGAACCGTTTTTGAGTAAGAATCACAAAAAACTGGAACAGTGACAGGTATTAAATTACCTCAGCATTCCAGCTCTTTAGAAGATAAGATATAAGGAAGGTACGGGATTTGAACCCGTGCACCACATTACTGCGGCTCGCCGGATTTCGAGTCCGGTGCATTACCACTCTGCCAACCTTCCGCAAAATTCATCTTACCTTTTTTCTTTCAAAAGTCAAGCTTTTTTAGAGTTTATCTAAAACTGCTGTATCCTCTGTACTTAAAATACTGTCGATCGCACGATTAATTAGATGAACAATGTCTTCTTCAGTGGGTTCAATAATACCTGAAGACATCAATGTAGCAATCCCTGTAACAGTGATCCAAGTACCCACATGTAAAGCATTAATATGCTCATCATCTAAGTTTTTATACTTCGGATGCTTTTTGATTAATTCATAGAAATATTTATAAGAAAAATCATGCATTTTTTGCCCGCCGCCGTATTCTTGTACGTATAAAGCATTATATAAATTGCTTCTTTCTTTCGCAAAATACACATAATTTAATCCCAAATCAATGATTGTATCCCCAGTGCGCACTTCTGGGAAAATATCATAATACAAATGGTTGCAAATTTCATCCAGCAATGTATCCTTCAAATCTTGCATATTCTTGAATTCTAAATAAATTGGTTGTGTACTAATTCCCATCTTTTTAGCAATGTTCCGAGCAGTGAAACCGGAAAACCCCTCATTTTCCACAACTTCATAAGCAGCCTTTAGAATTTGATCCTTTGTGTACACTTTTCTTCTCATACTTTTTTCCTCCCAAGATGTTATTATTTTTCTTGTTAATTCATTTTAATCAAAAAGTGAACAGTTTTGCAACCCTAATATGTTACGTTATCTAAATTAGAGTAAAAATTCTTAAAAAACTTGTATTATTGCAGTGCAATTCCATATACTAACATCTGGAATCGTTTTATCACCCAGTGTTTTGATAACAAGTGTTTTCCTAACACAGAAATACGTTATACTTAAAAGAAAAAAATTGCAAGAGTATTTTTTCAAAAGAAATGAATTTTTTTGTTCATCTGTTACTTTATCTCATATTATAGCAGGAAACCTTCGCTTTTTCTTGCCTATTTGACTTCTTTTTTTTAAGATGAGAGAGTTAATACTAAAAGGTGGTGTTTATTTGGCTCAACAAAGTTACGCTCAACTAGTCTTGATTACTTGCCTAAAGGCTGGGAAAATAATGATGGAATCGGGATCCGAGGTCTATCGGGTAGAAGACACTATGAAGCGGATTGCGAAAAATGCAGGTCTTGAGGATATTCAAACCTATGTAACTGCTACGGGATTGATTGTCGGTTCACCCTCAGAAGAAAACAGTCAAGTTATTCAAATTACTCAACAATCCATCAATTTAGAAAAAGTTGCAGCTGTGAATCGTGGTTCTCGTTTATTTGCCGAAGGGCAACTGTCGCTTCCAGACTTTTATAACCATTTGAATGAGATTGATCATATTACTCCTGATTTCCCTTACACTTGGAAGATTTTAGCTTCTGGAGTTGTCAGCAGTACCTTAATGATTATTTTACGAGGAGACTGGCAGGATTTTATCGCTACATTTATCATCGGCATGCTGGGTTTTTCGGTCCATACCTTTTTTGGAAAAAAACTTGAAATGAAATTCCTAAATGACTTCTTAGCAGCTTTGCTAATCGGAGTTTTAGCTATCTGCTCCGTGCATTTATCACTAGCAAGAGAGATCAACAATATTATTATAGGCTCAATCATGCCACTAGTCCCTGGACTAGCTATCACTAACTCTTTTCGTGATATTATGGCTGGCCACTTAATTAGCGGAGTGGCTAGAGCTACTGAAGCCCTATTCGTTGCTGGAGCTATTGGCGGTGGAATTATTGTGGCATTCAATTTCTTTTAGGAGGAACCTAAATTGGTTTTTTTAATTAATTTTGTTTTTAGTATGCTTAGCACGATTACTTTTGGTATCATAACTAACATTCCTCGTAAAGCCTTCATAACTTGCGGGCTAACTGGTGCGATGGGGTGGATGACTTTTTGGACTTGCCAAACGTATCTTGACCAAAATATTGGTTTCTCTAACTTTTTGGCTGCAATGGTGATTGGTTTAATGAGTATTTTTTTCTCTCGCAGAAAGCAAATGCCGGTAATCGTATTTAATGTTCCCAGTTTGGTTCCTTTAGTACCCGGTGGTCCCGCTTATTTAGCGGTAAGAGAAATGATGGACCAGAATTTTGATGCTTCTATGCAATATATTGCGATTGTATTAGTAACTTCTGGAGCAATCGCTTTAGGATTTATGTTCACTAACGTAATTGAACGTTTCTTAAAACGGACAACGGCGACTTTAAAACGTGATAGAAGACGTTAATGCTAAAGATACCCAAATACTGATATTTATTCCGCATTTGGGTAAGCATTGTACTATTACTTTTTCGCTATAAACACAGAACATGCTTAATTTTGAACCATGTAATCGGCTTCCTCATCCAATAAACTTCTGTGTTTCTTTTTAATTGACGATCCACAAATTAATAAATCAGGTCGGGTAGGTGGACAGAATTTTTTTAATAATTACCTTTGCTAGCCTCCCTCATCCACAAAGGCTTCTGGTGCAGGACGTCCTTTTCTGTCTGCTTTTCGAACATATTCTTTTGCAAGATTTATAGCTTTGTCTTTCTTCTTGCGCAATACATCTGGATTCAAATATTCGTAGACGTTTAACTGGTCGATTTCAAAAATGGTCGCTACCGCTATTTAGTTATCTATCAACTGAGCGAACTCACCTGCGTAGTTAAAAGTTGTAACAGATGAAGGAGAATCACTAACAGCAACTAATATCTTCTGAAAATCCATTTACTTCATCTCCTTAATTGGTATTTGTTAATGTACTGTAAATCAAAAACAAATTCAAAATGGTCAGGATTATTGTAATCACCCAAGCTAAATATTTTTCCCAACGTGGATTAACAAATTTACCCATCAAACGTTTATCACTTGTAAATAAAGTCAATGGAATAATTGAAATCGGCAAAGCAACGCTTAAAAAAACTTGAGTATATAATAATAGGTCCTCTACAGCATTCTCATTTCCGCCGTATAAGATGACACAGATAATTACTGGAATAATCGCTAGTAGACGAGTAACCACCCGACGCATCCATAAAGGCATCTTTAAGCGAATGAATCCTTCCATCACAATCTGTCCAGAAAGTGTCCCGGTAATAGTAGAATTTTGCCCGGAAGCCAATAGAGCAACAGCAAATAAGGTGCTTAGAATTGGGCTTGCAATATTACCGACAATCTTCGGATCTTTTAATGCATCGTAAAGATCAACAAATTTGCCAAGATCACTGTTGCTTCCATAAAAAAGCGCTCCACCTAAGATCAACAATAAACAGTTAACAATAAAAGCAACACTCAATTGAATATTTGAATCCCACGTTGTAAATCGCACTGCCTCAGCTATTTCTTGCTCGTTTTCCCGATCAAAATCTCTAGATTGTGCAATAGATGAATGAAGATACAAATTGTGAGGCATAACAGTAGCTCCAACAATTCCTAATGCTAGTAAAAGCATTGAACGGTCAGTAGTAATCTCAACCGTCGGAATAAATCCACTAAATACCTCTCCCCAGTAAGGATCTGCCAAAGCGACTTCATAGCCAAAAACGCAGAAAATAACCGTAATTAGCACAGCAACAATCGCTTCGATTTTACGAAAGCCTAATTTAGTCAGCAAAAGAAGCAATAATACATCAAAGGTAGTGATAAGTACACCAATCAATAGTGGCAAACCAAACAACAGCTGCAAGGCCACTGCTCCGCCAATTACCTCAGCTATGTCAGTTGCCATAATTGCCATTTCATTGACTACCCACAATGCAAAGCCCAACCCTTTACTCGTTTTTGAACGAGTCATTTGAGCCAAATCTTTTCCTGTAATAATACCAAGTTTAGCAGCCATGCTTTGGAGAAGCATGGCAATTAAACTTGATAGCAAAACTACGCTCAACAGACTGTATTTATACTCTGCTCCACCTGCGATTGAAGTGATCCAGTTCCCAGGATCCATGTACCCAACAGCGACTAAAGCTCCTGGGCCACTATATAAGGCCATCTTCTTCCAGAAGCTAGCATCTTTGGGGATTTTTACTGTACCATTTATTTCTTCAAGGCTCACTCCATCTGATTCATGGATTAGACCTTTCTCCTTATTCACAAAGAACCCCTCATTTCACTTAGCAATAATCATCCTTCACAATTAGGATAGCCTATAATAAAAAAAGTGTAAAATATTTTAAAGTTTCTATCTTTTTGTCAAAAATCCGACGCAAGACCTATGCAGAAGATTGAAATCTGTCATATACTCCATGTAAGATGATCAATACTAAGGAGATGAGTTAATGAGTATCGCACAGTCACGAAGATTGCTTAATGCAATTTCTTTTGCCGGGTTGGCCTTTTCTATTGGTTTAGCTATCTATTTTTACCATCTAGGTGTTTTCAAGGATATGAATTCCTTGCAAAGCTTAGTTGGCCAATCGGTAGTCGTCGGACCGCTCCTTTTTATCTTAATTCAAATGATTCAAGTGATCATTCCTATTTTACCAGGTGGAATTAGTTTAGCTGCAGGGGTCTTGATTTTCGGACCATTTTGGGGCTTTGTATATAATTATGTTGGGATTTGCGCAGGTTCAATTGTACTTTTTCTTTTAGGAAGGCATTATGGCAGACCGCTCATTAGTCATCTAGTTAGTGATAGAGTTTATCAAAAGTACAGTCACTGGCTGGAAAATGATAAACGCTTTGAAAAACTCTTTGCTCTAGCCATCTTTTTACCCGTCGCTCCTGATGACGCTCTGTGCTTGATGGCAAGTGTCACAAATATGTCTTTAAAAAAATATACCGCGATTATTTTACTTGCTAAACCAGCTTCGATTTTCTTGTATAGTTTAGCTTTGCTTCACGGTGGCAGCTGGCTTACAGGATTGCTGACTCACTAATACAGTGAGTCTTTTTTTATGTCTGAATTAATTAACTAAAACAGGTATTTCACGCAACGAACTTAACCGTTATTCTTTAATCGTAAAAGCACAAAGAAACTGTTTTTCTATTCAAATAAACAAGGAAGC
>NZ_JAFREL010000038.1 GCF_017377655.1 Candidatus Enterococcus ferrettii
CAATTATTTACTTCAGCATAGTATGGCCAAATTTGTTCCGGTGTTAATTCTGTCTCAACTTCAAAGCTAAATTTCATCGTCATTCTCCTTTTTAATAAGTATACTTATAATATATACACTTATTAAAATGAAGTCAATCAATAATTATGAGGATCATCAAAGAAATGCCTTAAAATAGGATTTAAGCTTCTATTTCTCTGGACAAACAAAAGACCTGTGACTTCTTAGGTCACAGGTTCAAAAAAACAAATAAGCGGTGTGGCTAAAGCAGATCCTTTGGAAGTAAGCCAAATTAATCATAAAATAAGGACAAGTTATTTTCGAAGTATCATTCCTTTTTTTTAGTGCTTGTCGCTTCTGTCGCACTCTTATATAAATGGCAGTTGATAGAAGTTTTTTTACTTCTAATACACTCTTGAAATATGCAATGTTAAGTACAGCAGCTCATCTTGATTCACTGAAGCATCCATTTCTTCTTGGACATACTCCTTGATCTTTACGGCTGCCCGATAATCTTTAGGAAAGCGTTGCTTCACTGAAGCTAATAAAAAATCGTCTTTTTCTGGCAGTTCTTCTTTTTTTATCATCCGGGCAATGAAAAACTGCAAATGAGTAACAAATCTTAGATAGAGCATGGAATCCTTGTCAATTTGCTTTTCAGGAAATAAATAACTCAACATGGTCAATATATCCTTTAGAGCTCTCACGGAAAGCATGGTTTCTTCCATATTCGTTTGCTCACTTTGAGCATTTACAATATGAAAAGCAATATTTCCGGCCTCTTCTTCTGGCAACTGAACATTCATCTTTTTGTTAATTAGTTCAATAGCGTAGCAGCCAACTGCAAATTCCTTTGGATAATACTTTTGAATTTCAATCAGCAAGCGATTTTGAAAAACAATACCCTTCTGACTGCGTTCGATCGCATACTTCAAGTGATCAACCAGCGTAAAAAATAAACTTTTATTCAGTTTAAAGTCAAACTTGCTGTTAGCATAATCAATAATTCGCTTCACACAAATAATTAGATCATCCGAAGCATCCTCAAACAATTTGATGTAATCCTTTTTTAGAGCGTCAGAAAGTGAATCTAATTTAAATATTTTTTGGATTTTATCAGCTGGAACAAGATCGCCTTTCTTGAGTTGAAATCCGATCCCTTTTCCCATTAATATCACCTCTTTGCCTTGTTTATCTAAGCAAAGAATTAAACTATTGTTTAACGTTTTAGCTACTCTCATTAGATTCACCGCCCCCTCTAAGCTAAGCCATTTCGAGCAATTAATTCTTGGAACCAAAAGAAACTTTCTTTTCTCATTCGTTTTAATTCTTTAAGGTCCCCATCCGTTCGGTCAACATAAATAAATCCGTAACGTTTATTAAAACCTTGATGAGTACTGACAACATCAATCGCTGACCAAGGCATATAACCAAAGACATCGACACCATCTGTTAAAGCTTCCTGAATAGCCAAAATATGTTTGGCTAAATAATCAATTCTATCCTGGTCATTGATTCGCCCGTCTTCATCCACTATATCTGGAGCTCCGTATCCATTTTCGGTAATTAAAATAGGTAAATCATACCGGTCATATAGTTTTCTTAGGGTTAGTCTTAATCCAGTAGGATCAACTACCCAGCCATAGGGCGTTTTATCAACATAAGGATTTTCTGCTGCTCGGTAGACGCCTTCTTCCCCCAACATAATTTGTTGATCTCCTGCTCTAGCGGAGACATCTGATCCATCATTCTTACTAGCAGCGATCGTGGCAGTTGAATAGTAATTAATCGCAATAAAATCGGGTTTTCCGGAACCTAATATTTCCTGATCTTCTGCTTCAATTTTAGGATATAATCCGCGATCATTCAAATAGTTTTCAAACAAATAATTGTATTTCCCACGAACTGCTGCATCTAAGAAAGACCAGCCTCTTAATGTTTCCCAATTATGGGCTGCAATTGCATCTTCCGGACTGGAAGTGGCTTGATACATAGCAGTTAAATTGATAGCTGGACCGATTTTTCCTTTAAGATTCAACTGATGGTACAAGTGAATCACTTTAGCTTGAGCCAATAAAACATGGTGGTTAATTTGAAAGAGTTCTTTTTTTGAAGGCAGCTGTCCACTAAGTGGTAGACCGATGGCACCAGGATGCAGGATCATGGTGTTTTGTTCGTTAATCGTTAACCAATAGTTTACCTTATCACCGTATTCATGAAATAGTATTTTTATATAATCGACGAAATGATCAATGGTCTCCCGATTTAACCAACCACCTTGTTCCTCTAAAAAATAAGGTAAATCGAAATGGTACATGGTTACGATGGGTTCAATTCCCTGATTCAAACATTCATCAATAACTTGATGATAAAAAGAAATCCCCTTCTGATTCACTTTGTTGTTTTCAATATCCATGATCCGAGTCCAAGCGATGGAAAAGCGAAAAGCCTTCAAACCCAATTCTTTGAACAGTTGAATGTCCTCTTTGTAGTGATGATAAAAATCCGAAGCTACTTCAAAGTTGGCTACCCCTTCTGTATGCTGATACTTGTCAATAATTGATGGCTGCTTTCCATCTTCTTGATAAGCTCCTTCTGCTTGGTAAGCACTAATGGAGGCTCCCCATAAAAAATTCTCTGGAAATGCTGAAAGCTGTTTGTACTGCACGAAAATCCTCTCCTTAACTAATTTGCATCAATGGTTCATGTTCCTTTAAGTTTCCGGTTGTTTCACTAATTACTTCATAATTTTCACTGTTGGTCACCACAACGATCACTGTATCATCGTAGCCCGCATTTCTAATGGAATCAAAATCGGCGTCGATTAGCAACTGTCCTGCTGAAACCTGATCCCCTGCTTTTACGAAAACTTCAAAGGGCTTACCTTTGAGATTCACCGTGTCGATCCCAACATGGATTAATAGTTCAATTCCATCTTTTGAACGCAAACCAATAGCATGCTTAGATTCCAAAATAGTGATAACTTCTCCATCAACTGGTGAATAAATGCTATTTTCTTCCGGATGAATGGCGACACCTTTACCTAATAAGCCTTTAGAAAAAACGGCATCGTTAACTTCAGAAATAGGATAAATACTTCCTTTTATTGGACTTTCAATGATGATCGATGATTCCGCTGAAGCCTGTTCTAGTTCATCGGAAGTATCATCAAATCCGATTAGATAAGCAATAATAAAGGTTGCAACAAAAGCAATCACACATGTAATAATTGCATGAACAATATTCATCGGATTCTCACCAATGAAAGCGGGCAATGCTGCTAAACCTGGTGAAACAAAAGCATATCTTACCAAACCGCTCAAGCCAGCATATAAACCAGCGATCGCACCGCCAATCATTGAAGCTACCAATGGTTTTTTCAGCTTCAAGGTCACTCCGTATAATGAAGGCTCAGTGATTCCCATTAAAGCAGTAATTCCGGTAGAAACAGCTAACTGCTTTAACTCTTTGTTTTTCGTTTTCGCAGCCACTGCAAACGTAGCCCCAGACTGGGCAATATTGGAGGCTAACATCCCTGGTCCATTGATCATTTCTGAACCATTGCTGCTTAGCTGCATAGTAGCAATTGGTGTCATGGCCCAAGCTGTTCCGGTTACAACAAGGAAAGGTTGTAAACCACCCATTAAAAATGGAATTAACCATGCTGCCTTACCGTTAATCCACTCAGCTCCAACTGCTACAAGATCATTTAGTAGCGTTCCGAATGGTCCAATAACTACTAACGCCAACGGTCCCATGATCAGAAAAACCAGCATTGGTTTAGTAAAGAACTTGATAAATGAGGGTGAAATCCGATCGGCAAAGGGTTCCACATAGGACATAATCCAAACCGTGAAAATAATTGGTAACACCGACCCAGCATAATCAGCAGCCAATACCGGAATTCCTAAGAAAGAAACTGCATCACCAGTAGAAAAAAGCTGCGAAATATTAGGATGAAGCAAGATACCGGCAACTGTAATCGCCAAAATTGGACTGACATCAAACTTTATTGCAGCCCCATAAGCTAAGAGTACTGGCATAAAGTAAAAGGCTGCATCAGCGATCGTATTCAAAATGATGTAAGTTTGACTGCTATCTGATAGTACACCAGTCAAGGTCAAGACTGCTAAGATAGCTTTTACCATCCCAGCACCAGTGATTGCTGGAATCATTGGAGTGAAAGTAGTCGAAATAATACTAATCAGTCTTGAAATAATACTTTCCTGACTATCAGAAGGTTTTTTCTGCTTAATAGAGTTACCAACCGCTTTTTGAATTTCTTTAAAAGCAGTTTGGACTTCATTGCCAATGACAACCTGGTACTGACCACCACTATCAACAACACTAATCACACCCGAAGTTTTTTCTAAAGCTTTAGTATCAGCTTTTTTCTTATCTTTGAGCTCAAAACGTAATCTAGTTGCACAGTGGGTTAAACTGACCACGTTTTCTTTTCCTCCAACATGCTGCAATACATTTCTTCCTACTTCTCTGTAATCCATCTTTCTCTCTCCTTTAAACAGTAAAAAAGACCAAGTCAAACCACGCCTCAACCAAAAATTGAAGTGTTAGTTTGTCTTGGTCTTGCCTGCGTAATCAGTAACATGCCAATAACGTTATTTTGCTGTAATCGAATAATAGCATATAATGATAGCGCAATCAATAAGAAATTTAAATTTATTTGGTTTTCGTTTTATCATTTATTCTTAATATAACAGTTAAATCACATCAGCGAATGTATATCTACGCATACCTGCTGCTAAAATGAGTACGTCTAGTACCAACCATACCAGTAAAACCATTCCTACATAGCTGGCGGGAAATTCCCAAAATTGTGAGAGCATCGAAAACGCAGATAACGGATCACACAGCTTCAACCACTCTGCTTTTGGAAACAGTTGGTGAATTTGATAAGTGAAGGATGGAATAAACAGCATCCCTACCATGTAGACAGTAATGGTAATACTTGTTTTTTTAGTAAAAACCAATAAGCAATAACCAATTGCAATCATTCCAAGATATAAAGGCATTGATAGAATGATTTGTACGAGCATTCTCAAAATGAAGGCTAAATTAATTCCACCAAAACCATACAGCAGAACGCCCAATGCTGTACTCGCTGCTAAACAAACGATAGTGTACACTATGCAGCAAAGAAACCCAGTAATGCACTTTGCCAAAAAAACAATCCTCCGATTAGCAAAGTAGGACAAAGTGTTTCGAATAGTTCCAGTTGAGTAATCTGCTCCTAAGACAGCTGTTGCAAAAGCAAGAATAAAGAAAGGAAATAGACCATCATCTCGCATTTGCTGGATAAAATCAGCACCATTTACTGGCAAAGATCGAGCCGCACTTGCTGCTGATTGAACGCCGATTCCACCAGTACCGCCACCTGAGTTAAACATATTTAAGCCAGTAATAATAATAATCACTACACCAGCCAGCAATACATTTCGAACTGCGTTTCCTTTGCCTAATCTAAAGAACTCTGCTTTTATCAAATTTACCATTGCTTTTCTCTCCTTATGCTGCATTAATTACACTGACAAAATAGTCTTCTAAATTTATTTTTACTTCGTTTGATGAATAGACCTTAATTCCATTAGAACTAAGTGTTTCGATAACGATTGAAGGATCATCAAAAAAGCTGAATAAATGAATCTCCTCTTTAGAAACAACTTCGAAATTCGTATTGTCCAAAGCTGAGCGGATGATCCCTCCCGCCATTCGTGCATCGTCAACCTTAAGGGAAATAAATCCACGGATATCCTCTGCTAATTCCTCCTGAGTAAATTCCTTGAGCATTTTGCCTTGGTGAATAATGCCGTATCTGGTGGCAATATGTGCCAGTTCAGACAAGATATGACTAGAGATCAGAATAGTTGTTTGGTACTCTTCATTCAATCGCTTAATCAGGTTTCTAAATTCGATCATTCCAGTTGGGTCCAAGCCGTTAATCGGTTCATCCAAAATTAAAAATTCTGGATTCCCCATAATTGCTAAGGCCAATCCCAACCTTTGCTTCATTCCTAATGAAAACTGGTGAAATTTCTTCCTGCCGGTATCACTAAGATTTACCAGCTGCAATACTCGTTCAATTTCATTTTCATCAACCAGACCTCTTTGAATCCAGTAGTACTCCAAATTTTCCCGCGCAGTCATTTTTGGGAAAAAGACTGGGGTCTCAATCATAGAACCAATTCTTGTTCGGGCCTGCTGCAGCTCATCTGCTTTACTGCTACCAAAAAGTTCAATTTCTCCACTAGAAGGTAGTATTAAGGAGGTAATTAACCGCAGCAGCGTAGTTTTCCCAGCCCCGTTTTCACCAATAAATCCGTAAATCTCACCTTTTCTTATCGTCATATTTATTTTACTTACTGCCATTCTTCCTGTATAGGATTTTGACAGCTGTGTAGTTCTTAAAATCGTCTTCTCCATAATTTCTCCTTTTTTTGTTTAGTATTTGTGAATATCACGATAAGGAATGAGGCCCATAAACCGATTCTGATAACTACCTTTCCTTATTTATTACTATATACAATGAACCTTTAACGAACCTAAAATTACTATCTTTCATTCCGCCAAATGGCAAAGAGTAAATTGATAATCACAGTTAGAATAATTGAGAATAGAATGGATCGAAAAAGCATTACGCTCATCTCCTTTTTTAAAAGCCATTAGATACACGAAAAGCAGTCTGAATCGACTGCTTTTCTCCACTTGATTAACGAAGCAATGTGACGATATCTTTTTTCGCTGCATTTTTAGCTGGCAGCCAACTAAAGATAATCCCTACAACAACTGACAAACCTGCTGCTAACAGTACCGTAAATAGATCAGGTTTGACTGACAATGGAGTAATCATACTGACTAAAACTCCAAATAACATGCCAAACAGATAGCCGATGGTACCTCCTAGCAAGGTCAACGTTACTCCTTCCAATAGAAATTGTTTCATGATATTTCCTTTCGTTGCTCCCATGGCACGACGAACGCCAATTTCTTTGGTTCGTTCTGAAACCGATATATAAATCATATTCATCACACCAATACCTGAGATAAACAATGAAATGCCACCAATTACAGAAATCAATAAGGTAATACTGGTCAATAAAGTTCGCAGCGTGTCTACTTGGCTAGTCATGTCTTCTGTCGCATAATTACCAAAATCTCGCCAAACGCCTTGTTCCTTAAGCATATTCTCCGCATTTTTTGAGACTTCTTCTGCATTGACAGTCTGCTTCATGTTGACTGAAATCATGTCGTGCTTTTCTGATTTAAAGAAGCGCTCGTAGCTGCTTTCGGGTATTTCAGCAGTTACGGAGGAATCTTGAGAAACCACAATCGGTCCTGGCTGACGCTCCGCCATAATTCCTACAACTTTAAATAAATGTCCACCAATGCTAATAGATTTTCCAATGAGAGATTGAGGTTCTTTCTCGTTAATGGCTTTGGCAGTCACTTCATCAATAACCACTGCCCGATTTTCGTTAATATGGTCGCTCTCTAGGATTGGACGGCCGTAAAGGACCGGTGTCCCTTCAGCTTTCAATAGTTTAAAACTATTTGTACGGCTGGTATTGCCGACATCCTTGATAGGCTGTTCCGCATATTTTGTTCCGTTTTCCGTTTGGTCATAGTAATCTACGGATTCTACGCCGTCCAATGTTTCTAATCGACTCATGTCTTCCTGTGTGAAAGCATCTAAACCATTTTCGGTAAAATCCTCATTTTTGGGTGTGAAGGAATAACCAATACTGTTATCAAAAGAATCCAGTCCCAATAATTCAGAGGAATATTGCTCAAACGCACGACCAATAGAAAATACCGTAATAACCGCGGAGACTCCGATAATTAAGCCAATCATCGTCAGAAAGCTGCGACGCTTGTTCTTACCAATTGCTTTCAGGGAGGTTTTCCAGATTTCACTAATACGCAAAAGCTTCACCATCCTTCAAAAGCTCGCCATCCTTCACGGTAATAATTCGCTCACATTGTGCGGCCGCATCAGGATCATGGGTTACCATTAAAATCGTAACCTTTTCCTCTTCATTCAGATGTTTGAACAAATACATAATCTCGTCTGACGTTTTACTGTCCAGCGCTCCAGTTGGCTCATCAGCTACGATGAATTTAGGGTTCCCAACAATCGCGCGGGCGATCGCCACCCGCTGCTGTTGACCACCAGAAAGCTGTTTCGGTAATTTATTGTATTTATCGGCAATTCCTACTTTTTCAAGAGCTGCCATAACCAGTGGTTTGGTTTTTCGTTGTTTCATGCCGCCATAAAGCAAGGGTAAAGCGACATTTTCCATCACCGTATTGTTGTCAATTAGCTGAAACGCTTGGAATACAAAACCGACTGACTCATTGCGTAAGGCAGAAAGCTTTTCATCCTTAAAACGATAAGAATTTTCCTGATTAAAGCGATAAGTTCCTTCAAAATCACCATCCAAGAAACTAATTGTATTGATCAAGGTGGATTTTCCTGATCCGGAAGGACCCATGATTGCCACAAATTCTTGTTCATTGATGGTTAGAGAAATATCCTTTAACACATGAATTTTTTCCTGATCGACGATGTAATACTTATTAATTCCGGTCATTTCGATCATTCAGCGGTCACATCCATCCCATCACGAATGCCTTGAATATCTTTAATGATCTTTTCGTTTTCTTGCAGACCTTCTCTCATAATGTAATAGCCATTGACTTTTTCAGCAATAATTTTTCGTTTTTCGGCTTTGCCTTTGTTAACGGTATAAACATAATGAGCGCCATCTTCTTCAGAAACACTTTGCTCTGGTAATCGGATCTCGTCTCTTGGGATTAAAATTTCCACTGAATACCCTACTGGAACCGGCTGATCAGAAACTGCAGTATAGTTGTAAGTCACAATTCCATCCTGACTGTCCTCATCCGGTTCATTGTTCACTTCTGAGATATTCGTCACTCTTCCTTGAACGATTTGACCGTTACTTGTATATTGAATATCTACAGGCTGCTCTAAATTGATTTTCGACCGATCGTATTCAGTTACGGTTCCCTTAATCGTTTGTTCCACACTTTTCAGTACCATAATTGGTTTTTGTGGGTCATTCTTGGCATCTTCATCTAGTGAAGTGACTATTGAATCATGCTCCGCTCGGACAATTTCTCCCCAGCGATAAGTAATTAATGGAGTTCCTTTCGTTACATGCTGTCCTTCTGCAACATGAATGGTTCGAACCGGTCCCTTTTCTTCATCGACAAAAACCGATTGTTTTTTGAGCGACTGAACTTGCCCCTTAAGTCTTAGAGGCTCCTGTTTTTTTGCCTCATAGAGCTCTACTGGTGTTCCTTCATCTTCTGCAGTTGCCTGAGAGCTTTGGTAAAATAGGAATCCAGCTACCGCAACGACAGCTATTCCTAAACCAATTAAGATTTTTTTCTTCATACATTTACTCCTTTGAAATTATTTAATCTGCTAGAATTCCATCTGCTAGATATGTTCCTACTTTAAAAGACTAACCTTGATTGAACCTTGAATAAACTTACTGATTTTGTTTTATTTGGCTAATAATTAGCGACATTTCATCAAAATCAATGATCCATCTAAAAATTTTCAGATAATTATGGCCTAACATCGTATCAGATACAAAGCCGTTTGCTTGACTCAAGTTTTCAGTGTTTCACCACTATAGTATTGTCCAAGACTATTGCCAGCCTGAACATTGCCTAAAGCATAGAGCGTCTGGGCGTAGCAGATGGCATTTCGATGATCTTCGGGAATATCTTTTAGTGCCTGCTCCTGCTGCTTCAGTTGCTTGGCAAGTGCCCCTCTTGAAATATGGATGGAAGGATCAATCAGCTTTGTGGATGAAGATGTCTGATCCGTGGCCTTCTTTTTCTCCAACCCCTTTGAAGCACAGCCACCAAAAATGGTCACCATCGTTACGACATAGATCATTAAGAAAATTAAACTACCTCTAATTTTTTTGTTCATCTTCAAATTACCTTTCATTCAAATTTCTTGTTGCAGCTCCATCCTACTAACCTAAGCTTGATTGAACCTTGAATTTCCATAAAAAAAGACTGTAGATCAAAAGCTACAGCCTTTTTCTACAGTCTTATCAGTTATTCTCTTTTCAATATCAGATGAAGAACAAACTCAGTTTCTTCATTTACTTTGCTAGTGAGAGAAATCTTTCCATTTAGCTGTTCAACAATATTCTGCGCAATCGACAAGCCTAATCCATAACTACCCTCATATTTTTGCCGAACCTCATTCGTACGATAAAAACGCTCAAAGACTTTCGGTAAATCCTCTCCTGCAATTCCGGCGCCGGTATTTTTAAAACGAATGATGCATTTTCTTCCAGACTCTTCCATCTTCACTTCAAAGGTTCCGCCGTCATTGGTATACTTACACGCATTATCAATAAAGATTTCAAACAATTGAATCAGCAATACTTCGTCTGTTTTCGCAGTAATATTGAATAGCTCCTGCTTAACTATCACTTGTTTTGAATCAAATTTTTCTTGATAATTATTGAGTGCCTCCTCCAATAATCTATCCACTCGAACCTTCGTGAAATTTAGTGGTTCGAACATATTGTCCGTTTTAGCTATCGTCAACAATTTATTTATCAATCCGGTCATACGTTTTGTTCCCCGGGAAATATTGTCCAGCCACTTAATCTGTTCTTCGATAGTATCTTCTTTACTGGAATACAGCACACCAACATTGGTAGAAATAATACTCAGAGGTGTTTTCAGTTCATGGGAAGCATTTGCGATAAACTGTTTCTGAGTATGCCAAGCTTCTTCCAACGGCTTCATCGCTCGATTGGCAAAATAAATGATTACTAAGTAGAAAAAGATCAGCAAACCAATTCCGACAATCAGCAAAGTCATCGCTAGATTTTTTAAACTTTTTTTCGAGTCAGTGACATCAAGGAAACGAATCAAATAGGTTTCATCTTCTTCCCCAATATTTTTATCCTCTTCATCGTAATTTAAGCTGGCAATTGCTGGAGCTACCACATATTGCCAATCACGATTACCAAATCGGGTCACACCACCTTCTTGATTTTTCCAAGCAATTTTCGCAGCCTTGTTATAGTCTTTTTTAGAAAGCTTAATTGCAGAATCAATCATAATCGGCCTTCCAGCCTTGTCTACCAGCATGTTAAAATATACCCCTCCGCCAGGAACAATTCGATCAATTTGGAGAGCTTCTTCTTCACTGTCGTCAAAATGAACCTTACCGCCAGTAATTTTTAATTCCTCTGCTTGATTTAGCTTCTCAAAGTTGTCCGATTGAACTCTTAAATAGGTGGTTAGAAAGATAGCTAAAAACGCCACAATCAAGATAACTGTCACAAAACCGGTAGTCATCGCAATTAATCGGCGTCTAAATTTTTTAATCACTTTGTCGATCCTCCGAAAATTTCAACATATAACCTAAATTACGAATCACCTTAATTTGCGTACAGCTTTCTGCCTGCTTCATCTTTCTTCTTAAAAGTGAAATATGCATTTCTACATGGTTAGATTCAGCATCGGAATCATAGCCCCAGACCTTTTCAATAATTCTATCTTTAGAAGAAAGCTGCGGATAATTGTTCATCAAAAATTCCAAAATATTTGCTTCCTTCCTAGTCAGACTGATTTCCTGTGTTTCCGTTATCAGATTCAGAGTATAGGGATTTAATTCAAAATCTCCCAAAGCAAGGACACCACCTTCTTTGTATTCACTCTTCTTCCGACGCCATAGTGCTTTCAAACGTGCCAAAAGCTCTTGATAATGAAATGGTTTGCTCAAATAATCATCTGCCCCCAACTCTAGCCCTTCAACCTTATCTTCCAGCTCCCCTTTAGCCGTAAGCATCAGAATCGGGATGTCGACCCCTTCTTCCCGAGCCTCCTTTAAAATCGTTAATCCATCTTTTTTCGGCAACATAATATCTAAAATAGCCAGATCATATATTCCAGAAACTAAACAGTCTAACCCATACTCTCCTTCCTCGGCTATATCCACAGAATAACCGTTTTTCCGCAGAATTTGAGCGATTGCTTCAGCCAACATAATTTCATCTTCAACTAAAAGAAGTTTCATTAATTATTCTCCCTTATAAATATAGCTAGTGTTCTTACCTTATTATAACGTATCAAACTAAAATGAACCTTGAATCAAAGCAACTTTTAACTACTAAAAAACGCTCGATAACTGTTTTTTTATTTATTACTCTTTTCTTTTATCAATTAAAGCTTCGCTAAAGGTTCGGCTCTTAGAATCAGAGTATAAATTATAGAAATGAGGTCATTGTCATGAACAAAAAGAAATCTGATTATTCTTCAAAAGGACGCTCTGGTAAAAGCTGGGGCAGCCTCCTGCGAACGATTCCCTTTACAATACGTGTAGTTATTCTAACTGTTTTGATTGGTTTATCACTAGTCTCCTATAATATCGGGAGAGCCGTTTCTGGAGCAAAAGCAGAGGCTGATCTGCATGCTTCAAATGAAAAACATCCGGTGACTTCTGAGGATGTAAAGGTACGTAGGAATAATGGAAAATGGGAATTTTCATCTGATGATGGCGTTTCTTGGACTCGCACACCACCAGAAGATATTTATGAGGATAAAGACGGTCGACTGCGCTACAAGAATTCTCTATCCAAAACTGTCACTAACGATCCCGAGGACGATTTCTTCAAATTCCCTTTCGATGATAAAAACGGCAAAGGAATCGTGATGAAGCGAGAAGATGACAAATGGAAATTCTCTTCCGATGGCGGAAAAACTTGGACTGAAGAGGTACCTGAAGGCGTGGAGGTCGATAAAGAAGGAACACTAACATGGAAAAGCGAAGACGGAAATAAATTATCTGAATTTGACTCTGAAGAAAACAGCTGGAAGTACTCTGAGGACGGCGGGAAAACCTGGTCTGACCCATTAAAAGATGTCGAAGATTGGTTGAAAAATGGCTTCACGGTTCCAGTAGAAGGCGGAGTTTCCATGAAATTCCAAGACGGCAAAATTCTTTACTCCACTGATGGTGGGAAAACTTGGTCAGAAGAAGTACCTGAAGGTTTTTCAGATAAAGTGAAATCAGTTATCACAAAGCAAACTGAAGATGGCAAAACACTGTATTCAATCGATGGCGGCAAGACTTGGTCAGAAGAAAAACCAGAAGGCTTTGAAATTCCTAACATCGATAACATTCTAGATTCTATCCCGGATGAATTACTGCCGAAAGAAGGAAAAGACGATTTTAGTAAAGGCCCAGCAACTTCGGTCTAACGAAAAAACAAATACCATTTACTATTTGATGACTGGTTAATCTTCCCCAATTCAACAGACTACGAACCATTATCTGATACGAATGCTTATATAAAATAGCTTTCGATTCCAGGACAAGAAACAGTTAGTCTTGGAATCGAAAGTTTTTTAACGCAAGTATTTATTTAGAGCCATAAGATATCTATTCGCAGATTCATTCGCACCACTCATTTGCAGCACCACATTTTTCCCTTTTATACGATCAGCTATTTTACGGCAAGCTATCAGTGTTGATCCGCCTGCTCCTTCAGCGACATTATGGGTATAGGTGAACGCATAAGCAATTCCTTCCATCAGCTCTTCTTCACTTAACAAAATAAAGTCCTTCAAGTGATCCTTATAAATATCAAAGGTTAAATCAAATCCGGCACCAGTTGCAAAACCGCCTGCAAAGGTTTTATTTTCAGCCTGTGTAATTTCACCTTTTTCCCACGACAAGTAAGCAGCTTTTGAAGCTTCAGCCTGAACAGCATAGATTTCGACTGAGGGTTTTAGTGCTTTGAAAACAGTCACTGCAGCAGCTAATTCACTACCACCGCCAATTGGAAGAATAATGACATCGATATCCGGAAGCTGTCTAAGTATTTCGGTAAATTCCGTTCCTACGCCGTGAATTAAATGCGGTTCATTCGCCGCATGAATAAAGCGATACTGATTTTCCTTTTGCAGCTTTTGTCCATAGGCAGCAGCTTCCTCAAAATGTTCACCTGCTTCCACCAAAGTTGCTCCAGCATCCTTAATTAACTGATTCTTCTCAGGAGAATTATGTTTCGGTACCACGATAATTGCCTCTAGACCAAAAAGCTGTGCAGATTTAGCAACCGAAATACCATGATTTCCCGTACTGAAGGTAATGACTCCCGGTACTTCCTCTTTTTTAAGCTGATGCATAATATTGATGCCGCCTCGTATTTTAAAGCTGCCACCCATGTTTTGATTTTCATGCTTAACATAAACGCTGACCCCAAACAGCTCACTCAAATTTTGATAATGCAGCAGCTGTGAGGGCTGCATATACTGGTAAACAACCTTTTCTGCCTGTTGAATCCCGTCAATTGATACGTGTGTATTATCGTCCACTTATTCTTCCTCCTACCACTTTTTATAAATCCGAACCCCTTTTTATTTGAATGCTTACACAATGTTTATCTAAAAATTACCGATTCTATGCTGCTATCGATTACCCATTTTTTACTTCGGAAACACATTAGAAAAAGCGGAAGTATATATAATACTTAAGTTCTTGCTATCAAGCTTAATATATTTATTTTAGTTTTCTTCTTAGCCATTTACAATAATTTATTGAAGG
>NZ_JAFREL010000039.1 GCF_017377655.1 Candidatus Enterococcus ferrettii
ACTTTTGGGGGTCGGTACACGATCTCGCCGGTTTTTCTAGTTTTCAGTACTGGATGCTAAGGTGTATTTTGCCGTTTTCGCAACTTTTTGGTCCAGAAACCACCTGAAATATATTTAGGTTCATAGGAAATGATGAAGGCTCGACCTTCAACCTCTTTAATCAAACGATAAAGATTTTGCTCTGTTTTTCGGGGAGACAAAATTTCAAGGACCATTCGTTCACCTTCCAGTCCTTCGGCATAAGATTGAGTGACACCGTAGCCATTATCCCGCAAGATACGGGGCAGACTCTTTTCTTGTTCAGTATTTGTAGGCAGGATGACAGTAACCATCATGTAGCCTAATGCCAGCTTATCTTCAATTTTAATGCCAACACTAATTCCGATAGCATAGCCTAAGGCGTAAGCGAACAGATTGATTGGGTTATCCAGTCGATCCAGCACCATTGAAAGACCCATAATGTAAATAGTAATCTCAATCATACTTAATAAGGGGGCCAATATGCGGTAGCCCTTCATTGTCAGCATAAAACGGATGGTATTCAGCGCTACGTAGGCAAAATTAATGCCAAAGGTCATCAGAAGCATCAGTGGATCTAACATGATAAATTCCCCCTCTCTTTCTAGGGTATCGGTTCTGTTATCAAAAGGCAAATACTATTGTTTATCACTAATAAATCCAAATAATTAAATAACGTTAGTAATAATTACGGTTGTTATTTGTCTCTTTTAGAATTATTTTAGACAAAAAACGAAAAAAACGAAATAAAATAACCATTATGATATAGCATTTCAATTCTAAGTATATTATAATGAAATTAGAATGATGTTAATGCTTATTTTATTCCGTCAAATCAAGGGTTTAACCTGAATTATTTGCGGAAGTATGTTATTATAAAGTAGAAGGGTCGAATACAAAATGAGGAAACGTTCATTCTTTGAAAGCAAAATTTTATTCTTTTTCACAAAAAATAGTTAAGGTGATGAGCATGGAAGAAAAGATTAACGAACTATCCGCAGAAATAAGTCGCGCAAAAAATAACTTTTTGACCGGTGAGAATTATTACGTGCAGCATTTGTTGGGAGCACATAGAATTTCAGAAGGTAACTACTGCTTCCGTGTCTGGGCACCTGAGGCTAAAGCTGTTTTTTTAGTGGGGGATTTTAATGATTGGGAAAACACACTTTCAATGAATCTTGATGCTGAAGCAGGAATTTGGGAAATTATCACCGACCAACCTAAAGAGGGCGACCTCTACAAATTTAATGTTCGACAGTCGAATGGGCGAGAGATCATGAAAATTGATCCTTTTGCAATCCGTTTTGAAAAAAGACCCGGGGATGCAGCAGTACTATATACAATTCCTGAAAAAAAGTGGCGTGATGGACTATGGCGTGGACGTAGTAAACGAACCAATGCGCTAAAAAGACCGATGAGTGTTTATGAGGTTCATGCTAGCTCTTGGAAACATCATGAAGATGGAACACCCTACAGCTTTGGTGATCTTACCAAGGAGCTCGTACCTTATTTAGCTGAAATGGGTTATACCCATGTAGAATTTTTACCTTTAATGGAACACCCGCTGGGTCGTTCATGGGGGTATCAGCTGATTGGCTATTTTGCTTTGAGCTCCTATTATGGAACACCCGAGGAGTTTCAGGAGTTTGTTGAAGCCTGCCATTTAAATAATATTGGAGTTTTTGTTGATTGGGTTCCTGGTCATTTCTGTATTAATGATGATACGCTGCCTTATTATGACGGGACAGCACAATTTGAATACAGTGATCCTGACCGTGCGAAAAATGTTCGTTGGGGGTCGATTAATTTTGACCTAGGCAAACCACAAGTGCAAAGTTTCTTAATTTCCAGCGCTTTGTTCTGGATTGAGCTTTATCACATTGATGGTATTCGAGTGGATGCAGTATCCAGCATGTTGTACCGAGACTATGACGATGGCCCTTGGACACCGAATCACGAAGGCGGCAATCGAAATTTTGAAGGCTACTATTTCTTACAGAAGCTTAATTCGGTCATTAAGTTGGCTCACCCAAATGTTTTGATGATTGCTGAGGAAAGTTCTTCTGAGACCCAAATTACCGGAATGACCGAGACGGGCGCTTTAGGGTTTGATTATAAGTGGAATATGGGTTGGATGAATGACGTGCTGCGTTTTTATGAGATGGATCCGATTTTCCGTAAAGATCATTTCAATTTAGTCACTTTCTCTTTTATGTATATGATGCAGGAAAATTATATTTTGCCGTTGTCACATGACGAAGTGGTTCATGGGAAGAAGAGCCTAATGCACAAGATGTGGGGTGATCGGTACAAACAGTTTTCTCAGTTGCGCAACTTGTATACCTACTTTATGACCCACCCTGGGAAAAAATTGCTATTTATGGGAAGCGAATGGGGACAATTTCTAGAATGGAAGTTTGATGAAAGTTTAGAGTGGATAGACCTGAATGATTCGCTAAACAACCGCATGCAGCAATTCACCGCTGCACTCAATGATTTTTATAAAAACCAGCCGGCCTTATGGGAGCTGGAGAATACTTACGATACGATCGAAATCATTGATGCCGATAATACTTCAGAATCAGTACTTTCTTATTTACGACAAGGAAAACGCAAAAAAGACTTTTTAATTGTTGTGTTGAATATGACACCTGTAGAACGCAAGGATTTCCATATTGGGGTTCCTTATCCAGGTACTTATAAAGAAATTTGGAACACAGAAATGGAAGAATTTGGTGGTACTTGGACTAAGCACAATGAAGATTGTGAAAGTGAACCAAGTGCATTTAAAAATTATGAGCAGCTAATCCGAACCACGATACCTGCTTTTGGCGCAGTCATTTTCAAACCTGAGTCAATTGTTTTAAAACGGAAAAACAAATAATAATTTGAGAGGAGGTTGATGAAGGATTTCCTTCATCATCCAAAAATGAAAACAGAAATTTTAGCTATGATTTTAGCTGGGGGAAAAGGGTCACGTTTGGGTAAGCTAACACAAAATATTGCCAAACCGGCAGTCCCTTTCGGCGGAAGATATCGAATCATTGATTTTACTTTAAGCAATTGTATTAATTCTGGCATAAATAATGTGGGAGTTGTCACACAATATCAACCACTTGCCTTAAATAGTCATATCGGGAACGGGTCCAGCTGGGGCTTTGACAGTTTAAATGCCGGAGTTACCATATTGCAGCCGTATTCAAGTAATGATGGCAGCAAGTGGTTTGAAGGGACTGCTCATGCCATCTATCAAAATATGGATTATATCGACCAAATGGATCCACAATATGTGTTGATATTGTCAGGCGACCATATATATAAGATGGATTATGAAGCGATGCTTGAGAACCACAAAGAAAACAACGCTGCTCTTACAGTGGCAGTTATTGGTGTGCCGATTGAAGAGGCCTCTCGTTTCGGTATTATGAACACCGATGAAAACGATCGAATCATTGAATTTGAGGAAAAACCAGAAGAGCCTAAGAGTGATCTGGCCTCAATGGGGATTTACATCTTCAACTGGAGTCGTTTGCGCAGCATGCTGTTAAACAGTTACCAAAAAGATGATCATATGCTTGACTTTGGTAAGCATGTAATTCCAGCTTATCTGGAAGGTGGAGATAACGTCTTTGCGTATCGCTTTGAAGGCTACTGGAAGGATGTTGGAACGATTGATTCTCTATGGGAAACCAGCATGGAATTTATTGATCCGGATCACAGCTTAAACATCCGGGATAAAACTTGGCGTATTTCAGCTAAAAATACTATTTCACCACCGCATTTCTTTACGGATACAGCCGATGTTAAGGACTCATTAGTGGTTGATGGTTGTTACGTTGCTGGTGAGGTGAATCACAGTATTTTATCTAGCGATGTTCAGATAAAAGAGGGCGCTGAGGTGAGAGACAGTGTGATTATGCCAGGTGCAACCATTGGCAGGAATGCAAAAATTAACAGAGCTATTGTCGGTGAACATGCGATCATAGGTGATAACGCTGTTGTAAATGGCGAAGAGGAGATCGCTGTTGTCGGTTATTCAGAAGTGATTGGAGTGTCGATTGATGAGAGCTAATAAAATGTGTGCTATTTTAGGAAATGTACATGAATGCCAAGAATTAATGCCTTTAACAGAGAAACGTCCATTGGCAACGTTACCGTTTGATTGTAAATATCGTATACTGGACTTTACTTTGTCCAACGTGGTGAATGCTAACGTGAAATCAGTATACATGGTATTTAACCAGGGATTAACGCAATCAGTTTTTGATCATATTGGCGGTGGTCGTGAATGGCATTTAGATAGTGTGGACAGTCGCTATTTCATCCATTTCTATCAAGATTTTTTACAAAAACGGGCAGAAGGCCGTCCTTATTATGAAGCTGCAATTGATTATTTGAAAAAATCAAAAAGCAAGTATACAGTGTTTATCGGTAATAAAATGCTGTGCAACATTGATCTTCGGGCTGTTTTAAAGATTCATCAGCAGCACGATAGTGAGATAACTGTCGTGTATAAAAAGATGCCAACAAACCAAATTGCTTATCAAGACATCATTTTAGATATTGATGAACATGGAGTAGTTGATGGGCATCATGCTTATTTTGATGATGCTGCAGAATCAGAATCCAAAAATCTGAGCATGAACATTTTTATTGTTCGTACCGATTGGTTAATCAATGCATTAGCAGATGGACAGAAAAAAGGCACCCCCGTTGCTATTCAAGATTTCTTGACTTTATGTATGGATAATCATAAAACTTCAGCTTATGAATATACTGGTTTTCTGAGTAATATTTTTGATGTAAAAGCCTATTATGATGCGAATATGGCTATGCTGGACTCCAAGAAATTTACTTCTTTGTTGTATTCGAATCAAAAAATCTATACAAAACTGAAAAATGAAGTGGCAACCTATTATGCACCAACTTCGGATGTCCACAATAGTCAATTTGCTACCGGCTGTATTGTTAAAGGGAAAGTAAGAAACTCTCTATTCTCTCGCAGTTCAATCGTTGAAGAAGGGGCGGAAGTACGGGATTCTATTGTTATGGCAAGTGCCGTTATCAACCAAGGTGCGGAAGTCTCTTATGCCATACTAGATAAGCATGTTAAAGTTGACCCTGGCGTGAAAATTGTTGGAACACCTGAGAAGCCGCTTGTGATTAAAAAGAATACTCATGTCACAAGTGATATCTATGGAGGAACAGCGTAATGAAAATTTTATTTGCTGCAGCAGAATGCGCTCCTTTTTTCAAAACAGGAGGATTGGGCGATGTAGCAGGTGCTTTGCCGAAAGCATTAAAGGAAAAGGGTGCAGAGATTCGAGTGGTTTTGCCCTATTTTTCCAAGATGGGGGAGCAATACAAGTCGAAGACAGAGGACTTGTTCAATTTTGAGGTAGAGGTAGGTTGGCGCAAGCAATATTGCGGCGTTAAGTACTTAAAGCACCAAGGGATTGATTACTACTTTATCGATAATATGTATTATTTTAATCGACCGAACTTATATGGTGATTATGATGATGGGGAACGTTTTGCTTTCTTTCAAATGGCTGTAATTGAAATGATGGAGAAGATTGATTATATTCCAGATGTGGTTCATGTGAATGACTACCACACAGCGATGATTCCTTTCCTCTTAAAGGAAAAATATCGTTGGATTCAAGCCTATCAACAGATTCGTACAGTGTTAACAATTCATAATATTGAATTTCAGGGACAGTATGACAGCTCGATCATGGCCGATTTATTTGGTATGGGTATGGAGCGGTATGCTGACGGAACGATTCGTTACAATGATTGTGTTAATTTTATGAAGGCCGGTATTCTGTATGCGGATCGCGTAACTACGGTGAGTCCTTCTTATGCTGAGGAGATCAAAACACCTGAATTTGGTTCAGGCTTAGATGTAATCTTACGTATGGAAAGTGGAAAATTAAGCGGGATTGTTAATGGGATTGATTATGAAATGTTTGATCCAACAACTGATCCAGCGATCTTTACTCATTATGACATTAAACAGTTGGATAAGAAACTCGAAAACAAAACTCAACTTCAAGAATTGCTGGGACTTCCGGTTCGTAAAGATGTTCCTATGATGGGGATTGTTAGTCGTTTGACTTATCAAAAGGGCTTCCACCTGCTGCTGCAGGAAATGGAAAATTTGATGCAATTTGATGTGCAATTAGTCTTAATAGGAACAGGTGATCCAGATTTTGAGCGGGGCTTCCGTTACTTCGGGGAAAAATACCCAGAAAAAGCCAGTATTCAAATCGCCTTTGATGTACAATTAGCTCAGAAGGTTTATGCTGGTGCTGACATGTTCCTGATGCCATCCGCTTTCGAGCCCTGCGGACTTTCGCAAATGATTTCGATGCGGTATGGAACTTTACCGGTGATTCATGAAATCGGCGGGTTAAAGGATACTGTACAGCCATATAATCCAATAACCAACGAAGGAACGGGCTTTGGTTTTGTTGATTATCAATCTTATTTCTTAATGAATACCTTGAAGCAAGCAATTGAGCTTTATCAACAGGAGCCAAAGGTATGGAAGAAATTAATGAACAACGCAATGGCAAAGGATTTCAGTTGGGATGTTTCCAGTCAACGCTATCTAGAGTTGTATCAACAAATCAGTTAAACGGTCAGAATCTCCGGCTGGATTAGTCGTAGGTTCTGATTTTTTAAATTAAATAAGTAATGAGTGTGTCAAAACAGGAAGAATTAGTGGCACATCAGTTGATTTACCAAGTGTTTCTTAGTCATAAAGGAGAAAATCAAGTGGGAAAAAACGAATTCAAAAAGCAGTTTAAAAAAAGATTGGCTGAAAAGTTTGCTATGGAAGTGAAAGATGCTTCAGCTAACGAACTATACCAAACGTTAGGATCGATCATGACCGCTAATTATTCGCAGGATTGGCGACAGACTTGGCAAGATTACCGCGATCAGCAACAGAAACAAACTTACTATTTTTCAATTGAATTTCTACCAGGGAAAATGCTTAAAAGTAATTTATTAAACATGGGCTGGTTGGAAATGATTGAAGAAGCTTTGCAGGAGATGGGAATTTCCTTGAATGACTTAGCAGAAATTGAGCCTGATATGGCTTTGGGAAATGGCGGTTTAGGACGATTGGCTTCTTGTTTCATGGACTCGATTGCTTCTTGCGGGTTACCTGGAAATGGAAATGGAATTCGCTACGAATACGGCTTGTTTAAGCAACGTTTCGTGGACGGCTATCAGGTGGAGCTGCCAGACGAATGGCTGCAAAAAGGGAATATCTGGGAAATCAGAAAAGAAAGTAAAGCTGTAGATGTTCATTTTGGCGGTAACGTTTATTTGCGGGAAAATACTAAAGGTCAGCTAAGACCAGTTTATGAAGATGGATATAGTGTTCGGGCGGTACCTTACGATACTGGAATGGTGGGCTATCAGAATAATATCGTCAATACTATGCGCTTGTGGAGTGTAGAAATTCCTGCCGAGGAAGAAGATCGCTACCGAAGCATTGAGGATCGGCGAATGATTAAGGATTTAACCTCAGTTTTATATCCAGACGATTCGAATGATGCTGGCCGTAAGCTGCGTTTGTCGCAGGAATACTTCTTTGTTTCTGCTGGAGTACAGAGTATTTTGCGCTACTATAAACGACTAGGCTTTTCTTTCGATCAAATTAATCAATACATTGCGATTCATATCAATGATACTCATCCAGCAATGTGTGTCGCAGAATTCATGCGTTTATTGGTAGATGAAGAAGGATTACCTTGGGAAAAAGCATGGAACTTAACGGTTAAGGTGATGAGCTACACCAATCATACCATCATGGCTGAAGCGCTGGAAAAATGGTCAATTCCGATGATGAAAGAGGTTTGTCCACGGATTTACCAAATCATTGAGGAAATTGATCGTCGGTTTGTAGCTGAAATGACGGGGGTTCAGCCGTTTGATTTGATCGAACGTACCCGGATTATTCAGCATGGCCAGATCCATATGGCACATTTAGCAATTATTGGCTCTCATTCAACTAACGGAGTAGCCAAATTGCATTCTGATCTGCTGAAGGGAGTTGTACTGCATGACTTCTATGTACTGTATCCAGCTCGTTTTAACAACAAAACTAACGGGATAGCTCAAAGACGATGGTCACAGTTAGCCAATCGCAGTATGACAAAGGTGTTAAACAATACGATCGGTACCTCATGGAACAGTGATCCTAAAGATTTGCGTCTTTTAATGAATTATGTGGATGATGACAAGGTATTGGATGCTTTAGATGAAGCCAAACATGAAAATAAAATAAATTTAGCAGAATATATTAAACAAGTAAAAGGGATCGAAGTGTTTCCAGATGCCATTTTTGATGTACAAATCAAACGACTGCATGCCTACAAACGGCAATTGCTAAACCTATTACACATTGTGAAGCTGTATTTTGATTTGAAGGAAAATCCCAATTTGCCGATTTATCCAAGAGTCTTTATTTTCGGGGCTAAAGCCGCACCAAGCTATCATTATGCTAAATCAGTGATTAAGGTAATTAATGAGACAGCAAACCTAATTAACAACGATCAAACGATCAATGGCAAATTGAAAATCGTCTTTTTGGAGAATTACAATGTGACCTTAGCTGAACGAATTATTCCAGCTGCGGATGTGAGTGAACAAATTTCACTGGCTTCAAAGGAGGCGTCTGGAACTTCAAATATGAAGTTGATGCTAAATGGCGCTGTGACGGTCGCGACTTTAGATGGCGCCAACATTGAAATTCGTGATGCTGTTGGAGATGAAAACATCTCAATTTTCGGGTTGACTGAAACAGAAGTATATCGTTACTATCAAGAGCACAACTATAATTCTTCTGAGCTTTATCATAACGATCCGGTGATTCATAAAGTCCTAAATGCTTTTGTGGATGGAACGATTCCTAATATCACGGTGGAAGGACAAGAAATTATCGATTCCTTGATAAAATATAATGACGAATTCTTTGTCCTACGCGATTTTGATGCCTATTGCGATGCGCAGGAATCAATTAATGAGGCTTATCAGGATCGACGACGTTGGAAGCAAATCAGTCTGAGAAATATTGCCAATGCCGGACGATTCTCTTCCGATGAAACTGTGAAACGTTATGCCGAAGATATTTGGCAAATAGAACCAGTTTTTGCTCATGACAGCGAAAGAGGAGCGAAACAACATGGCACATATTTATTATAATTCATGGATGGAACGTTACAAATTTCCTTTTGGTGCAGTAAAGGAAGGCAAGCGAGTCGATTTTTGGATCTCGGTTCCTTCCGAACTGGAGACCAGTGTCTTCTTTGTTGTTCGCAAAGAAGGCAGCAGTATTGGTAAAATCAGTTTTCCGATGAATAAGGCCGAAGAGGATCGTTATCATTATCAATACAAGGTTGATCAAGGCAGCGGCTTGTATTTTTACTATTTCAAAATTGTTCATTTTTGTCCGGATGGCAGTAAACGCACCTTGTTCTACGGTTTTGATGGACAAGGGGGCGAAGGGAAAATTGAACATCAAGAAGCCGAGGTAGGTTCTTATCAGATGACTTGCTTTGAGAAGGCAGAAATTGCGCCCAGCTGGTATCGTGAAGCGGTTTTTTATCAAATCTTTCCCGATCGATTTGCCAATGGAAATCCCAATGGCGAAATCAGTTCACCTAAAAAAAATTCGTTTATCTATGCAACTGAAGATGACGAACCCATGTATATCCGCAATAAAGATCAGGAAGTGGTTCGCTGGGATTTCTTCGGCGGAAATTTAAAGGGAATTACTCAAAAGATTTCGTATTTTCAGGAATTAGGCATTACAGCTTTGTATCTGAATCCTATTTTTGAAGCCAGCAGCAATCATCGCTATGATACCAATGATTATTTTGCGATTGATCCGGTGTTGGGAACAGAAAAAGATTTTGTAGAAATGCTGCAGGCCTTACATGAGGCTGGAATTTCAGTAATTTTAGATGGCGTATTTTCGCATGTCGGTAGGAACAGTCGTTACTTTAACCAAGCTGGACTTTATGGCGAAAAGGAAGGTGCTGCTCGTAATCCAGACAGTCCTTATTATCCATGGTTCAAATTTAACCAGTACCCTAATGATTACGAAGCTTGGTGGGGTGTTGCTGACCTTCCAGAAGTTGATAAAAATAATAGAAGCTTTCAGGAATTTATTTATGGCGATGTCGAAAGTGTCCTAGCTAAGTGGACCACAATAGGTGTTGATGGCTGGCGGTTAGATGTTGCTGATGAATTAACGGATGAATTTATTGGTGGAATTCGCAAAAATTTATTGGGGTATCAAGATAAAATATTAATTGGCGAAGTATGGGAGGATGCCTCCAATAAAATCGCTTATGATCAAAGAAGAAGATATGTTTTTGGCGATCATTTGCAAGGCGTCATGAACTATCCACTGCGACAGCAGATTATGGATGTTTTGAATCAAACCCGTTCTTTTGAAAAAGTTTGCCAGGAAATGATTCGTTATCAAGAAAATTATCCGGAAGACTTCTATTATAATCAATTGAACAATATTGGCACTCATGATACCGAACGAATCTTAACGATGCTAGAGGGCTCCATTGATAAATTGAGTCATGCCTGGGGATTATTGTTTATGATGCCAGGAATTCCATGTGTTTATTATGGTGATGAAGCTGGTTTAACTGGCGGGAAGGATCCAGAAAATCGTAAGTTCTTTCCTTGGCAGAATGTTAACCAACGTATTTATACTTCCTGTAAAACTTGGATTCAGCGCCGGAAAAAGTATGGCTCAATGAAATATGGGGAATTTTTCCCAGTCTATTCGCTGGAGAATGATATTTTTGGCATAATCCGCTATAATGCTGAAGAATATACCGTCTATCTAGTGAATGTTTCTGATCACTCCCGTAAGATTCAAATGGAAGACTTAGCGAGTCCTCGTCAGTATCGTGGCGAGTATACAATTTTGCAGGAGTTGAGTGAGGGAATCGAACTGGCTCCTCATCAGGAGTATTTCGCTGCTAAATCTTTAGTCGAATAAGGGTTTCTGTAAAGTCTTTTATCAATTGCTAAGCTTTTTTTCGTCATTTGTGCTAAACTAATAAGAAATCAGAAAACGAGGATGGTTTTTATGGAAAATCAACCATTTGGCGGAAGACGCGCACGCTTTCCAGCCTATGACGATGATAAAGGTGTAAAATTGAATCAAGGCAGTCAGCGGGTATTGTTTGATGGTAATGACGATTTTATTACTGATTATAAATTAGATGCGAAAGAAGTATTGGAACGGGCAAATCGTCACACCACTCGTTCTCGCAGAGTACAAGTGGATGAAAAGCCGCGGGAAGAATTGGATCGGCACCGGATTAATCTGCCAACGTATGAAACACGGGCTCGTGAACAAAAGCGTGCGCCACGTTCGCTGTTTGCGGATTCTAAACCTGTTACTGAAAGTAACAAGAAGGTCAGTTTTCGCGAGGAGACACGAAATGCCACGCCTTTCAAACCCAAACACGTTCCAGAATCGCTAATCCCTGATGAACCAGAGGATGCGATTCCATTGCAGGAGCTTTATACCAGCATGCGCAGTTCAAAGCAGTCTTATTTGCTATTTGACACTGGGGAAACAGCTTCACATCAGCCATCTATTCAGACAAAAGATGCGAAACATCGGCACTCGTCTCGATTAGATCGGTCGTTGCAAGGCATTATGACAGACGATACGCGGATTTTAGAAAACAGTAAATATTTCCATGAATAAGGAGGATACCTTGTATCTTCCTATTCTTTTGAGGTGAGTAAATTGAACAATCCATTTGATGAAAAAATTGAACAGTTACGCAAAGGTGAAATCGAAACGATTGAAGTTTCCAAAGACGAATTTTTTATGTTTCGTGAAGCTTGGATCAACCAAGAAGATAAAAAATATTTTCGCGGTATTGCGGGTCTAAATGGCAATATCGTTTATGTCTATGATACGACAACCGTTTAAAAATTGACTTTTTTTACGATTATCGCTATGATAAAAAGGATTTCGCGGAAGTGATGGAATGGCAGACATGCAAGATTGAGGGTCTTGTGAGCGTAAGGCTCGTGTGGGTTCAAATCCCATTTTCCGCATAAAGATAAGTAAAGTCAAAGCCAATCAACATTGTGAGGATGTTGGTTGGCTTTTTTGTACGCTCATTTTTATGGAAATTTAGGAACTGAGTTGTTTAATGAACAATCAAATTTTTTAGAAAAAATAGTCAGAAAGATAAGTTTGAGCTTTCTGGCTCAAGGGATAATAGTATGCTATTTACAAGGACATATGTTCACCATGGACGCATGGTAAAAATAGAATGGAGGGAAAGTATGGCAATAAACTGGGGCTGGCCATTTCCTAAAGTGGGAGAAGGCAACTTCTTAGGCGGTCAACTATTTGGCAAAAATCCAGGTGGGGAATTTAGACCCAATGGATTCCACAATGGACTTGATTTCGGTTCGATTGACCATCCAGGAAATGAAATCTGTGCAGCACATGCGGGAAAAGTAGTTTTTGCTGGCTGGTCACCGTCTGGATACGAAGCACTCGGAACAGTGATTGCTACTAAGAGTGATGATGGATATTATGTTGTTTATCAAGAATTCGGTACTAGCACTGCAAATGTACATGTAAAAATAGGCGATTCGATAACACTTGGTCAAGTAATTGGAACAAGGAATACCAGTCATTTGCACCTTGGGATTACAAAGAAAGACTGGTTACAGGCTCAATCAAGTGCATTTTCTAATGACGGAACATGGTTAGATCCGCTAAAAATTATTCGTGAAGGACTTAAGGATGACGGTCAAATTAGTATAGAGGAGGATAAAAATTTGCTTATTTATTGGAAACAGCAAAAAGTAGGTTCAACAGTCTATGATGCCTACTTGCTAAATGGAAACAAAAGAATGTATATTCATAACAATACTTTATTGAACGAATGTCGAGTACTGACTCGCTTATACGGAGATACGAAAGAAGAGCGTTTTTACAATGACGCCTATCGAGTATTGGCATTAGAAGCAACAACCGACCTTGTAGAATTTAAATATTATGCCAATAAGTAATTTGAATTCGGCTAAGTGATCAAGTTCTAGTCGTAATTGGCTAGGACTTTTTACTTATCCTCCAAGTGACAAAACTGTTAGCTGGAAATACAACCTGAGACTGAACAGTTAAACTCTTTCTTTCGGTATGCTTAGTTCCATAGAAGAAAGGAAGATGTTTAATGAGTATCCTAAGAAAAATGGTCGCAGTAATCCTGATGGGAGGAATTATTTTATATGGCAGTACCTTTTTTACGCGAAATTCATCAAGTGAAATTGCGGGTGTCATGGATCAGCTTAATCCCCTAGTGAGTACGGGCGAGCTTTATGTGAAAACTGAAAAGCCTCAAAGTGTTAACGAATATGGAACGGCTGCATATCAACAAACTGCAGCGAATGCAGATGGCAAGACACGACCTGTTGCTTTCAACGGTCTGAGCGAGTTGAAAGTAGACCATTATTTAAAGCTAACCAATAAAGGTGCCCATATTGAGAATTATGAAGAGGTTCCTAAGGATCAGGTTCCGGAGAAAGCCCTGCAGCAAATTGACAAATAAGAGCCATAAATTATAGCTATAATTCAGGCATCTCTTCATGACAGTGACATTGAAGCAATGTACATTCTGTAATGGAACTCTTTCAATTTGCCAGAAAAATCCATCTAAGTTCAGCTGTAGGTTACTAATTTTAAAAGCTCTCTAGCTTTTGAGTACATTTTTAGTTAAGTGTGCTTGCGAGGGATTTTTTGTTCGTAAAACGAAAGCTTATAAATCGTTATTTTTGCTCATTTAGAAGGACCCAGCTATTTCCGTTTATTCCGCTTTCGCTTCTTTTTACCGCCGGTTTTATTTCGAAGGGCTTTTTCTAGTTCGAGGTTCCTGTCTTCTTTTGATTTACCATCAAAAGGATTAAAATTTTTCCGGCTGCTCATTCGATCCATTGGGGTTTTAACAGGTTTCTTTTTCGATTTGGCTACTTCATTTTTCTTATCCGTCTCTTTAGTTGGAGAAAATGTATTTGACTTGGATACTTTTGTAATTTCTGAGGCTTTACTATTAGACGCAGCGTTTTTAGTCGAACGTTTTGCTTTTGTCCCTTTTTTTGACTGTTCTTGAATCACTTGCTTTGGTTCGTGTAAAGGGTCTTCTTCATTACGAATATCAAAGTCGCGGTACCGTTCATCGATAGCAAAATCCATCCAAACGACTTTAGTAAATTGACGCAAGCCGTCCTTTTGAAAGATCGTTAACTCACCAAAGATATTCAAAATAGCCATTCGTTCTTTAGCAGAAAGAGGAGATACAACATTACTAAGATTCCAGTTATGCATTTTTCCATTTTCATCCAAAAAAGAGGTTTTCAAATTTAGTTTTCGTTCACCAATTTGTACACCAGAGGTTAAAGCTGGACGTAGAGGTTCAATATGCAATCGAGCTTCCGCGGTCAGTTGGTTATATTCGGCTTCATTCTTGTATAAGTGATTGATGACTATTTGCCACTCCTCACTCGAGAAATAGTCTTCAAAATAAATGCACAAGTGGCGTACAGAAGCATCTACTTCACCGTTCAAAAACACTTTACGCATTAAGTCCTTTGCCAAGTAGGAAAAATCTTCCGTATAAAAAGCGTTACGCAGCATAACTGCTACAGCCGCTTGAATAAGATGAGAAACATTCTTGGTTTGAGTATAAAAATCAGCAAATTTTAATTCTAAATTATTCCTGTTGCGAGTTCCAAAGATTGTTCGTTTATGAAGTTCAGTTGTTGTCATACCTACATCTCCCTTTTTTATACGCTTTCATTTGTAAAACGATTGGTCACACTTTTTTGATTTTATTTGCCATATTCAGATTTGTAAAAGAATAGTGGAATTCGTTTTCATGAATATCATATATAATCGTTTCAATAAAATCAATAGTAAAATCAAAAAACGAATATCCAATATATTTACATAGTATTAAATAAATGGATTGGAACAGTTTTTAGACAATTACAAAAATCGCTAACTAGTAATCTTATTAAGCGGAAAGGGCCAATTTTTAGTATAGATTGGCCATTGTAATTCTATTGCTATAATTTTTAAAATTATGCGGAAAAATATTTTGATAAATTGCATGAGTCGATTAAATAAAAAATTGTAAAAAGACACAATTTTAATTTTGAGAAAGTATCTTTTTAAACTCACGAAAGGCTTAGGTAAGTTATTTTAGTACCAGCAATTGGTTGCTCTAGTTTCCTCCATAGGCTACAATAGGATAGAAAATGTGAATATGCATATTTTGGAGGAAATTGTACATGGAATCCATTGGACAAGTCTTAAAAGACTTCCGTAAAGAACATGGAATGACACAAAAGGATTTATCACGCGATATTTGTTCGCAAAGTGTCTTGAGTCGAATCGAGAACAATGAAGAAATTCCTAATATCCTGGTAATGCAACAGCTTTGCCAACGCTTGGGTATTACGATTGATCAATTAATGGTGGATTTTTTACCGAAAGAACTGCTGCTGAGGAAGTATTTTCAAAAAATGTATTTCTTAATGCGCCATCAGCGATTTGCTGAAATTCGGGCTATCCTAAATTATTTAGAGGAAAAACGTCGGATTGTTTTGGATAAGGATCTGCAGCAGTTTTATTACTTTAAAGCTGTTTGCGCTTTTTATTTAGATAATAATCCTAAGCAGGCCTTAGATAATGCTCGAAAGGGCTTGGATATTTCGGTTTCGAAGAAGTATCAAGGGTATTTTGATAGTAAAATATTATTGATGGCCTTCGCGGCTAAAATGAACGATCGGCTGGAAAAAAATGAGGAAGCTGATCGACTGTATAACAAAAGTATTGAACTCTTTGAAACCACGATGTGTGACTATACAGAAAAGATTGAATTGAGTGAATTATTTTTGGATTATGCGTTATTTCTACTAGGACGTAATGAGTACCAGCAGGCTGACAAAATTATTGATTTGGGCTTGCGTTGGAATCAGCAGCAGGCCAGCTGCTATAAATTAAACGAGCTGTTAACCTTGAAAATGACGATTCTAAAAATGATCGGCGAGGACAAGGATTCACAACGGTATCGAGAGTGGTTAAATGCTACCACCAAATTGAGAGATTTTTTTTAAAATGGTCTACACCATTCTTGACAGAATCCCTGATCAGTAGTACTTTTAAACTATCAAGCAAGAAGGAGCGCTTAAGGATGAAAACATTTATTTATGCGGACAAATTCTTTTTGAAATCCGGCGTAAAAGAAGCAGGCTATTTAGAAATTACAGATGGAATTTTTGGTGATTATACGAAGGAACTACCTGATGCAGAAGCAAACGTAATTGACCAGACAGGCAAGTGGATTGCACCAGGACTTGTGGATACTCATATACATGGCTTTAAAAACCATGATGTAATGGATAATGATGCAGAAGGCTTGAAAGTCATGTCTGAAGGACTTCTTTCCTGTGGTGTAACCAGTTTCTTGCCAACAACGTTAACTTCTACTAAGGAACGTTTGAAGGATGTTGCAGAAACGATCGGAAAAACCTACCAAGAAGTACCAGGTGCAAAAATTCAAGGGATTTACTTTGAAGGACCGTTCTTCACAGAAGAACATAAAGGGGCTCAAAATCCGAGCTATTTCGGCGATCCAGATGTAGATACCTTCAACGAATGGCAAGAAGCTTCTGGTGGCTTAATTAAAAAAATCGCCTTGGCACCTGAACGTAAAGGTGTCGAAGAGTTTGTCAAAACGGTGACGGATGAAGGTGTAGTGGTTTCTTTGGGACATTCAAATGCCACTTTGGAAGAAGCCCAAGCAGCGGTTGAGGCTGGAGCAAGTGTTTTTGTTCATGCATACAATGGCATGCGCGGTTTGAATCATCGTGAACCAGGAATGGTTGGCGCATTGCTATCATTGCAGCATGTTTTCTCTGAGCTGATATGTGATGGACACCATGTACACCCGCAAGCCGCTGAAATTTTAATGGAAAAAGCGGGACACGATCATGTGGCATTGATCACCGACTGTATGATGGCCGGCGGTATGCCAGATGGCAACTATAATCTAGGCGAATTTCCAGTTGTTGTAAAAGAAGGAACGGCTCGCTTAGAATCCGGTAATTTAGCTGGAAGTATTTTGAAGCTGAAGGAAGCAATCAAAAATGTAGTTGATTGGAATATTGCTACTCCAGAAGAAGCAATTATGATGGCAACTTATGTACCAGCTGTCAGCTGTAAAATTGATGACCATTGCGGTATGATTGCTAAAGGCAGAGCGGCCGATTTCATTGTCCTGCAACCAAATATGGAATTAGAAGCGACTTATTTAGACGGTGTTGAACGTTACCATAATTAAATGCAAAAGCTCGATCTGAACGGATCGATTTTGTAGGGACCTTGTAAATCCAAACCGGGTTTGCGAGGTCTTTTTGGTTTCCTTATGGTAGACTAATAAGGAGGAGGACGACACAACATGGGTTATATTGAAGTAATTAATGAAACGAAGCGTTACAAAATGGGAGAGACGGTGATTCATGCAAACGACAAAATTACCTTCACCATTGAAAAAGGAGAAATAGCGGTGATTTTAGGACCCAGCGGTGCTGGAAAATCAACTGTACTGAACATTTTGGGCGGTATGGATAGTTGCGATGAAGGGCAGGTAGTGGTAGATGGCACTGATATTGCCACTTTTAACAATAAAGAATTGACTACATATCGTCGCAACGATGTTGGGTTTGTTTTTCAATTTTACAATTTAGTTCCCAATCTAACAGCAAAGGAAAATGTGGAGCTGGCTTCACAGATTGTTTCGGATGCCTTGGATCCAACTGAAGTATTACGTTCTGTAGGTTTAGAGGAACGAATGGATAACTTTCCAGCGCAGCTTTCAGGTGGTGAGCAACAGCGGGTTACTATTGCTCGGGCTTTGGCAAAACGGCCGAAGCTGTTATTGTGTGACGAACCGACTGGAGCATTGGACTTTGAAACAGGAAAACAAATACTAAAGATTTTACAAGATACTGCTCGAAACTATGGCACAACAGTGGTAATTATCACTCATAATTCAGCAATCGCTCCAATGGCTAACCGCATTATTCGAATTAACGATGCGAAAGTCCGCAGTCAGAAACTGAATGATACGCCTCTTTCGATCGATGAGATACAGTGGTAAGGAGACGATGACATGAATAAGGTTTTATGGCTGACTAGTTTACGGGAGATTCTTCGCTCCAAAGCCCGTTTTTTGTCAATTTTAGGCATTGTTTTTCTAGGGGTGGCCTTCTTTGTTGGCTTAAGTGCGACCGGACCGGATATGATCCAAACGGCGGATGAATACTATCAAAAGCAGCAGTTAGCAGATGGACAAATTTTTACGCCGTTGGGTATGAGTCAAGCAGCTCTTGATGACGTTAAGAAAATGGACCAAGTAGCTCATGCAGAAGGTCGTTATTTACAGGATGTTTTTCTGGCAGATAAAGATCAAACGATCCGCCTCTACAGCTACGATCAGGATCAGAAACTGAATCGATTAAAGGTCGTTAAAGGTCGTTTGCCTAAAAATGATCGAGAGATTGCTTTGGATGAAATTGCTGAGACGAATCATTCCTATCAGGTAGGAGACAACTTTTCTATTAAAGGTCAGGGGGATTCCTTAGCAAATCAAGAATTTACGGTTGTTGGTTTTGTGGAAAGTCCCCAATACATTGAGAATTTTTCGCGCGGAAATACAACGTTTGGCAAGGGCACGATTGATTTTTTTGCTGTTCTGTCACCAGATAACTTCAAGCAATCAGTTTTTTCAGAAGTATTGGTTCAATATAAGAATTTAAAAGGAGTAACCGCCTATTCGAATAATTACAAGGATCGCTGGGAGACCAATCAGGAGAAAACGGAAGAGGCGTTAAAAAAGAATGGGGAAAAACGGCTGCAGGAGCTGAAAGAAACCAACCAGAAACAAATCGATGGAGCTAAGGCACAGCTGGAAGCAGGCAAGCTTGAAGCCACTCAGCAGACTCAGCAGCTAACTGAAGCTGAAAAGCGCCTAGAAACTGGAAAAAGTGAATATGCGGTCAGTCAGAAAGAATTTGAAGCTAAAAGCCAAGCTGCCCAGGCTCAAATCGACGAGCGAGCAAATCTTTTGGCTCCACAGCAGCAGGCTTTAACCGATCAAAAAGAAGAATTAAGCAAACTGCAAAATTTGGAGGAACGAAAGAAGCAAGCTGCTGAACAAACAGAGACTTTAAAAGTCCAACGTGAGCAGGCTGTATCAGAGATGAACCAATTAACAGCTGAAAAAAGTCAATTAGAACAAATTCGTGATCAAGTTGCTCAAGGAAATATTCAGCAGTTGCAGGGGGCCGCTCAACAGCTGGGCGCACAAACCTTTGATGATGTCATTCAGGCCGTTCAGCAGCAAGATGCACAGCAGGTCCAGACAACTGTTAGTCAGCATTTAACCCGCATCAATACAGAAATTCAGCAACTACAGCCAAAAGCAACTGACTTGGAAGCTCAATGGACAGAAAATCAACAGATTCTTGCAGCTGAGATTCCTTCAGCCGAAGAACTAACCACTCTTCAAACTCAAATTGATGAGCTGGAAGACTGGTTAGCCACAGGGACACAACAGCTGGAAACCGCGAAAACGGAACTGGCAGCTAGTCAAAAGCAAGGAGAGGAACAGTTAGAAACGGCTAAGAAACAGCTGGATCAGGCGCAGAAAACCTATGACGAAGGGCAAAAAGCTTTGCAAGCAGCTAATTCAGATACCTTGGGTAATGCGCAAAAGGAAATCGAGGAAAAAGAAACTGCTTTGGCTAAGCTTGATCAATTAGAATATACGGTTCAGGGACGCAATGACAATCCTGGATACAAGGAATATCAGGACAATGCAGATCGGATTTCATCTTTGGCTACAGTATTCCCGTTAATTTTCTTTTTGATTGCCGCTTTAGTCACTTTGACAACCATGACGCGAATGGTTGAGGAAAAACGCAGTGAACTGGGAACCTTTAAAGCTCTGGGATACTGGAATAGGGAAATTTCGCTGAAGTTCATCCTATATGCGGCCTTAGCCGGTGGTGTCGGAGGGGGACTGGGCTTAGCAGTCGGCTTCTATCTTCTGCCAACTATTATCTTCAATGCTTATGGGCAGTTGTATAATTTAAATCAGATTGTTACACCCTGGTATGTTAGTTATGCGGTTGCTGCCATGTTCGTTGCGTTGCTTTGTTCGGTTGGAACAGCATTATTCGTCCTGCGTTACGATTTAAAAGCAACACCAGCAACGTTAATGCAGCCGCGGGCACCGAAAAAGGGCAAACGAATTTGGCTGGAACGAATAACTCCGATTTGGTCTCGATTAACCTTCATCCAAAAGGTCACCATGCGGAATTTGTTCCGCTACAAACAGCGGATGCTGATGACGATTCTAGGAATTGCTGGCTGTATGTCGATGTTAATTACCGGTTTTGGCTTGAGGGATTCAATCGGAGACATTGTACCGATTCAGTTTGATAATATTTTGCAGTATCAAGGAACGGTTGTCTTTAGTGATCCATTATCTGAACAGGAAACAACGAATTATCAGCAGGAGTTAGATAAGTTATCTAATTTCAAGGATCATTTAGGCATGTCTACAGAGATGTTTACTGCGGAAACTGGTGAAGTGAATCAGCAGGAAATCTCTTTGCATGTACCAGAAGATACTAGAAAGTTAAGCGAGTTTATTTCTTTTAATGATCGCAAGAGTCAAAAGACATATCAGCTAACTGACCAAGGAGTCATTATTAATGAGAAACTGGCAGAGCTGTTTGAGCTGAAACGTGGCGATACATTAGCAATTAAGGCAACTGACGGGAAGAAATACAAGGTTAAAATCGCCAATATTGCTGAAAATTATGTGGGACACTTCATCTATATGACGCCAAAATATTACGATCAGCTATTTGGTCAGACACCGGATTACAATACGGATCTGCTGTTGTTTAACAAGCAGCCTTCAAGCAGTCAGGAAAATACGATTGGACAGCAATTGATGGGACGCGATAAAGTGATTAGTGTAGCCTTCTTGTCGGAATCACGAAACGCTTTGAAGGATACCGTAGAGAGTCTAAATGTAATTATGTGGGTATTAATTGTGTCAGCCGGACTATTAGCCTTTATTGTGCTGTACAATCTAACCAACATCAATATTTCAGAGCGAATTCGCGAGCTGTCAACGATTAAAGTATTGGGCTTTTATAACAATGAGGTAGTGGCTTACGTTTATCGGGAAAATGTGTTGCTTACCTTAATTGGGATAGTTGCAGGCATGTTTTTAGGTAAAATTGAGCATCGCTACATCCTGAAAACTGTTGAATTAGATGTCACCATGTTCTCACCAGATATTCAACCATCAAGTTATCTGTATTCAGCTTTGATCACGCTATTCTTTGCTTTAGTTGTAGGTATATTAATGTACTTCAAACTGAAGAAAATCAATATGATTGAAGCCTTGAAGGCGAATGAATAAAAGAAAAAAAGAGGATCAGTCTTTCGACTGGTCCTCAATTTGTTGTCGGACTTTTTCCAGCATCTCGGAAAGTCCGGCTTCTTTCTTTCTTAATTCGATCAAATCTTCCTTGATTTGTTGTTCCTTTTCGATCTTCGGCGGGGTAACAATCCCATTTAGTGAAATCGCAATAACCGTGCCGATAAAGGTATCAAGCACCCGGTTCAAGGCATAGATGGTTGATTCACCCTGAGGAATACTAAGAGAAATCAGCAACATAGTGGCAATTGCAGAAACAATTCCCGAGTTATTACCGATCCCGTCTGAGATGACGATCACCAGAATAACTAATAGTGGCAAAACGGTTAATTCCACATAAAAATCATTTTCAAAAAAAGCCTGTATGTAAAAATAAATCAGTGCCAGCAAACCGCCAATTGAATTGCCCAAAATCCGTGACCGGCCAAAAGAAAAGCTGGTATTCAGATCTTGACGCAAGGAAAAAACAGCTGCCAGTGCTGCGATCAGCGGACTACCGCGATCTAATACATGAAAAAGAAGGATACAGATCATTACAGCCAATGCTGTTTTGAATGTCCGCATCCCTAAACGGAAACGGCCAAGGTGCATGAGGGGTTCCTCCTATTATCTTCTTACTATTAGTTTAACGGAATCCCAACCAAAAGACTATAAAAAAAGACGCGATTCCATCACGTCTTAAGATTTCCATGCTTGAGTCATCTGATCCAGCAAATCAATTACATCTTTAGTGAAGTACAATGATTGATTTGGCAGCTCCTGCTGTACCATTTTAACCATGTTTTCAATTTCATAATTCATCGCTTCAAGGGAAGAGCCGCTTTCGATAAATTCTTTCGTGCCATCATTAAAAAAGATTTGTGCTTTATCCGCTCGGGGATAATCATCCACCGTAATATAACCATTTTCGAACGCAACGATTCCTTTTTTTGGCATTTTTGCTTGAAAGGTTAAACTAACGGAAGCTAGTTCATTTTTTTCGTTTTGCAGAATCGTCACCGATTGCTCATCAACACCTGTTGAGAAAGGAACCATGGCTGATGCAATTACGGTTGGTTGAGCAGTCATAAACCAGCGAGCAAAGGAAACCGCATAGGTACCAATATCTAACAAAGCTCCACCAGCTAATTCTGGATTAAAGAAACGGTTGTTCGGGTCAGGGTCTTTGTAGCTGCCAAAAGGTGCTTGGACCATTTTTAATTTGCCCAGTTTACCAGTATCGATTAGCGAGTGTAGTTCATGGAACAATGGCATATTGAAGATCGTCATGGCTTCAGCTAAAATCAAGCCCTTTTGTTCAGCTAGTTCAATCGCTTCGTTCAACTCTTGCCGATTCATAGTGATGGCTTTTTCACACAGTACATGTTTTCCAGCAGTTAAAGCTTGCAAAACATGCTGAATATGTTGACGATTAGGTACAGCAACATAGATAATAGAGATAGCTGGATCTGCCAGCATTTCTTCATAGCTGCCGAAAGCTTTCGGTAAGTGATAGGTTTGGGCAAATTCTTCTGCTTTTTCCAAGGTGCGAGAAGCACAGGCGGTTAAGCGGCTAGTGGTTTGATCGAAGCTGTTCGCAAATTCATGAGCTATTTGTCCTAATCCAACAATGCCCCATTCAAGTTGTTCCATAAAATTCTCCTTTTCATATGCTTAATAAAAGTATCTGTACAATGTTATAATAGACTTGTTCAAACTGAATAACAAGAAAACCGCGTTCTTTTATCGCAGTTGAAATCGGGCAATAATTCTTAAATTATTTCAATCATTCGAGTAAAGCACTGTCTTTTTCAGCTGTGATCAGTAAAATAATATAGGAGGGATTTTCTGTGAATCCAATTTATTTAGATTTAGTGTTAAATACCATTTTAGAACAATTTCAATCGGAAGAAGACTTTTACCACAATTATTTAGGCATTGAGGAGGCTCAATGGCAGCAATGGAAAAAGGGCAGCAACAATCTTCCGCCTGAAATCAGTCAAAAGATCAAGAATCTGTTTAGCGACTACGAATGGATGCTGAGTCAAAAGGTGATTCGTCAAGCCTTCTTGTTCCCAGAAAAACGTCAAACTGCGGTTGCGGAGTATCGAGAAATGAAAACCATCGTGGCACAAAAGTGGATTGCTTGCGGTTTAGGGACAGTTGAGCTGATTCCCTACAAAAATAAAAATGATGAAGAAAAGCAGGATTATATTGATCTACGGGTAACGATTAATTATGATAGCTGGGGTTACAGTGACATTTTGAGTTTCCGATTACCAGCGCGCGTTCAAAATCAAATTGAAAGCTCGCAAACTCAAACTGCCTTGTTGGATTGGGTAAATGAAAACTTGACCGAAACATATACCTCATTAGAGGATTAATGAAAGGAATTTTCGCTTGAAAAAAACAGTTGGATTGCTTTCCATGATTGCTATGTTTGGAATGACTGGCTATTCATTATTTTATAGCAACAAAGGAGAAGATACGAATGCTGGTAAAATTACCGAAGCATCAACGTATTCCTTCGAACAATCGTCAGATAAGAAAAAAAATACCCCTAGCGATTTACCTAAAGCGGATCCTAATTCTTGGGATTTGGTATTAGTGGGACCGAAAAACGAAATTAGCCAAGAATTGGATGAAAGTCAATTAGCAACTCTTTCTGATAATAGTCATCAGGTTGATAGTCGAATTGCTTCTGATTATGAAGCTTTTTCAGCTGCAGCCACTGAGGCAGGCTATCCATTGGTAGTCGTTTCCGCTTATCGGTCGGTAGCTGCTCAGCAAGAAGTCTTCAGTACAAATGTAAACAGCTTAATGAGCAGTGAAGGCTTGTCAGAAGCTGATGCAATTACCAAGACTAAACAGACTATTACAGAACCCGGGTACAGCGAACACCATACAGGTTTAGCAATAGATATTGTTGATCAAGACTGGTATAACAATTATTCCAGTCAAGTGTTGGATGCTTCTTATGGCAGTCAACCGGGAGCCAAATGGATTGCTGAAAACGCCCCTAAGTATGGCTTCATCATTCGATATCCAGAGGGCGAAGAAGACATTACCGGAATCACCTATGAACCTTGGCATATTCGTTATGTTGGCAAAGAAAATGCTGAATATATAACGAAAAATAATCTGACATTAGAGGAATATTTAAAGTTGTTATCGTCAAATTAAGGAGGCACTATGCCGACAAAAAAATATAAAAAGCGAAAGCGCAAGTTGTCTCTGCCCTTCATTTTTGCGGGGCTGCTGCTAGTCGGCATTGCTTTCGTTTTTTCTATACATACGTTATCAGAACATGCTGTCGAACAGTCAGCCAATAATGAACAAATGAGTCATGAAGAGTTTATTCAGCGTTTAGCTCCTCATAGTAAGCAGCTGCAGCAGGGCTATGGTATTTTGCCTAGTATTATTTTAGGCCAGGCCATTTTGGAGTCCAACTGGGGGCAATCTTCACTAGCCAACCAGTACAATAATTTATTTGGAATTAAAGCCTATGGCAACCAGGCAAAGGTAACGCTGGAGACTCAGGAGTACGTCAATGAAGCATGGGTTACCATTCAAGGAGATTTTCGGGTGTATGATTCCTGGGAAGCCTCAATGGATGATCATACAATGCTTTTCGTTAACGGAACCACTTGGAATCCCGGCCTTTATGAGAAAGTTCTAACAGCAGCTAACTATCATGAAGCCGCTCAAGCCTTGCAGGATGCGGGCTACGCCACCGATCCCACCTATGCGCAAAAAATTGTAAGTGTAATAGAAACATATAATTTGTCGCAATACGATCAACCATAGTAAACTGATCGTACCAGGTGTTGAGAGAGGAGGAATTCCACATGGAGAAACACAGTGTACCTGAGATTATGACTGAGCTGCGAAGCGATATCGTTCGTGTACCCAAAGTGATTCAGCAGGCAACTGGCTTGATGATTTTTGGTAAAAGGATACGATCGATCATATTTACTACTGATATTGCGATTATTCGTAATACCGACGCAGATGCGGTCATCGCTGTTTATCCTTTTACCCCGCATCCAGCCATTACTAAAAGTATAATTGAGGCAGCCGATATTCCAGTTTTTTCTGGTGTAGGCGGTGGACTGACTCATGGTCAACGCTCAGCCTTTATGAGTATTTTTGCCGAAGCGCAAGGCAGTCTAGGTGTCGTAGTTAACGCACCTACACCAGTAGACACTATCAGAGCAGTGAATGATGTCATTGATATTCCGGTAGTTAGCACAGTAACTTCCATTCATTCACAAATTGATGAAAAGCTTGAAGCAGGTGTACAGATTATTAACATCAGTGCAGCCAAAGATACCGTTGATACAGTAAAATATTTTAGAGAACGCTATCCAGAGCTGCCAATTATGGCAACCGGCGGTCCAGATGAAGAAACAATCGCGAAAACGATTGAGGCTGGAGCAAATGCTATCACATATACACCACCTTCTAATGGTGCTTTATTTAGTAAGAAGATGGAGAAATATCGCAAGCAGGAAAAAGAAAACGAATAAAACCTTAGAGAAACGAAAGCCGCTGCTATTGGCTCAGGTTTCTCTAAGGTTTTTTAGGCGTTACACAACAATTCTTCCGTTTGAACCAGCTGCTTTAGTGCAGGCAAGAGCTGTTCAAAAGCCGTTAGTTCGATATCATGAATTGGCAAAGTTTCTTTGGATAGTTTTCGTTGGCGATGGTTAAACCACAGCGCCTTCCAGCCAGCACTTTTTGAGCCAGCAACATCATTATCAAAATTGTCACCGATATATAAGGTTTTCTCAGGCACTAGGTCAAATTGCTTTTCAGCAAGTTTAAATATTTCCTTATCGGGCTTTTCATAGCCAGTTGCTTGGGAAATAATGACATGATCAGGATGTACCCAGTTTAATAAATCCAGCTGCATGATTTTTTTATGTTGATGGTCAGTGGGACCATTGGTAATAATCCCTAGAGCAATTTCCTGCTCTTGTAGAAAATCGAGGGCTTTGCGAACCTCTTGATGCATAACAATGGTATCTAATTCTTTCTCATAAACCTCTTGAAAGGCTAGAGCCGTATCATCAGAGATGGTCGGATAATTTAATTCTTCCAATGATCGGCAAATCCGGAAGTTTCGCATGTAGGTCAACGTCCAATCACTAGTAATTACCTTATTAAAATTCTCGTCACTATGCACCCGAAAACGAATATATAGAGGATGCATGTCTTGCGAACGTACACTAGGAAATACTTTTTTGATGGCATTACGAAATGGCTGCTGCTGGTCATAAATGGTATCATCAACATCAAATATTATTGCATCGAACAAATTAGAAACACGCCTTTCAGTTTGTTGAAATTTTCACGAACATTTACATCGCTATTCTAGCTTAAAAAACGATCAATGAAAAGGGGGGAATCCTTGATAAATAAAGGTTTTCTTTACTATATTTGTAAAAGCTTGATTTAACAATTTTCAGTTTTTTTCACTAAAAAAAAGATTTTCTTTTCAAATTCTAATCTTGTATAATGGGAGGAAACAAAGGGGGAGTCTTATGCGTAGAAAAGAAAGGCAAGTAACTGATCTTGAGGAAATCAAAGCATTAGTTGAAACGTGTCAGGTAGTACGAATTGCTTTTAATGGACCAGAATACCCGTACATCGTTCCGGTCAACTATGGCTACAAGTGGGAAGAGGAGCAATTAATTCTTTATGTTCACGGGGCAACACAAGGGGAAAAAATCAGCCGTCTTCAGGCTGATGAGAAGGTTGCCATTGAAATCGACGACAAGCATGCGCTGATTGAAGGCGGCAATCGAGCAGACAGATATTCGTATGCTTACGAAAGTATCATTGGTTTTGGCAAGGCTGAATTGTTAAACGACGTCGAGGAGAAACGCTATGCTCTTCATGCGTTAATGGATCATGCAGCCAAAGGGATGTCTTTTGATGAAATCCCTGAGCGAATGATTGAGCGGACTGGTATTATCAAAATTACCTTATCTGACTATACGATGAAACAGCATAAACCAAAAACTAACATGTAGTTATAGGCCTAGTGAGCGAATTTTGTCACTGGGTTTTTTTGACTCATTAAATAGAATACAAGATCTCACAGATGGCAAGGCTGTTGCCACAAAGTGACAGTTATCCAGCTGCACAAACTAACTTTGTCGACAATAAGTGAAAGATTTTAGAAATGTGAGAAGTCAGTTATCAAAATTTTAGTCTCATTGCTGCAGAGTTAAGCGAGTTTACTTAGTCTTTCTTGGCAGCAAAAAAAGTCCTTGTTAGAAATGATAACTAACAAGGACCACTACACATCTATTTCATTCGTTTCAAGCGATATTCTTCGAAGTGGCTTGCGTCGCCTCGGGCTTGCACCGCTGCAAAAATACCCATGATCAACGCCCCGATCGTGTTGGTTAACAAGTCTCCCATAGTATCCATCAAAGCTGCTCGTCCCACCAGTAATTCTCCGCTAGAAGTAGCATAACGCTGTAGATTCATGTCCGCTACCGTATCGCAAAGAAATTCCCAGAACTCCCAAAAAACACCGCATAGTCCAGCGAAAGCAAAACCGAAAAGCAGAAACAGCCAAGGGGAAGTTTTGCTAATTGGCGCATCCTTCATGAAAAAGCCAATCAAGCCATAACCAACTGCTGTCAGAACCATCGGACTTACCGCGTGCAAAATTTTGTCCCAAAAAGAAATTCGGGAAATCATATGCAAAGAGGTTCCCAAGAAAACTGAAATAACTAAGAAGAACCAATAGAAATAAACGATCTTTTCAGGTAGAGCCAGTTTGAAAAATTTTCGTATCAGCTCCGGTAAAAAAATCAATGCAATCCCAGCTAAACATTCCACTACGAAAACAATGCCCTGCTGAGTTGAATATTTGCTGACGATCAGTTCATAAATGTTGTAAGCTAAACAAATAAAACCGAAGACAACCAGCCCCATTTGCAATTTACGATAAGTCATCCTAATTCCTTCCTTCTAGAAGAGTTTGCTGGATTGCCTTAAGCAAGTCATCTTCTGTGGCAACGACTTGTCCATTTAGCTTCACTAAACCAACAGTGTATAGATTCAAATAATGGAACTGATTTTCTGCTGGTGTAGCTAAAGCAGTCAGTTTTTTCTGGTTGTCAGCACCCTGCTGCCGGGTATCAGAATACAAGGCGATGATTGGGATCTCCTTAGCATAAGCGACACCAATTTCAGAAGCGACACCAGCATCAATGGTAATTCCATCTAAGACAGCTACCATCAAATCACTTTTCAGGACTTCTTCAGTGTCGGCTAAAGCAATCATCTTACTGTCAGCATAAGCTGATTTGTCATTAATTGCTTCATTTTCCTGCGGTAAATATACCGTGATGTCTGAAGAGAGCTCACGAATTTGTTTGACTAAGTGTTCGTTGTAGCGCAAATCACTTCGAGCAAACATGGGTCCTGCAAAATAAATATGTTTAGAAATAGTCACTAAAATACGCCTCCATGTCGGGTAATGTTTCTTCTAATAATTGAATCGTTTCTTTATCAGCCTCTAGACGTTCGATACGTGCTAAATAAGAGGCGCGACGATAATTCATTAACAAACAAGTTAGGGTTTGAATCGAAAGTTTAACCTGATGGCCAATCGGCTGGTTAGTTATCTGTATTTTGCCAGCTTCATCCCAGCTTACACTGAAAACACCGTTATTCCAGTCAGCTACCGGATCACTCACTTCAAAGTAGAAAGGCTCTACTTGTTTGTAGAAAGGATACTCCTGTAAAAATTCTTTGACATCGACAATGCGTGCCATGTAGTAAGGAGCAATCGTTTCCTTAATTTCACTATCATCAAGTAAAAAGGATAAGGGCTCATTTTTGTAAATATCGCCCTCTACCCAGTAAATCATGGAGAAGTGGGCACTAATAAAATTCCATAATCCATTACGAGCTTCCTGATTCAGATAAAACATTTCTTTAATATGAAAGACCTCATCATAAATCCAATAGAAAAGTACACCCATCGGCTGACCTTCTTGGTCGTAATAAATTGCAGCAATTCGCTCTTCTTCATTTTCAAAGCGCCAATATTCTTCCCAATTTAACTCCTTACGAATCATCGCTCCATGATTTTTCAGAGCAAAGGTATCATACACTTTATAGACATCAGGATCATCCACATCACGCCGTTCCACAATTCCTGGAACCTCTACTTGCTTAGGCAGTTGGGTATCCTTTACCTTAAAGCTTAGCTTGTCAGACATGATTTCCCAGCCTTTGCGCCGATAATATGGAATATTGTAAGGGTAAAGATATGAGATCCACTGCTTGTCCTTCCGCATTTCATCTAGAGCTAGCTTAATCAAGTCCTTCATTAACCCATGATTGGCATATTCTGGATACGTTCCGACTCCAGTAACTCCGCCCATTGTAAAAATTTTCCCGTGAATATTTACCTCACAAGGATAAATAGCAATTTGAGAAATCAAGTTGTCATGATGAAACCAGCCGAAAACCTTTGACTGCTCCAGCACAGGCTTTTTTGCGCGAACCATTTCCCGTTTGTTTTCGTAGCCGCTGCTTTCAATATCCTCTTCTGTGACTTGAAAGACATAGCTTAGAAGCTCATCATACTGATCCAAGTGCTCTTCGCCAACTCGCCGCAGTTCCATTTCATTTTTCAACTCATGGTCCATTCTTTCATCTCCAAATCTAGTTTATAGAACAAGTATATCAAAAGCACCTCGATTTTTCTCTCCCCAACGTTGAGAAATGGTAAAAAGCCTTTTTTTATCGTACAATCGTTGGTATAATGAGTGGTGCTGATTAAAAGAAATGAGGAATCTTCGTGAATATAAATGAAATGAAAAAACGACAGGAAAAAATTCGAAATTTTTCGATTATTGCCCATATTGACCACGGAAAGTCGACCTTGGCTGACCGTATTTTGGAACAAACCAATACCGTTAGTTCCCGGGAGATGCAAGATCAATTGTTGGATTCGATGGATCTAGAGCGGGAACGAGGCATTACTATTAAACTAAATGCTATCGAACTACATTATGATGCAAAAGATGGCGAAACCTATACCTTCCACTTGATTGATACGCCCGGACACGTCGATTTTACATATGAAGTTTCTCGAAGTCTGGCTGCCTGTGAAGGAGCTGTCTTGGTGGTGGATGCCGCGCAAGGGATTGAAGCCCAAACTTTAGCGAATGTATATTTGGCCTTAGATAACGACTTGGAAATTTTACCTGTCATCAATAAAATCGATTTACCGGCAGCTGATCCAGAACGTGTGCGCAAGGAGATCGAAGACGTAATCGGGATTGATGCTGAGGACGCAGTGTTAGCTAGTGCCAAAACAGGTATCGGAATCGAAGAAATTTTAGAACAAATTGTGGAGATGGTTCCCGCACCAACGGGCGATCTTGAAGCACCACTAAAAGCGTTGATTTTTGATTCAGTGTACGATAGCTACCGAGGTGTGGTGCTAAATGTGCGAATTATGGACGGTGTTGTTCGGCCTGGCGATAAAATTCAATTAATGAATAATGGCAAAACATTTGATGTAACGGAAGTGGGAGTATTCTCACCAAAAGCGATTCAACGAGATTACTTGATGGTTGGCGACGTTGGTTATATAACTGCCAGCATCAAATCTGTTCAAGACACCCAAGTCGGTGATACCGTAACTTTGGCCAACAACCCAACACCAGAAGCCTTGCCCGGTTACCGCAGAATGAATCCAATGGTTTATTGCGGCTTGTACCCAATTGATACTTCTCGCTATAACGACTTACGAGAAGCGTTGGAAAAATTACAGTTAAATGATGCAGCCTTACAATTTGAACCGGAAACCTCGCAAGCATTAGGATTCGGCTTCCGTTGCGGATTCTTAGGTCTACTGCATATGGATGTTGTACAAGAACGTTTAGAACGTGAATTTAATTTAGAGCTGATTACTACTGCACCATCGGTTATCTATCATGTAAATTTAACTGACGGGACAAAAATTGTAGTGGACAATCCAGCCGATTTCCCAGATACATCTAAAATTCAAACGGTGGAAGAGCCTTATGTTAAAGCCAATATCATGGTTCCTAACGATTATGTAGGAGCGGTCATGGAACTTTCACAACGAAAACGTGGAGAATTTATCACCATGGATTATTTGGATGATTACCGAGTAAATGTGGTTTACTATATTCCACTGTCAGAAATTGTGTTTGATTTCTTTGACAAGCTAAAATCCAGCACCAAAGGCTATGCCTCCTTGGATTACGAAATTGCCGATTACAGAGAGAGCAAACTAGTTAAGATGGATATCTTATTGAACGCTGAAAAAGTCGATGCTCTAAGCTTTATCGTGCATAAACAATTTGCTCAAGAACGCGGCCGTGCCATCGTAGAGAAACTAAAAACGTTAATTCCACGCCAACAATTCGAAGTACCAATTCAAGCAACAGTTGGTACTAAGATTCAAGCCCGAACGGATATCAAAGCATTGCGCAAAAACGTATTGGCGAAATGTTACGGCGGTGACGTATCTCGTAAGCGTAAATTGCTGGAGAAACAAAAAGTTGGTAAGAAACGGATGAAACAAATTGGTTCCGTGGAAGTACCACAGGAAGCCTTCATGGCCGTTTTGAAAATGGATGAAGACGAGCCGAAGAAATAGAGTTTTATCGAAGGGAAAGCTTATTAAATCAAGGTTTTTGCTTTGTTACTAAAAGACGTTTTTGTGTTTAAAACTAGTTTTTGCTGTCAGAATAGTTGTCGGAAACTGAAAAAAGGACAAAAATGTCGCATTTTCTTGGGAATTTTATCGGCATAATATAAGATGAAAGCATCTCAAAGGCAATGGCATTAAATTAAGGCACTTGTCTTCAATAAAGAAGTACCTATTCGTGAAAATTTGCGAATAGGTACTTCTTTATTTCGATTTCAAACTATACTTAAAAGAGATACTGCATTCAAAGGAGACGGTGAAAAGATGATAGTAAATAATTTTTCCGAATTTACTCACGAAGTTCCTACTATTTTCTTAGAAGACATTCGCGAAGGCAGGCCCCAAGCTTTCACTCGGATAAGAAAAGCAACGCCGCTTAACCTAATTAATGCTTTAAATGTTTTTACAAAAAGGCACCTCACAATTTTCCAAACTCCTCAATTTTTATACTGCGCAAGAAAAAACTTTAGATATTTCGACGGTTGCTTTTTATAAAGTTCGAATAAAAATTAATCCGAATGTGCTTCATTTGATGATGTGGATTACCATTCTATGGCGCATGAAAAGTATGACAACAAACTTGCGAAATTAAATGGGTACATCGTCACTGCAATCAATGGTTCGGATATCGTTTTACCTTCAACAAAAGAAAATGCAAAAAAGTATGGGGGGCCAATCCTGAAAAAGTAGTTACTCCTGTAATAGAAAAAGTGTCTTTACTCTATGATTGTATTATTAAGATTGTTCTGGACACCTGTATTGGACCTTATAAATTTAAAGAACGGACGTGCGCTTCACAACATCTGATCAATTAAAGACGATTCTTAGACAGTCAACGATCATCACGTTTGATCGAAGATGTTTTTCGATGGGGCTCGTTGATCAACTGATTGAAAATGAACAAAAATTTGTTATGCAAATGGACAGAGAAAAGCTACAACGATACTTTACACAGTTTGTATCTGGGGATTACAGCTGACGGACGTTACTTTTAATCGGGCAGAAACAAATGATTAGAGAAAAGTTGGAAACCTAATTGATCTCATGAAAAATCTTTATGATTACGCATCACTATACATCCCTCTAGAGTAATCTAGTTTTATTATACTAGTTTCATGGAGATATTTGTTAGACAGTCTGGTGTACGGGGGGGAGAGGTCGACTAATTAATTAATGGTTAATCTCCTACTCGGTCGTGTTCAAAACTTAAAACTTGTAAGAAACGTTATCGTGAAAAGTTGATGTAAATTAAGTCAATATTACTAAACTGATTTAAAACTGAAATAATCGATTCTCAAACTATTTTCAAAGATGGAGTTCTTGAATCTATATATAGAAAATGTACTTCGGTAAGTACGTTAACTCACTTCCACAATAGATAAGGAAATTTATGTAATTGTTAGCGCTTATCTATCATGTTATCTTTGACATGTAAAGAAGAACGTTAGCTAACAGAAAGGTGATATCCATGAACGAAAGGCAAATAAAACTCGCGCGCTTGCTAATTGAACATGATGAATTTTTACCTGCTTCTTTCTATAGTAAAAAATTATCTGTCTCAACTAAAACTGTATTTCAAGATTTAGAAACACTTCGACTTTTCATTCAGCCTTATTATGTAGAGATAGAAAGATTACCTTCTTTAGGTATCCGACTATCTGGTGAACATCATGCAAAAGCAAACTTTTTAAAAGAACTAGAAAATGAGCTTTCGCAAGATCAATTATCGCCGATAAATAGAAGAGTCAAAATTATCAAAAGTGTATTTTTCGAAGAAGATAATCCAACATTAGAATCTCTTGCTGAACAATACTTAGTCAGCAAAACGTCACTTTATAACGATTTGAAAATCATGAACGAGATCATTGTATCGAACAATATTGAAATAACATCTAATAATGATGGCTTGATTAGCCAAGGTCAAGAAAATGACATTCAATCAGCAGCGAAACAGTTAGTAGCTCATTTTTCAAATCTGTGTGAGGAGAATTCTATTAATAGGAAGCTGTATCACTTCTTTTCAAAACAATTAGTGGATATCGTGTCAAAAGTTCTGCATAAGAATTTTAGAGAACTCACTGAGAATGTTTCTGATTACTATATGGAATCACTTTTGACCACTCTTTTAGTTCAATGCCGACGCCTTAAAATCGGGTTTCATGTTGAAGGTGAAGCTGATTACTTATTTAGCAGCATACGATATATGGAGACTTTTGTGGTTGCTAATGAAATGTCTGAGGAATTGTCACAAGAAACCGGGTTGATTTTTAGTGAAGCAGATAAAGAATACTTGTCACGTCAACTTTTCGCTCATCGAGTAACTACTGAGGTGAAAGCTAGTGACGAAACTTATGTCGATTTGGTTCACCGACTGATTTCGAGAATGAGTAAAATTGAAAAAGTTGATCTGACACAGGATGAACACCTCTTCAATTCATTAATATACCATGTACCTGCTATGATTCTCCGTCTAAAACGAGGAATTCACATTGAGAATCCTTTATTGGAGAGTATTCGTGATCAGTACTCTGAGCTTTTTAGTATTGTCTGGTATGCACTAGTTATAGTGGAACAACAGTATGATGTTATTTTGAACGATGACGAGATTTCATTTATTTTAATTCACTTCCAAATTGCCTTGGATCGTCAATCCAAAGCAAATAATATTATCATTGTTTGTCAATATGGGATGTCTTCAGCACAGTTTATTTTTTCTAAAGTTCGGAAGTTCATACCGGCTCATGATAATGTAGAGATTTCTACAATGGAACGATTTAATAAAAGTGACAAAGAAAATATTGATCTGATCATCAGCTCAATAGATATTCCCCAGTCAAAGGTTCCCTTTGTGAAGGTAACACCTTTAGTCAGTGACCAAGATTATATCAAGATCATGGAAGCTTATACGAAGTATCTTATCCAAGGTGAACTTTTTGGGATATCGGCTTCATTAGAGCATGCTTTTGAAGCAGAGGTGTTGAATAAATACATCAGCCCTCAATTAATTAACTTGCAAAATTTTTTTTCCGATAAAGCTGATTGCTTAAATAATATGATTGATGAGCTTGAGAAGTGTAGATTAGTTTTGCCTAGTTTTCGTAAATCTATTTTTGACAGAGAAGATATTGGCAATACTAACTTAGATAGTGGTGTTGCATTACCCCATGCAGATCCAACAACTATTCTTAAGTCGCACATATATATTGTATCCCTTAAAAAAGCGATCAATTGGGGAGATCGTACAGTTAAGTTAATTATTATGGTAAATCTTAGTGAAGAAGACTTACCCGAAATTCGTGAAGTTGTCGAAGAACTCTATCAATTTATTGATGAGAAGAAAAAGGTTGATACCCTTGTGAAAATCAAAGATTCATCGCAAATGCTACAAATTTTTAGTATTGGAGGAAACTAAAATGTTTTTTGATCAAGAACTTTGTTTATTTCATATCAAACCAGAAGATCAAAAGCACTTATTTGAAGATATGTATAAAAAACTTTATCTAGCGGAATGTGTCAAAGCAAGCTTCTTAGACGGCATCACGACAAGAGAAACAGAATACCCTACTGGATTGGAATTCAATGGTGTCGGCTTTGCGATTCCTCATACAGATTCCGTCTATGTTAACAAGTCACAAATCTGTTTTGCATCATTGGAAGAACCGGTAATTTTTCAAGATATGACAGATAAAAACCATAACATCGAAGTCAATTTAGTGTTTATGTTGGCGATGGCGGTTCCTCATGAACAAGTAGAAACCTTACAAAACTTAATGACATTATTTACTGATGATCAGAAAGTTAATCAATTACGAGAGTTATCATCTCAAGAAGAGTTTAGTAAATTGCTAAATGATTCTGGTGTTTATTAGAACAATCAAGGAGGAAAAGTAAATGGATGTTATTATGAGTGGTATTCAATGGTTTATTGGACTAGGATCAACTGTTTTCCTGCCAGTTATCATTTTTATAATCGGTTTATTCTTTGGTTTAAAACCGGGCAAAGCTTTTATTTCTGGGGTAACCGTTGGTATTGGTAATATTGGCTTAGGATTGGTTTTGGATTTGCTCGCTGGTGGTTTAGGTAGTGCGATCCAGCAAATGGGTGAGAAATTTGGAACGTCCTTGAATGTTTTAGATATTGGGGTTGGTGTCGGTGGTCCACTCGCTTTTTCAACCTCTTTAGGAATTTTAATGATTCCTATCTCATTGATTTTGAACTTTATTTTAGTGATACTTGGCCTGACCAAAACCTTGAATGTTGATATTTGGAATTTTTGGTTCCCGATTTTCTTAGGTATGCTGGTTCAAACGGTAACGGGTAACTTCTGGTTTGGACTTGTCGGAGCAATTGTTGCCGTTCTTTTACAATGGTTCTTAGCGGATGCTGCTCAAGAAGAAGTGAGTGAATTCTTTGGATATCCAGGTATTGCAATTACTCATATGATGGCATTGTCAGGAGTGTTATTCGCAAAGCCGATGAATTGGGTGTTTGATCGAATTCCAGGGTTTAACAAGATTGATGCAGATGCCGAAAGCCTGACCAAAAAATTTGGGATTTTTGGTGACACGGTTGTCATTGGATTGATCATTGGAGGCGTCGTTGGTTTCTTAGCAGGCTATGATGCTGCAGGTGTGGGGCTGTTGGCGATGCAAACCGCTGCAGTTATGAAGGTTATGCCAAAAATGGTAGCGATGTTTATGGAAGGGTTGTTGCCAATTGTTGAAGCGGCTAAAGAATTTACTGACAAGAAACTAAACGGGCGTGTTGTAAATATTGGGATGGATGCGGCGTTGACAGTTGGTCATCCGACGGTCATGTCTACTGCATTATTGTTAGTACCTATATCGTTATTACTTGCAGTAATCCTACCAGGAAATCAAGTGTTGCCTTTTGGTGATCTGGCTTTCTTCACCTTTGCGATCTGTTTAATGGTCCCATTCTTTAAAGGCAATATTGTTCGATCGCTTGTGGGTTGTTCACTTTATCTAGTTATGACTTTCTATTTATCTACCTGGCTGGCTCCTATCGTGACGGATCTTTTTCAAATGGCAAACTTTGATGTGGGTACATCTGGACTAGTAACGATGCTGCTAAGTGGACTTTGGCCAGCAGGATTGTTTGTACTACTCGCTCAAAAACTAGGAGTCTTTGGCATCGTGATTTTAGGTGTTTTAATCGTAGCAGGAATGCTTTACCTCAATAAAATCAAAGCAAATAAAGTAAAAAAAATACAAGAAGCTTAATAAAGAAAGCAGGAATACATCATGAAAAAATTATTAGTAATCTGTGGCGCTGGCCACGCAACCTCAACTATTGCAGTATCAAAAATCAACAAGTGGTTAGAAGCTGAAAACTATACAGATCAGGTTAAAATTTATCAATCTAAGATTGCGGATGAATTAAACAAAATGGATGAATACGATGTCGTTGTCAGCACGACGATTGTTCCAGATTCAATCAAAGATAAGGTAATCAATGGATTAGGCCTATTAACCGGAATTGGAGCAGATAAAATATTTGAAGATGTAGCACGACGATTGGAACTGGAATAGATGATCAAACATGACACAATCAAATTGCATACAATAGAAGGGCGTGCTTCCTATCATGATTTACGCGATGATTTGGTCCGTATGGCATTAGAATCTGGGGTGGTAGATGGTGTGATGACTATTACCACGCCCCATACAACTTGTTCATTCTTCTATGAAGAAACCATGCATGACGTGAATTATTTTGGAGACGATTTTCTACACGTAGACATCAATGAAGCGATGGAAAAAGTAGCCCCAATTATGACAACTGAGGGACAATATCACAGCCCAGGACCAGAACATATCGCTTTTGGGACTTCGTTGAGCGATCCAAATTATCCTGCTGAGAAGTGGGTAATGTTGAATACCGATGCTCATTTAAAAGCATCGATCTACGGTACTAACTCGCAGTCACTAATCTTAAAAAATGGAGAGCTGCAAATCGGTTCTTTAGGACGCGTATATTTTGTTGATTGGGATCGCTTACGTGAGCGTGAGCGATTAATCAATGTGGTAATTATGGGGGAATAGTTTTGATGAAAGAGTATATTTTAGCACCTTCACTGTTTAGCTCGCGAATCAGTCGTATAGAAGCAACCTTAAACGTATTAAAAATGACCGAAACAAAATGGCTGCATGTAGATGTGATGGATGGATGTTTTGTGCCAGACATGGCTTCAGGACCCAGTATTGTCAAAGAATTAAAGGAAATTGATGATACATTATTGGATGTCCATTTAATGGTTGAGAGACCTGAGAAAATTGTTCCAGCTTTTCTGGATGCGTGTGCGGATTCTATTACGTATCATGCTGAAGCAACAAATAATGGTGTGCACATCATTCAAATGATCAAGGAGCGAAAAAAGAAAGCCGGCGTTGCTATCAGTCCTGCCACTCCTGTGTCATTGTTAGAACCGATCCTTTCCGAAGTTGATCTGGTATTAGTCATGACGATCAATCCCGGCAGACCTAACAAAGATTTTATCGACTCAACTGTTAATAAGATTGTAGAACTGAATCGGCTAAGAAAAATACATGACTACCACTTTTTAATTGAAGTAGACGGTAAAATCGATAATAAAACGATTAAGCCCTGTGCCAAAGCAGGAGCAGATATGTTTGTTTCAGGTGGATATATTTTTAGTAAAGAGAATAAAGAAGCAGAAATGATTACAAATTTAAAAACGGCCCTAGCGGAAGTTTAGGAGGAGAAAATTGGAAAATTATACCTTGTGTATTCTCAAGGAACTTACTCAAAACGCAAGAAAAATTAATACTGAACAAATTTCACTTGTTCTTGATAAAATAAAAAAAGCAAATCACATTTTTCTTTCTGGTGTTGGACGATCAGGGATTGCGATTCAAGCGTTTGCCAATCGACTGTTACATTTAGGGTTTGAGGTAAGTATAGTTGGTGAAATCAGCTCACCACACTCGTGTCCAGGTGATCTTTTGATCATCTGTTCTGGTTCGGGAGAAACGACTAGCTTGAGATCTTTAGCTGAAAGAGCTGCTGCTAACAGAGTTGACATTGTTCTCGTAACCATGAAGGCCGACTCAACTATTGGCAAGCTAGCTTCTTCGATTTTAACGTTACCTGGTGTAACTAAAGATGAAAACAATCGTTCTTTGGAAGGCTTCAGTCAACCCATGGGAACAGCTTTTGAGCAGTTAGTTTTCTTGACATTTGATAGCTTGGTCTTGAATTTAATGGATGAGAGTGGAGAAACTTCAGAAACGATGTTTAAACGGCATGCTGATTTTGAGTAAATAAACCTTTAAAGCAATTTTTTTATCAGAGTTTTTAAAGCAAAAATGGAATAACTAATGCCAAGAGGCTGGGACAAAAGAAAGGATGCTAATCAGCTCAATCATTTTCTCTGTTCGGAATTTGAAGTCATCTTTTTAATTATGCCCTAGCTTCCCCTTAAATAAAATATCATCACCTAAAACAGATTCTTTAATAATTGTTCCTAATCATTTCCACATGCACTCAGTTGGGGGTGATTTTTGGATAAATACGTTTTCGTCCAAAAGAATTTTTATCTTCTGTTTATTTAAGTATAATCACCTCATTTCCATATTTCTGAACTAATAGAAGTACCAAAATAAATCCATTCCACGATTATGAACAATTTCATTAGACATAAACTAACGATACAAAATTACCATTAGACTTGTAAAAATAGAAGATTAGTAATATGATAGTTTTATGAATATGAAACTATCGCAACGACAAGAAGATGAAACGAGAGTAAAAATGTTAAAAGCTCTAGCTGATCCTGCAAGATTGGAAATTATTCGCTTACTTAAAAATAGTGGTAAGGAAATTGGTTGTGGAGAGGTTGGTGAAAGTATTGATTTAAGTAAATCAACCGTTTCTTATCATTTCAAAGCACTTAGGGAAGCTGGATTAACATTTACTAGAAAGGAATCTAGAGAAAAATTTGTTTCATTAAACTATGATGCTTTTAATAAGTATCTTTCGGGATTCCTAGATTCACTATAGAATCTGGGTTTCTTTTTCTGCGATATATTCATAATCCCAGAATAAGCGTAAATTATTATTCTATAGTTCTATATTTTTAGAACAATCAAATTAATGCGACTGGAGTTGTTTTTATGAAGAAATATTCTTTTATCTTTTTCTTAGTCATGTTTTTAATTGGTACTGATACATTTTTAGTATCTCCACTTTTACCTACTTTATCAGAACTTTATGGAATTTCATCAAGTATATCAGGTTGGATGGTAAGTGCTTATGCTCTAGGTTATGCTTTGTTTGCGTTAATAAGCGGTCCTTTTTCTGATGGAAGGGATCGTAAAAAAGTTATGATTTTTGGTTTTATCGGTTTTGCTTCATCAACATTTTTATGCGGATTTGCAACAAGTTTCGAACTAATGATATTATTCAGATTTTTAGCTGGGGTGAGTGCATCTTTTGTAACTCCACAAGTATGGGCTTCAATACCTGTCATTTCACCTAAAGAAAAGATTGTAAAGATGATTGGAATGGCTAGTGCTGGATTGGCTATTTCACAGCTTATTGGAGTTCCAATTGGAAGCTATCTAGCTGTAATATCTTGGAGAGCCCCATTTTTCGCAATCTCAGGCGCTTCACTTATTATGATATTAATAGTAAGTACGATTTTACCTTCACTAAATATTCAGAGTCAGATAGCACAAAACTCTTCAATTATAAAGATTTATAGAGGTTTACTAAAAAATAGTCTAGCTATAAAGTATCTAGTTGCTTATTTAGTTTTTCAAACTGGAAACTTTTGTATGATGACATTTATTGGATCTTGGTTGACTAGAGATTTTCATCTAGGGGTTTCTGGTGTTGGTACAGCAATGATTGCAATTGGAGCAGGAAATCTAATAGGAACATTGTTTGGGAACAAGCTAATAGCTCGATGGGGAATACCAAAATCATTACTTATTGGCATTCTATCTCTTTGTATTCTTTATTTTATCGCACCATTTTCTAGTTCTCTGATTATGGCAGAAGTGGTATTAACTTTAGCTTTTGTTGTCAATGGATTCATCTTCCCAATATTTATGACTACTTTACAAAGTACGACTACTACAGCAAGAAGTACGATCTCCTCTCTGTCAAACGCAGCGATGTACACTGGAACGACAATCGGGGGAATAGTAGGTGGGATACTATTTACTAGATTTTCTGGTTTCTTTGGTATAGCTTTCTTTACAATTGCTACTTATTTAGTAGTACTGCTAATTTACAAGGCAGGAGGAATTTTCGATAGTAAAAAACAGGAAACTAGTAAAGGAAGTGTAAACTAGGATGAATGAAGTAATTAAAACTATATCAAACCATGTTTCAAACAGAGTTTTTGACGAGGATTTCAAAATTGATGATAAGAAAATACAAATAATAACTGCTTGCTTAAAGAATGCACCTACTCATATAAACGGACAATTTTACAGTGTAATAATAGTTAATGACAATGATAAAAAGGGCAAATTAGTTGAGTTAAACCCGTTGAACAGTCATATGTTAAAGTCATCAGTATTTTTGCTTTTCGTTGCTGATTTTAATCGTTCAAAAATTATAATGGGTTCGAAAAACCTAGAACATGATTTTGGGACAAATATTGATAATCTGTTGGTTGTAGGAATTGATGCTGGATTAGCTGCTATGAGCGCTGTCAATGTTGTCGAAAGTCTTGGATTAGGATGTGTAATTGTAGGAGGTGTTAGGTATCATGCAAATAAGATAATTCAATTGTTTGAACTTCCTGAATACACATATCCATCTATAGGGAAACCACTAGATAAACCTGGTAAAAGACCTAGAATTTCAGCTAGATTTAATATTTTTGAAGAAAAATATGACAGCATACCAAATGATTTTTTCTAAGAGTATGATCAAATCTTAATGGAGTAGGGAATAACACACGATACGACTTGGAGTGACTATATCGCAAATTACTTTTCTAATGATACTTTGAAAAATATTACAAAGGACAACTTAAAACAGCAAGGGTTTTTAAGTTGAAAAATGAGATAAAGTTTGATAAAATAGAAATCTAATTTTATTTTATAGGCATTAGGAGTGACGATTCTAGGAATTGTCACTCCTTTTTTGTGTTCAAAGGAAAAAATCTAGTAGATGTAAACCGTTTTGGAAGTAATAATTCTGGGAATTATCACTTATAAATTAAAAATAAAAAAGGCTTACATTTTCGTTATTTACCGTATTCGCCTCTTAAATTATGGCATAATCATCCTATTTGTAATTGCTTAGTTAGATTTTATCATTCAGCGGAATATGTACTATTACATTTTTAATGCCTGTTGCAGTAAGCATTAATTGCTGCTACAACAGGCATAAGAACAGTGATGAGTTAAAATTATAGTAATAAAGAAGGGTGCCCTCCGAGTAATCAATGAATAAAATACGTCGCTCGAAGAAATTAGTCTCTAGATATCATAATCATTTCTTCAGTGATTTTTTCCACAATGTTTATAATTGTTTTTGGAGAGCGAAGTTTTCTAGGGATATCGATTGGATAAACTTTCGCTATACGTCCTGGATTCGAGTCCATTAAAATTACTCGATCAGAAAGCTGAACAGCCTGTTGAATATCATGAGTAATCATTACAATTGATTTTGTAGCAATTTGATTTTCTAGCCAAATTTCTAATAAATCATTGGATAGTTGGCTAGCAGTGACGATATCTAGTGCGGAAAAAGGTTCGTCTAACAATAATAAGCTAGGTTCAGTCGCTAATGCTCTGGCAAATCCAACTCGCTGCTTCATTCCACCAGACAGCTCACGCGGATAGGCTTTCTCAAAGCCATTTAAACCAATCATTTCGATCAAGTTTTTCACTCTTCTTTTTACTTGTTCGCGTGAGAGCCCACTGTGATTTTCTAGACCAAAACTGATATTTTTTTCGACGGTCAGCCAAGGAAAAAGAGCGAAATGTTGGAATACCATACTTATATTTGAGTCAGGTTCTGATATTTTTTTGTTTTCAAAAATAATTTCACCGGTAGTTGGTTGTACGAGTCCTGCAATACTTCTTAGTAAAGTTGATTTACCAGTTCCCGATTGCCCAATAACGCTCAGAAATTCATTGGTTTTAACGGTTAGATTTACGTTATCTAGGACTTTCAAATTCTCCTTATGTCCTTCAATTTCAAATTCTTTATAGACAGATTTCACATTTAACAATTCTGTATTTTCCATAATAGTTTTGCATATTTAAGTATTCAAACCTAAATATACTTCTCCTTTCAGCTTAAGACCAGATCTCATTTGTCAAAATTACTTCTTTTGTAGTCAACATATTTAGTATGAATAGCTTTTACTAGTATTAATAGTGGAACCGATCTTTAGCGATTCGATAAAGAGGTTGCCAAATAAATGCAATACATAGTCCCACAATAAAACACATGGCCAAAGTCCCTAATGCAGACTTGTCTTTTATGCCATCGTTGATCGAAATATAGTGACCTAATCCTGTTACATCAATTTGTTTTTTTCCCCATTGAATGCTTTCAGCAGCGATGTCTGCATTCCATGCTGCACCCGCAGCATTAATAATCGCTGTAATGATGTAAGGTAAAATAGACGGGATGAGATATTTAACCCACCATTGCCATTTAGAAAGCTTAAATATCTTTGTTACATCACGAATCTCATCAGGAATTGCTAAATAACCAGCAATAACATTGAAAAAAAAGTACCATTGGCAACCTACCATGATGAGCGGCAAAGTCCACCATTCTAGCTTGTTAAAACCAATACTTATGAAAATAACGATGAACGGCGTATAGATATTTGAAGGAATCGAACCTATTACTTGTCCAATTGGTTGAACAACATTCAGTCGGCGATTATCGCTGGCAACCCAAACCGCTAATGGTATGAAAATCAATCCAGCAACAATCATCGCTAACGTTACTCGTAAAGTGGTATCCAGCATCAATTGTGGAATCAAACTAAAATCCTGGTGTGGCAAGAAATAATAAAGTTTGATTGACCAATTTATAACTAAAATAGCTAAGAGAACGTACCAAAGAGTTTTGAAAAAATTTCGAAGCTTCGCTACTTTTCTATACAGACAATCCAGCTTAAGGAAATACCAGATCTTAGGCAGTTTATAAATCCAGAAAAAACTAAAATTAGCAAATACTCTTGAAAAATATTTAGTTATAGAAGCATGCTGAATCAACTGATAAACCAATGATTTTGGTGGAACTGAACTTTCGATATCCGCTTCATACTTGAAATAATAGGTAGCCCTGACTAAAGGTTGAAAAACTAAGAAGTTAAGGATTACAACATTAAGCAGTAACGCCAAGATAGCCCATAAACATGCTTTAAAATCTGCGCGGTCTAATGCTACCTGAATATAGGAACCAATCCCAGGTAAAAAGAGTGTCTTCTCTTTTGACAATACAACAGAAGCTTGCTCACTGGCTACTAAGGCAAACCAGGCAGCAGTTTGCGAAATGATCACATTCCATAGCAATCCTGGAATCGAATAAACAAACTCAAGTCGCCAAAATTTTTGCCAAGGATTATACTTGAATTGATCGGTCACATTGAGCAAATCAGAAGGAACAACTTCCATTATTTGATAAAGTGTCAGCATAATGTTCCAAGCTTGCCCTGTAAAAATTGCAAAAATTGCGACACATTCTAACCCCATCACATTTCCTGGAAATAGACCAAGTAAGCCAGTTGTTGTAAAGGTTAAAAAACCTAATAGCGGAACAGATTCTAAAAAGTTGACTAATGGTAAAATAATCTGTCTAGCCGTTTTATTTTTTGCTGCCAAAATGCCAAAAATAAAAGAAAAGAGGAAAGACCAGGCCATCCCGACAATCATTCGAAACATCGTGCGAATGGAAAAATAGAAGAGATTGCTTATCGCCAGAAAATCATTTTGAGGTCTGGCTACTGATAAAAAATCCTCTGATGGCAAACTATTAAGAGGTCGATTCATTTTTATACTCGAGAAAACCATAATAAATAGAAACAAGGTGAGAATGACTATTATAGTAGTGTTTCCAAGAGCTTTCATGAGAGTAGATTTTTTGGTGATTGGTGCTTTTAAAACGTTCAAAATAAAAACCTCCTAAATAATCATATTAGGAGGTTACTCAAAAAAGAAAAGATGATAAGTAATCACGTAATTGAGCTTTGGCTTTCTGAGACGTAAGAAAATAAATTCTAGTTATCTTAGGAAAGCCTTAATTCGACAATCCCTGCTTTACTCGTTACTGTCTCTCGACATTTCCGAGCGATAACCTGTGTTCTTCAGAGTAACCTCACCTAATATGATTCTATTTTGTTGTGCAAATTTATAATACTCGCGAAATAGAATAAAACAACTAAAAATTTGTTGTTGGTACTTCTTAGCAGTACCTATTGTTATTAGATAAGGGTCTTTGATACTTTTCGCTTTTTGTGTAAAAACTTTCAAGAATAATGGAATAGAATGTTTCTCCAAGTGGAGAGAAAATAATTTGTCATTTTTCAAACGAAAGGAAATATTTTCGAGAAATCAACGATAACCTATCTGAAAACTTGTTCCAAACGTTAACATCAATTAAAGAACGTAAGTTATAAAAAAAGTTTCCTTGTTTATAATACAAATTGGGTGCAAAATTAGGTTGACCTAAAGTAAAGACGCTGGGATGTGGTGAAAATGTCAATTGAAAAATTAGAGTATTTCTACGTTATTGCCAAGTACAACAGTCTTTCTAAGGCTTCTCAAGAATTGTATGTCAGCATATCATCTTTGAGCTCTGCTTTAAAAAGTCTTGAAAATGAACTTGGATATGATTTATTTGTTCGGCAAGGGAAAAGGTTGATGTTAAGTGAGAGTGGGGAAAAAATCCTGCCTGCGGTTGAAAGGATATTAGAAGAAGTTAAAAAAATTCAATTCCCTTTATATCAAAGAATTGATCAGCCTATATTTAGAGTAGGAGTGAGTGAGTCGGTCCTAATATTTGAAGCGAATGAATGTACAGTAAAAAGAGAAAGGTATCCTATAAACTATATTAATGCCGCGCCATTGGATCTGTTAAATAGATTAAAGCGAAGAGAATTAGACTTCGTAATTACAAATAGCCTAGTTGAAGATTCTCAATTAGAAAGAGCTTTATTGATCCATTCAAAGATTTTGATTGTTGCACATGAATCGTTAGTAAAAAGTGATTTAAGTGAAATTGCGTCTAAGGATTTAGAAAAAAGGCCCTTTATAATTTTGACGGATCAATTAGGACACAGACAATTAACTCAAAAAACAGCTGGTTTTTTCAACATTATTCCTCAGTTTCTTTATTGCCATGATAGTCTGGGAGTTCAAAAGTGGATAAATGAAAATAGAGGATTTTTAGTAATTCATGCAGCCGAAAAAGAGTTATTGTCAAGCGATACTATTAAATTCTTTTCTTTACCCAACGAAATGGAAATAGACTATTATCTATATAAAAATAGAAACAATGATCAGTTATTTAATCTTGGAGACATTGAAGAATATTTAAAAGAAGTATTTGCTGAAATCGAAGGACAAGACAACAGGAATTGAAAATAAGTATAGATTATAAAGACGAAAGAATGTAAGGCGTTAAGGTAAATAGGTTATCAGTGAATTTAAGTTAGGAAGGACAAAAACATAGTTTTCTTTATTGATTTTTTTCTGTATGCAGTATCTATTTATCACATGATAGTGCAGACGTAACCTGAATTATAGCAAAAAAATTTCATCATATGAAAGTCAATGCTATAAGAGATTGGAAGTTGATCGATGTGGCCAAGCTTGTTAGACTATGAAAGAAGAACTTGTGAATAAAACAGAAAATCTGAAGGTGAAATACCTGATACCAACATCAGTATTTCACTTTCAGATTTTCTATTTTGTAGAGAACTGTTAGATCGTACTCTTTTTCTAAAAGAATATAGTTTACCGATCAGGGAACAAAACCATTTTTTGTTTCAACAATAGGCAATTCGCCAGTTTCAGTATTACCGGGTGTTCCTATATAAGTATTTCCATAGAGCGAGGTTGATTCTTGATCTTCAGAATCTGGATCTTGTACAGAGTAATCACTTTGATAAAGATATTGACCATTCGTGTGGAAGACGAAATCTTTCTTGTCACGGGCATCTTTTTTATCAATGCCCAGACTCACTCTTAACTCATGGCTTACGTATTGAATGCTATCCGGATAAAGTTCAACCATGCTGCGGTCTTGATTGCTAAAGGTTCGCCAATCAAAAGTTAGTTGTTGCTTTTGATAGTTTTCATAGGTCAAACCGTTTTTTAATAATGCTAGAAGCTGATCGGTTGTAATATCTGTTTGGATGTTATTATCAAAGGAGTCGATAATTTTTGTCAGATTTTTTATAGTTGATTTTGATTTTAGTTTTTCTCCAACGGCTTGAATAATTTCTTGTTGGCGAAACCCTCTCATGATGTCGTTATCGCTATGACGCTCTCGAGCATAAGAAAGAGCTTTTGTACCATCCACATGTTGTGTTCCCTCATCAAAATGAATTGCCCCTGGTCCGTCTTTAGTCACACCATCAAATGCCTGCTTTACATTAATAGTTATTCCTCCAATTGCATCAATAAAGTTAATGAAAGATAAGAAATTAAACACACAATAATGATCTATTGGAATG